>JBBIKK010000022.1:0-41132 GCA_037445475.1 Chloroflexota bacterium
CCCCCGACACCCCGCCGACCCCGCTCGACCACATCGTCATCAGCGAGTTCCGCCCGCGCGGGCCCGGCGGCGCCGCGGATGAATTCATCGAGCTGTTCAATCCCTCGGGAGGGGCGATCGACATCAGCGGTATGGTGGTTGCCAAATCCGCCCGATGCTCCACTTTGGTTGCCACGTTGCTTCCAATTCCTTCCATGAGCCCTCTGGCGCCCGGGCAGCATCTCCTCATCGTCAAAGCCGTTGATACAGGGACCCCCACGTCTACCATGGTCGCCGACTTGTCTTATAGCGCTAGCAACAATGCCAGCATCGCCGACGACGGGGGCATTGCCTTGCTCAATCTCAGCGGCACTCCCGTCGATCAAGTGGGCATGTGTGCCACCACCGCATACCTCGAAGGCACGCCCCTGCCCCCTTTCCCTACCGGCACGGCGGACCAGAGTTACGAACGCCAAATGGGAGGAACACCTGAAAGTTGTATTGACACAGATGATAATTTCTCCGATTTCTCTTTGCGAATGCCAAGCGACCCTCAAAATTCTTCGAGCACGCCGACCTACTGCGTCCCCACCTTCACACCCAGCCCCACCTTCACGGCCACTTTCACCGCGACTCCGATCACCCCCACCCCCACTCCAACCAACACCCCCACGCCCACGGCCGCGGCCCCGCTCAGTGTGCTCATCAACGAAGTGGGCTGGGCCGGCACGCTGGCCTCCTCCTCGGATGAGTGGATCGAGCTCTACAACACCACCGGCGCGGCCATCGATCTGAACGGCTGGCACCTGACCGCCGCCGACGGCAGCCCGAACATCGCTTTGAGCGGCACCATCCCGGCCGGGGGCTACTTCGTGCTGGGGCGCGCCTCCGGCGGCACGGCCACCCCGCCCGGCTGCACCGTGTTCAACCCGGCGGACGTAAGCATTCAGCAGACCTTCAGCGGCGTGCTCTCCAACGACGGTGAAATTCTATATCTCAAGGACTCTTTCAACACCGTTGTCGATAGCGCCAATTCCGATGGCGGGGCCTGGCCGGCGGGGCTGGCCTCCCCCTACTATGCCAGCATGGAGCGCCGCGGCAAGGTGCTCGATCACCCCACCGCCTGGGTGACCTACGCCGGCCCGACCACCTCCACGCCGCGCGACTGCAAAGGCAACCGCGTGCGCGGCACGCCGGGCAGGAGCAATTGGGCTGTCACGGTCACCGTCACTCCCTCCCCCACGCCCACCAGGTACAAGACTCCCACCCCCCGTCCGCCCACACCCTTCGCCCATGTGGTCATCAATGAGTTCCTGCCGCGCCCGGGCTTCGATTGGAACCACGATGGCACGATCGATGTCTTCGACGAGTTCATCGAGGTGGAGAATCTGGGTCCGATCGACGTCGACCTGGCGAACTGGAAACTGGATGACGAGGCCGGCCTGGGCTCCTCCCCGTTCACCCTGCCGAGCAAGAAACTCAAGCCGGGCGAGCGGGCGCTCTTCTATGGCGCCACCACCCACATCCTGCTGGACGACAGCGGCGACAGCGTGCGCCTGATCAACCCGCGCGGGGTCATCGTCGACGCCCGCACCTACGGTCCGATCAAGTTCCCCGATCAATCCCATTGCCGCATTCCGGACGGGGAAGGCTACTGGCGGCATCCCTGCTTCCCCACGCCGGGCATGGAGAACACCCTGAGCGGCAGTCTGCCGGCCCCGCCGCCGACCCAAGCCGCCGCGCCCCCCGTCTGCCTGCTGGCCGATAGCGTCCCGCAGGCCTTTCGCACCGCGGAGTGCGCCGCCTTCGGGGCAGAGATATGGAATCGCCACTACTGGGACGAGCAGAGCGGGGACAGGCTGTTTCTCGTGCCCGACCCCTTCAACAAATGGCAGACTTTCGTGGAATAGAGAGGCGCCGCAACTTCCGTCTCACCGCCTGTCATTCGCTGTCCGGCAACGGAAACGACAGGCAATCACCGTGAAGTCGCGGCGGCCGTGTGCAGCCCCCGCGGCCTAATCCTGGCCTGCTCGGGTCATCTCTTCCTGATCGAAGACCACCTCGTCCTTGCCCATGAGTTTCTCCTGCACCTTGGCAGCAATCAAACCCAGGTGGCCGGAGTGGGCGACGTAATCCAGATCGTCGGCGGGAATGGTCAGGACCGGGCAGAGCACGAAGTTCTCGATCCAGCTCTCGTACAGATCGTTTAGGCTTTGCAGATACTGAGGCGAAATGGCCCGCTCGTAGTCGCGGCCACGCCGGGCGATGCGCTGCCGCAAGGTCGGAACGGAGGCGCGCAGGTAGATCAACAAGTCGGGGGGAGGCAACAACTGCACCACCGTCTCGTACAGTTCGCGATAGGTCTGATAGTCCCTGGGTTGGAGGGCGCCCTGCCGGAACAGATTCTCGGCGAAGACCTCTGCATCCTCATACACGCTGCGGTCCTGGATCACGGAGGTGGGATGTTGAGCCAGTTCGTAATGCGCGCGCAGGCGGCGCGCCAGGAAGAAGATCTGCGAATGAAATGCCCACGCTCCCATATTGGCATAGAAATCTGCCAGATAGGGATTGTCCCCCACCGGCTCATAGAAGGGCTGCCAGCCCAGCCGTTCACACAGCAGGTTGACCAGGGTGGACTTGCCGACACCGATGTTGCCTGCCACGGCAATGAATTTTTTCATCGTCTCTCCCGTTGCCCTCTCTCATTGAGAAGCGGCGCCGGCCAGTGCCCCATCGATGGCTTGCCTGAAAACATCGAAGGGTTGCGCGCCAATCAAGGCCTGTCCATTGATCACGAAGGTCGGCGTGCTGCGCACGCCCAGCGCCGAGGCCGCATCGCTGTCGTCCCGGATGCGTTGGACATACTTGCCCGAATCCAGGCAGTCGTTGAACGTGCTCGTATCCAGGCCGATTTCTGCGGCAAACTTCTTCAGGTTGTCTTTACTGAAGGCGCCCTGGTTCTCACCCGCCTGGCTGTTGAAGAGTTTGTCGTGGTATTCCCAGAACTTGCCCTGATCGGCAGCACACTCCGCCGCCTCGGCGGCCCAGTTCGATTCGGGCCCCAGGAAAGCAAAGTTCCAGAATCCCAGGCGCACCTTGTGGGTCTGGATGTATTGCTGATCGATCTGCGGCCCCGTGATCGTGGCATGTCGCCCACAGAACGGGCACTGGAAGTCGGCGAATTCGATGATTGTGACCGGCGCGTTGGGGTCGCCTTTGAAATGGCGCACTTTGGGGATCAAGGTGGCCATCAGGTCCTGCTGCGCGGCGGAGGCATCGGGAGTGGGGATGGCGGCGGCCGGGGCCGGCGCGGCGGACCGCGCCGAGGAAACCGCCGCCGGGCGCCCCCAGGCTGCATAGCCAAGCAAGATGCCGGCTGCAAAAGCCAGCACTACCAGCACGGCGTAAACATGGGTGGCCTTGAAGGAGAAGCGCGCCTCGCCTGCGGTGGGCTCGAGAGCGGATTCGTCTTCGGGGGGTTGGGATTTCGTTTTGGTGGGCATAGGAGGCATTATATCATGCGGGGGAGGAAATCAATTGGTATAAAGGTCCTGCCCGGAATTGCTATTATAATTCAGCAGGAGCCTCAAGGCCGCCGCGGGGTAAGAACAGCGCAGGACGTCCTCTCTGAAGGACGGAATCGCCGTCCCGCCCCGACGGGCAAAGACGCGGCGCGCTTTGGGCGTGGCAGATTCGAACTTCGCTGGAGGTTCTCTCATGCTTGCCTCTTCCCTTGCCATGCACATTCCAGATGGCTTCCTCAGCCTGAACGTGCTGTTGCTCTGCTGGCTGGTCACCATCCTGGTGGACGGCATAGCCATTGCACGAACGAACCGTTCCCTGGGGGAACAACGCGTGCCGTTGATGGGGGTGATGGCGGCTTTCATTTTTGCGGCACAGATGATCAACTTCCCGGTCGCCGGCGGGACCTCCGGGCACTTGCTGGGCGGCGCGCTCGCCGCGATGGTGTTTGGTCCCTGGGTCAGCATGCTGGTCATGACGGCGGTGATTGCCGTGCAAGGGCTCCTGTTCCAGGACGGCGGCCTGCTGGCCATGGGCGCCAACATCTTGAACATGGGGCTGGTCACCGCGGCGGTGGGGTACGGCCTGTATCGTTCCGTGCTCGGGCGAGGTCAGAGGCTGAAGCTGGTCGTGGCGGGCGCGGGGGCCTGGCTCTCGGTGATGGCCGCGGCTCTGCTGACCTCGCTTGAACTGTGGCTGAGCGGCACGGTGAGGCTGGCAATGGTGGTGCCTGCCATGTTGGGCATCCATGCGCTGATCGGCGTGGGCGAGGCACTGATTACCGCGGCCGCCCTGGCTTTCATCTTCCGCACGCGCCCCGATCTGCTCGCTGAGCAGCCAGCTTCTGCCAGGGGCGGGCGCGGCTGGATCGCGGCCGGCCTTTTGATCACGCTGGCCGTGCTCCTCCTCTCTCCGCTGGCCTCGCTGGACCCGGACGGGCTGAATCGGGTGGCCATGGATTTGGGCTTCATCCAGGCGGCCCAATCGGGAAGCGGAGCCCTGGCAGGATATGTCGTTCCATTCGTGCGGGGGCCGGCCTCCCGCATCGCGGCCGGCCTCCTGGGTGCTCTTGCGGTTCTGGTCATCATCCTTCTCGCCGGCCGCGTCCTGCGGAAGAAAACGAGGTAACCCGCCCATGCACATTGACGTTTTCGATCGCTACCATCATGGCCACAGCCTGCTGCACCATCTGGATGCGCGCATCAAAGTGGGTCTGACCCTGGCCTACATCCTGTGCACTGCGCTCCTGCCGGATGGAGCCTGGAGGGCCTTCCTGCTGGCCTGGGCCTTCCTGTTGGCCGCCAATCACCTCGCGCAACTGGGGCTGCTGTTTACGCTACGCCGCTCGTTCGTGGCCCTGCCCTTTGCTCTGGCGGCGGTCACGGTGATCTTCTCCACGGCGGGGCCCAGGCTGGCGGAGTGGCGGTTGGGCGCGCTGAGCCTCGCGCCCAGCGCAACCGGCCTGGTGCGCTTTGCGAGCATTCTCATTCGTTCGTGGCTCTCGGTGCAGATGGCCATTTTGCTGGTCTCGGTGACGGAATTCCCAAAGGTGATCCACGCTTTGGGTCATCTGCGCGTTCCGGCCATCCTGACCACGATCATTGCCTTTCTCTATCGGTATTTATTCGTGCTGACGGACGAGGCGACGCGCCTGTTGCGGGCGAGGCAGGCGCGCAGTGCGGCCGCGCCCGGCCGGAGGTCAGGCGGGAGCGTGGGATGGCGCGCCCGCGTGGCCGGCCACATGGCCGGTCAACTCTTCCTGCGCAGCTACGAACGCAGCGATCGCATCTACCAGGCCATGTTATCGCGCGGCTACCAGGGGCAACTGATGACGCTCCACCCGCTCAGAATCCGCGGCCGCGATTGGCTGGTTTGTGCCGTTGCGGCTCTGGGGCTGGCTCTGATCTCGATCAGCGGAAGGATGCCATGAGGTCCGCCCATGCAGATGGCGTGATCCAGGTCAGGGATTTGCACTTCACCTACCCCGATGGCTACCCGGCCCTGCGAGGCGTCTCGTTCAGCCTGCGGACTGGAGATAAAGTGGCCCTCGTCGGGCCGAACGGGGCGGGGAAATCCACATTGATGCTGCATTTGAACGGCATTCTGAGCGGACAGGGGTGGATCGAGATCGATGGCCTGCCCCTCACGGCGCAGAATCTGCCGCTCATCCGCGCCAGGGTCGGGCTCGTCTTTCAGAATGCAGATGACCAGCTTTTCTCTCCCACGGTGTTCGAGGATGTGGCCTTCGGCCCCCTGCACATGGGGCTGGACGAGGAGGAGGTGCAAAGGCGCGTGGACGAAGCCTTATCCATGGTGCACATGCAGCCTTATCGCGAGCGCCTCTCCCATCATTTGAGCGTTGGGGAGAAGAAGCGCATCGCGATCGCCACCGTGCTATCCATGCATCCGCAGATCCTGGTATTGGACGAACCCTCGGCAGGTCTTGACCCACGCGCCCGCCGCTCCCTGATGCGATTGTTGAAGGAACTGCCCATCACCATGCTGGCCGCCACACATGATCTGGCCATGGTGCGGGAATGCTTCCCGCGCACGATCGTCATGGACGAGGGGCGTATCGTGGCCGATGGGCCGACGGGAGAGATTCTGGAGGACGAGGCCCTGCTGACCGCCCACGGCCTGGAAAAGCCGTGAGCGGTGACGGCGGCTCGGGGCAGCGGGTGGGCGACGGCCACCGCATGGTCTCTACAGGCCGGCGGCCTTTCTCAACGCCTCGGCCTTGTCGGCTCGTTCCCACGGGAACTCGATGTCATCGCGCCCGAAGTGGCCGTAGGCGGCTGTCTTGCGATAGATCGGACGACGCAGGTCCAGGTCGCGGATGATGGCGCCGGGGCGCAGGTCGAAGTGTTCCTGGATCAGGGCGGCGATCTTCTCATCCGAGACCTTGCCGGTGCCGAAGGTCTCGACGTTGACCGAGAGGGGGTGCGCCACGCCGATGGCGTAGGCAACCTGAATCTCGACCCGATCGGCGAGGCCGGCTGCCACGATGTTCTTGGCCGCGTAGCGCGCAGCGTAGGCGGCGGAACGATCGACCTTGGTCGGGTCCTTGCCGCTGAAGCAGCCGCCGCCGTGGCGTCCCATCCCCCCGTAGGTGTCGACGATGATCTTACGGCCGGTCACACCGGCGTCGCCCATCGGCCCGCCGATGACGAAGCGTCCGGTCGGGTTGACGAAGATCTTCAGGTTCTTGTCCACCAGCTCTGGCGGCAGCGAGGGATGAATGACGTGCTCAACGACCTGCTCGGTGATTTCGGCATGTGAAATGTCCGGTGCATGTTGGGTGGAGATCAAGACGGTATCCACACGCCTGGGCTTGCCGTAGGCGTATTCTACGGTGACCTGACTCTTGCCGTCGGGCCGCAGCCAGGGGAGTGTGCCGTTCTTGCGGAGTTCTGCCAGGCGGCGCGTGAGTTTGTGCGCCAGGTAGATGGGCAGGGGCATGAGCGTGGGCGTTTCGTTGCAGGCAAAGCCGAACATCATCCCCTGGTCGCCGGCGCCGATGGCCTCGATCTCGCTCTCGACCTGTTCACCCGCTCTGGCCTCCAGGGCCTTGTTCACGCCCATGGCAATATCGCCGGATTGTTTAGCAATGGCCACCAGCACGCCGCAGGAATTGCCGTCGAAGCCCTTCTCGCTCGAGTCGTAGCCGATTTCGGTGATGACCTTGCGCACCAATTCATCGTAGTTGATGTTGGCGCGGGTGGTGATCTCCCCCAGCAGGGCGATGAAGCCGGTCTTAGTAGCCGTCTCGCAGGCCACGCGCGAGAGCGGGTCCTGCTCCAGGCAGGCGTCTAAGATGGCATCGGAGATTTGATCGCAGATTTTATCGGGGTGCCCCTCCGTGACCGATTCGGAGGTGAACATCAGTTTGGGCGAGGTCATGAAAGTTGTGCTCATAGGGACTGGATCCTTTCAAAAAGAAAATTGCCCATTCGGCCGCGAAAGGGCAATTTGCGCATATCGCACGGCTGCCCTCTCATCTTCCAGAACATCCGTCTGTCGGAATTGGCACCGTGTTTTCGTCTGATCGTCTTACAGTCTATAGGCGAGCGGTGGCGATGATGGACTATCAGACTCCAACCGGTTGTCGAGGCATCACAGGGCCGTTCCCTCCGCCTCTCTGGATAAGAGTGCCGACTGGGGCTATTCAGTTGTGGCGAGATAATACCACAGTTCAGAGCATGAGTCAATTAATACGCGGAGCGGGATATGGCTTTCTCAAAGTCCGGGAAATGTCACTGCGAGCCGCTCTTTGGCGAAGCAGTCTCCCACAGAACGGGCCAAGCTGACCTTTTGGAGATTGCTTCGAGCAGAAAAACACTGCCCTCGCAATGACATCATTATTTTGTCAAGCGACTTTGAGAAGACCACAGGAGGTGGGCGCAGGCCAACGGCCATTTCACGCCTCCACGCTTTCGAACTGGCTGTTGTACAGCTCGGCGTAAAAGCCGTTGCGGGCAAGCAGCTCGTCGTGCGTGCCCTGCTCGACGATGTTGCCTGCACGCATCACCAGGATCCAATCCGCGTTGCGGATGGTGGAGAGGCGGTGGGCAATGATGAAACTGGTGCGCCCGCGCATTAAATTGTACATGGCGCGCTGGAGGAGAATCTCGGTGTGTGTGTCCACGGAACTGGTGGCCTCATCCAGGATCAGCATCGGCGGGTTGGCCAGGAGGGCGCGCGCGATGGTCAGCAACTGTTTTTGCCCCTGCGAGATGTTGGTCACCTCCTCGTTCAAAACCATGTGATAGCCTTCCGGCAAGGTGCGAATGAAGTGATCCACATGGGCGGCTTTGGCCGCCTGCACCACCTCCGGCTCGCCGGCCTCCAGGCGTCCATAGCGGATGTTATCCAGCAACGTGCCGTTGAACAACCAGGTATCCTGCAGGACCATGCCGAAGAGGGCGCGCAGGTCGGCGCGGCGGAGATCGCGAATATCGTGGCCGTCGATCAGGATCGCGCCGCGCTGGACATCGTAGAAGCGCATCAACAACTTGACGATCGTTGTCTTGCCCGCGCCGGTCGGCCCGACAATGGCCACCTTCTGGCCGGGGTGGATCTCCGCCGAAAAGCCCTTGATGACCGCGTGTTCAGGATCGTACCCGAAGTAGACATCACGGAACTCGACATGCCCGCGCACTTGTCGGATCTCGCGCGGGCTCTGCCTCTCGGGCGTTTCCTCGGCCTCGGCCAGGAACTCGAAGACGCGCTCGGCCGCGGCGGCGGTCTGCTGCAAGACGTTGGAAATGTTGGCCAACTGGGTGATCGGCATGTTGAAGGAGCGTACATACTGAATGAACGCCTGGATGTCGCCCAGGGTGATCCTCGCGCCCATCGCCAGCCAGCCGCCGAGGAGAACCACGGCCACGTAGCCCAGATTGCCGATCAGGTTCATCACAGGCATCATGATTCCGGAGAGGAATTGCGCCTTCCAGGCGACGCGATAGAGATTGTCGTTGTGCCGGTCGAACTTCTGGATGCTCCGCGCCTCGCCATTGAATGCCTTGACAATGATGTGCCCCCCAAACATTTCCTCCACATGCCCATTGACGTGGCCGATGTGCTCCTGCTGCTGGGCAAAGAACTTCTGCGATTTACGGATGATCACCATGACCACCCCCATGGAGAACGGCACCATCAACAAAGCCACCAGCGTCATCTGCCAACTGATGGTGATCATCATGATCAGCACGCCCAAGACGCTCACGGCCGAGGTGATGATCTGCGTCAGGCTTTGATTGAGACTCTGATTGACCGTATCGACATCGTTGGTCAAGCGCGAGAGCACTTCACCATGTGTTGTGCTATCGAAGTAGCGGAACGGGATGCGATGCATCTTCTCCATGATTTCGCGGCGCAGCCGATAGGTGATCTTCATGGCCACATCGGTCATCAGCCAGCCCTGGAGATAGCCAAAGGCCGCGGAAAGCAGATAGAGCCCCAGGGCGAGAAGCATGATCTCGCCAATGGCCCCGAAATCGATGTCACCACGGCCGCTCAAGCGCGCCATCACGCCCTCGAAGAGGCGGGTGGTGGCACTGCCCAGGATGCGCGGCCCGACGATCGAGAACAGCGTGGAGCCGAGCGCCAGCAAGATGACCACGGCCATTGTGAGGCGGTAAGGGCGGAGATAGGCCGCCAGTTTGCGCAGGGCCGCTCCAAAGTCACGCGGCTTTTCGACCACGCCCACAGAGATGTGGCCGCCCATCGGACCGCGCCCGCCCATCGGGCCGGGCAGGCCGGCGGGGCGAACGGTGGAGGTGGAGGGAGAGCGTCCGTTGCTCATGCCACCACCTCCTGCCTCTTCAGTTGCGAGAGAGCAATCTCTTGATAGGTCTCGCAGGTCTTCATCAACTCCTCATGCGTCCCGCGGCCGATGATGCGCCCCTCGTCCAGCACCAGGATTTGGTCAGCATCCTTGAGGGTGGCGACGCGTTGCGAGACGATGATCACTGTGCTGCCACGGACGTACTTCCTGAGGGCACGCCGCAAGCGGGCATCGGTCTTGTAATCGAGGGCCGAGAAACTCTCATCGAAGATATAAATCGGCGGACGCTTGACCAAGGCGCGGGCGATGCTCAGGCGCTGCTTCTGCCCGCCGGAGAGGTTCGCCCCACTCTGGGAGACCTCCGCCTGCAACGCCTCGGGGCGCGAAAAGACAAAGTCGCTTGCCTGAGCGATCTCGAGCGCCAGGCGCAGAGTCGCCTCCTCGGCCTCCTCATCGGCATAGCGCAGGTTGCTTTCGATGCTGCCGCTGAAGAGATTGCTCTGTTGCGGAACGTAGCCGATCTTAGCGCGCAGATCGCTCAGCCGCACGGAGCGGATGTCGACGCCGTCGATGTAAATTGCGCCTTCGGTCACGTCGTAGAAGCGCGGGATCAGGTTGATCAGGGTGGACTTGCCCGAACCGGTGGTGCCGATGATGCCCACGCTCTGCCCGGCCGGCAGGGTGAACGTGAGATCGTGCAAGACATCCTCCTCCGCCTCGGGGTAGCGAAACGAGACGTGGCGAAACTCGATCGTGCCCTCGAACGGCTCGGGGAAGGCGCGGGGTTGCTCTGGCTCGAGAATGCGCGCTTCCGTCTCCAACACGTCGGCAACCCGCTGAGCAGCCACGTCCGCACGCGGGATCATAATGAAGAGCATCGAGAGCATCATGAAGGCAAAGACAATCTGCATGGCATACTGCATGAAGGCCATCATGTCCCCCACCTGCATGCTGGCCTGCGCCACCTGGTGTGCCCCCACCCACAGGATCAGGACGGAAACGCCATTCATCAGGAGCATCATCATGGGCATCATGATCACGAAGACGCGGTTGACAAACAGGCTGTTCTGCGTCAGGTCGAGGTTGGCATGGTCGAAGCGTCTTTCCTCATAATCCTGGCGGTTGAAGGCGCGCACAACCATCATGCCGCTCAGATTTTCACGCGCGATCAAATTCAGACGGTCGAGCAGGGATTGGATGACTTTGAACTTCGGGACGGCCACACGGAAGGCCGTGGCAATCAGCCCGATCAGGATCAGCACGGCCAGAGCAATGATCCACCACATCGAGACGTCTTTGCTCAGCGCCCGCAGGATGCCCCCCACACCAATGATCGGGGCGTAGAATATCATCCGCACAGCCACCATCGTCACCATTTGAATTTGAGTGATGTCGTTGGTGGAACGGGTGATGAGCGAAGCCGTGGAAAAACGCTCGAGCTCGGCACTGGAAAAGCGCATGACTTTCTCGAAAAAGAGGCGCCGCAGGTCACGCGCCAGCCCGGCGGCCACCCGCGCCGCCAGAAAGCCGACGGTGATCGTCGCCAGGGCCGAAATCAGGGCAATGAACAGCATCTGCCCCCCCACGCGGAAGAGATAGGCGTTCTGAATTTTTGCCGTATCCATGCCCAGCGCGGCGTATTCGGACCTCACCGCGCGCGCCGCGGCCTGGAGGATGGCTTTCTCACCGCCCAGCACAGCAAAACGCCGCTCGATGGAGGCGCCGATCTGGGCGCGCTGCGCCTCGGGCATTCCGGCCAGCAGGGTGAAGAGGTCGGTGCCCGGCGGCAGCTTGGAAAGGTCCACTCCGGCCATGCCCGCCATAAGACGGCCTGCCTGAGAGGGATCGGCCTTGAGTTGCTCGATCCCGCTGACAATGAGCAAAGCCTTTCCCATCACTGGGGAGAGGCGCTGGAGAGCTGCCGCCTCATCCGTGCTCAGGATGTAGATCGGTTCGCGCGCCAGCACGGGATAACGCGTGACATAGATCGAATAATCGGCCGAGGAGGAATCCACCCGGCGATACAGCGCCAGAACCTCTGCCCTCTGGGCCTCGGCCAGGAACAGGCCGAGATGCTGCATGGTGCTGGCACGCAACGCCTGAGGGATGGCCTCCTCCACGCCACCCTGCTGAATGCCGATGTTTACAATGCGCGACATATAGTCGGGCAGAGCCAGGTCGGCATTGGCCTGGATGAAGAGCAAAAAGACGGCCAGCCCCAGCATGGGAAAGAAGGGTTTCATGTACCTCAGGATGCGCAGCATGGGAATCTCCAAAGGAGGGTCATGAGCATGGTTGTAAGGCCTTAGATTTCGGTCATCTGGGATAGTTTCTTGAGCAGGATGTCGAACGCTTCGCTGATCTTGCCCATCTCCTCCACCGTGAGAGATGTGGCCAGGGTCCTCAGCCAGCGCTGGCTGGCCTGAGTGCTCTCGCGCAGCATACGCCGTCCCTTCTCGGTGAGGATAATTTGCTTGTTGCGGCGATCCTGTGGATCCTCGGAACGCAGAATCAGCCCCTGCTGAACCAGGCGATCAAGCATCTGACTGGAGGCGGCATGGGTGACACTCAACCTCTCGCTGAGTTCCGAGACGTTGCAGGCCCCTTTGTAATAGACGTGCCGCAGAGCGAACATCTGTGGCATGGAGAGTCCTTCCCTCCTGACATATTCCTGCAGGCCGCGCATGGAAAGATGCATGATTTGCCCACTGGCTTTTTGCAGGGTGAGCAGGAAGGCCTCTCTGGTTGCGCTCATGGCCGCCTCCAAAAAGTTAACAAGGCTTATATAATAAGCGAAATTTATTTTTTGTCAAGGACCAGCTCCACCCCCACGCTCGACCCCCATTGTCATTGCGAAGAGCGCCGCGACGGAAGCCATCTGCCCGTGAGGCTTTGTCACGACCTCGGGGGGATTGCTTCGCCCTGGCGGGCTCGCCATGACACCGGCTTCCAGTCGTTCACCGCATGAAGACAGGCAGTTATCCTGTTTTCACGACAGCTTTCAAGATGGCAAGCAGTTACCCCCAATTCGTGAAGGAAACCTTACAACACATTCCCTCCCCCAGGCGTCTCTGGCGAAGGTCGCTCCAGTCTCATCTGTTCGACGCGTTTCAGGCCGCGCGGGCTCAACAGGCGATAGAGCCACGGCCCCAGGGATGGCAGGGCGTTGCCCAGTTTCGCCAGCAGGCCGCGCGAGAGCGGAATCGTGACCTCCAGCGGTCTCTTGCGCATGGCATGATACAGGGCGCGCTCCACGTCCTCCACCCGCAGCGGGCGCGAGGCGGCAAAGGCCAGCGCCGATTCGCGTGGCCGGCGCAACTGAACGTCCAGCATGGGTGTGTCCATCAGGTCGGGGCAAACCACCGTGACATAAATCCCCTGTTCGCGGAGTTTGATGCCGGCCGCGATCGAAAAGCCACGTATGCCAAATTTGGAAGCCGTGTAAATCTCCATGCCCGGCACCGGCGAGACGCCCGCCAGCGAAGCCACATTGATGATGTGTCCGGAGCCTTGTTGGCTCATGGCACGCGCCGCAAAGTACGTGCCATAAATCGTGCCTTTCAGGTTGATGTCAATCTGGCGCTCGATCTCCTCCAGCGTGCTTTCGAGGAGGAAGGCCGGCAAGACCACACCGGCAATGTTGAACAGGTAGTCCAGGCGGCCATAGGCCTGAAGCGTCTCGTCTAACGCCTGCGACCACTCCTGCGGTGAACGAATATCAAGGCGGCGCAGGCGTAAGTTCTCCTCCGGCGTGAAAGCCGAGCGCAAGCCATCCTCATTGATGTCGGTTACCATCAAGCGATACCCCTGACGGGCCAGGGCAGCGGCGAAGTGCCTCCCCAGTCCGCTGGCGGCACCGGTGATAAAGGCGACTGACGACATGATGAAACTCCTCGGGCAGGTGTGGTTTACAGTCTGTCACCGCCGCATCAGGGAGCGAATCGCCTCCACGATACGTTCGGTATTCGGGACGATGGCATTCTCCAGCGTCCGATTATACGGGATGGGCACGTCCCAGCCTGCCAAACGCTGGACAGGGGCTTTCAGGCGACCCCACAAGGCGCGCTGCAGACGGGCAGCGCACTCGGCCCCGAAGCCGCCGCTCAGCACACCATCTTCGAGGGTGATCACGCGGCGGGTCTTGTGCGCCGAGCGCAGGATGGTATCCCAGTCGCACGGGGCGAGGGTGCGCACGTCCACCACCTCCACCGAGATCCCCTCGCCTTCCAGGTGACGCGCCGCTTCCAGCGCCCGCGGCACCGTCGCCCCCACCGCGACCAGGGTCACGTCCTCGCCGCGGCGCTTGACATCCGCCACGCCGATCGGGACGAGGTACTCCCCTTCGGGGATCAGGCCACTTTCGGCGTAGAGCAACTTGTTCTCGAAGAAGACCACCGGGTTGTTGGAGCGGATGGCGGCCTTGAGCAGGCCCTTCGCATCGTAAGCCGTGCCGGGGGCGATGAGGATCAGGCCGGGGACATGCATCAGCCAGGCCTCCAGGCTCTGACTGTGCTGCGCGGCCATGCCGATCCCTCCACCGCCTGGAGTGCGCACCACCAGAGGCAGGCGATACTGCCCGCCGGACATGAAGCGCAGCTTAGCCGCCTGATTGACCAGCGGATCCATCGCACAGGTGATGAAATCCGAGAATTCGATCTCGGCCACCGGCCGCATGCCGGTCATCGCCGCTCCGACGCTCGACCCAACGATGGCATACTCGCTGATGGGGGTGTCTATCACGCGTTGCGGGCCGAACTCGTCCACCAGGCCGGCCGTGACGGCGAAGTAACCGCCGGCGCGCACGTCCTCCCCCAGGATGTAGACGCGCTCATCCCGTCCCATTTCTTCGGCCAGCGCCTCCCACAGGGCGGTGGAGACACTGACCGTGCGCGCCGCGGGGGAAGCCGGCTGCGGACGGTAGAGGCTGGCCGGTTCCGGCGCAAAGACGCTTTCCAGCAACAGGCCGGCTTGCGGCTCCGGGCTGGCATGGGCAAACGCCAGCGCCTCGTCCACGCGCCGGCGCGCTTCCTCGCGCAGCGCGGCACACTCCTGGGGCGTGAGCAGACCCGTCTCCTGCAAGCGCGCCTCCCAGCGGACAATGGGGTCACGCTGCTTCCATTCGGCGATTTCCTCATCGGGACGGTAGCGCGCCGTCTCACCCTCCGTGTGGCCGCTCCAGCGGTAAGTGAGGGCCTCAATCAGGGTCGGGCCATCCCCGTTGCGGGCGCGCTCGGCCGCTCGCTGCACCGTCTGATAGACCTCCCAGACATCGTTGCCGTCGATGGCAACCCCAGGCAGGCCGTGACCGAGGGCGCGCTCGGCCAGGCGCTTCAGGCGGGTGTGGCCGCGCAGAGGGGTAAATTCGGCATACTGATTGTTCTCGACGAAGAAAATCACCGGCAGATCGAAAACGGCAGCGAAGTTGAGCGCCTCGTGGAACATGCCCTGGGCAGTAGCGCCATCGCCCATGAAGGCCAGGGCAATCTGGCGGCTGCGGCGCAAGCGTGCCGAGAGGGCTGCCCCGGTGGCGATCAGCGAGGAGGCCCCGACAATGCCGTTGGCGCCCAGCGCGCCGAGGCTGGCATCGGTGACGTGCATCGTGCCGCCCAGCCCCTGGCACAGGCCGCCGGCCTTGCCGAGCAGTTCAGCAGCCATGGCATTCGGGTCAGCGCCGCGCGCCAGCATGTGACCATGCCCACGATGGGTGGTGGTCATGTAATCCTCCGCCTGAAGGGCAAAGCAGGCCCCCACCGCGCAGGCTTCCTGTCCAATTGAAAGATGGAGCGCTTCGGCAGGCAGACGACCAGCGGCAAATTCCTCGGCCATGCGTTTCTCGAAGGCGCGAATCAGCCTCATGCGGCGCAGCATCTCGATTTTGAGGGCGCGCTCTTCGCGGGGAGGCAGCGGAGCGCGTGGGGCGGACGGCTCGCTTCCGCTCTCCTCCAACAGGGGGATTCGAGGCGCCGGTGCTTCGGGAGCGGGAACAACGGCTGGGGTACGGCCGCGCAGAAGGCGGGCAAACGGGCTCGAGCGCGGCGCCCGCTTCGTCTTTTTCTCCATCGGCAAGAGCGCCGCCTCGCCGATCTCACGCAAGACAACGGGGTACAAGTCGAAGACCGGTCGGATGGCCGGCAGGAGCGCCAGCGCCTTCGGCACCGAGCCGCGGGCAATCACCTGGCGGGTGGCAATGGCCTGCGGCACGTTCACCTGCCCCAGCCAGAAGCGGTGAGCGACGTCGGCGGATTGGGTCATTTCCACTTCGGGCTTCAAGGCACAAGGGCCGAGGTAGAAGGCAAGCGGCTGGCAGCGCAGGTCAACGGTGATTTCTGCCGCCGGTTCAGTGAAGACAAAGCGCACCACGAGCGGATTCTGCGTCAGTTTTTGCGTCAGGTCGCGCTCGGCGCGGAGGCGTTCAAAAAGCGCGCCAAAGACGCGGTAGAGATGGTCGGCATCGCGAAAGACAGGCATGGATGACACCCTCCGGGGGAGATATTGTACCCCCAGCGAAAAGAGGGGAAAAGGGGCAAGGCGGGGCCGGCCTATGTTACAATCCTGGCGCCCATCCGCTCTGTGGGATGTTCTGGCTGGATGCGTTGAAAACGACGAGTCCCATTTTACTCGAGGCGAAGCCCCGCCTTGCTCACGGCGAGGTTCTATAGCACACTTTTCATGTCACCTTCGGTTGCGGGATGAATACCGCGCTACGCCAGGAGTGATAAGGATGATCACCAAGAAATTCTTGATGGATGAATTTCGTTCGCTGGGCATGGAAGCCGGCGATGTTGTCTTCGTGCACAGTGCCTATTCCACGCTTGGGCGCGCGCCGGGCGGCGTGGAGGGCGGGCCGCAGACGGTGATCGAGGCGCTGCTAGAGGTGCTCGGCTCCGAGGGCACCCTGATCATGCCCACCTTCAATTATGATTTCCTCAAAGGGGTGCCCTGGGATATCCGCACCACGCCCTCCCAAATGGGCATCCTGACGGAACTGGTACGTCAGGACGCGCGCGCCCGGCGCATGTTTCATCCGATCTACTCGATGGCTGCCATCGGCCGCCGCGCCGCAGAAGTGGCTGCCCATCGCACGAATGACTGCTTCGGCGAGACCACCATCTTCAAGAAGTTCCGCGATTGGGACGCGAAGATTCTGATCCTCGGCCTGCCGTACAGCAAAAGCATCACCTTCCTCCATCATTGCGAGCAAATGGCGGGAGTGGATTATCGCTTTTTGAAGGAATTCAAAGGCATTGCCATTGACTTCGATGGCCGCCCTCAAGAAGTAACATACACCATGTTCGTGCGCGATGTGGAGCGCGGCGTGGTGCTGGATTTCGAGCCGATCGGAGCGCTGTTGGACAGCCAGGTCGTCAAAAAGAAGAAGATCGGCCTGGGCGAGGTGCGCCTGATGAAGTGCAACGACGTCTTCCGAGTCGCCGTCCAGGCCTTGAAGGAGCACAAGGGCCCGGGATTGACGTACGTCATCGAAACCCCGCAGAAGGCCAAAGACTGGATCCCGGCCATGAAGCCCATCCGTCAACTGAAGGACGTCCTGGCGGAGATCGTGCCGCTGCACCGCACCCTGGCCTCGGAGGGCAGCGATCAGGCCCTGGAGATCATCGGCGCGTACATGCCCGAAAATGCACATTACACCATCGAGACCTACGCCCCCCTCAAGAAGGTCTGGACATGGTACGTGCCGGAACGCTACGTGGTGCACGAGGCCTATCTGGAGACAGAGGCTGGCGTGCGCATCGTGGATTTCAAAGACAACCCCCTCCATCTGGTCTCTTATTCTCTGCCGATCGATGCCGTGCTGACCTGGGAAGAACTGGCGCCGCATCTGCATTACAGTGCCGAGCGGCCACATGCGATTCCGTGGAAGTTCAAGTACTACGACCGCGATTGGGGCTTCTGCCTCCCGAAGAACGTCTTCGACTCTCTGCCGCGCGACAAGAAGTATCATGCTGTGATCCGCTCCGAGTTTGTGAGCGAGGCGGCGCAGGGTTTCAAAGTGGCGACCGCCATCATCCATCCGCTGGGCCGACCGAACCCCGAGGCGGGCGAGATGCTGATCATGGCGCACATCTGCCATCCGAATCAGGCCAACGACGACGCAGCCGGCGTGGTGACCGTGCTCGAGGTGGCGCGGCGTCTGGCGGCAAAGCCCCTGCCGCCCGGCTCGATGAGCATCCGCTTCTGGTTCGGGCCGGAGACGATCGGCAGCATTGCTTACCTGGCCCACCACGAGGACCTGATCCCCGGCCTGCGCGGCGGCATTTTCGTCGAAATGACGGGCAACGATAATTCCCTGGCCCTGCAACACACGCGCCAGCACAACCATCTGTTGGACCGCGTCGGGCAGTACGTCCTGAAGAAGCGCGGCCGGCCCTTCCGAGAAGGAGCCTTTGCCGACATCATTGCCAACGACGAGCGCGTGCTCAACGGCCCGGGCGTGAACGTGCCCTGCCTCTCCATCAGTCGCTATCCCTATCCGCAATATCACACCTCCGATGACAATCTCGATATCATGCACGAGGAGAGACTGCAAGAGGCGGCGGATGTGGTGGAGGAGATCATCCGCATTTACGCTACCAATTACATCCCGCGGCGCAAATTCCGCGGTCCGGTCTTCCTCTCCGGCAATGGCCTGTGGGTGGACTGGCAGGTGAACTGGGCCCTCAACCGCGCCATCGAAAAGATGATGATGCGCTTCGAGGGGCGGCACAGCGTCTTCGATATCGTGGATGAGTTGGGATTGGACTATTGGGAAGCGCGCGAGTACATCGAGAAATTCCGCCAGCGTGATTTGATCTCCGCCCTGCCCATCCCGGAGCAGGCGGAGAGAGAGTGAGGGGCGCGCCTCACGTTCCAACCCCGGCTGCTGGAGAACGAGGCGGTTGACCTCCAAATCGCCGGCGCAGGGCGGCGGAAGCATTTCCTTCACCCCAGGAAGCGGAGGAAGACTCGATTGCCGAGCAAGCGCCCGCGCCGCGTGAGCCTCAGAACGCCTCCCTCCTCCCCCCATTCGAGCAGCCCCCAGCGCGTCAACTCCTCGATCGGCCGGCGGTACACATCCAGGAGGTCACGCCCGAAGCGCGCCCGGAATTCCGTCGCCGCGACCCCCTGGCGGGTGAGGCGCAACCCCGTGAGCATATATTCCGCCATGTCCTCCTGCAGGGTTTGACGATGGGAATGCACCACGGCGGGGGAGAGCGGGAACGGCAAATGAGCCGGCCAGGGAGGGGTCAGGCGGTCGAGGTACGTTTTGATGCGCAGGACGTTGGAGTAGCGGTAGCCGTTAGCGTAGCCGTGCGCTCCGGCCCCCAGGCCGAGGTACGGCAGACCACGCCAGTACTGGAGGTTGTGGAGGCATTCCCGCCCCGGCCTGGCCCAGTTGGAGATTTCGTATTGTCGATATCCGGCCTGTTCGAGGAAGTCGGAGGCCCATTCGTACATCTCGGCGGCCAGGTCGGGATCGACAAGGGGCAGCAGGCCGCGCGCCGTCCAGCGGCCAAACGGCGTGCCGGGCTCGAGGCTCAGGGCATAGGCCGAAATATGTTCGGGTTGCAGGTCGAGGGCGCGCCGGACGGTTGTCTGCCAGGAGGCCAGGGTTTGCTCGGGCAGGCCATAGATGAGGTCAAGGTTGAGGTTGTGGATGCCTGCCTTGCGGGCCGAGGCAGCAGCCTCGATTACATCCAGGAAGGAGTGATTGCGCTCCAGCAGGCGCAGTTCCTCGGGATTGGCAGACTGGAGGCCCAGGGAAAGGCGGTTGACGCCGGCCTTTCGCCAGGCGAACAGGCGGGAAGGGGAGCCGATATTGGGATTGGCCTCCAGGGTCACTTCGGGGTGCGGGACGAACGCGAAGGCGGCGCGCAGCGCGTCGAGGAGCGCGCCGAGCTGGGGTCCAGAAAGAAGCGAGGGCGTCCCGCCGCCGAAGAAGACGGTATGGATTTCCACCCTGTCGGCAAGGGGGACGCGCCGGCCGATGAATTCGATCTCGCCTCTCAGTGCCTCCACATAGGCGGGGATGAGGCTCTCCTGATGGGCATAGGTATTGAAGTCGCAGTAAGCGCAGCGATGGGTGCAGAATGGGACATGGACGTAAATGGAATACGGCACGTGCATGGTTCTTCCTTCGGCCATTTTTTAGCGAGGCCCACCGTCGCGAGCCTTCCAATCATAAGGGCAACGGGAGAGAACCGCAAGTCAGATCGGGTTCTGGTGATTGCCCCTATCTTTTGCATGGCCCGCTTCGGCAGGCTGAAGCCCTGCCTCCGCACATAAAAGTCGGATCCATCCGACGGCTTGCGCCGCCCGGATGGTTTCCGTATGCACCTAGAAGTCAGCCTCGGTCCTGCGATTTGGAATTTATGGGCCATCACCCAAAAGCGGGTATAATAGGCTTCGCTCGGAAGCGGTAACGGGCGAGAAAGTCCGCGCCCCTGTAGCTCAATGGACAGAGCAGGGCACTCCTAAGGCCAAGATGTGGGTTCGATTCCCGCCAGGGGCGCCAAAGAATTAATCAAACTCTAATCTTTGGGGGCTTGCATTTTGCGGGCTGTTGTAGTAATATACATTCGACGGACGCTAGGGTGCCCCCCTCACCCTGGCGTCCGTCATTTTAATTTCCAAGCCGCTTTGCCTGTTCCGGCCGATCTCTCTTTTGGAGGACAGCCATGCCCCTCGATGTAGCTGCCGTTCGCAGCCAGTTCCCCTCTCTGAAGCGTGCGGCGATTTTCTTCGATAACCCCGGCGGCACCCAAATCGCAAAACATTCCCTGGATCGCATTCACCGCTACCTGCTGGAATGTAACGCCAACCATGGAGGGGCATTTGCCACGAGCATTGCCTCCGATGCCCTGCTCGAGCAGGCGCGCGGCGCAATGGCGGATTTCTACAATGCCCCCTCTGCCGAAGAGATCATCTTTGGCAATAACATGACCACATTGACCTTTCACATCAGCCGCTCGCTGGCGCGTGAGTGGAAAACGGGAGACGAGATTGTGGTCACCCGCCTCGATCACGATGCGAATGTGACCCCCTGGGTGCTGGCGGCGCAGGATCGGGGGGCAAAGGTCAACTGGGTAGATTTCGATCCGGAAGAGGGCACCCTGAAGTTGGACGACTTGCAGAAGGCCCTGGAACGAAAGCCGCGCCTGCTGGCTGTCGGGTATGCCTCCAATGCGCTTGGGACCATCAATCCGCTTGCCCGCATCGTGAAGATGGCGCACGAGGCCGGTGCCCTGGTGTACGTGGATGCTGTTCAGTATGCTCCGCACGGCCCGATCGATGTCCAGAGGCTGGACTGCGACTTCCTGGTTGCCTCGGCCTACAAATTCTTCGGCCCCCACGGCGGAATTTTGTATGGCAAGCGCGCCTTATTGGAACGGCTGTTTGCTTACAAAGTGCGCCCCGCGCCCAACGAGTTGCCCGGGAAGTTCGAGACCGGCACGCAGAATCACGAGGGGATGGCGGGCGTGTTGGGGGCGATCGAATACCTGGAATGGATTGGCAGAGAATTCGGGGCCGAGCACCTGGAGGGGTTGGCCGAGGAGGGCTATGTCGGCCGTCGCCTGGAACTGAAGAAGGCCCTGGTCGCCATTCGGGCGTACGAATACGAGTTGAGCCGGGCGCTCCTTTCCGCTCTGCAGGCTGTCCCCGGCCTGACCGTCTTCGGTCTGACGGATGTTCGCCGCCTGGAAGAACGCGTGCCCACCTTCTCGTTTCGGATGGATGGCCTGCCCCCGCGCCGGGTGGCGGAACGACTGGCGGAGCATGAAATCTACGTCTGGGATGGAAATTACTATGCCATCCACGTCACTGAGCGCCTCGGCCTGGAGGAGAGCGGCGGCATGGTGCGCGTCGGCGCCGTCCACTACAACACCCTGGAGGAGGTGGAACGGTTGAAAGGGGCATTGCTCAAGATGGCGCAGGAAAGCATCCACACGCGTTGAAAGAAAGACTCGAGCGAGGCTTCCCTCAAAGCGCCAGGCAACGCCCGCCGAAGAATCGCTCCGCGCCGGATCGAAGTCCTCATCCCTCAACGGTCATTTGTGACCACCGGATTGTTGTATTCCGGTGGTCAAATGTTTTTATCTTCAAAACCATGATTTGTTGGTTGGCAGCAGCGGGTGGGATCGCTAGAATACAGCCACCGATTTAGCACAGCAACCCTTTTGTGGAAAGTCCTGCAAGGTTTGCCGCGAATCCTGAGGCGATACATGGCCCTCCGCTGGTACGTCCTACACAGCAAGCCCAATAAGGAAGAGTTCCTGTGCACCCAGTTGTGGGCGCGCGGGGTGGAGGCCTTTTGCCCTCAGATTCGCGTCCGGCCGGCGAATCCGCGCGCCCGCAAGAGCAAACCCTACTTTCCCGGCTACGTGTTTGTGCGGATCGACCTCCAAAACACGCGTTCCTCCACGCTGGGATGGATGCCGGGAGCGGCGGGCCTGGTCTCCTTTGGTGGTCAGACTGCCGACGTGCCGGAGAGTCTGATCGGGGCGATTCGCCGCCGCGTGGATGAGATCAACGCGGCCGGCGGTGAACTCCTGGAGAGGCTGAAGCCCGGCGAGACGGTGATCATTCAAGGCGGACCCTTTGCGGGCTACGAAGCCATCTTCGACGCCCGTCTGTCAGGGGTCGAGCGGGTGCGCGTTCTGTTGGGGCTGCTGCAGAACCGGCAGATTCCGTTGGAACTCCCGCTGGGGCTGATTCAGCAGAAAACACAACTCTAGCCTCTTGCCCGGCAAGGCAGAGGCTGGCCGTTGATTTCATAAGGCAACCCACGCAGTCCGACGCCCGGAGGATGTCGGAAGGGCGGAGGCTGGGCGACATCAGCCCGTGAATGACCCTGAACGAGTTTGACCTGGTGGATCTCGAAAGAACTGGCCGTTGGAAGGGACCAGCGCACTCTTGCATCATTCACACGAAGAACCCGGGCAATTAATTCAAGCAGATGCGATATTTATCAACAAACAATTTGAATCTGGCTTGACCTTGTTTCAGAGCCCCGATGCTTAACTATCACTCGAGTCTTCGTAAAAGCAGTTTCTATTTAATGATCGGTGCGTTGCTGCGTTCGGCGATCTCCTTTGTGTCAGTTCCTCTCCTGATTCGCTGGCTGG
Organism: Chloroflexota bacterium; assembly: GCA_037445475.1. Classification (GTDB taxonomy): domain Bacteria; phylum Chloroflexota; class Anaerolineae; order Anaerolineales; family Villigracilaceae; genus Fen-1038. Next base: position 22,909 of record JBBIKK010000022.1, read on the forward strand.
GGTTGGAGCGATATGGCATCTGGATCGTTCTGACCTCTTTATCAATGCTGGGAGGGCTTTTTGAATTCGGGCTGACCACAGCAATTTCGAAACACATATCTGAGGACAACGCTCGCGCAGACTGGGCAGCCATGGAGCGGAATCTCGGCACTTCTTTCTTTCTTACGACGCTCTTGGGTCTTGTCGCCTTCAGTGGGTTGCTGGTTTTTGCTCCCTATCTGAGCGAGCTGTTCTTCCACAGGAGTCCCTACCTGGAGGATGCGCGCCTCTCCCTGGAGATCATGGCCGTCCTGCTATTCTTGTACTTCTGGCAGCACTGGCTGACGGCCGTTCAGGGAGGCTTGATGCGATATGACTTACAAGCAGCAGTTGACACGGTGGGCTCGTTCGCGACGACGCTTGGATCATTGCTGATTGCCATGATCGGCGGGTCCCTCTCTCTGTTAGCGAGTTGGTCAATATTGGTTACGGCCTGCAGTTTAATCGTATATGGTTCTTTCCTGAAACGCTTATTGCCTCAGCACAAGATGCGTTTTCGACTTTCCTGGAATGCCGCCCGAATCTTGCTTCGGTTTGGGAGCATGCAATGGTGGGCCAATCTTGGCTCATCTCTGTTTGCCTATCTGGACCGAATCGTCGTGAATTACTTCCTGGGCCCCAGCGCTGTGGGTATTTATGCGGCAACCACGGCGGTCGTCTTGAAAATCAATCATTTATCAGCCATGCCATTGCAAGCACTGCCTGCCTGGATCAGCACGGCCAGTGCTCTTTCCCAAAAGAATCGTGTACGACAAATCTTTCTCCGTGCAACGCGGCTGAACGGCCTGGTCGTCTTCCTGATTGCCGCGCCCATCATGTTTTGGGCACAACCGTTTGCCAGGTTTCTGGTCGGCGCGGCCGATTCGGAGGCAGCCTCTCAATTGCTCTTGCATTTGTCGTTGATTTATGGCCTGTACTCTCTGGCAGGCGCAGGGTTCTACACGGCGATCGGGATCGGCTCCCCTGGCATAAACGCCATAGCCGGGGTCGCCAGTGGTTTGCTTGTCATCCTTGCTTTGGCGACCCTTACTCCCGCTCTGGGGCTGGGTGGAGCAGTCTTGGGAAATGCACTTTATATTCTGGTATTAACCACCAACCTGAAAGTGAAAAGCCTGATCAACCTGGGTATGAAGGAATATATCCTTCACTTTATGCCGGCTGTAGTCGCATTGCTGGTGTGGTGGTCTGTGAGCCTATTCCTCTACCATTCGGAATGGACCATGACCATTAAGACCCCGGTGTTCATTGTTACAGGGGCCGTTGCTGCTGTTCTTGTTGGCGGATGGAGATTCTGGAGGGAAATGGCCAATACGCCCCTCGGCATCGTGATGAAATGAAAGCAGAAAGAGCCCAACCAATCCCATGAACATGGGCGATTTGCACACGAAAGCGCAAAGAAGCTTGAGGCGGGCTGTAAGGTCAACAGCCTGGAGATTGACGACAACACTCTCCAGGAAAGACCTGATGCGATTCACATTGGCGGACGGCTCTCCGTTCGATTGTCCGGCCCGAACCTCCATTGCCAAAATGCTTTTTGTGGGCAATTTTGAGACCAACGAAATCGCTTTTGTAATGGGCTTGCTCAAACGCGGAGATGTTGTTCTGGATATTGGAGCGAATGCTGGGGTTTATACCGTCCTCGCCGGCAAGCTGGTTGGCCCCCAAGGGCACGTCTACGCATTCGAGCCGAGCAAGCGAGAACTGGATGTCCTGAGACACAACGTTGAAATGAACCATCTTGCAAATGTGACTATTGTTGAAAGAGCCGTGAGCAATCGCGCTGGCACAACCCGGCTGGCCATCGCCAGAGATGGGGGGTTGAATTCACTCGCCAATACGCATCGTCCAGAGCAGCAGATCGAATCGTGGCAAGAAGTTGAGACAATCAGTTTGGACCAATTCTTAAAGGAATTTTCTATACCGAAAGTGGACTTCATAAAGATAGATGTGGAGGGCGCGGAGAGGCTCGTTTTTGAAGGTGCTGCTACAGTGCTGGCATCCAAACACCCCATCACCATTCTTTTTGAGGCCTCCGATTTCAATACCCGCGGATTCGGGTATATGGTAAAGGATTTATTGAATCAACTCTTGGGTTGGCCGGTTAACTTATACGTGCTGGGGAAGTCTGGGAGAATGTATCCAATCACCGAGATTGTTCCCGAATACGGCAACCGCATCTACAATTTCGTGTTAAAAACCGCGGCCACGCAGGCTGGTTGATGGATGGCGCGAGAAAGTGGCTTCGTTTCACAATGGATACGTTGCATGAGATAGAGGGCAAGACGGGGTGGCCCTGGACAATCCCGGCGGAGACGTTGCCGGATACCCTGCCGGATGATTTCCCTTGGCCTCGAATCAGTATAGTAACCCCCTCTTTGAATCAAGCCCAATATCTGGAACAGGCGATCCGCTCCGTCTTGTTGCAGAGATATCCCAAACTCGAATACATTGTGATGGACGGAGGGAGCACAGACGGGAGTGTAGATATTATTCGGAAGTATGCCCCTTGCCTGGCATATTGGGTGAGTGCTCCAGATAGGGGTCAGGCCTCCGCCATCAAGGCGGGTTTTCAGAAGGCGCAGGGTGAGATCCTGGGATACGTGAATTCAGACGACCTCCTTTTGCCTGGCGCGCTGATCACGGTTGGACGATTCTTTGCTCAGAATCGAGATGCCACCCTCCTGATCGGCAAGAGCATGGTTATTGACGCTGAAGGCCATGTCCTTCGTCTGGTTATGGGATTGGCGCCCACGCATCACAGCCTGCTCTTTTGGGGATCGGGTGGCTTCAACCAAGCAGCAAGTTTCTGGAGGCGGGAGGCTTTCTTTTCAGCAGGCCTGTTTGATTCTTCGCTGGATTTTTCATTCGACTATGACATGTATCTGCGATTGACGCGCCACCAGAAGGCCCATTCCGTTAATTCCTATTTGGCTGCGTTTAGAACGCACCCCGGCAACAAGACCTCTACATTGCAAAACGTACGGAGCAGAGAGGACGCATTGCTCCAGCACCGCTATGGCATAGGTCGTTATCCGCGCGCCGTCAAGGAGTTAATGCGTGGATACTACCATTTGCGCTATCTGCTCCTGTCGGGCTGGTTCAGAGCAAAGATCTGCCTTGGCTTGGAAAGCACGCCCGAATCGTTAGGGAATCCTTTTGAGCGAGAAAAAGAATGGGTATTTCAAGTTTGAACTGGGCATTGTTCATTGCAATCTGCTGCACCATGGGGGCAATCAGATTGTTGTTTTGGCGATTCCTTCCCTTGAGGTTGCTTTCCATGACGACAGCCGCAAGCGTGGGCTTTGTTCTCTTTTTGGTCGTGCCCATACTGGGTTACTCAAACCTTCTCGCGATTCCAGTACATGAATACAGCATGTTTGTGATGTTGGCCTACTTCTCCTTCCTTGTAGGGGCGTCCATGGCGAGGCGGCTGCTCGGTGAACAAACGACCTTTGATATTGTGCCCAGCCCGAGTGGCGCGCAGGCCAACTTTGCAGCGGTATTTTGTGTGGTATGGCTTGCCATATTGCTCATGGAATTCTTTGTGAAGGGTGGCTTTGCCCGCATAGAGGACGTGTTTTTAGGGGGCTGGGCCCACATGCAGGTGCTCGCTCAAATCGGTGAACTCATGCAGTACTACCAGGGATTAAGCCCTCTCGCGATGGCAAAGATTCTCTTCAATAACATGTTCTGGTGTTTTTGGGTAGTGCTGTACATAAAGATGCCCAAACGAGCCCTCATCGTGTGGGTGACCTATGTACTAGTAAACCTAAGCGACTATATGGCACGCTCGACCCTGTTGGGGCTGGTTCTTGTGCCCGTACTTACATACTTAACTGTGAATCGACCCTCGCCGATACGGGTAGCCATGTTAACCACGATTCTGCTCACCGTCACATTGGTGTTCTTCTCGTGGGAAGCCTCTGTGCGGCTGGGCTTGCCTGCCAACCTTTCCCGAGAGCAGATCTTCTCAGATATGATGAGAGACGCCGGCAACTCGGCTATCCCCGCCACAATGGTCTTGTCACAGAACATTCGGGGCGATCTCGAAAACTATTTCCTGACCATGGCCACTTTTCTGATTCCAAGATCGATTTGGAAAGACAAGCCGCTTGAACAATATAACTATGGGATAACATATCAGTTAACCGGGCTAATAGTTGGACAAGGCACCTCCGTCAAGACAAGCACAATGCTTGGAGAAGCCTGGTACTACTTTGGCTGGAGCGGAGCAATCTGGCTCATGTTGTTGTTTGGCCTTTCTGCTTATATTTATGAAAACCTTCTCGGTCGGAACGTGTATTCTTTGGGCCTGTTCTTCAAAATCTTCTATCTGACCATCATCTACATTCGCTCCACCTTCCTGACTTACTTTCAAACAGGAAGCATTGCCATTCTCTCTGCCCTCGTCGTGGTGTGGCTGGTTCACATGCTCGATCGGAAGCGAGATCATCTACAACACACCTCTGCGACGAGGAGGGCAGTCGAGAGCGGATAGATTTGACGACCTGTTAGCCGATACGGTCCTTCGACGACGCAAACCCGTGACTGCATACGATCTAAAGTCTTGCGTCTGTTTTGAGGCGCGAGGTTTTCAAGATGGTCCTCGAGACGCTTGCCACGAATCATTGCGATATTTTAGTGATAGCCCGTATGTCACCCCGCCGGGAGACGCGAACGCGGCGGCTGGTGCGGGCGCTTGCACAGGATTTCAGAGTTCACGTTGTATCGGAAAGCGAAGGTGGCCTGCCAAGAAGAATCTCGGTAGACGGCGCAAGAGTGGATGAGATACCGTTGCCGCTTCCCCGCTTTCATCTATGGTATTTTACCGGAGGGCTGCGTGTCGTCTATTTCAACCTTTATACTACCTTGGTGGCCTTGCGGAGCGGTGCTTCAGCCGTGGTTTGTTCTGACGCACTCTATTGCCTTGCCGGCATCATCCACAAACTTTTCTTTCAGAGGAAATTTGTTTACAACTCACATGAAATCCTGTGGGGGCTGGGAAACCCACCATGGCTATCTCGTTTCCTGGAGTGGTTAGAGAAGAGCGCCATTCGACTATGTGATTTCTGGCTCGTGCCCTCCGAGGAAAGAGCCAGATTGATTTTAGAAAAGCACCGATTGTCTAAGGCCTATGTCGTGTATGAGAATTTTCCCATTATGGACGCCAGGCCATCACGAGGCATCTCGCGGCTGAAAAAGTCAGCAAACATTCCTCGCAACAAGCCGGTGGTTATGTTTCAGGGATCGGTCGCACGAGGGAGGGGTATCGAAGCGTTAGTGCAATCTGCCCGATCGGGAAAATTTCACTTAATCATCCAGGGCACAGGTAGATATTTGGACGAAATAAAGAAACTGCAGAACAGAAACGTCACCTTTCTGGATGCCTGTCCGAACGACTCTACCGTAGCCTGGCTTAAAGTGGCCGACTTATCCTTCGTGTATTATGAAGATACATGCATAAACTCTGCTTATGCCTGCTCAACCAAGTTCTATACCTCAGCCTTTGCTGGAGTGCCTATCCTCTGCAATCGCTTGCCGGCCTTTCAGATATTTGCGAAGCAATATGGCGGTGTCGTGTTTTTCGATGCGCTGGAGGCAAAGACCCTGGAGGCTTGCATCGCTCAGGCGCTCGATCCTTCATATTACCCCAGGTTAAAGAAAGAAATCCGAAACGCAAGAAAACAACTCCTCTCAACGTCTTTGGAATCGAAAATCAATCAGGCCTTTCACAGATTGCTGGACCAAGATCGGCCATGAGAATCGGACTGAATCTTCTATATTTGATACCGGGGATAACCGCAGGAACGCGAACGTATGGCGTCTCCCTGATCAGGGCCCTGGCCGCGATGGACGACTCAAACGAATACTATGTATTCTTGAATAAAGAGGGAGCCTCTTTGAATCTATCGCTCCCGGGAAATTTTCACCTCATCGTATGCAACTTCCGAGGTCGATGCCGTCCCCTGCGCTACGCCTGGGAACAAATTGTTCTCCCGTTTCAACTCAGGGCGTTGAAAACGGATGTCGTGCATTCCCTGGGGTATGTAGGGCCACTGATGAGCCCCTGCCCTTCCGTTGTAACTATACACGATGTCAATTTCATTGCCCTCCGAAGCAACATGACAATACTGAGACGAAGCTCTCTGCGCTTCTTCTCAACGCGGTCAGGATTGCGATCCGCTCATGTTATAACCATCTCCAATTTTTCAAAGACGGAAATAGTGCGCGCCCTGGGGTTAGAACCAGCGAAAATTTCCGTTACCTACCTGGGCCCAAAGGAATGGGCATTTGAAAACGAGGCGGTTCCGTGGGAGAAACTGAAACGATCTTATTTCATCCGGGAACCCTACATTGTGGCCTTTGGGGGCAGCGCACGGCACAAAAACACCGCTCGATTGATCGAGGCATATGGTTCATTGGAAGAGAAGACTCGCCACCAGTTGGTCATCATCGGGCGCCTCCATCCGGATATAAATATTAGAGCCGTCATGGAGAGGTGGGGCCTGGCAGGCAACCTGATCGTGACCGGCCACGTGCCCGAGGAACACATCTTGCCACTTCTCCGCCACGCGAGACTGTTTGTATTGCCATCTCTGTATGAGGGGTTTGGGTTGCCCCTCTTGGAGGCGCAGCAGGCCGGCGTCCCGATCGTGTCTTCGTCAGCTGCTGCCTTGCCAGAGGTTGGGGGCGCAGGAGCATTTTATTTTGACCCAACATCCATAAACGAGTTGACCAATGCCCTGTATCGCGGCCTCACCGACGAAAGCCTGCGCTCACAGTTAATTCAGCGGGGAAAGGAGAATCTGGGCCGGTTTTCATGGAAAAAAACTGCACAGGCTACGTTGAAGATATACGAAGACGTTTGCAGAGCCTTTTCATAACCGCTCCTCATTTACTTCCTCAAAATGCGCATTCGCTTTTTCAATACCTACGAGCCGGTCGCTCCACTCTACCGCGACCTCCTTCCTGATTTAGCGAGATACGGCGTCCAGGTGGAGGTTTATATCAGTGCGACAGAATATCGCCCCCACCGCACGCCCTTGGCCGAGGCCCTTCACCATCCCAACATACGGATCCGATGTTTTCCCTCTATGGGCCTCTCCCCCACAGGGCGTTCCCAGAAAATCTGGCTGATGCTGGTGTACACGCTCTTCGCCGTCGCTCACAGCCTGGTCTCGACCACAGTCGACATCAATTGTTTCCTGACGCAACCGCCGCTCTTCTCGCTGTGGGGGTGGTTTCTGAAGGTGCTCCGTGCCCAGCGCTACTATTGTCTGATCATGGATCTCTACCCCGACGTGGCCGTACAGAACGGCAGCCTGCCCGAGCACGGTCTCATCACCCAAGGGCTTAAAACTCTAACCCGCCTTACATGGAGACATGCCGATGGCATTGTGGTTATTGGCCGCTGCCAGAAAGAGCGGCTCATTCGCGAGGGAGTGGCGGCAGAGAAAATCCATTTTATTCCGAACTGGGCGAACAGTGCTATGGTTCATCCTGTTCCCTCTACCAAAAACGCCCTCCGCAGGAAACTTGGTTTGACGGACGCGTTTGTGGTCCTCTACTCGGGCAACATGGGAATCTGCCATGATTTTCAAACCCTGCTTGGGGCTGCACAGCAGCTTTTACCATATCTCAACATCAAGTTCGTTCTCATAGGGGACGGAGCAAGGCGCTCCGAGTTGGAGAAAGATATGATAACTCACCACTTGAAAAATGTGATCCTCCTCCCTTTCCAGCCTGCTGAGCACCTTGCCGAAAGCCTCTGCTTGGGGGATGTGCATATCGTTACCCTGCGAGATGGTTTTGAGGGATTGGTGGTTCCATCGAAGGCGTATGGGGCGCTGGCAGTGGGCAGGCCGCTGATTTACGTGGGCGATTCATACGGTGAGATTGCCCGCATGGTAAACGAGGCAGGGATTGGGGCCGTGGTGCCCGTAGGGAATATCGATGCTCTGGTTCAAATCATTTTGCAATATTACCAGAACCCCACCCTGAAGAGAAAACACGGACGGAAAGCTCTGGAACTTGGCAAGAAACGCTACCACTATAAAAACGCTTTGGCGGCTTACGCGAAGTTGTCCGCGGGGTAACAGGCGAAGAAAACGAAGCCATCCCTTGGCTACACAAGCAACCCCATTGGATTCACGCTAACAATCCAATGTGAAGTGCGCTCGCACGACGATCGCGGCCCCGCCTTCCGGCAATCCGGAACATTGAACACGAGCGAACTCGGAAGGATATTATGACGACCACCTGCCAGCCGATCTTCTTGATTGGCGCTGCACGTTCGGGCACGAAGATGCTGCGCGATATGATCGCCTCCCATCCGGCGATCGATCGCGTTCCCTACGACATCAATTTTATCTGGCGTTTGGGAAACGAATCGGTAACCCACGACGAATTGACCCCCGACCACGCTACCCCCCGCATTGCGAGAAAGATTCAGAAAAAACTGTCTGCCTACAAACGGGAGGCGCCATTTCTGATCGAGAAGACCGTGAGCAACAGTCTCCGAGTCCCCTTTGTGGAGGCGATCTTTCCAGACGCAAAGTACATCTTCCTGTTTCGCGACGGGCGCGATGTGGTGGAATCGAGCTATCGCCAATGGAATGCTCCTCCAGACTGGAATTACCTTCTAGAAAAAGCACTCGTCTTCCCTCTCCTTGACGCGCCCGGCTACGCTGTGAGATATGTGGTGAACTTGCTCCAGAAGGGCTGCCCCGCTGTTCATGGGACTGTCACCTGGGGCCCCCGTTACAAAGGGATCGATCAGGACGTCGCTACGAAAGACCTGATCGAGGTATGCGCCATTCAATGGGCGCGTTGTGTTGAAAAGGCGTACCTGTCGCTCCAGGCGCTCGGCCCCGCAAAAGCATTGAAGATCAAATATGAAGACTTTGTCAGTCGCCCTCAACCTCACTTGATAAAAATCGCCGAATTTATTGGGATCGACCCTCATCCATATTGCAGCGAAGGCGTTATCAGCAGCATCTGCACCAATCGCATCGGCAAGGGGTGGCGCCGCTTATCACCCGAACAACAGAAGCAGGCCATCCATGTCCTTCGAACTCCATTGAGTTTATTGGGTTATGAAGATTCTCCCTCGGGCCAGGCATGGGCAAGGACCCACGAGGTGCCTGGTAAAACCTTCTGCCAATCCTAACTCAGGAACACAGGCCAATATGCGGACATCTCTTATATCCCCTTTTGCAGGTATATCCGTTCCGAAACGCTTGTGGTTCGAGGCCTGGTTTTCTCTGGCGCTCAAGCGCGCCTTTGACATCCTCGCCTCCGCCGTCGGGCTGATCCTGCTCTTGCCCTTGTTTGTGGCCATTGCCATTCTGATCAAGCGCGAGAGTCCCGGCCCGGTCTTCTATCGGGGCCCACGCCTGGGCAAGGATGGAAAAATCTTCCACATCCTCAAGTTCCGCACCATGTACGAGCGGCCGCAGAGTTATGGCCGGGCGCGCCTCACCGCTCGAGATGACGACCGCATCACTCCATTCGGTCGCTGGCTGCGCGACACCAAACTCAACGAGTTGCCTCAGTTGTGGAACGTGCTCAAGGGTGAAATGAGCCTGGTCGGGCCGCGCCCCGAGGATCCGGAAATCGCCGTGCACTGGCCACTCAGCGCACGCCGTGAAATCCTCTCGGTCTTGCCCGGCATCACCAGCCCGGCCAGCATACTCTATCGCCATGAGGAATCGCTGCTCTCCACGGCCAACCTGATGGAAGAATACCTCCACAACATCTTGCCCGACAAATTGCGCCTCGACCGCCTGTACGTCCGCACTCGTTCTTTCGTTGGCGACCTCGACATCCTCTTCTGGACGCTGAGCATCCTCGGCTCCCGTGTGTTCAGGCCGCGCCTCCGCGAGAGTCTCCTCTTCGCCGGCCCCCTCTCTCGCCTGACGCGTCGGCACCTCTTGTGGTTCATGGTTGACCTGGGCATCTCGCTGGCATCGGTCAGCGTCGTCGGGCTGGCCTGGCACAGTCTGCAGCCGCTCAACGGCGGCCCGGCGCCTTTGGTCATCCTGGCCCTGGCGCTGGCTATCCTGTTCAGCAGCCTGAACTTCCTCATCGGCCTGGACCGGGTTGTCTGGTCGCAGGCAAGCGCCGAGGACGGTCTCGTCCTGGCGATGTCGAACAGCCTCGTGACGATGTGCCTCCTGATATTGAATCACAGGCTGCCGGCGCCAGGCATGGCTCACCTTCCTCCTCTGCCGGCCGAGATGATCACCGTGATTGGAGCCCTCAGCGGCCTGGGCTTCCTGGCGGCGCGCTATCGCGGAAGGTTGTTTGCCTCGCTGGCCAGCCGCTGGCTCTCCGGGACGGAAAACCTCTCGTCCTTCGCAGAGCGGGTGTTGATCCTTGGGGCCGGCGAGGGGGCACAGATCGCCCGCGATCTGTTGCGGCAGGGACGATTGAAGCAGACCTTTTCGATCGTCGGCATGGTGGACGACAATCCGGCCATGCAGGGCTTGCGCCTCGGAGGCTGCCCGGTGCTGGGCGGGAGCGGCGATCTGCCGGCCCTGGTCCGGCAATACAACGTGAACATCATCCTGTTCACCCTCCCAGAGGCCTCGGAGAGTCAACGACAGTGGCTCGAACTGTGCACCATCCCAGGCGTGCGCCTGGTGTTTCTCAACGACCTCCTCAACTCTATACAAACCCATCTGACCCCGCGCCCGCCGGAACGAATCGGCCTTGCCGGGATCAGCATCCCCACCTCCTCTCTTGGGATAAGAATCAATGGCCTGGGAGAATAGGAAAGTCCTTGTCACAGGAGCCGGTGGCTTCATCGGCAGTCACCTGGTGGAGCGCCTGGTGGCCAGCGGAGCCAGGGTGCGCGCCTTCGTCCATTACAACTCGCGCGGCGACCCTGGCCGGCTGCGGCTGCTCTCCGCCGAGACGCTCGCGCGCACCGAACTGCTCGCCGGCGACCTGCGCGACCCTCAGGCGGTGCGCGAGGCCGTCCGCGGAGTGCAAATCGTCTTCCACCTGGGAGCCTTGATCTCCATCCCCTATTCCTATCGCCATCCGGCCGAAGTGGCCGAGGTCAACCTGATGGGCACGCTGAATGTTTTGCTGGCCTGCCGCGACCTGGGGGTGGAGCGCCTCGTGCACACCTCCAGCAGCGAGGTCTATGGAACGGCACAGCGCGCGCCGATGGATGAGAGTCATCCCTTGCAAGGGCAGTCTCCCTATGCGGCCAGCAAGATCGGGGCCGATAAACTGGCAGAGAGCTTTTATTGCGCCTACAACCTGCCGCTGGTCACGGTGCGACCGTTCAACACGTATGGGCCACGACAATCGGGGCGGGCCGTCATCCCCGCCATCATCACACAGGCGCTGCTGAATCCTGCCCTGCAATTGGGCAACCTGGAGACGAAGCGCGACTTCACTTTCATCGAGGATACCGTCCATGGATTCCTGCGGGCGGGAGAAGCCGGCGGGGTGGAAGGAAAAACCTATAACCTGGGAACAGGAGAAGCCATCCGTATCCGTGACCTGGTGGATAAGATCGCTCAAAGGCTCAACAAGGTGCTCATCACAACGGTCGACCCCGTCCGTCTGCGGCCAGAGCGCTCAGAGGTGATGTGCCTGGTTTCGGACAATCGACGGGCACGTGAACAACTGGGATGGAAGCCGACGGTCTCCCTGGACGAGGGTCTGGATCGCACCATCGAGTGGATCCGCAGCCACCTCGACCTGTATCAGGCTGGCACGTATGAGTTTTAGGAGGTGAGCGCAGCCATGAAAGCCGTTGTATTAGCCGGCGGAAGAGGCACCCGCCTGGCGCCCTACACCAAAATCCTGCCCAAGCCCCTCATGCCGATCGGCGACATGCCCATCCTCGAGGTGCTCCTGCGCCAGATGAAGCACGCCGGCATTGAGGAGGTCATCATGACCGTTGGGCATCTGGCCGAATTGATCCACACTTTCTTCCGCGATGGCAGGCAATGGGGCCTGCACATTTCCTACAGCCTCGAGAACACCCCTCTGGGCACCGCCGGCCCCATCTCCCTGATTCGCAATCTGAACGAGACGTTCCTGGTCACCAATGGGGACATCCTGACCACCCTCGATATGGCAGAGCTGATCGCTTTTCATAAAGCTCAGCAAGCAACCGCCACCATTGCCGTCCATCGCCGCCACGTGCGGGTCGACCTGGGCGTCGTGCTGCTGGATGGGGGCTGCCGCATCCAGGGCTACATCGAAAAGCCCACGTATGAATATGTGGTCAGCATGGGCATCTATGTGTTCGAACCGCGCGTGCTGGACTTCATCCCCTACGGACAATATCTGGACTTCCCCGATCTGGTGCTCCGATTGATCGCGGCGGGGGAAAGTGTGGTGGCCTTCCCCTTTGACGGGTATTGGAAAGATCTGGGGCGCCCGGATGATTACGAACAGGCAGCAGAGGATTTCCTGCGCATGCAGCACCTGTTTCTGCCGCAGGAGGAAAAAGATGAAATGGCGCATTCCCTTATCTGATGTTGATCTTGGTCAGGAAGAGGCGGCCGCGGTGCAACAGGTCATACAAAGCCGCTGGCTGAGCATGGGGGCCGTGACCCAGCAATTCGAGCAGGAGTTTGCCGCCTACGTGAAGGTCAAGCACGCGATCGCCGTGACCAACGCGACCGCCGCCCTGCACCTGGCCTGCCTGGCGATCGGCCTGAAGCCCGGTGACGAGGTCATCATGCCGGCGCTGACTTTTGTAGCCACAGCCAACGCAGTGCGGTACACGGGAGCGACTCCTGTCTTTGCGGATATTGAGAGCGAGGATTGGCTGAACCTCTCCCCGCAGACGGTGGCCGCCTCGCTGACCCCTCGCACGCGCGCCATCGTGGCCGTTCATTACGGCGGATATCCCTGTGACATGCCTGCCATCATGCATCTTGCCCGCCAGCGCGGCCTGATGGTCATTGAAGACGCGGCTCATGCCATCGGCTCTGAATTGGATGGACAAAAACTGGGCACCTGGGGGGATATTGGCTGCTACAGTTTCTTCTCCAACAAGAACATGACCACCGGCGAAGGCGGTATGCTCGTCACCAACAACGACGCCTTGGCGGAACATATGCGCCTGCTGCGTTCGCACGGCATGACCTCTCTGAGTTGGGATCGCTATCAGGGGCACGCCTGGAGTTATGATGTGGTCGATCTGGGATACAACTACCGCATCGATGAACTCCGCTCGGCCCTGGGGCGCGCGCAACTGGGGAGGCTCGAACAGAACAATGCCCGTCGCCGCACCCTCACCGCGCTTTATCGGGAATGGATGAGAGAACTCGTTCCAGAGGTCAACCTGCCTTTTAGTGCCAAGCGCGGACTCTCGGCCTGCCACCTGTTCCCCATCCTTCTTCCCATGGAGGTCAACCGCAACCACTTCATGGAGGCCATGAAGACCGGCGGCATCCAGACCAGCATTCATTATCCGCCTGTTCATCAATTCCGGATTTACCGCTCCAGCCTGACCCTGCCGATCACCGAACGCGCAGCCGCGCGCGAAGTGACCCTGCCGCTCTATCCCACGATGGACGAGGCCGATGTGGAATTTATAGCGCAGGCGGCGCGCCAGGCATTGCGCGCCTGACCCCGGCCATAACTTTCTCTCGGAGGAGTCAGTCGCCAGTGGAAGTCAATAGGCAGGGGAATAGGGGGGATGGCAAATCCATGCGACACGATCGGGACGACTATCACGGCTTGTTTCACAGGAGAACATCGACATGGAACTCAGACAACATCTTGCATGGCTAAGGCGCTGGGCCTGGGCGCTGGCCCTGGGCGCGATCCTGGGTGTGCTGGGGGGGTACTTCGGGAGTCAATATCAAACCCCTGTATATCGAGCCTCCACGCGCATCCTCGTGACGAGAGCACCCCAAGATAAGGTCTCGGACCTTACGTACCTGACCGATCAACAATTGACCCAGACGTACGTCCAGTTGTTGACCACTCAGCCCGTCTTGGACGCGGCCTCGAAACGGCTGGGATACACCCTCGACCCACAGCAGGTGCGCGTGCGGCCGATCATAAACACCCAGATCATTCAATTGACCTTCGATGACAACAGTCCCTTGCGCGCCTCGCTGGCGGCCAACACGCTGGTCAAGGTCTTGATCGACCAGAACGAAAGCCTGCAAGCCGGCCGTTATGCCACAACGGAGGCCAGCCTGCAGGCCCAGATTCAACAGATCCAGAATCAGATCGATACCCTGCAAACCCAGATCAACAATACCTCGGCACAGGTGGTGCAAGACCAGTTGAAGCAGGTACAGGACCAGATCAACATTCTCCAGGCTGAGGTATACAGTCTTCAGCAGGAGATCAAGGAACTGACCTCGGCCGCGTCGGCGGCCACCCCCTCCCCCGACCTGCAGACCGCCATCACCGAAAAACAGGCCCGCCTGGCTCAAATCCAGCCCATCCTGGCCCTGTATCAACAGGTGTATACCAATCTGGTTGTTCTCGGGAAGCCGGTCGCGGCGGAGAGCGCCGAGGTGGGAACGCGCTTGTCCCAACTGCAAAGCACGTTGGGGCTGTATCAGCAGATTTACATCAACTTGCTCAACAACCTCGAAGCGGTCAAACTGGCGCGCTTGCAGAACACGCCCAATGTGGTGCAGATCGAGCCTGCCGTCATGCCGCAGGAACCCATCCGCCCGCGGCCGCTCCTCAACACACTGCTGGCAGGCGCAATAGGACTGCTGCTCACGGCGGGCATCGCGCTGCTCATCGAGCATCTGGATGACACCTTGAAGACTCATGAGGATGTCGAACGGGTTTTGGGCCTGCCCGTGATTGGATACATCGGGGAGATCGAACATCCCGCGAAGAGCGGGCAAGGCGTTTACGTGATGCGACAGCCGCGCTCACCCATTTCCGAATCCTTCCGTTCCCTCAGAACGAATCTCGAATTCGCAGGCGTGGATAAACCCCTGCGCACCCTTCTCATCACCAGCGCCGGGCCAGGGGAAGGCAAAACCACCGTTTCTGTCAACCTGGCGGCAAGCATGGCTCAGGGGGGTAAGTCTGTCATCCTGCTGGATACAGATATGCGCCGGCCTCGGGTGCACGCCCTCATGGGTTTGCCGAACCGCTTTGGATTCAGTGACCTCTTCCACAAAAAACCGTCGTTCCGAATGGTGGGTCATGAGTTCGGCAGCCTGAAAGACGCCATGGTCATCACGAGCGGCAGCCCGCCTCCGAATCCAACCGAGTTGCTCGGCTCTGAACGGATGAGCCACATTATGAACGAGTTGAAAGAGGCAGCCGAGGTGGTCATTCTGGACAGCCCCCCCTGCATCATGGCCGACACGCAGATCCTGGCCGCGAAGGTGGACGGCGTGCTCCTGATTGTCCTTCCAGGACGCACGCACACGGAGGCGGCTCTGGCGGCGGTGGAGCAGATGAAGCGGGCCGGCGCACGCCTCGTGGGCGTGGTCTTCAACCGCATTCCCAAGAATCGCTCCTCGTACTACGACCGATACTACTATTACTCTCCCACTTATTACGACTACTACGCTCAGCCCGCCTCCCAGGAAAGAGCGGGCGCCAACCAGCCCCGCCTCCCCCGGGCAACCCTGGGCAGCTTTCTCCACTTCCTCAGGCGACGCAAGGCGAGCCCTCCCCCCAGCCCCGCAACGACTTGGGCACCTCGCCCGGCAGCGCCCATTTCTGCCCCGCGCCGCGCTTTTACCCCCACTCCCAATCCCAGGGTCCTGCCGAACCCGACCCCCGGCGATCCCGGCCACCCCTCGCGTCCCTGATCCCCCCTCATGCCCTCCGTATTGTTCGTCTGTACCGCCAATCAATACCGCTCTCCGGTTGCAGCCGCCCTGTTCGAAGCCATGCTTTCGAGCGAGAGGTGTTCTGGAACATGGAGCGTGAACAGTGCAGGCACCTGGACAACCCCCGGCTTGCCCCTCTCCCCGCTTGCCAAAAGGTTGGCCCGAGAGTGCGGGTTAATCCTGGAGGGACACCACACCCGCCTCGTCTCCGAGTCCCTGCTCTTCCATGCCGATTTGATCCTCGTGATGGAAGCCGGCCATAGGGAAGCCCTTCTGACCGAATTCCCATCCATTGCTCAGCGCGTGTTTCTCCTCTCCGAAGTGGTGGACGGGGTGGAATACGACATTCCTGACCCCGCCGCCTCCTACGAACATGCCGAGGCCATCCTCCAGGAATTATGCAAACTCATCGAACGTGGCTTTCCTCAGATTCTCAGACTGGCCACTGTGCTTTACAACAGCCGTCTCAATTCCCCGGCGGAGACCCAAAGCAACGCGCCTTCCATTCAGGCCCCTGCGAGGCCGATTCGGCCAGCGCGCCAACTCCACCCCGACCCCTCCGACCTTCCACCCGTTGCCCCTGCCCAAACCCCAGACGGCCATTCTTACCAGGCCGAGCACTTTTTTGATCCCGCAGCCCAAAGCGCGGCGGAAGAAAGCGGGCCCGGCAGACCGGTGGCACGGCTACGCCGCCTTCTGCTGTGGCTGCTCCCAATCGTTCTGGTGGGTTGGGGCGGATTCAGGGCATGGCGCATGGGTCAGTTGGGCGAAAAGGTCTTGATGGACATTCAGCAACTCGAGATGGCCCTCCAGACCGTGCCCCAGGGAGCGGGGCCGATGCAGATGGGGAGCGCCCTGGCGGCCCTCCGACACGACCTGAAAGCGCTGCAGGAACAGGCCGCACCTCTGCTGTGGATGGGCCCCCTGCTGAGCTGGGTGCCCGCTCATGGGGGCGATCTGGCTTCCGCCGCGGCCTGGCTTGACCTGGGGAACGATCTGGCGCTCTCTGCCGAGCAGACCTATCAGGCCCTCCTGCCCATCACGACCTCGGCCACAAATTCTTTTCCCGATGCTTCGGCCCTGCTGGATGCGCTCGCCCAGGCGCGGCCCGGCCTGGAGGAGGCGCGGGCCAGCCTCGAACGAGCCAAGCAGACCCGTCAGCGAATCCATCTTGAGGCCCTCTCTCCAAACCTGCGGCGTTTGCTCTCCGACAAGGTCGACCCGGCCATATCCTGGCTGGACGACGGCCTGACCCTGGCCACCTCGCTCCCCTCCATCCTCGGCGCGGGCGCCGCGGGGCCGCGTACATATCTGCTGCTGATTCAGAACGCAGACGAACTGCGCCCCAGCGGTGGGTTCATCACAGCAGTTGGAACGCTGGTCGTTGAAGATGGGCGTCTCCTCAGTCTGACGTTCAAAGACTCGAATCAGATGGAAGACTGGTCGAAGCCCTATCCCCTGGTCCCCTGGCAACTGGAACAATACATGAACAGCCCGGTGTTGATCTTCCGTGATTCGAATTGGTTCGTTGATTTCCCGACCTCGGCAGAATACGCTAGGTATCTCTACCGGCTTGCCCAACCCGCCCCTGTGGCCATTGACGGCGTCGTGGCCTTCAATCAGCACACCCTCATTTCCCTGCTCGAGGTGCTCGGCCCGATCCAGGTTGAAGGCATCTCCATCACGGCGGAAAACGCAGAAGACTACATGCGCAAGGCCAAGATACCACCGTCCACCGACGCAACCTCCGGGGACTGGTATCGCAAGGCATTTATCCAAAAGATCGCCCAGGCCGTGCTGGAGCGCCTGCGCTCCCCTGTGGATGTGGATCCGTACAAACTCTCCGGGCTTCTCCTGCGTTTGCTCGCTGAGCGCCAAATCCTGTTGCAATTCGAGGATCCCGGGGTTGCCCAGGTCCTGGCGCGGCGCGGCTGGGATGGAGCCGTGCGCCCAGAGGGCATGGATTTCCTGTACGTTGTAGATAGCAACATCGGCTTCAACAAGACCAATGCGGTGGTTACCGAGCAGTTATCCTACGACGTCGATCTGAGCGATTTGGCCCATCCTACCAGCCAGCTCAGTGTTGTTCACACCAACAATGCCTCGGCCAATTCCTCCTGCCTCCAGTGGAACGAAGAACGAGAGGCCGGCGAGTGGTGGTATCCGATCCATCGCTGTTACTGGGATTATTTGCGAATCTATCAGTCCAGCGAGGCCGTTCTGGTAGATTCGACACCGCATGCCGTGCCGCGCGCGTGGACAATCCTTGAGCAGGAGGTCCCGCCCAGAGTGGACATTTTGGACGAGGAAATCAGCGGCGTGCGCGGATATGGCACCCTGCTCGTCGTGCCGGGAGGGCAATCGCTCACCACCACGTTTAAGTTC
>JBBIKK010000023.1:0-36594 GCA_037445475.1 Chloroflexota bacterium
CTGTCTCCGGCCGGCCCGCGCCGCCGAAAACAAAAGCCGGGGTCGCTTCAGGGCCCCGGCTGTGGGTTCAGACTCCGCTGGGCGAATCTGCGGCCACGCTCTCCTCCGCCTCCTTCGGCTGGGGGGCCAGCACGATGTCCAGCACATCCTGGTTGGGTCGGTCGCGGCGTTTGCGACCCACCTCACAGGCAAAGCCAAACTCTCAACCGGCGGTGCTTTTGCTGCCCGTAGCACGGACTTCAATCCCGTAGCACCTGCCTGTAAACCCACAAGGAGTCCCCTATGTTCAACCTGATCGGCCAATCCCTCGGACACTACCACATCCTCGAGCAACCCGGCGAAGGCGGCATGGCCACCGTCTACAAGGCCTACGACACGCGCCTGGAGCGCCATGTCGCTTAAAAATCATCCACAAAACCTTGACAAACATCGAGATTGCATTATTATTCACGTCGTGAATAACTATTATTCACCCCCCCTTCGCTATATCGAGCGTTGGATCACGCCTCTGCTACGAGAGAGTGCACACAATCATCCCATCACCATCCTGACCGGGGCGCGCCAGGTGGGAAAAAGCACCTTGTTGCGCAACGCCGAACCCTTCCGCAACTGGCGTTATCACAGCCTGGACGATCTTGACGTCCTCGCCCAGGCCCGCCGCGACCCGCAAGCACTCTGGGCCGGCACCAAAACCATCATCCTGGACGAGGTCCAGAAAGCGCCGGATCTGCTCAGCGCCGTCAAACGTGCCGTGGACCAGCAGCCGGGGAGATACCGCTTCGTCCTTTCGGGATCAGCCAATCTGCTGCTGATGAAACAAGTCAGCGAAAGCCTGGCGGGACGGGCCGTCTACCTCGTCCTTGCCCCTATGTCTCTGGGAGAAATCCACGCCGTTCAGCCGCCGAACCTGCTGAAACGGTTGCTGGAAGGAAATTTTCCTCCAGAAACGAGCCTGCCGCAGCCGCCCCCCGATGTGAGCGAGATTTTGCTGCGCGGCCTGATGCCCCCGCTATTGACGTTGGACAGTCCACAAGCCTGGATTCGCTGGTGGGACGGGTATGTGGCAACATACCTGGAGCGTGATCTGCGCCAGATTGCCCAAATTGACGCCCTGCTTGATTTCCGCAAGCTCATGGAACTGGTTGCCTTGCGTTCCGCCCAGTTACTGAATCAGTCCGACATCGCTCGCGATGCAGGACTATCTCAACCGACAGCGCACCGCTATCTCAACTTGCTGGAAACTACCCATCTGTTCGGGCGCCTGCCGGCCTATGCAGTGAGTCACACGACGAGATTGCTCAAATCGCCAAAAGCCTTTTTAAGCGATCCGGGGCTGGCGGTCTTTCTTTCGGGGCATTACACGCCCGAAGAAGTCCGAAAAGCGCGAGAGTATGGGGCCTACTTCGAGACGCTTCTCTATCATCATTTGCGCCTCCTGACCCATCTGCTGGTGCCCCCAGGCCGCCTGTTCTTCTGGCGCACGCGTGAAGGGCGAGAAGTGGATTTCGTCATCGAGCATGGGCGCAAAGTGCTGGCCGTCGAAGTCAAAACCACCGACCATCCGGGATACGGCGATATTGCCGGCTTACAGACTTTCCTGCACCACCATCCTCAAGCTGTGGGCGGTTTGCTGCTTCATAACGGGAGCGAGATTCGGCGGCTGGACCGGAACATTCTTGCCATACCGTGGACGATGATCACCGGTTGAGGAAGGCAACAAAAACCTGTACAAGCGGAAGGTCAAACCCTCGGACGTTAGTTACCACATCCTCGAACACCCCGTAGCACGGACTTCACCACATCCTCGAACAACTCGACGCAGACCGACCCTGCCCACAGCAGGGCTGTCTCCGGCCGGCCCGCGCCGCCGAAAACAAAAGCCGGGGTCGCTTCAGGGCCCCGGCTGTGGGTTCAGACTCCGCTGGGCGAATCTGCGGCCACGCTCTCCTCCGCCTCCTTCGGCTGGGGGGCGCTCTCCGCCGCTTTGAGCTTGAAGCGTCCCAGCTTGAAGCCCGTCCCGGCCGGGATGAGCTTGCCGATGATCACGTTCTCCTTCAAGCCGTAGAGCGGGTCCACGGAAGAGCTGATGGCCGCATTGGCCAACACCTTGATCGTGTGCTGGAAGGAGGAGGCCGAGAGGAACGAGTCGGTTGAGAGAGAGGCCTTGGTCACGCCCAACAGTGTTTCGACAAAGCGAGCCGGCTGCTGGCCTTCTGCCAGCAATTGTTCGTTCACCCGGCGCAGCTCGATGCGGTCTACGGTATCGCCGGGCAGATACTTGGTAGCGCCGGGGCGAGTGATGGTCACCTTGCTCATCATCTTGCGAATGATGACTTCAAAATGTTTATCGTGAATGTTCTGCCCCTGAGAGCGATAGACTTTTTGGACCTCGCTGAGTAGATACATCTGACAGGCTTCGCGTCCCTGAATGCGCAAGATGCGGTGAGGGTTGAGCGAGCCCTCCGTCAACGGCTGGCCGGCCTCCACTCGGTCGCCATCCCTTACCAGCAAGCGGGAGGTGGTTGGAATCTCGTAGACCTTTTCCTCGCGCTGCTCGTACGAGACGATGATCTTGTGCTGCCTCTTCTCGATGGCCACCTTTCCGCCGTGTTGAGCCACAATGGTGGCTTTCTCTTTGGCCGCCAGCACATCACCCGCCTTGACGGTGGCCTCATCCTTCACCATGTACTTCCAGTCCTCCGGAATGCTGTACTCATCATGGACGATTTCAGCATGCTGGATCGTGACTTCGCGCAGGTTGGCGTACTTCTCGGATTGCACAACGCGCACCACGCCGTTGATTTCCGCCACAACGGCCTCGCCCTTGGGTTGTTTGCGGGCCTCGAAGAGTTCTTCGACGCGCGGCAAGCCGGTGGTGATGTCACCGCCGGCGGCCACACCGCCGGTGTGGAACGTGCGCAGGGTGAGCTGGGTGCCCGGCTCGCCGATGGACTGGGCCGCCACGATGCCCACAGCAGCCCCCAGTTCCACCATCTCGCCGCGTCCGAGGTCAATGCCATAGCATTGGGCACAGACGCCGTGTTGAAGTTCGCAGGTGAGCGGCGAACGCACCTTGACTTCATCCACTCCGCTCGCGACGATCTTGCGCGCCAGTTCGTGGTCGATCACCTCATCGCGCTCGGCAATGATTTCGCCCGTCTTGGGATGAATCACGCGTTGGGCAAGCAGACGGCTGTACAGGCGGACGGCCATGGGTTGACCGGCCACGTCATCTGCCTTGCGAATCCAGATGCCCTCTTTCGTCCCGCAATCTATCTCATTGACAATCACATCCTGGGCCACGTCCACCAGGCGGCGGGTGAGATAGCCAGCGTCGGCCGTGCGAAGGGCGGTATCGGCCAGGCCCTTGCGCGCCCCGTGTGTGGAGATGAAGTATTCCAGCGCGCTCAGGCCCTCACGGAAGTTCGAGCGAATGGGCAGAGGGATGATGCGCCCCGAGGGGTCTGCCATCAGGCCGCGCATGCCGGCCAGTTGGGCAATGGTGGCGAAGCCGCCCTTGGTGGCTCCGGAGGCGGCCATGGTGGAGAGGTTGCCGTCGGGGTCCATGTGTTTCCTGACGGCCTCGGCGACGGCCTCGGTTGCCTTCTGCCAGATCTCGATGATGCGCTCGTTCTGCTCCTGTTCGGTGAGCAAGCCACGTCGGAAGTCGCGCTCCACCAGGTCGACCTGCTTTTGCGCCTCGCTCAGGATCTGTTTTCGCTCGTCGGGGATGCTGATGTCTGCCACGGCCAGGGTCGTGCCGGACTTCATCGCATATTCAAAGCCCATGGCCTTGATGCGGTCGGCCACCTCGGTGGTCTTCTCCTGGCCACACAGTTCGTACACCTCGGCGATCAGGTCCTTGACCCCGCCCTTGTCCAGCCTGCGGTTGGTGAACTGCACTTCGGGGGGCAGGATGCGATTGAAGAGGGCGCGTCCAACCGTTGTCTCGAGGACGCGGCTCTCGCGTTCGGGCAGGCGCTCGCCCCTGTCGTTGTACCAGGTCTCGCTCCGCAACTTGATGCGGGTATGGATATCCACCTGCCCCAAGTGGTAGGCCAGTTCCACCTCGTCCAGGTCGGCGAAGGCCCGTCCATCGCCCTTGTGGGGCTGTTGATGTTCCATGGTCAGATAGTACACGCCGAGCACCATGTCCTTCGAGGGAGAGATGATGGGCTCTCCATCGGCCGGCTTGAGCAGGTTCTTGGAGGCCAGCATCAACTCGCGCGCTTCTTGAACCGCCTTTAGAGAAAGGGGCACATGCACGGCCATCTGGTCGCCGTCGAAGTCGGCGTTGAAGGCCGTGGTGACCAGCGGGTGCAGTTGGATCGCCGAGCCCTCGATCAGGACGGGCTCGAAGGCCTGGATGCCGAGGCGGTGCAGGGTCGGGGCGCGATTGAGCAGCACCGGGCGCTCCCTGATCACATCTTCCAGCACCTCCCAGACCTCGGGGCGGTTGCGTTCGATCAAACGGCGCGCCCCCTTGACGTTGGCGGCGTAGCCGTTCAGGACGAGGCGTGCGATCACAAACGGCCGATAGAGTTCAAGCGCCATGGTCTTAGGCAGGCCGCATTGATAGAGTTTGAGTTGCGGGCCGACGACGATCACGGAACGACCGGAGTAATCCACGCGCTTGCCGAGCAGGTTGCGGCGGAAGCGCCCCTTCTTGCCCTTGAGCATGTCGCTCAATGATTTGAGTTCGCGATGGCCGCGGCGGCTGAGCGCCTTGCCGCGCTGGGAGTTGTCAATCAGGCTGTCCACCGCCTCTTGCAGCATGCGCTTCTCGTTGCGGATGATGACGTCCGGTGCGCCCAGTTCGAGCAGTCGCTTCAGGCGGTTGTTGCGGTTGATCACGCGGCGGTAGAGGTCATTGAGGTCCGAGGTGGCAAAGCGGCCGCCATCCAGTTGCACCATCGGGCGCAGATCGGGCGGGATGACCGGCAGGACGGTCAGGATCATCCACTCCGGGCGATTGCCCGAACGGCGGAATGCCTCCACCACCTTCAAACGGGTGGTGGCCTTCTTGCGCTTCTGCTTGGACTTGGTCGTCCGCACCTCGTGCCACAGTTCTTCGGCCAGTTTATCGAGGTCGAGCCTTTTGAGCACGTCATAGAAGGCCTCGGCGCCCATGTCGGCGCGAAAGACCTGCCCCCAGCGCTGCTTGAGTTCGCGATAGCGCATCTCGCTGAGGAAGGTGAAGAGGCGCAGTTCCAGCAATTCGTCGCGCTGGCGGGAAGACTGGTTGACCGAGGCGGCGCTCTGGTCTTCCAGTTGGGCTCGCAGGGCCTCCATTTGCAGGTCGGCTTCGGCCTTGATCCTATCGGCCTGGAGTTTGAGTTCTTCCAGTTCCCGCGCCCGGCGGTCCTTGAGTTCGTTCTCCAGGGTTTCGAGTTGCTTCTGGACGATCTTCTGGACCTGGCTGATGTGTTTGCTGGTTACCTTATCGCCCGCATCCAAGATCTTCTCACCGCTGGCTTCGAAGACGATGGCCTTCCGAGCGGGTTGGCCCATTTGATCCTGCAGGCTTTTTTCCAGCCTCTGCCCCTCTTTGATAACGGGGTCGAGTTGCTCGGCGATATACTCATCGTAGCCCTGTTCGAGAGCCGTGCGCTTCTGATGGATCTCGGCCAGATAGTGGTCACGTCGGAGCTTGATTTCGGCGATCTTGGCGTTGACAGCGGCCGCCTGTTCGCGTTCGGAGACGGAGATCTCGTCCTCCAGGCGCTTGAGGGCCTTTTGGCGGGCCTCCTCGTCGACATAGGTGACGACATACTGAGCAAAGTAGAGCACCCGATCGAGGTTGCGACGCGAGATGTCGAGCAAGATGCCCAGGTAGGAGGGGACGCGGCGGGTGTACCAGATATGGGCCACCGGAGAGGCCAGCGTGATGTGCCCCATGCGTTCGCGCCGCACCGAGGCGCGGGTCACTTCAACACCACACTTGTCGCATACAATGCCTTTATAACGGGGGTTCTTGTATTTGCCGCAGTAGCATTGCCAGTCACGGGTGGGACCGAAAATGGCCTCGCAGAACAGGCCATCCTTCTCCGGTCGCAGGCGGCGGTAGTTGATGGTTTCGGGTTTCAGCACTTCGCCATACGACCAGGATAAGATCGTCTCAGGTGAAGCGAGGCTGATGCGGAGTGCGGTCAGTCCTTTAGTTTCCACGGTGTCCTCTCCAGGCTCGCATGTAAAAGGGGGGCATTCCCGATGAGCGCGTAGTCATGCGTGAGATAGACAAACAAAGGCAAGCGCTTCGAGGCTTTCTCCTCAAGCGCTTGCTGGGAAGTTCGATTTTGACATCCAGCGTTATTATACCCGGTCATGGGAAAACGTCAAGGGTGCGCGTTCGGCAACATTTTCATTTGGCTTGACACGTGGAGACTCCCATAGAGTATTGCTCTGCCATTACCTGCCCTGCGACTTCCGCACGGCCGTTGGAATGCCATAGGCTGCCTTCTCGCTCCTCCCCGCCTGGGTTAAAATTCAAACATGCCCACATACGATTTCCTGTGCCTTCAGTGTGGTCAACGCTTCGATGTCTTCATGACGTACAGCGAGTATGGCCTCAGAACGGTGACCTGCGCGCACTGCGGGAGTCCCAACGTGCGGCGGCGCATGACCCGAGTGCGCATTGCCCGCTCCGAGGAAAGCTGCCTGGAAGACCTGGCCGACCCCTCGACGCTGGACGGGTTGGAGGATAACCCCAGGGCGCTGGGGCGCATGATGCGCAAGATGGGAAAGGAATTGGGCGAGGACCTGCCCGATGAGTTCGACGAGGTGGTCGGGCGCTTAGAAGCGGGGCAGAGCCCGGAGGAAATCGAGAAGGAACTGCCGGAACTGGGGGAGGCGCCGGAGAGCGATCTGGATAACGAATGGTGAGCCGCGCCGCAGAACGGACGGCTAGGTGTTATCCTCCGCTCTTCGCCCTCTGCTCTGCAGGCGTTCGGAGATCACCCGCCGCAGGTCTTGTTGCACCTCCTCCCATGCTTGGGAGGCATCGAGGATGACCCAGCGCGCTGCTTCCGCGCGCGCCAGTTCCAAATAGCCGGCCCGCACGCGGCGGTGAAAGTCCAAGTCATACGCATCCAGGCGATTCCACTCGCCGTTTCTCGCCTTGCGCCTCAGCCCTGTTTCCACATCCACATCCAGCAGGAGCGTCAGCTCCGGAGTCAGGCCGCCGGTGGCGTAGTGGATCAAATTCCTCACCCGGGCCAGGTCCTGCTGATGGCCGTAGCCCTGATAGGCCAGGGTCGAATCGGCAAAACGATCAGAAAGGACGATATATCCCTGCGCCAGTTTTGGACGGATGATCTGCTCCACGATCTGCGCCCGTGCCGCCTGATAGAGCAGCGTCTCGGTGCGGGGATGCATCTCGGCGTTCTTCAGGTCGTGGAGGATGGCGCGGATTTGCTCTCCGATCGGGGTGCCGCCCGGCTCTCGCGTGGTGAACACTTTGTGCCCACGCCCCTCCAGCCACTCGGCCAGCGGCTTGATGTGGGAGGTTTTGCCGGAACCCTCAGGGCCTTCCAGGGTGATGAACATCATGGCAATGCTACCATTATAACGTGGCGAGGCCGTCTTTTAATCGGGCTGTCATCTTGGCCTGTTACAATGCTTTGCCCTTGGAGGTCCACATGTCCATCAAGCGCTTCCTCTACACCCTCTTTGTCGTCGTCGTGGCCGTCCTGGCCGCGTTTTGCGGAGCCGTGGCCGGAGGCGTGGCAGTCTACCGCGCCGTGCGGCAGAATCCCCCCGCGGCCGCCGCCCTCCCCCCCGGCGCACCGCCGGCCGGGCTCCCATCCCAGAGCCTGACCCTGAGCACTACCGATGTGCAAACCACCATCACGCAGGCCGTCCAAGAGGTCAGCCCGGCCGTCGTGACCGTGGTCGGCACCATTCCGGGGCAGATGACCTTCTTCGGCCCGACCGGCGACCAGACAGTCAGCGGGAGCGGGTTCTTCATCTCGCCTCAAGGCTACCTGCTGACCAACAATCATGTGGTCGAGGGCACGAACGAGGTCAGCATCATCCTGTCCGACGGGACGACGCAGAAAGCCACGCTCGTCGGCAGCGATCCGTACTCCGACATCGCCGTCCTGAAAACGGACGGGAAGGTGCCCGCCGTTGTCCAGCTGGGGAATTCGGACGCGCTGAAGCCCGGCGAGACCGCCATTGCCATCGGCTCGCCCCTGGGCGATTTCCGCAACACGGTCACGGTGGGCGTCATCAGCGCCACCGGCCGTTCGATCGATTCGGGGCGCGGCTATCAGATCGAAAACCTGATCCAGACCGATGCGGCCATCAATCAGGGAAACTCCGGCGGGCCGCTGGTGAATCTGGCCGGGGAGGTGATCGGGATCAACACGCTCATCGTGCGCGGGACGGGCAGCGGCACGGTGGCCGAGGGCCTGGGCTTCGCCATTCCGATCAACACCGCCCAGGCGGTGGCGGATCAGATCATCGAAAAGGGGTACTTTGCACACCCCTTCCTGGGCATCAGTTACCAGACCATCACGCCCGACATTGCCGCCATGTACAACCTGCCGGTCCCGTGGGGCGCCTACGTGACGCGCGTGACCTCCGGCGGTCCGGCCCAGCGCGCCGGCCTGCAACGCGGCGACATCATTACCAGGATCGGCGAGGTGGCCCTGGATGAAATCCACTCCTACATCAACGCTCTCTACGCCTACAGGCCCGGCGATCGAGTCACGGTGGAATTCGTGCGCCGCGGCCAGAAGATGCGCGTCGAGGTGACGCTGGGCGAGGCGGCTGCGCGATAAGGGCCGAGGGCCGGCCCGCCCACCGTCCTACTCCCGAAAGATCCTCACATGCCGGCGCGGCTCCTTGCCGTAAGAATGGCTGATCAGTTCGGCCTGCCGCGCCATCTCGTGCTGGATGCGTCGCACCAGGGCCGGCCCCGGCGGCAAGTCCACCCAGCGCTCGCCATTCAACACGGCCTGGATCGCCTGGCGCGTTTGCTCCTTCACCGCCTCGAGGTCCGAGGAGGAGAACTGGCTGGCAGTCAGATTGAACAACTCGGCCAGGAATTGCTCCATCTGGCTGACCGTGCTTGAGCGCAGGACGTAGATCGGCAGGCCGCGCTGTTCGGCCTCCAGGATTGGCTGTTGGCGGTCGCGATAGTATGTGCGCAGAGTGACCAGGATCTCGGCCTCGTCGGGTTCTTTCACCACCACCACCGGCACGCCCAGGCGCTTGGCGGCCTGCATCAGGCGGTTGCGTGCCACCCCATACGGATAGATTTTCACCATGGAGGCGCCGCGCCCAAAAGGAACGGAGGCCGTCCCGGGGCTCAGGGTGCGGCGCGGCGTCCTGGTTGAGGAGGCCTCCTGTCGCCGGGCCTCGCCCCAGAGAGGGGCAGAGGGCGCGGCCTGCTCGATCTGAATCTTTCCGTCCACTGCGCGCGTGCGAATCTCCGGGGTCAGGGGGAAGCCGCGCAGAAGCGCATCCACCGCGCTGGCGAGGTCGGGGTGGACAGCGAAGCGATCGCGATTCTGGATCTCGATCAACACATCGAAGGTGGGTGGAGCGCGCCGCTCCAGCACTGTCTTCTGGGTGCCGCGCCGGCGGGCTTCTTCATCGGAAAGCGTGACCGCCTCCACCCCGCCCACCAGATCGCTCAGGGTCGGGTTGAGCAGCAGGTTCTCCAGCGTGTTGCCGTGCGCCGTGCCGATGAGTTGTACACCGCGCTCGGCGATGGTGCGGGCCGCGGCGGCCTCCAGTTCGCGCCCGATCTCGTCAATGACGATGACCTCCGGGTTGTGATTCTCAACCGCCTCGATCATCACCTCGTGCTGCAGCATGGGCTCGCGCACCTGCATGCGGCGTGCCTTCCCCACGGCCGGGTGTGGCACGTCCCCATCGCCGCCGATCTCGTTCGAGGTGTCCACGATGACGACGCGCTTGTTCTCGGCCAGGATGCGCGCCGCCTCGCGCAGCAGCGTGGTCTTGCCCACGCCGGGGCGGCCCAGGATGAGCACCGACTTGCCCGATTCGATGATGTCCTGAATGATGTCCACCGTGCCGTAGACGGCGCGTCCGACGCGCAGCGTCAGCCCGACGATATGTCCACGCCGGTTGCGGATGGCCGATATGCGATGCAGAGTACGTTCCAGGCCGGCGCGGTTATCGGCATCGAACTCGCCGACGCGGTCGTCCACATAATCAATCTCCCCGCGCGTCACTTCGCTCTCGCGCAGCACCACCTCGCGATCGATAAAGCGCGCTGTGGGCACGCGCCCCAGGTCAAGGATGATCTCGAGCAGGTTCTCGCTATCATTCGCTCTTTCCACCGCATGGCGGATGTCGTCCGGTAAAACACCCAAGAGGGCTTCCAGATCGTCGGTGATCTTGAGTTGTGTCATTTTCGCTCTTTCGGACACGCTCCTTCCGTGTCCCTGATTCTACCCTCACCCGCAGGCAGCCTGGTGGCGAGATTACCCACGGATTATAACCCGGGCTCCCTGTCGGGCGATCTGCAGGTGGAAGAGGCGCGTTCTCAGCCCGGCGGCCTCGAAGGCTCGCTGCATGGCGGACCCGATGGCAGGGGTGCGCTGCGCGGAGAAGGCGATCAGGCCGGGGCCGGCTCCCGAGAGCGCCACGGCGGCCGCGCCGGCCTGCCGCGCGGCATGCAACGCCTTGCGGGCTCCGGGGATGAGTCTCAGGCGAGGCGCTTGATG
This sequence comes from Chloroflexota bacterium, assembly GCA_037445475.1. Taxonomy (GTDB): domain Bacteria; phylum Chloroflexota; class Anaerolineae; order Anaerolineales; family Villigracilaceae; genus Fen-1038. The sequence continues at coordinate 10,701 of JBBIKK010000023.1, forward strand.
CAGAGCGTCCTCCATGACCTGGCCCAGCAGCTCGAGGTCGCCGAGGCGCAAAGCCTCGCACACCAGCACGACGCGCCCGAGGTTGTGCACGGCGTCTTCGAGCGCTACCTGTTTCGGCAGGATGGCACGCGCTCGAGCGGTGGGAAAATCCACTTCGGGCAACACCACCGTCACGGCGCAGGATCGGATGGGCAGTTTGCGGACGATGAGGGCGGGCGCGGGGCGTGCCAGGGCTGCCACCACCAGGCCACCCAGCAGGGCCGGCGCCACATTATCGGCGTGCCCCTCCATGTCGCGCGCCAGATTCAAGATCTCGCTTTGCGACAGAGGCTGGCCGAGCAGGGCGTTGGCGCCGAGCAGCCCGCTCAGGATCGCCGCCGCGGAGGAGCCCAGCCCCGATGCGGGCGGGATGCGGTTGAGGCAGCGAATCCGCAGCGGCGGCATCTCCCTGCCAAGCCTCCGATACACCTTGCGTGCCGAGCGCACGATGAGGTTGGCGGGCGTATGCCGCATGCGTGCCGCTCCCTCTCCAGCCACTTGCAGGGAGAACATCTCCGCCGGCGCGAACTCGACCTCGTTCCACAGGCTCAGCGCCAGGCCGAGGGTATCGAAGCCGGGGCCCAGGTTGGCCGATGTGGCGGGGACCCTGACCAGAACGTTCATGCCTTTACCGCCTCGCTGCCCTTCATTCCGGGTTCGGGTTAAGGATCATCTCCTCCAGCGCCTCCAGACGGGGCGGGATGATCCTGGGGGGCGGTTGTTGCCGCGTGACGATTTCGGGGTCCTTCAGGCCGTGCCCGGTACAGATGGCCACGATGCATTTGCCCTTTGGGTTCAGCCTGCGGCCGGCGATCTCGGAGGCCAACCCGGCCAGGCCGGCCGCCGAGGCCGGCTCCACCCACAGGCCCTCGAGGCGCGCCAGGGCTTTTTGCATATCGAGAATCTGCTCATCGCTGACGGCCACGATGCGGCCGCGGGATTCCTCTGCTGCCTGCAGGGCCTGCTCCCCGCGCGCCGGGCGGCCAATGCGGATGGCCGTGGCGATGGTCTCCGGCTTCTCGACCGTGTGGCCGAGCACCAGCGGCGCGGCCCCACGTGCCTGGACGCCCAGCAGGTGCGGCAGGCCGGTCGAGTGACGGGCATGGTATTGTTTGAAGCCGGCCCAGCAGGCCGTGATGTTGCCGGCGTTGCCGACCGGCAGGCACAGCCAGTCGGGGGCGCGGCCAAGCACATCGCAGATCTCGAAGGCGACGGTCTTCTGCCCCTCGAGGCGGTAGGGGTTGATGGAGTTGACCAGGGCAATGGGGTGCTTGTTGGCGATCTCGACCACGAGCGCCAGGGCATCATCGAACGAACCCTCGATCTGGACGACCTGGGCGCCATGGGCCAGCGCGCCGGCCAGTTTGCCCACAGCCACCTTGCCCTGCGGGATCAGCACGATGGGCTTCATCCCGGCCCGGGCCGCGTAGGCGGCTGCCGAAGCAGCGGTGTTCCCGGTCGAGGCGCAGATCACGCGCCGCGCGCCGCGCCCGGCGGCCTCGCTGATGGCCGCCGTCATGCCGCGATCCTTGAACGAGCCGCTGGGGTTGAGCCCCTCGAACTTGATGAACAACTCGAACCCGCCGCCCAGCTGGCGGGCGAGGTGGAGGGCCGGCAGGAGGGGGGTGTTGCCCTCCAGCAGGCTGATGGTCTGGGTATGGGGCGGGAGCGCCAGCAGATGTCCGTAGCGCGGCAGGAGGCCTTGATAGGAAGCGCCCAAGTTACTCTTCCCCATCGTCTATGGCGCCGGGCTGCTCGAGGCGCACGACCTCGCCATGCACGTTGATGACTATTTTGAAGCCAAGCATTCCCAGGTAAGCGCGGCCTTCTTCGGGAATGCCCTGCTGCAGCAGGGTTTCGAATTGCTGCTCCATGTGTTTGAGTTGTTGTTCGATGATGGCTTTCGTGAAGATGTCTTCCTGGCCCAGCATCCTGGCGGTTTGCTCCGAGATCGCAGCCTCGTGGCCCCGGATCATCTCGCGCATCTGTGCAAGCACCTGGCGGTCGATCCGCTCGGCAGGGATGTGGCGGCGAAAGCCGGCGTCGTTCACCACGTAAAAGGGCTCTTCGCCCACATGGGCGGTTTCCACGGCGCGATCCTCCTCGTCCACGACCAGGCCGGCGAACAGGGGCTCTCTCGGCATGATCACCTCATGGGGCAACGACCTCGACGCGCGTGCCTTCGCCGGGGCGGTAGAGGTAGGGCGTATCGGGCGGGACGACCGGGCGCGTCCAGCGGTAGAGGAACTTCGCGTCCCGCGGGCGCAGGTTGACGCAGCCATGGCTGCGCGGCTGTCCGTAATCGTTGTGCCAGTACGTGCCGTGAAACGAAATGCCCGTGCCGGTGAAGAAGGTCACCCACGGCACGCCCGGCAGGTCGTAGGGGCGCCCTGCGCCGGGCTCGCCGTCGTTGGTCATGTGAATCGTGGGGCCCTTATGGAAGGTGCGGAATGTGCCCGGCGGCGTACGCGTGCCCTTTCCGCCGCTGGAGCAGCGGGCGATCAGCACGGGCTGCTCCTCCTCAAAGGCCGTGACCAGTTGCACGCCGGTGTCCACATAGATCCATTTACGCTCCTCCGGCACCTCGGGAGAGAGCGGAGAGAGTTCATCGTCCGGAACAAGGCGCATGTCGCTGGCCAGGACGTAAAAAGAGCGTCTCCGTTCGCTATCGTAGATCTCGTACCACACACCCTTCTCATAGCGATTGAGCGAGACGCCGATGACCCAATGGGTGCTTGAAAAGTAGACGCGATAGCCGTTCCTGGCCCGCAGGCTGGGTTCGAGGCGCGTGTCGCTGTAGGGGACGGTGATCTCGCCCAATTGCCCGGAAGCGGGGATATAGAAGGCCGGCTTCTGGTAGTGCGTTTCGACGGGCTGCACCCAGCCGGAGTAGGTGTATCCCTCGGCGTTGATCTGGTACCACTTCTTGTTGAAAGGATTGCCGGCTTCCCCCTCTACCTCGCCGCTGATGTTCACGACCTCGTCGCGCCCGAAGACGTGAATCTTCCTGGCCGCGAAGGCGGGCTCCTTGTACAGACCAATGCCGCTGAGCGTCATGCGTCCCTGCAAGGCCGGGCTCGCCCACGCCTGCTCCAGCCGCAGTTCAGAGGCCAGGCCGCCGAGCAGGCCGGCGCCGGCCAGTTTGAGGAAATCGCGTCGAGAGAATAGAGATGTCATGGCCAGGGTGAATTTTATCCGCGTTTCCGTTTTTCGTCAGTGCGGGAGCAACGGCCCGCCACGTTCGGTGAACTAAAGTTCCGTCTCCGAACATGAAAACTCGGATGTGGCATGATATCACGTTTGGGTTGCGGGATAAATCCTGCGCGACGGTATTCGCAATCATTTTACGATCTCAACCGCCGTGCCGCTCGCCTGGTACGCAAAGCGCTCGCCCGGCCTGAGCGCCGGATTCGTCCAGCGATAAAGCCATTTGGCCGCCGAGGGCGCCAGGTTGATGCAGCCATGACTCTTGGGGTAGCCGAAGTCATTGTGCCAGTAGGTGCCATGCAGCGAGATGCCGCCCTCGGTGATGTACATCACCCAGGGCACGCCGGGCAGGTCAAAGCCGCTGGCCGTCAGGTCGCCGGCGGCCATGTGCCGTGTGGGGCGCTTGTGGTACGTCATGAAGGAGCCGGCCGGTGTGGTATAGGTGCCCTCGCGCAAGGCACCGCCGCTGGAGAGGCGCGCGGCAAAGACCGGGTTGTCATTTTCATAAGCCAGCAACAGTTGCTCTTTCAGGCGCACCTGAATCCTCTTTTGGGCCTCGGGCACCTGGGGGGACAGGGGCGCCAGTTCATCGTCCGGGATGAGGCGCAGGTGTTCGCCCGCCGCGTAGTACCTTCTATCCCACTTATCATCCAGCACTTGATACCAGATTCTCCCGTCCGGCGCAGCCACCGCAGACAGAATCCAATGCACGCTTTCGTAGTACATGCGATAGGCGAGCGGCGAGCGCGCCTCGGGCTGCTCGTGCGCATCGGTGAACGGCACGCTCACCTCTCCCAACACGCCCGTAGCGGGGATATCCAAGACGGGATCGTTCAGCAGGACTCGGACGGGCTGCAGCACGCCGGAATAGGCAAAGCCCTCGTCGCCGACCTGGTACCAAACGCGGTTGTAGTCCTGCACGTCGTCGCTGATCGTGACCGCGGTGATGGGCAGGAGGCGATCGCGCCAGTATAACTTCACACGGCGGGCCCGGAAGGAGGGCTGATGGTATACCCAAATCCATTGCGAAGTCACGCGCCCCTGCAAGCCTGCGAGCGTCTGCGATGGCGAAGCGGGCATCCATAGACCGAGCAATCCCAGCCCGCTCAATTTGAGAAAATCTCGCCGCGAGAGAGTTTGAAGCATGAACCCGAGACAGGCTAATAATGCACGTTCACCAGCGTCCCCACCGAGGCCCAAGAATAGAGCCAGGCGGCATCGGGGATGCTCAAATTGACGCATCCATGGCTCATGGGCGTTCCGAAGTTGTTATGCCAGTAGGTGCCATGCAGACCATAGCCCTTGTAGAAGTACATGACGTATGGGACGTTGGGAAGATAGTAATCGGGGCCGGCCATATCGGTGTAGCGCAATTTGACGTAGATGCGGTATTTGCCCGTCACCGTTGGATGCAGCCAGGTGCCGGTCGAGACCAGGAACGAGTTGACGATGGCATCTCCCTCGTAGGCATAAGCCATCTGCTGTGAGAGGTTGACGTCGATCCAGCGTTCCCCGCTGTTGGAGGCATGGGACGGAGCGGGCGGCGCAACGTAAGCCGGGAGTTCCGCTGTGGGCGTATCGGGTACGTACTCCAGCGAGATCGACCCACTCCAGGTGGGCTCGGCCGGAGGCGTCTCGGTGGGCAGGGACTCGACTGCCTCGGTCTGGGTGGGGATGGGCACCGCGCCGGGCGAAGTGGCCGTCTCCGGCGTTGCGAGGGCTATGCCCTGCGGATCCAGCAAGGGGGCGGGGCTGGCGGTGGCCGGGCCCTCGTCTCCTCTTTGTGGTGCCCCGGTCGCGTCCGGTTTCTCCATGGCAGTCGCCGTCGCCATTTCCACAGGCGGGAGAGGGGTGTATGTGGGTTTGGGGATGGATAGCGGAGCCCAGACCTGTGAACGAGGCGGCAATGCAGCCGTTGGGCTGATGAGGGAGGCGAAGGCGGGAAGGGTGACGGCTGACCAAGCGGCCATGATGCACACCAGGAGGCCCAGGCCCAAAAGCAAGACGGCGTAGAAGGCGGTATGGGAGCGGCGAGGGGCGAGTCGCTCCGCCTCCGGACGTGCGGCCGGGCTGCCACGCCCCGGGCCGGGGTGCTGGCGTTCGAGCGCCCATTCCAGGGCCTGCTGGGCGCGCCGACTCTCGGGGTGGACGGCCAGGGCGCGTTGAATGTATTCCACGCTGGCCTGCGGGCCGGCCACGGCGGCCAGGATCAGCCAGGGGTCCTCCAACTGGGGAGCCAGCGCGGCGGCGCGCTCTGCCCAGCGGCGTGCTTCCCCGCGTTGCTGATCACGCAGGGCCTGACGCGCCCTTAGTATGGCGGCGTGGGCTTCATCCAGGGGGGAGTTCATGGGCCGGAGGTGGGCATGGGTGTCGGTCCAACATTCTCGTTATTGATAAAGCACATAATGCCGTTGACGATCCCGTCCGCGACCTGATCGGTGTGTTGGGTCAGCGTCTCGCGGTCAAGGTTCAAAAAGCCGGTTTCGATGATGGCCGCAATCGTATTGGGATCGATTTCGGAAAAGGCATGATAACTCGTCATATCCGGAGTAATGCTGCCGGGGTGAAAGCGCAAACCCGTGGCCTTGTGGTAACGGTCGATCAGACAGGCCAGCAAACGATTGGCGCGGTTGACATCGCGGGTGTTGAGTGCGGCGGCCACTTTGTAACCGGTGGCCTCGTCGTTGATGTATTCACACGAGTCATTGTGTATCGAGACGATCGCCGCGGCACGATAGCCGTTCAGGCGCGTATCGTATTCGTTGAGCAAGTCCACCTGCAGGCCGCGCTCGGTGAGTTTCTGCCGCACCAGGGTAGCGATCTTGAGATTCACCTCCGCCTCGCTCAATGTGACCTTGTTGTTGCCATCCAGGCACACGGCCCCCGAATCGTTGCCGGAGTGGCCGGCCACGATTCCGACGCGCAACACGGTCGGTCGCGCCTCCGCAGCAGGGTTGGCCGGCTGAGGGGTGAGCAGCAGAGCCAGTTTGTCTGCAAGCGAGGCAGCAGAAAAGCTGTTCGGAGTCCAGGCCACGAAGACCGTTGCCAGGAGAAGGGCAACCAGGATGGTCTTCTCCACGGCGTGCAACGCTTTCGGGCGCGGGCGGGGAGAGGTGTCTGGAGCCAATGGAGGGCGGGGAACGTCCATGTGAAGATAGTACCCAATTGTCTGCCAAAAGGCAAGGGGAAAAAGTGGAGTTTCTAATAACCATTGGGTGCGGTTTCAGAGCAAGAATTCAGCTGGGCTTTGAGGAGCCGCTGGAGAAGACTTCGTTCCGGCAACGAGCCCTTTCCAAACCGATCGCCGTAATCGCGTTGCAAGGGGCGGTAGAACGCACGAAAAGAACCGCCTTTGAGAGCAAACAGGATGCCAGTTGTCACCAACGCGCTCGGATACAACCTGGCCTGTGGATGTTTCGGAATATGGGGCAAGTGGCCATCCACAAAACAGAAAATGTGTAGGATAATATCGCCTGTAGTCATGGGGTACCTCCTCAATTTTGGTTTCGTAACCTTGAGGATACCCCACGAATCAATGAGCACCAAAGGTTACTATTTCTGCTCGCAGTTGTGCAGGTCGCTGTTCGAGCGCGGGCCTGAGAAGCATTTGAAGAGCGAAGAGACAAAATCCACACAAGCCTTGCCCGCGGGTGAAAGGAAAAAAACATGTCAGAACAGAATATTGAGATAACCACAGAGACTGCCGATGAGAACATCCTCGCCAACAAACGCATTCGCCAAATTGCCTGGATGGTCGTGGTCGTTGTCGTTACCTTCCTCCTCGGCCTCGGCAGCGGCTACCTGAAATGGGGGCAGGATGAAACCGCCGCCGCCCGGCAACAGAGAGAATTGACCCAACTCTACGAGCAGGTCAATCCGCAGGAGGGCTACGCCCTACCCGTCTCGTACGGCGACCTCGGGCCGCGCTTGCTCGAAGCGGGCGTGATTGACTACGACGCCTTTCTGCGCGTGATGTCCGCCGGCGGTGATGCCGTCAGCAACCGCCAGATAGATATCCTAAAAAAAGGCAGCGATGAGGCAATCGTCATCACCCGCGAAAACGCCCATTTCCTGCTGAACTTCTTCTGGGCGGTCGGATTGGCGAACAGAAATCCGATCCTCACGGAAGGGCCGATGGTGCAATACAGCGATGGGCAGATCGAGCGCTTCGCCTCCACCGGCGGCTGGACGCTGGCCGCGAAACCCGTCACCGACCTGTACGCCCGCCTCGATCTGATTCCGCTCACGCCCGAACAACAGGCACGCGTGGAGGAAGTGGCTGCGGCGGTCTACCGTCCGTGCTGCAACAACCCCACCCTCTTCCCTGACTGCAATCACGGCATGGCCATGCTCGGCTTGCTGGAGTTGATGGCCTCGCAAGACGCCGGCGTGGATGAGATGTTCGCGGCCGCCAAATACGTCAATGCCTTCTGGTTCCCTCAGCAGTATCTAGAAATCGCCATGTATCTCAAGGCGAATCAAAACACGGACTTTCGGGAGGCCGAGGCACGGCAGGTGAACGGCGCCCGGTTTTCGTCCGGCTCGGGTTTTGCTGCCGTCCATCAAAGTTTGCAAACCAGCGCTCTGTTACCCCAGGCACCCGGTCAGGGCGGGAGTTGCAGTAATTAAATTTTCGCAGCACAACCTTTGAGAACGGCCATACACGGGCTGAGGGTACAGTGAAGAAACCGAAACGCAGGAAGATCGACACGCGAAAAGAGTGGCCGGCTGTGGTCTATTTCTGGTCCATCGGGCTGGGCTTCTTCAGCTACGTGGCGGCGCGCCTCGCCCTAGACGGCTATCCCCACCCTTATCACTGGCTGGCTGGGTTGCTTGGTGGAGTGGCGGGAATCCCCCTCGGCTGGCTGTGGTATCGCTGGCGCGGGGATGTGTTCTAGCGTAATCGCCTCCCCTGTGGCATGGTTGCACTTTCCCGGCGGGCCGGAAAGCCCTGCCTCCGTGCAAGGAATTACAGCAGTTTTTCCAACCCGGGGATCGAGGGTGGCAAGTCGTTTTGGATGGTATCCCACATCAGTTTTTCGTCCACTTTGAAATAGACATGCACAATGCGATTCCAATCGAAACCTGCCGCTTACATCCTGATAATGTGGACACGGCCGCGCCTTGGTCACAGCTGCCGGCCATGTCCGCTGAGAGAACGCGGGCACTTGCATGGGTTGTGCAACGATGCTAAAATCAACCTGCCACGGACGAACGGTGACACCTGGCCGATACACAGGAATGCCAGATAGCCCGAAAAGGCAAACCCATCGCGAGGTGGGGATGCAAAGTTATGTCTGCTCATGCAGATCGCCAGACTGCCGAAGGAAAACCCTCGGCAGTTTTCATCTCGCTGCAAGGAGCACACCTTCGGGAAACGCGCTGGATCTCTGCGCCGGCCCCCCCTCGCGGGGAATGCCTGACTTGTTCCTCGAAAGGAGGTGCAACGCACCAGGGACGATTCTGAGTATCACACCCCATAAAAACCCACGCAGGTTCGATCGTCTATTCTGGCTTGGAGGAGAAACATGTTGCACAAAGTGTTTGCCGTACTTGGAGTCCTGGCTTTTCTGGCGGCCCTGTTTCCGGCCTCTGCTCTTGCCGCCCGCGTGTCCTCGGGCGGCACGTTCGATGACCCCGAATGGGTCAAGAAGGAGGACAATCGGCCCGACCCCCTGACCACACAGCAACTGGACCTGAAGACAAAAGCCCTGGATGCAAAACTTCACGGCAAGGCCTATGGCAAGACGCACGAAGTGCCCGAGGCCAGTTTGTTAGAACTGACGCGCGAGGGGGAAGATCCGATCTGGACGGTGCTCGGCGAGTTCAGCGATTTCCATCACAACAACATCGCAGAACCCGATCGCAGTTTGAATAACACCACCATCTGGACGCCAGATTTCAGTCGAGACTATTTCATGCAACTGCTCTTCGCCGAGGGAGCAGGGGCAAATTCGATGCGCCAGTATTACATCGAGCAGTCCTCGAACCGCTACACCGTCCACGGCGATGTGACCGACTGGGTGGAGGTGCCGGGCGAAGCCTGTACGTACGATGACGACCTGGGCGGCCCGGCTGTCTGGCAGTTCCTGATCGATTCCATGAACGGATGGTACAACGCTCAAGTCGCGGCCGGCAAGACCCCGGCCGAGATCGATGCCTACTTGAGCCAGTTCGACATCTGGGATCGTTACGATTGGGATGAGGACGGCAACTTCAACGAACCCGATGGCTACATTGACCATGCCCAGTTCGTCCATGCCGGCGAAGGCAATGAGGCGGGCGGCGGGGCTCTGGGCGATTGCGCGATTTGGAGCCACAGCTGGTTCGCATATTACAACCTGATCGGCGTGGCCGGCCCCTCGCCAGACTTCCTCATCGGCGGCGTCCGCATCGGCAATAGTTCCTACTGGGTCAACAAGTACACCATCCAGCCCGAGAACGGCGGCGTAGGCGTCTTTTCCCATGAATATGGCCATGACCTGGGTTTGCCTGACCTGTACGCCACCCAGGGCGGTGAGAACTCGACCGGCTTCTGGACGCTCATGTCCTCCGGCTCCTGGCTCAGCGACGGCAGCGTGGACATCGGTTCCAGGCCGGGACACATGGGAGCCTGGGAGAAGTTCCAGTTGGGATGGTTGAACTACGAGGTCGCTCGCGCCGGACAAAAGTCGGAACACAAACTCGGCCCGGCTGAAACCAACACCAAGCAGGCTCAGGGCCTGTTCGTGATTCTTCCCAAGAAGCCGGTAACCACCAACATCGGCGCTCCTTACGAAGGCACATACTTCTACTACAGCGGCTCCGGGGATAACCTGGATCATTTCATGTACAAGCCCTTCACTCTGGCAGGCGGCTCGGTTTTGAAGGCCAAGGTGAGGTACGACATCGAACTCGATTGGGATTACGCCTACCTGATTGTCTCGACCGATGGAGGCACCACCTGGGCCAGCGTGGAGACCAATCTCTCGACCACCACGAACCCCAATGGACAGAACTTTGGCTATGGCATCACGGGCTCGTCCGGTAATGCCTGGGTCGATCTGACGGCGGACCTCTCCGCTTACAGCGGCGATGTCTTGCTCGGCTTCCGCTACTGGACCGATGAGGCGGTGACCGGGCTCGGCTTCATGATCGATAACCTGGAGATCAGCGGCTACGACCTGGACGGCGCCGAGAGCGAGACGGGCTGGACCTTCGCTCCAGCCAGCGGATTCCGCCGCTCCACCGGCACCGAGACCCGTCTGTACAGCCACTACTACGTGGCTGAATTCCGTCAGTATCGCGGCTATGATAGAGGCCTGGCTACGGCGTATAACTTCGGCTTCCTCAACGATCCGGCCCTGGGTAACTGGGTGGAGCACTTCCCCTATCAGGATGGACTGCTGCTCAGTTATTGGGATACCTCCCAAAGGAACAACAACACCCCTCAACATCCGGGTCGGGGCTTGATCCTGCCCATTGATGCCCACCCCGCGCTCCTCTACCGCGCCGATGGCAAGCTCTGGCGCAATCGTGTTCAGACGTTCGACTCGACCTTCAGCCTGGAGCCGACGGATGCCATCACGCTGCACTACCTGGGCATGCCCTCCTACCATCCCAGCCAGCCGGCGGTGCCCGTGTTCGACGACCGCATCCAGTATTACAACCCCTCGAATCCCTGGGGCGGCGTGATCAACCCGAACACCGGCACGATCATCGAGATTCGTTCGGTGAGCGCTCAGGGCGGATTCATGCAAGTCCAGGTGCGCCCGGCGAAGTAACCCCTACGTTTCTCAGCCGTAAGTCTGAAGGGAGCCTGCTTGACCGCAGGCTCCCTTATCGTGCGCTGGTCGCAGGGCGGGTCATGACTGTCAGAAAGCCTGCCTTCTCCCCGCCTTTGAGAAGTGGAGAATTTCCGGCCAGAAATTCTGGTGATCGCCCATGTCTTTTGCATGGCCTGCTTCGGCAGGCTGAAGCCCTGCCTCCGTACATAAAAGTCAGATAAATCCGACTGCTTGCGCCGCGCTATGGATGTCGCCTTTGGGTTGCGGGATAAATCCCACGCTACGGGCAATCACCCGCAGAAACTGTCTTGACCTCGGAGAGAGAATCGGTTTATACTTAAAACGAGCCGAAGTGGCGGAACTGGCAGACGCGCACGACTCAAAATCGTGTTCCTTCGGGATTGTGGGTTCGATTCCCACCTTCGGCATGCTCATCTGACTGCGGGCGCTCGCCCGCTCCCCCTTCCGTGCGCGCGAGGCCATGGCAGTCGCGCGCTTTCGTTTCCGCGCTCCGCATCCCAGAAAGGAGAGTGCGATGAAACTGTTCTTCCTGTTTTCACTCCTCGATGGGCTGCTCCTGGTCGCGTATCCGCTGATCTATCTTTTCAACAAGGTGCGCCGCCTGGGGAAAGACAGGCGATGAGGAGAAGAGACCGTGCCCACGCTCGATACCATCCTGGCTGTGATCATGGGAGGAGGGCGTGGCGCTCGTCTCTTTCCCCTGACGCAGATGCGCTCCAAGCCGGCCGTGCCCATCGCCGGCAAGTATCGCTTGATCGATATTCCCATCAGCAACTGCATCAATTCGCGCATCTACCGCATTGCTGTCCTGACCCAATTCAACTCCGTCTCCCTGCACCGGCATATTGCCCAGGCCTACCGCTTCGACGCCTTTCATACCGGCTGGGTGCAAATCTGGGCCGCCGAACAAACCCTCGAGTCGGCGGACTGGTATCAAGGCACGGCGGACGCCGTTCGCAAGCAATTGTTCGAGATTCGCGCCACGGGCGCCGAGTATGTGCTGATCCTGGCCGGCGACCATCTCTACCGCATGGATTACGGAAAGATGGCCGCGTACCACTGGGAGAAGCAGGCCGACGTCACGGTGGCCGTCCAGCCCGTCCCGCGCCAGGAGGCGGCGCGCTTCGGCCTTTTGAAGCGCGAAGCCGATGGCCGTATTACGGATTTCGTCGAGAAGCCCACCCAGGAGGCGGTGCAGGCCCGCTTCACCAGCCGCGACGACCTCCAGCGCCCCTTCCTGGGCTCGATGGGCATTTACCTGTTCAACACCAACGCCTTGGTTGAACTGCTCACCCGCCACCGCGAACGGGACGACTTCGGCGGAGAGATCATCCCGCAGGCCATTCACTCGCACCGGGTGTGCGGGTTCGATTTCGATGGTTATTGGCGCGACATCGGGACGATTCGTTCTTTCTATGACACCAACCTGGAACTGACCTTGCCGAACGCCCCCTTCAACTTCTACGACCCGCAACTGCCCATCTACACCCATGCCCGCTACCTGCCGGGCACGATTGTGGAGGACAGCCGTCTGACCGATGTCTTGCTGGCCGAGGGCTGTCGCATTGAAAAGGCAGAGATCACCCGCTCCGTGATCGGGTTGCGCAGCCAGATCGCCGCCGGCACGCGCATCCGAGACAGCGTCCTCCTGGGGGCCGACGATTACGATGAGCGCATCGGCATCGGCCCGGCCTGCGATATTGAAGGGGCGATCCTCGATAAAAACGTGCACCTGGGCCAGGGGGTCGTCATTCGCCCCTTCCCACGCGGCACCGACCTCGATGGCGACAACTGGTTCGTGCGGGACGGCATCGTGGTCATCCCGAAGAATGCCGAAATCGCCGCCGGCACGCGCATCGCTCCCCCAGCTCAAGCCGCGTGACGGAGTGCTATCTTTCCAGTTCCTGCGCCGTGGCTTCCATCTGCGCCAGCACGGCGGGCAGCTGGCCGGCGGGCAGGTTCAAACGAAAGATGCTCTCAAACCCATCGCCCACCACGACGCGCACCGTGCGCCATGAGGCGCGCTGCGGCTGAAGGCGCGCCTCCGGCAGCCAATCCAGCGCCGCCGCCCACTGGGAATGGCTTCGGGCGTAATCCCCCAGCAGGGCGCGCGAAGAGGTTCGCAAAGGGAACAGACCACTCACCTCCACCCACTTTCTCTGGTTTTCGGGGGCAAGCATCCAGCGCACAAAGAGCCAGGCAGCCAGTTGCTGTTCGGGCGTGGATTTCAAGATCACGTACGATGAGCCATACACTGCCAGTCCGTACTGTCCCTGACCGGGGAAGCCCAGCACCGTCCATTCATCCGGGTTCTCCGCCGCCGCCATGGCGCCCACGTACTCAGACAACTCCTCCAGGCCGGCGGCGGCGAACAGAGCCTTGCGCGCCGCGAATGCGGCCGGCCGATCGGCCTCCGGCCCGGGCCGCCAGGCACACCCCTCATCGTAGAGCTGTTTCACGAAGGTCAGGGCCTGGATGTTGTTGGGCGTCAGGAAGCGATAATCCGTGCCCTCCAGCGCGCCGCCGCCGAAGGCCAGCAGCCACGAAAGGGCGGTCATGGCGTCGGTATCCACCAGCCAGCCGCCTAAAGCATCGTTCGTCTTATCGTCATCGGCCAGCATGGATTGGTGAGCGCGGCAGGCCTGCTGGCGAAAGTCTTCTGCGCTCCGAGGCAGGCCGTCGAATCCGAGCCCTCGTCCCCAGGCTACATTGTAAAGCAGGAAGCGCGCCGAGCGTTCGGCCGGCAGCCCAACCCGTCGCCCGGCCGCCTCGTCCTGACTCCAGAACAGGCGCGGGAAATCCTGCACCTCCTCGGGGGTGAGTCCATACTCCGCATCATTCACGTAGGCGTTCAGATCGACCACGTAGCCATCGGAATCCCACTGCAAAGCATGTTCGGGGAAGGCAATGACCAGCGTCGGGCGTCGCGCCGTCGGCAGCGAGGCCGTCACGCCGTTGTACAGGGCGGCGTAGTTGGACTGACCGCTCGCCTGGACGTGGATGCCCCAGACATTCGTGCGATTGAACTCCTGTACCTGGGCCTCGAACAGGCTGGCCTCGACCCCGAACCACGGATGCCAGACCTGGATCGTGGTGCCCCGCAGCGCCTCCTTCTGGACCCCCAGCCGGCTGCCGCTCACGGGCGTGGGCGTGGCGGACGGGGTGGCCGTCGGAATGGGCTCCGCTGTGGAGGTGGAAACAAAGCGCGCAGGCTGGCAGGCAGAGAGGAAGAGCGCGAGCAGCGCCCAGAGCGCAGGCCAGCGGCGCATGGCACGCCTCATCCAAAGACGGAGAAGGGCACCGGGCTGAAGGTGAGAATGAAGATCAGGATCACGATCGCGGCCACCAGCCGTCGCCCCGCGTCGAGCGGGGTGATCTGATCGAGCGGCTGAGCCTGAACGCGCCCCAGCCACAGCAGAAGCACGGCCCACACCCACCAGCCGTTCCAGAACATCCCGAGCACCAGCAGCACGCCCAGGACGTATGGAAAAACCCTGCCGGCCTTATCCCCCAGCACGGCGTAGATGACGTGGCCACCGTCGAGCGTGCCGGCCGGGAGAAGATTGAGCGCTGTGACGAGCAGGCCGGCCCAGCCCGCAAAGGCCACCGGGCTGATGATCACATCCACCCCGCCCAGCGGAAAGGGCCGCCCGGTGAAGAAATAACGGATCCAGTACAGCAGCAGCGGCAGACCGGCAGGAGTGTGGGCAGGCGCCGGCAGCAGCCGGCCGAAGAGGATGAATTTCGCCGCCAGGTAGAGCAGGGAGTTCCCCTCCATCATGATCGCCCCGCCGGCTGTGGTAAGGGGGGCCACTCTGGAGATGGACAGCCCGAAGAACAGCACGGGAATGGCAACGACCACCCCGGCCAGCGGGCCGGCCACGCCGATGTCGAACAGAATGCGCTTGTTCTTCGGCGTGCCCTGCATGAGGATGGCCGCGCCCATCGTCCCCAGAGGACTGAATGGAAATGGGATGAAGTAGGGCAGCGTGGCCGGCGTTTTGTGATAGCGACTCATCAGGTAGTGGCCGAACTCATGTGCCAGGAGGATGCCCAACAGGCTGGCCGCGAACGGCCAGCCGCTGAGCAGGCCGCGCTCCTGCGCGGCCATCTGCCCGCCCAGGTCGGCCGGGAGGGGGCCCTCCATTTGCGCTCCGGCGAACATCACGCTCAGCACGGTGAGCAGGAAGAGCAGCAGGTTGACGAGCGGACGCCCCGGCCGGGGTTCGGCGCGGCTCGGCGTGAGGTAAATCACGTGTTGCCCCTTCTCCTGGCGAAAGAGCGGCGTGATCTGGTAGGGCTGGAGCGCCTGCGCCAGTTGGTCGTAGGCCGCCTCGCTATCCTCCAGGAGCAGGCGACCGCGATAACGCGCCAGCCAGCCGCGGGCCGCCTCCCCGAGGGTCATGTCCTCGATGTGAAAGACGCGCCCTACGATTCGACTCAGGATCTCCGTCTCGGGAAAAATCATGGAACACCTCTTCGATGCCTCGGCTTGCGCGGAAGATAGCGGGAGTGGATGGGAGTCGAACCCACCGCGGCCCGCGACGCGGCCCGCCACAGGTTTTGAAGACCAGGAAGCCCGCCGGGACTCAACCACTCCCGCTCACAAGCATACTCGAAGCAGACAGGATTTGCAAGTAGGCGTGAAAGGATGGAATGGGGGCTTGCTGCCGCAACAGGTATGCGAACCAGTTCGAGAAGAACAGGAGAACCACGCTCACGATGCAGAGCATGAGGAGCAGGGTCAGGCCGCCGATCCACACGCCGCTCAGGGCCAGGGCGTTGCCCCTCTCGCCGCGACGACGAATCTGATCGAGCGCCACAAGGCCGCTGACCAGGGCGGCCGCGCTGCTCAGGAGGCTGAGCGGATAGCAGGCCAGGGCCGTCAGGGGAAGGGGCGCCGTCCCGATGCAGAAAGAGAGCACGCTCAGGATGGCGGAAGCCAGGCTGAAGATGGCGTTCTTGTTGAAGGGCACAGGGGTCATTAGACTTTATTCGGAAATAGGATGCGGATGGACACGGACAAACACGGAAGAACGCGGATTTTATTTTAGTTAACAATCCTGTTGCGTCGGTCTTATTTCCGATGATCTCTCTTTTCAGGCTATCCAGTAATAATTCACCCAGCCGGCGAAATAGATGATCTGCAATGCAAAGCCGATCGCCCGCGCCAGATCGTATCCCTCGCGGCGCTCCAGTCCTTCGCCCAGCAGAACGAAGAGCGGGAAGTCCACCAGCAGGTAGCGCGAGATGGAGACCAGCAAACCGGTCGCCAGCGGGAGGAGCACCATCAGGAGGGCGAACACCCCGTATGCCTTGAGCGGCCACTTCCACAAGATGTAGAGGCTGCCGAGAAGGAAGACGAGGGTCAAGAGCAGGTCGATCTTGTATACATCCAGGATGGGTCGCGAGAGGGTGCGGATGTGGAAGTCGAGCACGCCGGCCTGAAGCCCGCCCCAGGCGCGCATGGCGTTGAAGAAAGCGAAAGGATCGCCGGATTTTCGATAGAGGAGAGAAAAGTGCGCCAGCAGAGCCAGAGGGGGCAGGAGGAAGCCGGCCGCGGCGGGGCGAATCTCCCTCAGCCTCCAGCCGCGCCTTTCCATGTAGAGCCAGCCCAGAGCGAAGATGGGGACGACGGCGGTGGGCTTGGTGAGCATCAGCAGCGCGGCGCAGAGCGTGCTCC
This sequence comes from Chloroflexota bacterium, assembly GCA_037445475.1. GTDB lineage: Bacteria > Chloroflexota > Anaerolineae > Anaerolineales > Villigracilaceae > Fen-1038. Next base: position 27,417 of record JBBIKK010000023.1, read on the forward strand.
AGGTCCAGCGCTCCTCCAGGGCAAGCGTGAAAGCCGCCAGCGTCAGAACCAGGAACAGACTCTCGGGGTAGAAACTGGCAAGATAGAAGCCACTCGGGAACACGAACAGCAGCCCGAGCGCCCGCCGTGCCGTCCCTTCGTCCCGCCCCAGGTGCTTCACCGAGAGACGATAAAGCAAGGCGGCTGCGGCAATAGCACACAGGTTGGAGAGCAAGACGCCCAGCAGGATGTACACGCCATCCGGCACCTGCACACCCAGCCAGCCCACGCTTTTGACCAAATAGGGGTAGAGCGGGAAGAAGGCCATGTTGCTGTACTGCGCCTCCAGATCGGCCGAGGGCTGGTAGCCATGTTTGAGGATGGAGAAGTACCAGCGCGAGTCCCAGCGGGCGAAGATGTCGATGGGAAAGAGGCGCGTCAGGAAATAGCCCCGCTTCGCCAGCGCCGCGTAACTGGGATTGGGAAGGAAATTGCCGCTCACGTAGTAAGCCACCAGTTCCCACACGGTGCGCGTCACCAGGAAGGGGAAGAGCACGGCTTCCCACAACCAGCCATGGGAAAGCGAGGGAAGCTTGAAGGGATGGTTGAGGCGGAGCATGTTGGCACGATTATAGCAAACGGCAACCCCGCAAAGGGAAGCCAAAAGCAAAGTCGCGGCAGGAGGGGCCGCGACCGGAGTCAAAAGTGTGATTTCAGTCGGGGCGAGAGGATTTGAACCTCCGACCTCTTGCACCCCATGCAAGCGCGCTAGCCGGGCTGCGCCACGCCCCGATGAACGAAACACATTATAGCCGCGTTTGGGAATTCTGGCAACGCGGGCTCACGCTTCTCGATACAATCCGTGCAGGACGATGTATTCGTAAACAGATGGCAGCAGATAGTAGCGAAAGGGCAGGCCCTCGGCCACGCGGCGACGAATCTCGCGTGAGGAGATCTCCAGCAAGGGCGCCTCGATGAAGATGACCCGGGAGGCGAGGCCGGGCAAGCGCGCCTCCAGCGCCGCCAGGTCGAGGGCATCGCCAGGGCGGCGCATCACGCCGATTTGCCGGCACTCCGCCACCAGCTCCTGCGCACGATGCCAGGTCGGCAGGTCGCGCAGCGAGTCGCCGCCGAGCAGCAGGATCAGTTCCCGGCCGGGGTAGCGGCGCGAGAGCAGGCGCAGGGTATCCAGCGTGTAGTGCGGGCCGGGGCGCTCCATCTCGATGGGGGAAAGTTCGAAGGCCGGCTCGTCCTGCAAGGCGAGGCGCAACATGGCCAGGCGGTCTGCAAGGGCACTGATGGGCTGGTTGGGTTTGTGGGGCGGGCTGGGGGTGAGCACCCACAGCAGGCGCGTCAGGCCGAGTTGGGCGCGCGCCTCGCAGGCCAGGATGAGATGTCCAAGATGAGGGGGGTCGAAAGTGCCGCCGAAGATGCCCAGGCGTTCGGTCACAGGACTCACTTTTGATCCGGCGTCAGTCCCATCTTGCGCGCTTCTTCGTACGAGATCACCTCCGGGTTGGTGGTCTTATGCGCCTGTTGCCGGGCAGCCCGATCCCAAAAGGCATCCACTTCTTCGGGCTTGATCTTCTTGCCGGTCTCTTTGAGCAGCGCCTCGAGCTCTGCTGCAGGAGGCAAGGCTTCCTTTTTGGGAGGTGACGCGGGAGGCGAAGAGGCGGGGGCTTCTTTGAATTCCGAGGTCACGCCGAGCGAGCGCAGCGAGCGGGCAATCTCGTCCCGCAGCGCCCGCAGGGCCTCCAGGCTTTCGAGGACGCGCTCGCCCTCGCTCAACCCCTGCCCGGCCAACAAGAGGGAATGCGAGGCGTCCACCGGAACCAGGAGCAGGTCCTGGTCGCCGCCGAAGGAGGCGAAATATTGGTGCAGGTTTTCCTGGCGGTTGTAGTGGGCCACCTTCAGCCCGGCGTTGAAGATGGCGGCCAGGGCGGCGACCAGAGAGACCTCCATGCTGCGATCGTGGAAATCGCCGGCCCGCGCCATGACCAGGCCGCGCTCGTTCAACAAAAGCACGGCGCGGGCCTGGGTATCCTGGCGGAAGTTGGCCAACAGGTCGGCAATGCGGGCGTGTTTCTCGCTCGCTTTTGCATCGGCCTCGGAGGGGAAGATGGTGCGCACCAGGCCCAGGCTGCGTTCGACCGCGTCCAGGAAGTCGGCCAACGGGATGGGCTTATCGAAGATGGCCACCGCGCCGGCGTTGAGCATCTCATCGCGCGCCTTGCGGTCGGTCATGCCGCTGACCAGGATGACTTTGACGTTCGGGTGCCTGGCGCGCACTTTATGCATCAATTCGATCCCGTTCATGCCGGGCAGGAGGTAATCTGCCACCAGCAGGTCGATCGGGTGCCGCCCGACCTCGAGCATGGCTTCCTCGCCCGATTGCGCCTCGTAGACCTGCAACTCGCCATTCTTCAGGGTGTCGAGCGTGGAATGCAGCAGACGAATGATATCGCGCTGATCGTCAACGATGAGGATTCCGTGGGTCATGGTTCATGGCACCATCCAGCAGGCCACCCAGTGCTCGGGTTTGACCGGGCGGAACTGCGGCTCTTGCTCGGCGCAGATTTGCTCCGCGATCGGGCAGCGCGGGTGAAAGCGACACCCGCTCGGCGGATGGAGCGGGCTGGGCACGTCACCCTTGAGGATCAACCGCTTGCGCTTCAGCCTGGGGTTCGGAATCGGGATGGCCGACATCAGCGCCTGCGTGTATGGGTGCTTGGGATCGCGGTAGAGTTCATCGCGGTCGGCCAGCTCTACGATCTTCCCCAAATACATGACCGCCACGCGGTCCGAGATATGCTCGACCACGCTGAGATTGTGAGCGATGAAGAGATAGGTCAGCCCGAATTCCTGTTGCAAGTCCTTGAGGATGTTCAGCACCTGGGATTGGATGGAGACATCCAGGGCCGAGACCGGCTCGTCGCAGACGATGAACTTGGGGCGCAGGGCCAGGGCACGCGCGATCCCGATGCGCTGGCGCTGCCCGCCGGAGAACTCGTGCGGGAAGCGGCGGGCATGGTATTCCTCCAGCCCGACCTTCTTGAGGGTGTCATACATGATCTCGGTGCGCTCACGAGGCGTGCCGATGTTGTGAATGTGCAGGCCTTCGATGACCGATTCGCCGATGGGCAGGCGCGGGTCGAGCGAGGCGTAGGGGTCCTGGAAGATGATCTGCAGGTCGCGGCGGACGGTCTTGAGGGCCTCGCCGCGCAGTTCGAAGAGGTTCTGGCCGTTGTAGAAGACAGCCCCGGCGGTCGGTTCGATCAGGCGCAACATGGTGCGCCCGACGGTGGTCTTGCCGCAGCCCGATTCCCCCACCATGCCAAGCGTCTCGCCCTGCCTGATGTTGAAACTCACATCGTCCACGGCCTGGACGTGAGCGACCAGGCGCTGAAGGAGCCCGGCGCGCACCGGAAAGTATTTCTTCAGGTGCTGCACCTGGATCAGATCGGGCTGCTTTTCCACAGGATGAGAGTCGGGCATGGCGGCGCGGCGGGAGAGGGAATCAGGTGGCCTTCAAAGGAGCGCGGTGGCCTTCGGCATTCTGATACAGCCAGCAGCGCACCAGGTGGCCGGGCCGCGTCTCGATCAGCTCTGGATCGGCCATGGTGCAGATCTTCAAGGCGTGTTTCTGGCGCGCTGCGCAGCGCGGGGCAAAACGACAGCCGGCCGGCGGGTCGATCAGATTGGGCACCAGGCCAGGGATGACATCCAGCCGCGGCTTGAGCTGGCCCAGAACGGGGATCGAGCCGATCAGCCCCTGGGTGTAGGGGTGCAACGGATGATCGAACAGTTCCACCACCTCGGCCTGCTCGACGATCTCGGCGGCGTACATCACGGCCACGCGCTCGGCCATCTCTGCCACCACCCCCAGGTCATGCGTGATCAGGATGATGGAGGTGCCTGTCTTCTCACGCAACTCCAGCATCAGGTCGAGGATCTGGGCTTGAATGGTGACATCCAAGGCGGTGGTGGGTTCATCGGCGATGAGCAATTCGGGCGCGCAGGCCAGGGCCATGGCGATCATCACGCGCTGGGCCATCCCGCCCGAGAGTTCATGGGGATAGGACGCGGCGCGGCGCCCGGCATCGGGAATGCCCACCATCTTCAACAGTTCCACGGCGCGCTTCCAGCCGGCCTCTTTGTTCAGGCCCTGGTGAATGTGCAACACCTCCGCAATTTGATCGCCGACTCGGAAGACCGGGTTGAGAGCCGTCTGCGGCTGCTGGAAGATCATCGAGATGCGGTTGCCGCGCACCCGCATCATCTCCTGCTCGGGCAGGGCGAGCAGATTCGTTCCCCCGAACAGGACCTGGCCTTCCAGAATCTTGCCGGGCGGCGAGATCAAACGCATGATCGAAAGAGAGGTGACGCTCTTCCCACACCCCGATTCGCCGACCAGCCCCAGCACCTCGCCGGGATAGACTTCGAAGCTCACGCCGTCCACAGCATGCACCACGCCGTCTTCTGTGAAGAAGTGGGTCTTCAGGTTTCTGACTTCCAGCAAGGGTCTGTGATTCGTGCGGGCCACGAGGCGGTTCCTCAATACGAATTGCGCTCCATTATAGCAAAGAATTCAGGGCCGTGAGCTCTTCGAGCCCTGCAGGCCTGGAGCGCGAATCTCACGGCAGCGCCAGGGCCGGCGCGCCGTAGACGCGGCTCAATCCGCCCGGAACGCGATCGAAGGGATAAGTCATGCCGCGATACACATCGTGCACCGCTACCGAATACAACGGGATGAACGGAAGGCTCTGGCTCAGGGTGGATTGAAGCCCGTAGAGCAGTTGGCGCGCCGTGTTCCAATCCGTGGTGCGTGCCAGCGCCGCGCAGGCGGACCCCGCACGCGGGTCGCGGTAATGCAGGGGATTCCCGTCTCCGAACCAGGCGCACAGATACATCGGCGAGGCGCTCACGCGCCAGCCGAGCAGGGCCAGATCGTACTGATGGCTGCTGAAGACGGCGTAATGGACGGCCTCCGCCGCCGCGGGCTGTACCTGCAAGGCGAGCCCCAGCCATTGGGCCTGCTGTTGAACATAGCCGGCGGCGGCAAGGCGCAGGTCATCCTCGCCGGGAACCAGCAAGCTGACCGACGGCACGGCCTCGCCGGACGGCAGGCGCAGGCCCGCGCCGTCGCCCTGCGCCTCGGGCACCCGATCCCAGGTGTAGCCGGCCGAGGCGAGAATCTGCAGCGCCTCTCTCCGGCGGGCGGCCATCTCCATCCCACGGCAGGGAAGCGCCGCCTGAGGGTTGTACCACAGCCTCTCCTCAGGCAGAATGAACGCTTCAAGCGGCAGAGCGCGACCGTTCAGTCGGGCGCTCAGGGCCTGAGGCTCGATCAGGCAACTCAGGGCGCGGTGCAGCGCCGGCTCCATCAGATCCGCTCTTGTGGCGTTGAAGACCAGAAAACGCAGATGGAAGGATGGACTCGTCATCGCCTTGACCGCAGGCAGGGACGCCATATCTTGAGGGGAGAGGCCGGCCGGGGTGAGGATGGCGTTCACCTCTCCGCTTCCCAGGCCGCGCAGGGCCGCCGGCAGGTCGGGGTAGAGGCGATAGACGACGCGCTCCAGCGGGGAGGTCAGAAAGGATGGATGAGGGACATTTTCAATCACATCCACCTGTCGCCGGGCCGGCTGCCACTCCCCCAGCCGCGGCTCGCCAGCGTCATCCAGGGCAAAGAGCGCCTGGCGTGCCGCCGTATAGCGTGCATCCCGCTCGGCCTCCGCGCCGGCCAGTCGATTCTGCGCTTCTTGAAGATGGCTTTCCTGTTGATTGAGGGCTGCTCGCGCCTGTGGTGCATCTTCATTCGGGGCCGCGCTCACCTGCATTTGCAACGCGCTCACGCGCGCCTGCAACACCTCGATCTGGGTCAGCAAATCGGACGGCGGGAGCAAAGCCGCGGCACTCTCCACGCCAGGCGACCAGTACGCCTTTTGGACGATCGGCCCCTGCAGCGCGCCGTATTGCCACACGGCGAGGTTGGGCGGGCGCTTGAAGTAGAACACCACGTGGCGAGCGTCCACCGCTTCGGCACGCTCCAAGAAGTCCGGGTTGTAGGCATCGTGCCAGTCGAACCCTAACCGAAAGGCCAGCGCGGTGTTGACGCTGAAGGCCACGTCCTCGGCGGTGAATGGCCGGCCATCGCTCCAGAGCAGGTCCGGGCGCAACGAGATGGTGGCCGTGAACAGCTCACCGGCGGGTTGAATCGGCTCCGGCATGCCCTCTGCGGCCAGGGGCACGAATTGTCGCTCTGGAATGGAAAGCGTATAGAGGCGCGGCCAGTAGCCCGATTGGACCGCATAGGCGTTGTAAGAGTAGTCCTGCCCGCCGAACAGGGCCCAGACATTGTTCTCGGGCACATCCCCGATCAGGGCGAGGCGCACCTCCGGCAGAGGCGAAGGCGGAGAAGCTGTGGGATGCGGAGCGGGGCTCGCGGCGGGACCCGCAACGAGGGGCGCGCACGAGGCGAGCAAGATCAACCCCAGGCCGGCAGCCAGGCGCCTCATGGCCGGCAGCCCGTCCCCCTGTCGAATGCCTCCACGTTCCAGAGGGGATTGGCGCTGGGATCCAGATCGAAATGACAGATCTCGGCCCGCGCCGCGGCGATCCTCGGCCGGTAATAGAGCGGGATGGCCGGCAGGTCGGTGGCAAAGAGGACCTGCAGCTGGCGGTAGGCCTCCGCGTATTGCGCTTCGCCGGGCAGCAGGGCGCGCACGGCGCGGCAGGCGGCATCGTATTCTGCATTCTTATAGCCGCTGACGTTGGTCCCCACCCAATGATTGAGGGCATTGGGAATCTCCCAACTTGCAAACCAATCGCAGGGCGGCTGCGGGCTATCGGTGGCGAGGGCATACTCGATCAGGTCGAAGCGCCGTCCAAAGAGCGGGCCGAGCGGCCCGGGCGCGTAGAGGTCGTTCTGGGTAAGATACTGCACCTTCACGCCGATCCCACACTGTGCCAAGGATTGAGAGAGGATGTCCACCACCTGGCGGCGCTGCGCGCTGGGTGTGGTGTAATAGTTCAGGAGCAGAGGCGTGCCGGCCGGGACGTTCTTGACCGAGACGGCCAGGCGCGGCGTGGCCGGGTTGCCGTCCAGGTCCTTCCAGCCCACGCTCTCCAGCAGTTGGATGCCGCTGGCGGGATCGAACGGATAGGCGGGCGCGCCGGAATAATACAGCGGGTGGTCAGGTGGGACGAAGGAGGCCGGCCGCGGCGAACGGCCGAAGAGCACCGTATCCACCACCTTCTGGCGGTCGAGGCAGAAGGCGATCGCCTGACGGGTGCGCGGGTCGGCCAGCAGGTCGGGACGGTCGCCGCCAGCCAGGTTGATGCCGTCTTCATAAGCGGCCGGGCGGATGCCGATCCCCAGCCATTCGACGGCCATGTCGGGTGCGAACGCGGCGCGAATGTCGCCGGCCTGTTGCATCTGTTCCAGCAAGGCGACCTGGGAGTCCAGGCGAATGCTGGGGTCAAGGATGTCGCAGCGTCCGGCCGCGAGTTCGCCGATGGCCGCGTTGGGGTCGGGGGTGAAGCGAAAGAGGAGTTGATCGAACTTCGGGTAGCCGCGGGCGGCGCGGAAGTAGTAGGGATTCTTGAGCAGGGTGATGTGGTCACCGCCCGACCATTCCCGCACCTGGTAGGGTCCCCAGCCGAGGGGGGCGCGGGCGGCGAGGTCGATTTGCGGGAGTTGGGAGGGGCTGAACGAGCCCCAGGCATGTTTGGGGGCCGGCGGCCAGAAGTTGAGGGCGAAGGTCGGGTCCAGGAAGCCGGGCAGGCCCCACCACTGGACGGTGGTCGGGTCGGTGGCCTCGTAGGTCTGGGTGCGCTCGATCAGGGATTTGGAAGTGGGCGTGTCTTTGTGGGCAGCCAGCTGGTAGGCATAGACCGAGTCGTCGGCGGTGAGGGGGGTGCCATCCGACCAGGTGAGGTCGGGACGCAGGTGGAAGGTGACGATCATCTGGTCCATCCGCAACGAACTGACGCCGTCGTACGTGATGGTGCAATCGTCCGCGCGGCAGGATGCGGGGCGAAGGCGCGTGCCGACGGTCAGGCCGCTCAAGGCGCCATCGGCATCCACAATGAGCGAGCCGGGCGTGACGGTGACGGGCAGGATTTGCACATCGCCGTTCTCCAGGCTGGGGAGGCGCTCCAGGATGATGGGCTGGTATTCGTAAGAGATGATGTCCAGCGGCCCGTCGTAGATGGCGGCCAGCACGCTGCGGGCGGCGGCGTTCGGGTTGCCGAACGGGTAGAGCGTGTTTGGCTCCTCGCCCAGGCAGATGGTCAGGCTGCGCGGTGCAGGGGTGGGCGATGGGGAGGGGGTCAGGGCCGGCGTGGGGGACAGGGAGGGGGTAGGCGTGGGCGCGATGAGGCGGAGAGGCATCTGGCAGGCCAGGATCAGGAGGCATGCAGGCAGCCACGAGAGGCTCAAGGCGCGGATTGGCTTGGGCATAAAGATTCCCTTCGATGTGGGGGAGGCTAACGGCTCATCTACCTGTAAACCGGGCAAGGGATGCGTGGGGTACCCCTATTTGATGTATTTCTGGATGGCCTCTTCGTGGAAGTCCATCTTCCCGTCGCTCAGGAGTATCACCCCGCTTGCTCGGGCTGCCTCTTCCGCTCCCTGGGTGCGGCTCTCTCCTGCGGCGACGGGCAGGGCCAACAACCCGGCCGCGCGCATGCTACTGGCCCGTCGGCGGGCGCGCTCCACGTCCTGGCGATCGACCACGGCCGAAACCTCTATGGCCAGCCACAATTCCGCGCCCTCTTTTCCCGGCAGCGCCTGTCGGGGGCGTCCGCGCACGACCAGGTCAAGGCGCAAAATGTCCTCGATCTGTTCGGCGGGGAGATGTCCTTCGAGCAAATCCTCCAGGTCGTTCAGGTCCACCAGTTGGACACGTCGCAGCAGCTGTCCAAAGTAGGAGGGGGCTTTGTTGCGATACTCGATTTCCAACATGCGTCCATTGAGTTGGGTCAGGCGGTCGACGGCGCGCTGAAGCCGCAATTCTGTATTGTGCTGGGCTTTGGCCAGTTCCTCGAGGCGTTGTTCGGTGCGGCGTTGGGCTTCGGCCAGCGCGGCGATGGTGGCTTCCAGGCGCGTCAACCATTCTTCCGTGTGACGCTGGGCTTCAGCCAGTTCTTCCAGCCGCTGCTCGGTGCGACGCTGGGCTTCGGCCAGTTCTTCCAG
>JBBIKK010000024.1:0-35691 GCA_037445475.1 Chloroflexota bacterium
TGCCCGTGAGGCTTTGTCACGGCCTCTGGGAGATGGCTTCGCCCGGACGGGCTCGCCATGACACCTTCGCGAAAAATCTTCACGGTTGTGATACATTCTCAAGAGCAATACTATAGGTGGCATTCTCGGCCGATTGTTTGACAATGATCAGATCAGTACGCAACTGTGGTTTTCCCTCAACGACCATCTTTTGCTCACACATGTCCATTTTCGCCTCGAGGCCAGGTCTTTCTATCCATTCAATTGCCTGCTGATTTCAGCAGAATCATAGTAGAACCTGGCCTGCTTTATCTTCCCTTGCTCTACCTCGAATATCTCAGCCCAGCGGAAGCCAACCTGTCTATCCTTGATTGTCTCAGTCGTCACCCCCTCAGCGGCCACTTTGTTGCCCTCCGTGAACAGCATTCTCGGGTGGAACTGGATGTCCGGATGAGCTTTGACCATACGCCTGACGGTTTCCAAATAGGCTTCCTTGCCGACAACAGGCTCCACTCGCCCTGAATCGGTATAAACAATATCATCAGCAATGTACAAGGCAAACTGTTCCCAGTCCCTACGTTCAAAAGCATCGAACATCGCGCTCACAATTTTGGCAGCGTCCATATCGGTAGTCCCGCAGTCAACCTTCCTGAAAGCGGTTTATGAGATTCATAACCAGGCCTCACCCAACTAAAATATCACACTCCTTATAAGTTTGCCACACGAACTCTATTCCCACAACATCCTTTCCGACAGTCTTGACTTGCCACTTTCGGCAACCCCACCCTGTCACTTCCGACAGGGTGGGGTTGCCACCACTCAATAATAAAATTCCTCCGCCCCCTACAGAGATAGAGGGGCTATGCTCCCCTTGCCTTATTTCCTCACCCACGCTCCCCCCGCCCACGGCTACCCAGGCCTGTGACCTGGCGCAATTCATCGCCGATGTGACCGTTCCGGATGGGACCACATTCTCCCCAGGCGAGCATTTTGTCAAAACCTGGCGCCTCAAGAACATCGGCACGTGTTCGTGGACCCCATCGTATGCAGTGGTCTTCTCCAGCGGAGAGCAGATGGGCGGTCCCAGCGCCCAGGCTCTGGCAAGCAACGTCAACCCCGGCCAGACAGTCGACCTGAGCATTAGTCTGACGGCGCCCTCATCCAATGGAGATTACACCGGCTATTGGAAGCTGCGCAACGCCGCCGGCACAACCTTTGCGCAATTCTACGTCCAGATTCATGTGGCAGGTGGCGGGGGTGGCCCCTTCGCTGTGATCCATGTGGAGACAGCCGTCAATCCCCCCAGTTACTCCGGCGATTGTTCGGATCCAGGTGGCAAACACATCCAATTCGTTTTTACCGCCCAGATCACGACCAATGGGGCAGGAACGGTTACCTATCGCTGGGAACGCTCAGATAGTGCCTCCGCCCCTACGCAGACCCTGACCTTTGGAGCAGCAGGGACGCAGACGGTCACGGCTACCTGGGACCGCTGGTTCGTGCCTGGAGATAACAAAACAGGCTGGGAAAGGGTCTATGTTGACAATCCCAACCACCAGTATTTCAGCAAGGCCACCTTCACCGTCACGTGTAATCCATAGCGCGGGATTCCTCCCGCAACCCAAACGCGACCTCCATGTCGCAGCGCAGAATCCTCACGGTTGTAACAGGTGGCTGCCTACCCATTGTCATTGCGAAGGAGCGCAGCGGCTGAAGCCATCTGCCCGTGAGGCTTTGTCACGGCCTCTGGGAGATGGCTTCGCCCAGACGGGCTCGCAATGACAGCCTGTCAGGGTGATTGTAACAAAGCAAGTTGTGCAACAGAGCAGGTAATTATCCCTCTTTTGGAACAGCCTCTTACCATGCCATGAGACGGGAGATTGACCTCAGGCGCGGGAGGGAGAGCGCGATTACTTCTGAAAAGCTCTGACTTTCAGCCTGGTCCCGTTTCCTGGCGCGGACTCCACGCTCAGGCGCGCCCCGATCAGGTCGGCGCGCTCGCGGATGCCGAGCAGGCCGAAGTGCCCGTTCGGGGCGAAGTCGGTAGGGCTGCGCGGCACGTTGAAGCCAATGCCGTCATCGCGCACTTCCAGCTCGATCTGCCTCTCGTCGAAAGCCAGGCGCACTTCGGCGCGGCGGGCACGGGCGTGACGCACCACGTTGCTCAGCGCCTCTTGGGCAATGCGGTAGAGCGCCAGTTCCACTTCGGGAGCCAGGCGGCGCGCTTCGCCCGTTTTGAGAAATTCAACGGAAATGCCGCTGTTTTGGCTAGTCTCGCGCGCCAGCATGTCCAGCGCGGCGACGAGACCCAGGTCCTCGAGGTAGATCGGGCGCAGGGCGCGGGTCATGCGGCGCAAGTTTTCGATGGTTTGGGCAGCGAGTTCTTCCAGCTCGCTCAGCGTGTGGCGCGTCGCGGGATCGCGCACCGTCTGTTCAGCCAGTTGGACGCGCTGCTTGAGGGCGATGATCGCCTGGATGGTGTCATCGTGCAGTTCGCGTGCCAGCCGCCGCCGTTCCTCTTCCTGCGCAGCGGTGATGGCGCCGATGTAGCCGCGCAGCCCCGCCTGAGCGGCCTGTACCTTGCGCGACATTTCAGCCAGCTCTTTTTGCAAATGCTGCACTTCGGAAATGCCGCCAACGGGCTCCTGAATGGCGTCGAAATCGCCCCAGGCCAGTGCCGCGGCCTGACGTTCCAGCCTTTGTAGTGGTTGGATGATTTGACGGTTGGCAAACCACAACGCCGCCACCGCGAACACCAGCGGCGGAATCAACGCCAGCGGGGCGACCAGCGTCAACTCCAGGGCGGGATCGGTGGCGGCCTGCCAGTCCCCCGCCAGGAGGTGGGCGCGCATCTCTCGTTGATGGAAAATCACGCTGCCGACGGCAATTACCACCGAAAGCAGGGTGAGCGGCAGGATGACGGTGGCGAATAATCGCAAGGTGAGACGGCGGCCAATGGAAAAAGAGGGAGGATTGGTTTTCATGGGTTGATAACATTATACAACCGTAACTACCTGCCACTGCGAGCGAGCGCAGCGAGCGTGGCAGTCTCCTCGCAAATGCTGGCGATTGCTTCGGGCTGCGCCCTCACAATGACACACGCTGGCAGGTTTCTTCCCGCTTTTGGCTGCCGGTAGGTAGTTACCGTATGACACTTGTCGCGTGCCCATCGGAACTTGAGCCTGGTCTTGCTTTCCGGGCGGATGCCACGCTCAGGCGCGATCCGCTTTACAACTTGCCTCCCGGCCAGGGTGGGTCATTACGGGCAAGGAGCTGCAACACCGAGTCACTGAACCAGGTATAATTATCCCCGTCTGTGAAAGGGAACAGGAATGCCTCCAAAACATTACATGTTTGCATCCTTACTGGTCATCCTGGCTCTGACATCCAGCGCCTGCGGAACATCGGCCTCCACGAACAACGAAGCCGTCATTGCTACTGCAGTGGCCCTGACGGTCCAGGCGGAACGCACGCTGGCTGCTCAGGCGACGCCGCTCCCCTCACCTACGAATCTGCCCCCGATTCTGGCCTCGGCGCTGGCTGTTCCGACCAAGTTGCCTCCCACCCCGCCCCCGACCGGGGCGGCCGGCAAGTTCTGCACCGCCAGCGCCAGCCTGGTGGGCGAAACCGTCCCCGATGGCACTATCTTCAGCCCGGGGGCCATCTTCACAAAGGTCTGGCGCATCAAGAACACCGGCACGTGCGCCTGGGACGCCACTTGGAAGATCGTCTTCTACGATGGAGATTTGCTGGGCGGGGCTTATGTGTATAATTTTCCACAGCCAGCCCAGCCGGGAGAGACGGTTGAGGTGCCCATCGTGTTCACCGCACCAACCCAGGATGGCACATACACAGGAAGATGGAAACTCCAATCTCCATGGGGGACGCCGTTCGGCGTCGGCGACTATGACTCCCCCTTCTGGGTGAAGATCGTCGTTGGCAGCATGACGCCGGGCAAGGGCACAGAGACCGTCTTCGGCGTTACCTCGGTGACATACGATGTAACCCGCCGTTGCACCACCGCCAACACCTTCTATGACATCACGGCTTATATCACCACGAACGGGCCGCTCACCGTGGTCTTTACAACCGAGCAGAGCGACGGCCATAGAGAGGGCAACAACACACTCAAGTTCACCCAGGCCGGCACGCGCTCGTTCACCTGGACGTGGTCTCAGCATATTGGTTCATCCACCTCCACCCGCTGGGCGAGAATCGTGGTCACCTCTCCTGTGTATCAGGAGTTCGACAAAGTAACGCTTCCCCCTCTGTGCTGGTGATGACAGGGAGCCCGGGAAGGGGACAGGCTCTCGCGATTCCAGGAGGAGACGGCGCCGTGTGGAACCTTTCGATAGTTTGGGACGTCTCAATTTCCTGAGAACGACTTTTCCAGCCTTGCTCCGCGAGGTGTGCGTCGCGCGCAAATCTCGTAGCGCAACAGGCCCGTTGCGGTCAGGTTGCGGATCGAATTCCGCGTGACGCAGGAGGTGAACAATGAGAATCCGGCGCGGCCTGCTGTCTCTGCCTCTCGTCTTTGTGATCGTCGGCCTGGCCTGCAACATACCGGCCGCCGTCGGTACCACGCCGGGTGCCGCTGCCACGCTCAATCAACTCTACACCGCAGCCGCCCTGACGGTCCAGGCCGCCGCGGCCAGCTCCACGCCTCTCCCGACCTCGACCTTCGCCCCCTTCCCCACCTATCCCCTGCCCACCCTGCCCACCAATACCCCCGCTCCTGTTCCCCTGTGCGATGCGGCCGCGTTCGTCAGGGACGTGGCCATTCCTGACGGGACGACCCTGGGACGAGGCGAGGATTTCACAAAGATCTGGCGCCTCAGGAACGTCGGCACCTGTACCTGGACCCCCGCTTATGCCCTAGTCTTCGTCAGCGGCGATCGCATGGAAGCCCCGGCCAGCCTCCCCCTGGCCGGCAACGTCAGCCCCGGCCAGTTCGTTGACCTGGCGGTGAACATGACCGCCCCTGCTAAGGACGGACATTATCGCGGCTACTGGAAATTGCGCAACCCGGCCGGCCTCCTGTTCGGAATCGGCCCCGCCGCGCAGACCGCCTTCTGGGTGGACATCAACGTCGCCGGGCCGGTGCACGTGGCCTACGACTTCGTCGCCCATTTCTGCGATGCCAACTGGGACAACAAGGAGGAAGACTTGCCATGCCCGGGCAGCGAAGGCGATGACCGCGGCTATGTGGTGAAGATCAATAACGTGATCTTGGAGAGCGGAAGGGCTTCGGGCCAGGCCGGCCTGCTCACCGTGCCGCGCAAAGCCAGCAATGGCTTTCTTCGCGGCAAGTTCCCGCCCTTTCGCGTCAGGGACGGAGACCGCTTCCAGGCCTGGGTGAACTGCCGCTACCAAGCCGAATCCTGCAATGTCCTCTTCCGCCTCGATTACCAGATCGACGGCGGCGAGATCAAGACGCTCGGCCAATGGAATGAGGCCTACGAAGGCCTGTATTACCCCCTCGACCTCGATCTGAGCAACCTGGCCGGAGAAAGAGTCAAGTTCATCCTGGTCGTCACCACCAACGGCACCTTCAGGCAGGACTTCGCCATCTGGGTGGCGCCGCGCCTCATCCGCCTGGGCGTGCCCTCCCCAACACCTACCCTCACGCCCAGCAGCACACCTACAGTGACCCCTACTCTCACGCTCACGCCCAGCAACACACCCACATTGACCCCTACTCTCACGCTCACGCCCAGCAACACACCCAGCAGCACGCCCACACCTACGAACACGCCATAACTTCTTTAGAGGGACCTTGCCCCCTTTACCCCCTTGTACCCCACCCCTGGAACAAGGTGCGTTATAATGATCAAGCCGTCGTTTGACTGACGTGCACTCAAAACTGGAGGCTTTTTATGGATAAGAGATTATCCGGGCTGTTGGTTGCGCTTGTGGTGGTCGCTGGCCTGACCTCCTGCAATCTCGGCAAAGCACCCGAACCGACCCCCGATGTAGGTGCCATCTACACCGCGGCCGCGGCGACCATGCTGGCCCAGCTCAATGCCCAGATGACTCAGACGGCCCAGGCTGCTTCTCCCACCTCTCTGCCCAGCCCGACGCCCCTGCCCACTTTCACTCCACTACCCACCTTCGCGGTGGGGCCCGGCGCGACGCCATTTGGCCTTACCGGCACACCCTTTCTGCTGAACACACCCCTTGGGGGGTTCACACCGGTAGCCTCCCCGCCGCCGGGGGCCTTCAGCAACCCCGTCGGGTGCGATGATGCCATGTTCACAGGCGACGCTATATATTATAGCGGCAAGTGGCGAAGAAATCCGGCCGATGGAACAAGCGTGCTTGCCCCTGGAACGACATTCACCTATTCCTGGAATTTCATAAACACCGGAACCTGCACATGGGATGAGGACTACGTTTTTGCCTTCAAATCCGGCGATCAGCTGCACGGAAAGGATTTCCGTTTCGTTTTTGAAAAGGATTTTGTTAAACCCGGAGCGGGAATCGCCTTCCTGATCG
Source organism: Chloroflexota bacterium (assembly GCA_037445475.1). Taxonomy (GTDB): domain Bacteria; phylum Chloroflexota; class Anaerolineae; order Anaerolineales; family Villigracilaceae; genus Fen-1038. The sequence continues at coordinate 6,475 of JBBIKK010000024.1, forward strand.
AAATGGTCGCTCCGAGGAACCCGAAAGAATACAAAGGCTACTGGCAGATGAAAAACGATCACGGCCAGTGGTTCGGCTCGCTCGTCTGGGTTGACATCGTCGTCAAGAGCGAGAGCGAATGACAGGATTCGCTGTGAGACAAAAGAGGACGGATGAAAGCGAAACTGCTCTTCCCAATCTTATGGTCTGGAGTGTTTCTGTTTGCCGCTTGCGCGCCGGTTGCTCCCCGCGCCCCCACCCCGGATGTGGCCCTCATCCAGACCAGCGCCGCCCAGACAGTCATCGTCAACCTCACCCTGACAGCTGCCGTGCCCACGTTCACTCCCCTGCCACCCCCAACGGATACGCCCTCCTCCAGCGTTCCCGATACGCCCACCCTGGAGGCCACCCGCGCGCCCACGCTCGCCGGAGGCATCACGGCCACGCCCATCCTGTGCGATGCGCTTTCCTTCGATCCGGCCACGGTGGATGTCAATATCCCCGACAACACCGAGATGCAACCGGGACAGACGTTCGTCAAGACCTGGCGGGTGAAGAACAACGGTTCCTGTACGTGGGGAGCCGGCTATCGGCTGGTCTTCAGTTACGGTGACCGCATGTCGGGTCAGCCTCTGCCCCTGAGCGGCGTCGTGGGTCCCGGGCAGGAGGTGGAGGTGTCGGTTCAGTTCAAAGCACCCACCAAGGCGGGGGCTTACCTGAGCGCCTGGCAAATGGCCAATGCTCTGGGCCGCCCCTTCCCGAAGCCCATTTATGTCAAGATCGTCGTGCGGTGAAGGATACGCTGAAGCAGGCTGTTCGAGAAGAAGCGCGCCGGCTGGGATTCACCCTGGCCGGCGTGACGACTCCCGAGCCTCCTCCGCATTACAGCACATTCGAGAACTGGCTGGCTGAGGGCAGACACGGGGAAATGAAATATCTGGCCGAGGAGAGAGCTCGCCTCCGCCGCGCCGACCCGAAACGGATCCTGCCCGAATGCAGCTCCATCCTGGTACTGGCGCTTCCGTACTGCTCCCCTCATCCCCCTCTCCCATCGGGGGAGGGGAAGGCGCGGAGGGGACGCCTCGCGGCGTACGCCTGGGGCGCGGACTATCATCTCATCCTTCCAGAGAAGCTCAAGGCGTTGGTGGCTTTCATTGAGAAACGCGTCGGTCATCCCGTCCCCAACCGCTGGTACACGGACAGTGGCCCCGTCCTGGAAAGGGATTTGGCCCAACGAGCCGGCCTGGGCTGGATCGGTAAAAACACCTGCCTGATCCATCCGCGTCGCGGCTCGTATTTCCTGCTGGCCGAGATTCTGTTGGGACTTGAACTTGAGCCCGATCCACCTTTCCTCAACGATCACTGCGGTTCCTGTACGCGCTGTCTGGAGGCCTGTCCCACGCACTGCATTCTCCCCGACCGAACGCTTGATGCGCGGCGCTGTATTTCTTACCTGACCATTGAACTCAAGGAGGAGATTCCCCTCGAATTGCGCCCCCTCCTGCAGGACTGGATCTTCGGATGCGATGTCTGCCAGATGGTCTGCCCGTGGAATCGTTTCGCGCCATCGCAAGGCGAGGCCGCCTTCGCGCCCCGCCCGCATGTGCCTGCCCCTGACCTGATCTGTGAATTGGGGCTCACGCCGCAGGAGTTCAAGCGCAAGTTCAAAGACAGCCCGGTTCAACGCGCCAGGCGGCGCGGCTATCTGCGCAATGTTGCGGTTGCGTTGGGGAACGCGGCGGACCCTATGGCCATTCCTGCTTTGCAAAAGGCGCTCCAAGAGGAGGCAGAGCCCCTGGTGCGAGAACATGCTCGCTGGGCGCTGGAGCAGATCGCCCATGCGTGAATTGCTCATCGCCACCCTCAATCGCGGCAAGCGGGAAGAAATCCGCGCCCTGCTCGCCGACCTCCCGCTTCGACTGATCACTCCGGCCGACCTCCGCCTGGAGTTGACGGTCACCGAGGATGGAGAGACGTACGCCGAAAATGCGCGCAAGAAGGCGTTGGCCTTTGCGCGCCGGAGCGGATGGCCGGCCCTGGCCGATGACTCGGGGCTGGAAGTAGAGCTCCTGGGCGGCGCGCCCGGCCTCCGTTCCGCGCGTTACGTGCCCCTGCCGGGCGCGACGGATGCTGACCGCCGTGCCCATCTCTTGCAAAACCTGCAAGACAAGCCTCGCCCCTGGCAGGCCCGATTTCGCGCCGCCGTCGCCGTTGCCATGCCCGATGGCAGGGTCGCTCTTGCGGAAGGGGAATGCCGGGGAGAGATCATCCCACAGGAGCGCGGTCTGCACGGTTTCGGATATGACCCCATCTTTCTCTTCCCGGAATTGGGACGCACCATGGCCGAGCTCAGCCTGGAGGAGAAGAACCGCTTGAGCCACAGGGCACAGGCCGTGACCCGCCTCAGGCCTCTCCTCAAGCAACTGTTGGGTTTGGAAACATGAGTTCCGGCCGGGCCGGCGGGGTTTTACTGCCCTGGATGGTAAGGAATCGAAGCGAGGAATCCCGCCAGAGCATCGGCTACAGCCTGAGGCTGCTCCAGCATGACCATATGGCCGGCGTGCGGCACCACCTCCAGGCGCGCTGCAGGGATGTTATCCCTCAGGAATTCAGAAAACTTGAGCGGGGTCATTCTATCCTCGCTGCCGCAGAGGATCAGGGTGGGCGCTGTGAGGCGGGAGAGTTGATCCATGACGTTGAAGGCGTCACAGGCCAGAAAGTCCCCGTATAGCACGGTCGGGCGTGTCTCCCTCATGCGCCGCGCGGCCAGTTCTCGGAGGCGCGGCGGAGCCTGCGGCGAGAAGGCCCAGGCGAGGATCAGGGCGACGGCCTCATCATGGGTGGAGGGATTGGAGGCGTTCTGCAGAATGGCGGGGGCCACCCGCAAGCGCGCCCCGCTGGCGATCAGACCCAGGCCGAGCACCCGTTGCGGATGGTGGAGTGCCAGCTGGAGGGCGATGGCGCCGCCCATGGAGTGTCCCACCAGCACAGCCGCATTCAAACCTGCGGCTTCGAGAAAACGCAGAATGGCTGTGGCGTAATCTTCGATGCTTTGATGACCGACCCCGCCCGATCGGCCATGCCCCGGCAGGTCGAGGGCGAAGATGCGCTGGTTGGGCAGGCGGCGGATTTGGGGCGGCCAGTATAGATGATCGCCGCCCGCGCCATGGATCAAGACCACCGGCGGACGCAGCACGCTCTCCGCCTCGTGGGCAAGGTAATACAAGCCGGCAGCCAGGGGCATCTCAGCGAACTTGAGCGTGATGCAGACGGTCAGCCGCCTCGTCGGTCAGGGGAATATACACCGAGATCTTCGTCCCCTTGCCGGGCGTGGATTGAATATCCAGCAGGCCGTTGACCAGTTCGGTGCGCTCGCGCAGATTGACCATGCCGAGGCTGGAGCGGTTGTCGTAGGACTGCCTCACGGCTTCCACATCGAATCCGATGCCATCGTCCTCGATCTCCAGCAGCGCCAGGCCCTGTTGGAAGGGACGCAGGCGAACCCAGATGTTGGGGGCGTTGGCGTGTTTGCGAGCATTGTTGACCGCCTCTTCGACGATGTAGAAGATCACGCCCTGCTTGCCCATTTCCATCTGGGCCGCGAGGTGCTCATCCACGTTGATGAGGACGTTCTGGTTGAAAGTCTCGCGCATCTTATCGGCCATGGACTTGAGGGCGGCGTTCAGCCCTTGCGATTCCAGGATCAGCGGCCGCAAGGTGAAGAGCATGTGGCGAATCTCTTTGGTAGTGCGATGCGCCAGGTCCTCGATCCGGGTCAACTCCTCGATGGCGGCGCGGGCATCCTTTTCGACCAGGCGGCGGGCAATGTTGAGGCGCATGGCCATGGCAGCCACCGATTGCGTGGGGCCGTCGTGCAGATCGCGCGCCAGTTTCTTGCGCGCCTCCTCGTGCACCTCGATCATGCGCTCTTTCTCTTCGATCAAGTCCTGATACAGGCGCGCGTTCTGGATGGCGATCACGGCCTGACGGCCGATGATATCCAGCAGGTCGCGCCGATCGGGCGTGAAGTAATCCGGCTCAGGATGGGCAAAGATCATTGCCCCGTATACGTTGAATCCGCTGCGCAGCGGGAAGCAGTACGCCGAGGTGCAGTTCCGCAGGGCAATCACGCGTCCGAGTTCCGGATCGTAGCCAATATCGCGGGAAAAGACAGGCTCTCCCTCGTCAAAGACTCTTTTGAGGATGCCGTCTTCACCGGCGAAGGTCACGCGCAGATCGGCGTTGGTGAAGCGGCGTGCCGAGCCCACCTGCAACTGGCCGCCTCGAAACAGCAACACCGCGCTGACCAGCGGGTCGACGGTCTCCTTCCCGCTATCGGGATTCAGGGCCACATAACTCAAGTCCAGGGCCGAATCCAGCACGCGCCGGTACGAGAGGGTGGCGGTCAGGGTGGAGGTCAACTCGTAGATGGCGCGCAGGCGTTCCCCCTGGATGTGCCGCTTCTTCTCCTCGGCTTCCAGCCATTGCTGCCGTTTGAGCCGCATGCGCTGCATCAGTTGAGTGCCCACGAAGCCGAAGATCGCCCCCACCCCCAGCATCCCCGCCATCCAGAACAGGGCGAGAGGGGTCTTCTGTGGCAGGTACAGGCGGACAAAGGCAAGCGCCAGTGCGGCGAAGACGCCTGCCGCGCTCAGGGCGCCCCAGTAATCGAAGTACACCGCCCCGGTGAGGATGGGCAGCAGGCCGTTCCAGGCCGCCGGCCCGGATAATCCCCCCTGCACCCAGAAAAACAGGCCGCCCAGGAACATGTCTACCGCCAGGTTGATCGGACGATGGAGCGAGATGCGCATGTTCAGGCTGGCCAGAATCGTCATGGCCATGTTCCACCCGATCATGGCGGCCAAAGGCCAGGCCTGCGAGAGGCGCAGGGCACCTCCGAGGGCCAGCGAAACAGCCAGCCCCAACATCCCTGCCCAGCGGAGGGAGATGGCAAACCAGTCCGAGACGTAGGGTGTTTCAAAAGTCCGCATGTGTTCTAATCATAAACGAAAGAGCCGATTCCCATCAACCGCTGCACATTGCAAGACGATTACACCTTTGAAAGAACCTCAAAGAGGATAGCCCATCTGAGGCAGAAGGCCGGCAAAATGTTCGTTCAGGAGTTTCTGCTGTTCGGGAGAGTACACGTGGCGGAAGCGGCCGATCTGGCCTTTGTGGAAGTGCGTTCCCTGCTGTCCCTCCGCCCTTTGCGGGCGATACCGCTCGATCACCTCTCGTAGCTCGGGGCGGTTGCCGTTCAGGCCGAGGTAGTCCAGCAGGCGAGTCGCTTCGCGGTCATAATGCGTCAATAAATCCTCATAGCGTGCTATCAACACGTCCTGCTCTCTCTGCCACTGCTCCCAAATACGGACATATCCGCAGATGAAATCCAGCGTCTCTTCAAAACTGGTCAGATGCGAGAAGGCGTTCGGGCGGCCCTTCTCCAATGCGCGCCGGCCGTATTCGTAGGCCGAGAGCATGGCATCGCGCGGGTCGCGGTAGATGTACGTGATGCGCAACCAACCCCATTTTTGCAACAGGCGCGACCAGCGGGTTGGGGCGGCGTGCGCCTTGATGACGAAGGTGTGGCCCAACAGCGCCGGCACGGCCACCATTGCCAGCCGCGGCGCGGAAAGAACGCCGATGTTGCAGTTGACCTCGGTCAATATGCTTTGCAAGTGGTATCTCTGACGGATGAAGCGCGCCTCCGTGCCTCCGGCCGTCTTCACCAGATCATGGATCAGGTTGTAGTGCCAACCCGAGCCGGCGCGCGGCATTCCCACAGACAGAATGATCATACGGTTTCTTTGCTCGTCCTTTCGTTGCCAGGAAGATGGGTGAGGGGCGAGAGCGAGACTCCCGCCAGCAGGCCGGGGAGCAGCCAGATGTTCGGCGTGGCCAGCGAATCCTGCGTGGCGTTGTAGAGCGCGATCGCCAGCCATGCGAAGAGACCGGCCAGGCCGGGAAACCGCCACCAACCCTCGCGATGCAGCAGGTCCAGCGCGTCTGCCAGGACGGAAAATTGAAACACGAGAAACAACACGAAACCCACCAGGCCCGTCTCGGCGAGCAGGCGGACGTAGAGGTTCTTGGGGTTTGGGTACAGGCGGCTACGGGGATCGAGTTGCCTGGCGATCTCCGGCACGGTGGTGAGCGACCAATCGGGCAAATTGTTGTAGATCCAGAATCCACTCGCGCCCAGTCCCACGCCGCTGAGCGGGTGTTGCTCGAAGGCGGCCAGCGCCCCGGCCGAATACGCGTTGCGTGCCCCGGCGTTGATGTCCACGAGGTATTCGCCGAGGCTTTCGGCGTTGGTCTCCCACAGGCGGCGGAAGTAATTCTTCTGGCCAAGGAAGGCGAATGCTCCTGCCAGCACACCAAGCAGGGCCGCCATCAAGGCCAGGCGGCCGAGCCACGCCGCCGGCCCGCGCCGGAAGCCGCCGAAGAACCATCCCCACGCGGCACGCAACACGGCGCGGCCGGCCAGCAGAAGCGTCAGCCCGCCGGCAGCGAGGGAGATCAAAATCCCGCCGCGCGAGTAAGTGGCTAAAAGCAAAAGCAGGGAGAGGGCCAGGAGAACGGGCTCCAGCCATTTCGTGCGCGTCAGGCGGGTGTTCGTCATCACCGCCGCGCTCAGCAGCGGCAGGTAGATCGTCGCCAGTTGCCCGGCCAGCCAGGCGGGTTCGTAGGCCAATCCGGAGATGCGGTTGGTGCGCACGAGTTCGCGCATCGAGAAGGCCAGTTGCCAGTGCGTCACGGTCTCTTTTTCGAGCAGGCCTGTGTAGAACGGGATGGCTTGAAGCGCGCTCCAGGCCAGATCCAGGCCGAGGCCGACCATCAGCCAGCGGAACGTGAAGCGGGCTTCGCCCTCATTACGGTTCATCCATGCTGCGGCGAGGAAAAAAGCCAGGCCGATGACAAGGGTGACCAGGGCGCGGAGCGCGCGCCCGGAATAATCCTGCCCGCGCAGGGGAATCGGGGCAATCAGAACCCCCAGGCTGGTGATCGTTAGAGCAGCGGCTGCGAACGCTCCAAGCAGGATCACGCCTCCGCCCCACACGAGGCTGCGCTGACGACGAAAGGCCTGCAGCAACAGGAGAGGCAACAACAGCGCCAGGGGGTACAACGCCAACGGACGGACGAATGTGGTCTCACCGAGGAGGGGAAACCAGCGGAAACTGGTGACAGGCATGGAAACGAGCGCTGCCGCCCACAGGAGGCGCGCGGCGCGATGCGGATCTTTCATGGTTTGCCTCTTGCCTTCGAGCGAGGATCGAAGAACAATACGAGCAGCGCGCCGAGGAACCACGCGCTCAGCGCGCCGGCCAGCAGGTAGGTGCTGAGAGGAAGCCTCCGTCGTCGAGGCAACTCGGCTGCCTGCGTGACCTCGACGCGGATAAAAGATTCCATTTCGCCCTGCGCGGCGAGATCGGTCTGGGCGGCATTGGCAAAGGCGCGTGCCCAAGTGGAGGCGAGCGTCTCGGCGCGCTGCGGGTTACCGTCCTCGGCGTAGAAATGCCAGCCGGCCTCGGCCGGCTGGCTGAGCATTAACTTCCCCTGGCGCAGATCGCCGATGGTCAGAGCGCCGTCCTGTGCGGCCACGACCTCCAGAACCGCGTCGGACCAGGCGATCTCCTCCAGTTTGCGCGCTTCTCTCTCGAGGTAGTAGAACTGCTGGCGGTCGCTCTCACGTGGCCAGGCCTGTTCCAGGTTGAAGTCCACGTTGACGGTGGCGCGGGCGCGATAGGGTGGCGGGGCAATGAAATAGGCGCTCGCGCCGAGCAGCGCGCCCAGCAGCGCGGCCAGAAGCCAGAAGCGCCAGGCGCGCAGCAGGCGGATCAGATCGTCGAGGGAGGGGGGAGAGAAGAGGTTCATCCTTTATAGACCGAGTTTTCTTCTGAGCCTCCACGTCCAGAGCGGCGCGATGAGCCTGCGGAGATAGTACTTGGCCACGATCACGGAAAGGAACCTTCCGCCATCGCGATAGTGGACGCGCAACATTTCCGGCCAGCAGCGCTCGTCCGCTGCCAGGGTCTTGCCGGAGGCGTGGATGCGGAAGTTGGCCCAGGTTTGCGGCACATATCTTACCTGAGCGCGCCTGGCGATGCGCACCCATAGGTCATAATCCATGGCAAAGTAAAAGGAGGGGTCCAGCGGGCCGACGGCGCGCCACAGCTCGGCACGGAAGAAGGCCGCTTGTTGCGGAATGTGTACATAGCCTCGACGCAGGCGGCGCAGGTCGGTCTGGGCAGCGGGGAATTTGCCGATCACGCGCCCGGTCTCGTCGATGTAATGTGCATCGCCGTAGACCAGACCCACCCGGGGATGTTCCTGCAAAAACTTCACCGCGGCAGAGACCGCGCCGGGTTGATAGGTGTCGTCGGAATTCAGCCAGGCGAGAATCTCGCCGCGGGCGCGGGCAAAGCCCTTGTTGATGGCGTCCGTCTGCCCCCGATCGGGCTCGGAGACCCACCAGGCCAGGCGGTCGGCATGTTTTTTGATGATTTCCAGCGAGCCATCGCTAGAACCCCCATCGACGATGATGTATTCCAGGTGCGGGTAATCCTGTGAGAGGACGGACTGGATGGTTGCTTCGAGGAAGCGCGCCTGGTTGAAGGATGGAGTGACAATGGAGACGAGGGGGGATTCAGTCATCGGTCATCACTGAGCAGTTACCAGTCGGAGTCGGGGTAGTAGCGAGGGGCGATGTCTGCGGTCAGTTTGCGGATGCGGGCGATCTCCTCGGCGCTCAGGCGCTTCTTCCAGTTATCGAGGTTGGCACGGCTGTTGAGGCGGACGGCATAGATATTGGCGCGCGAGACTTCGCGCGGGTTCTCGGAGGCGCTCGAGCGCAGGATGGCGGCCTCGACGCGCGGGGTGAAGTCGAGGCCGAGGTCCGCGTACAGTTGGCGGTAGCCGGCCACGGGGTCGAGCGAGAGGTCCTCGTGGCGCACGAGGCGGAAATCCGGATGCTGGGTGCAGTAGCCGTCCACCACGTGATAGATCATCCGCCAGAGCAGGGCGGCCTGAGCCAGGAGGTCATCGGGCGCGAGGCGTTCGAGGTCGGCGCGGAACGGTTCGAGGTGGTCGCGCATGAGCAGGGGCTGGTCGAGCAGGTGGCGCAGGTCGAAGGGCCATTGAAGGCGCTTGAGGCTGCTGGCAAAGCCGGCCGGATGGCGCACGGTGATGACCACCTGACAGCCCAGGCGCCTGGCGAACCAGGGCGCCGAGAAGACGGCGAACGGATCCTTGAGCAACGGACGCCGGCGGCGAAGGCGCCCGTTGAGGAAGATCCAGGCATCGCGCCCCATGCGCAACACGTCGCGCGGCGAGCGCAGGGCGCGCATCTCGGCCCCCCAATGATAACGAAAGGCGAGCAGTTCACGCAAGGCTGGGAGATACGCGCCTTCGTTCTCGTCGCAGAGGTACGTGTACCAGTGCTGTACGGCAACACGCAACACGCCCGGCCGATGCCAGAGGTTGAGCGGCTCGCTGATGTAGGCGGCCTGGCCACCGGCGGCGAGCATCTTTCCGACCCAGGTCGTGCCGCTGCGGTGCGCGCCGGTAACGAGGATGGGAGGTCTCGAGTCCATTTCAGGGGTATCCCATCGGCGGCGCACTGAGAGTGCGGACGCCATAAAACTGCGCCGCGCAGACGTTGACCCAGAAATAAGGATCGGTATCCAGTTCCTTGATGCGCTCCAGGCCGGGCAATTCGGGGACGAGGATATCTAGTTGGCCGCGCGCCTTCTGAGCCAGGATTTGGGCCTCGCGCCAATCCCAGGCAGAGGCCCACTGGCGATACTCGCTCAGTCTTTGATTCAAAGCGCTCCCGACGGCGCGCAGCGGATAGAAGGCAAAAAGCATCAACAACGCCAGGGCAAGGTTCGTCCGCAGAGTTTGACGACGCCCCTTCCACGGAGTGAGGAGCGCACCGCCACAGGCGCCTTCCAACAAGATGGCCGTCGTCATGATGAATCGCCCACTGAAGCGGGCACGCGCCACCGGATAGGACTGGCCGTAGATGCTGGGGGCAAAACTGGCCGCGATCAAAACATACATCACCAACGGCGTCAGGCTCATGATCACAAGCAGCCGCCGGCTGTGGCCAGGGGAGAGAGCAGGCCTCGGATCACCAAGGCCATAAAACAGCAGGAACGCCACTCCAGCCGAGAGAAGCGTGGGGAGCGGGAAAACGATCAGCGTGTCTTGAATAAACTGTAGCGTGTGCAGCAGCGTGCGAGAAATCAGGGTGGGTGGATCGGGAGGGGGGGTGCGCAGACGCAGTGAGTTCGCCGGCGCGATCTTCATGACGAGCAGGGCCAGCAGCCCCCCGGCCAGCGTCCAGCCGATGAGAGAGAGCGCCGCCGCGCGGCGAGGAGGCTTTCCCCAAAGCCAGATTGCGACCCAGGCCATTCCCAGGAGCACAATCAGGATTGCGGCCGGCGGCTCGGAGAAGCCTCCGCCGAAGAAGGCAAGGACGAGACACGCCGCTCCAAGCCATGTCGGGGGGCGTTGTTGCTCGAAGCGGCGGATCCTCTGCAACAGCCAGGCGCCCAGAGCCAATAAATACACAATCGGCACGAAATGGGTGGCCATGGCGGAACGCCAGTAGAAAATCTGAAAGAGGTCGGGGGCCTGCCAGATGACGAAGAAGGCCAGCACCGACCCCAAATAGAGATCGACGAGGAACGGCCAGCGGAGGGAAAGGGAGCGCTTCGTTTCATGGATCATCCACGTCAGGGCCAGGACCCACAACGGGATCATCACGGCGGGCCAGATCCATATCTGGTGAGGGGCGAGGCGTTCCGTCAGCGCCACAAACAAGAGGTTCGAGTATCGATCCGAGATGTTCAGATAGCGATGGAATAGGGAGATGAATACGGATTGACGGGTCACGTTCACGGTATCGCAGTAGTCGTCGGCACGGTAGCGCGTGAAAGTGCCCAGATAACCGAACATCCCCAGCGTCAACAACAGGGCCGTCACACCGGCCAGCAGAGCGGGGCGGAGCAGGGCAGGAGTTGTCTTCTCAGGCTTCGAAGTGTGGCTCATGGTTTCTGCGGCAAACGCAAGTGGTTGAGGTCATAGATCACGTAGCCGTCGCCCTGAGCATAGATAGTGAAGGTTGCCAGACGCTGTTCCAGTTGTGGCTGGCGCCTGAGTTCCTTGAAGTCGCTTACCAGGAAGAAGCCTTTGCTCCCGGCCAGGGTCTCGAACAGGAACTCGAAGTCAAGGGAGGCGCCGCGCGCCGTGTGGTAATCCAGGTCGGCCGAGTTCGGCCAGATCTCGGCGTTCTGCCAGCCCCAGTAGGCCAGGCGCGAGCCATAATCCTGGGTCAGGGCCACCACACCCGAGCGGTGCCCGAGGCGCTCGCCGATCTCGGCCCACATGGCGGCCTGGGGGCGGTAGTCCACCGCTTTCATTTGGTTGCGAATGTCCCAGGCGGTAGAGAGCACCCCGTAGAAGAAGAGAGCGAGCGCGGCCAGGCGCGTGGCGCGGCGCGGGGTGAGCTCGCGCAGGCGCGAGGCCAGCCAGTCGCAGAGCGGGGCCAGCGAGATGGACACGATCGGGATGAGCGGCAAATGGTAATAATCATGCGTGGCGATGTGATAATCGAAAACCAGGCCGAACAGTAGATAAGCGACCCACAGAGAGGCGAGAAAGAGGCGGGTGCGTCTTTCACGGGCGAAGAACAGGCTCCAGGCTGCGAGCATAATCATCATCCCGCCGGCGGCCGTGTTGGCCTCTGTGGCCCATTGCAGGTAATTGAGGGGGCTGAGCAGAAGAGCCGGGATGAAGCGTCCGCTGAACTGGCGGCCGAGGAAGCCGTGCAGGACAACCCCATAGACCAGGTAGAGGCCTGAGGGCAGGATCCCCAGAGCCGCCATGGCCCATGCCTGCGCGTTGCGGACGAGGTCGCGCCACGTGGAGCGTCCGAGGGCTGCGCCCAACGCCGCGCCGATGACGAAGAAGGCAGCCACGAACTTGATGAAAATGGCCAGCCCGCCCAGGAGGCCGGCCAGAAGGGCCAAAGGCCAGGAGGTCTTGCTGACCTCGGGAGAGGCGCCGGCCGAGAGATCGGCCCAACGCGCGACCGCCCACCAGAACAGGAGGATCAGCATCACCATCAACGGATCGGGTTGGAAGGAACGGCTGGCGCTCACGGCGTAGGGCCAGAAGAGATAGTAGGCGCTGACCATCACCGCGCTGTCGCTCGAAACCCGATCGCGCACAAGCAGGAAGAGGAAGACGCCGCCGAGGACCCAAAACAGAGAGGAGTAGGCGCGCGCCACCCATAATTGTTCGCCCGTGAAGCGGTACGTAAGGGCCACCAGGCGCTCGAAGACCTCGGGCTCCACTTCGGCTTTGGTCTTCCACTGTTGCAGGGCCATCTGCCTCTGCCAATCCGGAACCTCGGGCGCGGCCTGATAATACATGCCGCGGGCCTTCAGGGCGCTCAACAGCTGGCGCGTGGGATGAAAGTCGAGTGGCAGGTCGGTGAGGTCGTAGAGGCGGATGGCGAGGCCGAGGCCAAACAGTCCAAGCAGCACAACCACCAGCCCCTGGCGCGAGGCGGCAAAGAAGGAATGTGTTGATGGGGTCATGACAGTCCACTAATTGTAACTTGAGTTCAACGGGCGCAGATAGCACCTGCCGAGGTCAGGAATTTTCCTGCCCGCCATAATGCTTTTGGCGGTAGTGTAAGAACGCCTGGCGGATGCCCCCGAGGCCTATCAGGTCAAGCCAGGCCGAGGCCAACAGATTCAGCCGCGCCAGCGCCGTGGGCGGATGGAGGACCAGCGCGTGCCGCCAGGCCCGCAGCGCGGGCCAGGGCGCCCCGCTATCGAGCAAGTAGCGGGCGTCGACGCGGTGGGCGGCGGCGCGCGCCCGGCGTTCGAGGCGCGCCAACACGGGGGCGAGGCGCGGCTCCTCCGAGGCCCAATCCAGGATGCGAAAGGCCTCGCGCCCGAACTCGGCGGCACGCGCCCGGTTCTTGGCCTGGGGGTGATAGCGCGCCGCGGCCCAGGTTTGCGCTACGTGCAGAATGCTCCCGCATGTAGCCAGGCGAAGCCATAAGTGATGGTCGAGCAGGCAATGATAGGCAGGATCGAGCCCGCCGGCCTGCTCCAGGGCAGCGCGGCGCATGAAGACGGCCGGCTGGCCGATGATCTGGAAACACAACAGGTCTGGCAGTGTCCACTGGCGATACTTGAGGAGATTGATCGTGCGGCCGTTTTCATCCACGGCCAGCATGTTGCCATAGACCATCACGACCTGGGAATGCGCCTCGAGGGCTTGTACCGCCGCGCCCAAAGCGCCGGGCAGATAGTAGTCGTCCGAGTTGAGCCAGGCGACGATCTCGCCCCGCGCTCGCGCCAGGCCCTTGTTGATCGCTTCGGCCTGTCCATGGTCCTTCTCGCTCACCCACCAGGCCAACCGCGACGCGTATTTCTTGATGATGTCCACGCTGCCATCGGTCGAACCGCCATCCACGATGATGTACTCGAGGTGGGGGTAATCCTGAGAGAGGACAGAGCGGATGCACGTCTCAAGGTAGGCGGCCTGATTGAAGGAGGGGGTGATGATGGAGACGAGGGTCATTGCGGCTGATGCAAGTCATACAGGATAAAGCCGTCTCCCTGGGCAGCGATCCTGTAGCCCGCCAGAATCTTCTTCAGATCGGGCTGGCGCTCCAGTTGCCCGAAGGCCGTCAGGAGAAAGTAATCCTTCCCGGCCGTCAATTCCGCAAATTCGCGGCCCGCCTCGCGCCTGCCCTGCTTCAACTGAGAGAGGTCCGTCTCCAGTGGCCAGAGTTCCACCTTGCGCCAGCCCCAATACATCAGCCGATACCCGTAGTCCTGGGTCAGGGCGATGACGCGGGCGCCCTCCGGAATGGCCCGGCCCATGGCGGCCCAGACCTGGGGTTCATGGCGAAAGTCCTCTGCGAAAAGGATGGAACGCGCCACATAGGCCTGATAGCCGACGAGCACGAACGCCAGCCCGCCCAAAGCCGCCTGCCAGAGACGCCGCTCGCGGGAGGCCTGAACGGCCAGCGCGGCGACGAGGGGCGCCAACCCCAAAGCGATCACAGGAACGAGCTGCAAATGGTAGTAACTGTGGGTGTACATCTGGAAGGGCAGGGTCAGGCCGTAGAGCAGATATCCGCTCCATGCACCGAGGAGCAGGGCGCGCAAAGGACGTGGCGCGAGCAGGACCCCGCCCAGGCTGAGGAACAGCAGGGTCAGGCCGAACAGGCTGCCCAGGAAGCCCAGCCAGCGGGCGTAGAATTCGGCGCGGCCGATGAGTTGCAGGAGAGCAACCGTCCAAGCAAAGAAGTACTCCGTGGAACGGGCGGGATGAGCCATGACGTAGTAAGCCAGCGCGGGCCCAATCATCAATGCAGCCATTGCCCAGACCTGCGGCGATTTCCAGAAGCGCCTGCCCGGCGTGAGGAGCACCAGAGCAAGGGCCGCGCCACCGACCAGGAAGGCAATCACAATTTTGATCAGCACAGCCAGACCCAGCAGGAGAGCGCTGAGGATGGCCCATTTCCAGGCTTGCTCTTCGGCCCAGCGATACAGGAAATACAAGCCGAGCACGAAGGCCGAGGTCATCAACGGGTCGGGCTGGAACGAGCGGCTGGCCTGCACCGAGAAGGGCAGTATCAGATCGTAGGCCAGCACCGCCAGGGCGGCCCAGGCTGAAGTGGCGCGGCGCGCCAGGTCGAAGAGCGCCAGCCCGGCCAGAAGCCAGAAGAAGGTTTGCCACAGGCGTGGGATGGCATAATTCTCACCACCGCTGAAGCGATATGTGAGAGCGACCAGGGTCTCGATGATGGGCGGCTCGTACTGTCCAACGGCGCGCGCGAAGGATTCAGCCAGGGCACGCTGTCGTGGGTCGGCTGTGGGCAACAGGTCGTAATAGATGGCGCGTGCCACCAGGGCATTGCGCAGCTGCCGCGAGGGGTGGAAGTCGAGGGGCGGGTCCGTTAGATCGAGCAGGCGCAGGAGTCCGCCCAGGGCCAGGAGGAGGCCGAGCAGCGGCAGCCAGAGGCGAGGTGCGGGAGGAGGCGAGGGGGTCATCCGAAGAGAGAATTGTAGTCCACTTTGGGGAAGATGTTCAACTTGCCCCCCACGGTTGCGTCCAGAACCTCTCGCCCTGCCGCCTGATAGACCTGATGGGCGAGGGCATAGGCCCGCTCCGAGGTCTCCAGATCGGGCAACTGCCAGCGGAAGCCCTTGCCGAAATAGGCGGGCGAAAAGTGGTTGGGGTCATCGCCCTGAGAGACGATCATCGTGTTGGCCCTGCCCTGGGTGACGAAGTTGTGATCCACGCCGATCAGGATCACCTGCTGAAAGCCCATGTGAAAGGCCAGTTGCAGACAGACGTAAGTCACGGTGGCGCCCTCCCACAAGCGGAAGCGGGCATCGCGGGCGAAGCGCGGGCCGGTGTAGGTGGTGTAGAGGAAGGTGGGGAGGCGGGAAGTGGGGAGATGGGCCGGGAAGTGACGGCGAGAACGCCAGGCGATAAACAGGGGCATAGGGAGGGCGAGCATTTCGGCGGCGCATTGCTCGATGACCAGGTCGTTGACCGAGACGAGGAAGGTGGTGTGGAAGCCCCAGTCCTCGAAGGCCAGATAGACGCGGTTCATGCCGAAGGTATGCTCGCCCTTGAGTTGGCTTACGTCGGTCTGGCGCAGGCTGGGGCCGTTGCCGATGATGAAGGCGCGCTGACCTTTGTAGCGATCTTTGAGTTGGCGCAGTCGCTGCATGCTGACGCGCCGCCAGGGATGCAGGTAAGCAGAGGGCAGTTGGGGGAGGCGACGGAGGCCATCGTAGGTGTTTTTGACTGTGCTCAGCATGAACGCTTTCCGCTGTGTTCCCGTCCGCATATCATTCCGCGCCGCCCGGCTGCGACCCCAGCGGGCGGCGAGCCATAGAAGCCGGACTCATCTCCCCGCGAAGATCCGCCGTGCCGGGCGCTCACCCGCTCGGCGCCTCAGGGGAAATGCACAGCGCCGGCCGAAGAACGCACACAGGTCGCTCCATGTTTCGTGTGCCCTCCTGGGACCCAACGCGGCGGCCTGAGGACCGGGCCCGCTTCAGCCATCAGGAGGCCTCTTTCATCTTCACGAAGATCAACGATGAACCGCTGGTCTCCTGGATGCGCATTTCAAAGGCATCCTTGAGGCTGCGGATCAGGCGCGAGAGTTGGCGGTAGCCATAGGTGCGCGGGTCGAAGCCGGGATCGAGTTGATAGAGGGCACTGCCGATGGCGTCCAGCCGCGCCCAGCCGTCTTCCTGGACGGCCATGTCGAAGGCCTGTTCGAGCAGGGGCATGGGATCGGCCTCGCTCTTGGGTTTGTGGTGCGAGCGCTTCTCGGCTGCCTGTTTCTTCTTCTCCGGCACGAGGTTTTCTGTGTACACAAACACATCGCAGGCGTTGACGAATGGCTTGGGGGTCTTCTTCTCTCCGATGCCCATGACAAAGATGCCCGTCTCGCGAATGCGGGTGGCGAGGCGGGTGTAATCGCTATCCGACGAGACGAGGCAGAAACCATCCACCGCGCCCGAGTGGAGGATGTCCATAGCATCGATGATCATGGCGCTGTCGGTGGCGTTCTTGCCAACGGTGTAGCGAAATTGCTGGATGGGCTGGAAGGCATGGTAGTTGAGGATGTCCTTCCAGGAGTTCATGCTGCCCCTCGTCCAGTCCCCGTAGATGCGCCGCACCGTGACCTGACCATAGCGCGCGGCTTCCATCAACATTTGTGGCAGCAGAGAGGGTTGGGCGTTGTCGCCATCGATCAACATGGCGATCTTACGACGCGGCAAATTGCCTGGCTGATCTTCATTCATACCCAAATTATACCTTCTACGGCTTGCTTTTCCGAGGCCGCAGTCATTTAATTCCCACGACCAGGGTGTATTTGACTTCTTGACCGCCGCGCGGCACGACCTGGATGATGTAGTCCTGGGAGGAGGCGAGCTTCATGCCGAAGGTGGTACGCCCCGCGGCTGGAGGCAGGTAGGAGCGGCCATCGCTGAATCCATCCACAGCCAGAACCGCATTCTCTCCGACGCCGTTCAAACTCACGCTCATTCTCTGCTCTTCCAGGGCGAAGAGCGCATAGGCAACGCGGTGTCCACCGGCGGTCTTCCCGCTCAGGATGATCGAATCCTTGCGCTGTCGGAGCTGAATGCGTTGCGGAATCTCAACGGAAAGGGCAAAGTACGTGGCCGTGTTCCCGCCGTATACGCTGAGATAGTAGTCCTCGCTAACAGGCAACAGGCCCTGCCAGGCAGATTGCCTGGCCATAGGATTGAGCAGAAACGTGCCGCCTTGCGTCCGTATGGAGAGCGTCACCTCATTGTTTGGCGAGAGCACCTGCGCCAGCATGGGTTGGCCCTGCAGGGCCTTCAGGACGTAATGTTGTACCTCGCCGGGCTGGATCCATGCACCGACCTCGCCCGTCGTGGCACCCGCCGGAATGGGAAGGCGCGTCGCGGGCGGCAGGGACAGCGTGGGCAGCAGGGGCGGAAACGTGGGCGGCAGGACGGTGGGCGGAAGCGGCGTCGGGGTGGGCGTGGGGGGAGGAGTGGGAGAGGGCGTGAGCGCCGAGATCGCCTGCATGGTCGCAGCCACGATGGTCGCGAGAACTTCGGGGGAAGTGGTGGGCAGGGGCGAGGGGGTCAAAGCGAGGCAGGCCGCCGTGGCCATCAGAACGGCGGCACATGGCACCCACAAATTATGCGGCTTCATCCTCGCTCATCCTGGACCACAACGGGCGCGCGGCAGCGCCCGGCGTGGGTCTGACGGCCCCGTTCACTCGAACTCCAATTCCAGTTCCTCATCGTCCGTCCACCCCTCCAGACGCTCGATCTCGATCTCGCTGAACAGGCGTTCCTGCCGTGCGGCGACCCGATAGCGCTTCACCAGTTCCAGCAGTGCCAGGAACGTGACCACGACTTCGAGGCGCGTTGGCCTTTCTCCCAGCAGCTCGCGAAAGCGGGCGCGTGCTCTTTCTTTGAGCATCCCGGCGATCCATTCAATCTTCTCACGAATGGTGATCTTGGGCGCCGCGATCACCGTCGCCAGAGGCGCCTGTTGCGGCATCCTGGCGAAGGCCGCATGCGCCGCTCGCACCAGATCGTCCAGGGTGAGGCCCGAGAGATCGAGCCGCGCCGGCCCTTTCGGAGGCGGGGCAAGGCGCAGATATGTGCGTAGCCCTGCCTGCTGACGCCTCTCCAGCCATTGCCCGATCTCCTTGAAACGCTTGTACAGTTTGAGCTGCTCCACGAAGGCCTGCCCCACATCCTCCTCGCCGGGCTCGCGCACGGGCGGACGCGGCAGCAGCGCCTCCGACTTGATTTGCAACAACTTGGCGGCTACCACCAAGAAGGCCGAGAGTTCATCCGCCTGCACCTGCTCCAACCCATGTATGTACTCAAGATACTGATCGGTCACCAGCGCCAGCGAGAGGCTCGTGATGTCCAGTTCGGCGCGCTCGATCAGGTCAAGCAGCAAGTCGAGCGGGCCCTCGTACAGCGGAGTATGGACCGTGTAACGAATCTGGCGTCCCAGCAGGTTTTCCATGGGCGCTGGGATTATACCAGCGTTATAATCGAGACATGTCGAACAGACTGACGCATCTGGATGAACATGGCCGGGCGCACATGGTGGACGTCAGCGCCAAGGAGGACAGGGCGCGGGTCGCGGTCGCCAGGGGCGAGGTCCACATGAAAAAAGAGACGCTTGACCTGATCCGGGCCGGACAGATCAAGAAGGGCGATGTCTTGACCGTCGCCCAGATCGCCGGCATCAGTGCCTCGAAGCGCACCTCGGACCTGATTCCGCTCTGCCACCCTCTGCCCCTGACCCAGGTGGAGGTGGAACTGGCCCTGGACGAGGCGCTGCCCGGCGTGCAGATCACGGCCACGGCCCGCACGGTCGGCAAGACCGGTGTGGAGATGGAGGCCCTGACCGCGGTGGCCGTCGCGGCGCTGACGGTCTACGATATGGCCAAGGCAGCCGAGAAGACCATGCGCATTCAAAACATCCGCCTGATCGAGAAGCACGGCGGAAGATCGGGTGATGTGATCAATGAATAGAATCAAAATCTTGTTCTTCGCCACGCTGCGCGATCGAGCCGGCACGCGCGCCCTGGAACTGGACATCCCGGAGGGCATGACCGTCCAGGGATTGAAGGAGCACCTGGCAGCCGAGCGTCCCGAATTGAAAGTTGCCCTGGAGAGCGTGTTGATCTCCATCAATCGGGAATACGCCTTCGACGAGGCACTCATTCCACCCAACGCCGAGGTGGCGATGTTTCCTCCCGTCTCCGGCGGCAAGCTCTCTCACCCTCCCACCCTCGCCTGCATCACAGAGGAGGAGATCGAGATCGACCGTCTGCTGGCCCAGATCACTCTGCCCACCACCGGCGCCGCAGCCATTTTTACCGGCCTGGTGCGTGGCCTGAGCGCGCGCCCCGAACCCCGTCAGACGGCTTACCTGGAATACGAGGCCTACCTCCCCATGGCGGAAGCCAAGATGAGGCAGGTGGCTGAGGAGATCCGCGCCCGCTGGCCGGCGGTCGAGGGCATTGCCATTGTCCAGCGCATTGGCCGATTGTCTCCGCAGACGCCCACCGTGCTCATCGCCTGCACCGCCGCCCATCGTGATACAGGGGTCTTCGAGGCGGCCCGTTACGGCATTGATCGCTTGAAAGAGATCGTCCCGATCTGGAAGAAAGAAGTCAGCCCGAGCGGCGAGTTCTGGGTAGAAGGTGAATACCTCCCCCGGCCGGGGGAATGAATGCGGGTGAGATGAACGTGGCCTGCCTCCATTGCGGACGTTCCTACCCCTCTTCCGGTGTTCCTTATCAGTGCCCTGCCTGTGGTGGCCTCTATGATTACATCCCGCCGTGGGATTTCGGGGAGATGCGTCCTGCGCCGCCCGGCCTCGAACGCGGCGCCTCCTCGCTGGGATGGGACCTGCCTCGCATCTCGTTAGGCGAGGGCCAGACGCCCCTGATCGCGGGACGCGCTTTTGGCCGCCGGGTTTTCTTCAAGTGTGAATACATCAGTCCAACCGCCTCGTTCAAGGATCGAGGCACGGCCACGTTGATTTCCTTCCTCGCCTCTCGCGGCGTGGCCGAGGCTGTGGAGGATTCCTCGGGCAATGCCGGCGCTTCCTTTGCGGCCTACGCCGCCCGGGCTGGCATCCGGGCCCGCGTCTACGTGCCTGAAGCTGCCTCCATGCCCAAGCGGGCGCAGATCGAGGCTTACGGCGCGGAGGTGATCGTGGTGCCCGGCCCGCGTTCGAGGGCTGCCGAGGCGGCGCGACAGGATGCCGAGGCGGGTTGGGTCTATGCCAGCCACGCCTGGCTGCCATTCACCCTGCCCGGCTATGCCACCTGCGCCTGCGAGATCGTGGAGCAGTTGGGCGGCGCCCCCGGCGCGGTGGTGCTCCCGGCCGGGCAGGGTGGGTTGCTGCTCGGCATCGGGCGTGGCTTTCAGGCCTTGCTGCGCGCCGGCCGCATCGCGCGCATGCCGATGCTCATCGGAGTGCAGGCCTCTGCCTGCGCGCCGCTGGCTGCTTTGTTCTTCAGGGGCCGGCGCGGTCTTGAGCTTGTCACCGAAGGCGCGACGATCGCGGAGGGGGTGCGCGTGCGCTCGCCGCGGCGCGCTCAGACGGTGGTGGAGATCACGCGCGCCAGCGGTGGCCGCTTTGTGTCCGTGGCTGAGCCGTTCATCTTGCCGGGCCGTGACGCCCTGGCGAGTCTGGGGTTTTACGTAGAGCCGACTTCTGCCCTCATCTGGCATGCGTTGGAAGAGACGCTGCCGATTCTGCCCGACCCGGTTGTGGCCATCTTGACAGGCTCGGGCTACAAAGTTCGCGAGGAGTAAGGGATGGAACGGATTGTCATCACCGGCATGGGGACTGTCAACCCGCTGGGCCTGAACGTGGAAGAAACGTGGAGGAATGCCGTCAACGGCGTTTCCGGAGTGGCGCCGATCACGCTGTTCGATGCCTCCAATCTGCAAGTCCGCATTGCCTGCGAGGTGAAGAACTTCAACCCAGAGAAACACATGGACGCGAAGGAGGCGCGGCGGCGCGATCGCTTTGAACAACTGGCGACGGCGGCGGCGGCAGAGGCCCTCGCCAGCGCCGGCCTGGAGGTCACAGAGGCCAACGCCGGCCGGATCGGCGTCATCGTCTCCTCGGCCATCGGCGGGCTGAAGGCCATCGCCGAGGCGGTCATCATCAACGAGAAGGAGGGCCCGCGCCGCGTCAGCCCATTCCTGATCCCGATGCTGATGGCCAACGGAGCCGCCGGACTGATCGCCATTGACCACGGCATCAAAGGCCCCTGCCTCTCCGTCGCCTCGGCCTGCGCTTCGGGCGCGGACGGGATCGGCGTGGCCTTCCTGATGCTGCGTTCGGGCATGATCGATGCCGCCCTGGCCGGGGCCTCGGAATCTACGGTGACCTCGGTGGGCATCGCGGCCTTCGACCGCGTTGGGGCCATGTCGCGCCGCAACGAGGACTACTCCATGACGCCGGCTCCCTTCGATAAGAACCGCGATGGGCTGGTAATGGGAGAAGGCGCGGCGATCCTGGTCCTGGAGACCGAGACGCACGCCCGCGCCCGTGGGGCGAACATCCTGGCCGAACTGGCCGGCTACGGCGCCACGGCCGACGCCTATCACGTCACCGCGCCCCATGAGAACGGCGAGGGCGGCGCGGCCGCCATTCGATTGGCTCTGGAGTGCGCCCGCGCCAACCCCGATGAGGTCGGGTACATCAATGCTCACGGCACGGCCACGCCGCTGAATGATGTTTCAGAAACCCGCGCCATCAAGGCCGCCTTCGGCGAACTGGCCTATCGCATCCCGGTTTCCTCCACCAAATCCATGACCGGCCACATGATGGGCGCCACCGGCGCGCTGGAGGCTCTCTTCTGCGTGCAGGCCGTGCGGGAGGGCGTCTTGCCCCCCACCATCCACTATCAGACCCCGGACCCGGAGTGCGACCTGGATTACATCCCCAATCAGGCGCGCGAGAAGAAGATCGACCTGGCCATCAGCAACGCCTTCGGCTTCGGCGGGCACAACGCGGTGCTGGTTGTGAGGAGGTATCGCTAGAGTCGGCGACTGCCCTGCCCGGCTCCGGCGGGGAGGCCTGTTCTTGTGCACGTGATCCTGATTCGCGGCGGTGGCGATCTGGCCAGTGGCGTAGCCCTGCGGCTGTACCGCGTCGGGTTGAACGTGGTCATCACCGAGATCGCTCAGCCGCTGGCGGTTCGGCGCGCGGCGGCTTTTGCCGAGGCCATCTACGCCGGGCAGATCAGCATCGAGGGCGTGATCGCCCGCGCCATCCCGGATGCCGGCGATACGTTGAAAATCTTGAACGTGCTCAGCAAGCGCCAGATTCCCGTGCTGGTGGATGCGGAGTGCCGCTCGGCGCAGACGCTCAACCCGCTGGCGATTGTGGATGGACGCATGCTCAAGCGCGCTCCGGAGCCCCTCTCGCACCGCGCCGCGCTCTACCTTGGACTGGGGCCGGGCTTCACGGCCCCGCACAACTGTCATGCTGTGATCGAAACCCAGCGCGGCCACACCCTCGGGCGCGTGATCTGGGAGGGCTCAGCCCTGCCCGATAGCGGCCTTCCAGAGGGCGACCCGCGTCGCGTCTTGCGCGCCCCTGCAGATGGTGTGCTCACGGCCAGAGCCCAGATCGGCGATTCCCTCGAGGCGGGTCAAATCGTGGCCATGATCGACGAACGGCATCCCGTTCTCAGCCCAATCCGAGGCGTGCTGCGCGGCCTCCTTCACCCCGGCCTGCGGGTCACACAGGGGATGAAGATCGGCGACGTGGACGGGCGCGAGGATCCCCGCTATTGCTTCACAGTTTCGGATAAAGCCCTGGCCGTGGGCGGCGGCGTCCTGGAAGCCCTGCTCACGCGCCCCGAAGTGAGAAGCCGGCTGTGGGCCTAGTTCCTGGAACGGGTGGGCTCAAGAACGCTGCCGCTCTGGAAGGCTTCTCATTTCCCCAGTACGTTCCTCGCCTGTTCGATATAGGCCAGACTCTGATGCCTGAAGTACGTGTTGTACAACCCGGCATAATGGCCACCCTGGCGCAGCAGGGAGGCGTGGCTGCCCTCCTCGATGATGCGCCCCTTTTCCATCACCACGATCCGATCGGCGGCCCTGACGGTCGAGAGGCGATGAGCAATCAGGAGGCTGGTGGCGTTCTCGAGGATCAGGTGCAAGGCCTGCTGAATCTGCCACTCGGTAAAGGGGTCCACGCTGGCCGTGGCCTCATCCAGAATGAAGATGGCCGGCCGTTGAACCAGGACGCGCATCAGGGCTACCAGCTGGCGTTGCCCCATCGAGAGGCGGCTTCCACGCTCACCCACCTCGCTGGCCAAGCCGTGGGGCAGGCCCTCCAGCCATTCCCCGTCCCCGATGCGTTTGGCCATCGCCAGCATTTCGGCCTCGCTCACCTGCGGCATGGCATAGCGGATGTTATCGGCGATGGTGCCCGAGAACAGGAACGGCACCTGCGAGACAATGCCCAGCTGCCTGCGGTACTGTTGTAGGTCCAGGCTGCGGATGTCCAGGCCGTCGATCAGCAGCCGGCCCTGCTGGAACTCGTAGAAGCGGGCGATCAACTTGGCGACCGAGGTCTTCCCGGCGCCCGTGTGCCCGACCAGAGCCAGCTTCTCGCCGGGCCGAATGTGGAGGTTGAAGTCCGTCAGCACGGCATCCTGCCCGCTATAGCGGAAGTGGACATGCTCGAAGCGGATCTCCCCTTTCAGGCGCGGGACGGGGCGCCTCTCCCACTGGATCACGTTCGGGTCGGCGTCGATCAGGGCGAAGACGCGTTCCGCCGCGCCCAGCCCCTGTTGAATCTGAGCCCAGAAGGCAGAGAGATTCATGATGGGGAAGAAGAACTGATCCAGGCTCAGGATGAACAGGTACCAGGCCCCGACGGAGACCATCCCCTGAGCGACGCTCCGGCCGCCGGCGTAGACGAGGATGGCCGTGCACACGCCCCCCAGCGCGTTCAGGACGGGAAAGACCAGCGAGAGCACCAGGCCGCGCTGGAGGTTGACGCGGTAAGATTGGCGATTGGCGGCGTCGAAGGTGGCAAAGATGCTTTGCTCCTGGCGAAAGTTCTTGGCAATCGCGATACCGCTCACGGTCTCTTTGATGGTGGCGTTCACCTCGGCCATGGCCTGCATGCCGCGCTTCGTCACGCGGCGCGCCAGCCGGCGGAATCCGAGGGTCATGCCGAAGATGAACGGCAGCAAGGCGAACAACAGCAGGGCCAGATGCCGTTCGAGGCGCACCAACACCACACTGAGGATCAGGGCTTGGAAGATCTGGGAGGTGACATCCGTGACAATGACAACCAACTGGCCAAAATCGTTGGTGTCTGAGGCGATGCGGGAGACAATGCGCCCCGAGGAGAACTGATCGTAGAAGGAAAGGTCGTGTTCGGCCGTCGCCCGGAAGGCCTGAGCGCGCAGGGCCAGCACCACGTCGCCGACGGCGCGCACCACCAGGCTGCGCCGCGCCCAGTTGAGGCCCCACGCCAGGAAGGCGATGGCCGTGAGTCCTCCAGCGGCCATGCTGCTCGCCGGAAGGGTGGGGCGGCTCTTGAGCCAGTCCACCAGCCGGCCCACGACGATCGGCAAGGCCGCGCCGATGGCGGCAATGGCGATGACCAGGGCGGAAGCCAGAGCCAGGCGCCTGGTCTGGGGCCGGAAATGATCCGCGATGCGGCGTGCCAGTTGACGGTCGCTATACTGACGATCGTACTTTTCTGCATTCAGTCCGGCAAAGAAGCCCATCTGTCCACCCGCTCGGAGAGGTCAATTGCCTGCCGTTTGGAAGATGCGCCGATAGGCCTCCGAGGTCTGTAGCAATTCCTCGTGGGAGCCCACGGCGGCGAGGCGGCCCCGGCGCAGAACGAGGATCAAATCGGCCCAGCGGATTTGAGAGAGGCGGTGGGTGATCAGGATCGTCGTGCGCCCTCGGGCCACATTGGCAATGGCACGCTGGATGCGATCCTCGGTGGCCGAATCGATGGCCGAGGTCGAATCATCCAGAATCAGGATGCGCGGGTCGGTCAGGAAAGCGCGTGCGATCGCCAGCCGTTGGCGCTGACCGCCGGAGAGGGTGACGCCGCGTTCGCCCAGGACGGTCTCATAGCCGTTCTCCAATTCCAGGATGAAGTCGTGAGCCTGTGCGGCCTGGGCGGCGGCTTCGATCTCCTCCCGGCCGGCCGCGGGCCGGCCAAAGGCAATGTTCTCCCGAATCGAGCGCGAGAAGAGGAAGACATCCTGCTCGATGATGGAGATCTGGCTGCGCAACGCAGCCAGATTCCAGTCGCGCACGTCTATGCCGTCCACCAGCACCTGCCCGCGCGTGACATCGTAGGTGCGGTTGATGAGCCGCGCCAGCGAGGTCTTGCCGGCCCCGGTCTGGCCGACGATCGCCACGGTTTGTCCGGGGCTTATTTTGAAGGAGACCTCCTGGAGCACGGGCTCACGCGCCTCGGCCTGCTTTTCCGCTCCGTCCCCATCATGGGAGGGATAGGAAAACCAGACGCCGCGAAACTCGATTTCGCCACGCATGTTCGAGGCATGGCCTGAAAGGTTCTGGTCGAGGCGCGTCTCGCGATTCATCAAGTTCAGGATGCGGCGCGCGCCGGAGAGTCCGGAGGAGATTTGGGTGTAGGCGAAAGACGAGGTGAAGGTGGGGAACTCCAACATGCGCAGCAGTCCGAAGTAGGCGACCACGTCCCCGGTGTTGAGGAGGCCGGCTCGAAAGAGCAGCAAGGCATGCCACAATCCCAGCGCGTAGGCCAGTCCGATCCACAGATTGGGCAGAAAACGGGCCTCGAGATCGCCTTGCCGCACAAAAGCATGCCGCACGCGACGGGCATGGGTGATGAAGGTTTCCGTCTCGGCGCTTTCCTGGGCTGCACCCTTCATGATCTCGACGCCGTCCAGGGTCTCGGAAAGATGCGTATTCATGCGGCCAAAGGTCTGGCGCACCTCGTCAGTGATGGGCGACATGCCCTTGAGGTACCGCCGCAGCGAGTAGAAGTAGAGCACGGCAAACAGAGTGGGAGTGAGCAGGAGCGAGGGATGATAGCGCGGCACCACGAAGTAGGGGATGATCATGAACAGCGTCGAGCCCACGACCAGATTGAGGCCGGGGCTGAACAGGAAGTTCACCTCGCGCACGTCGTTGGTGGCGCGCGCCATGGTGTCGCCCACCGGCTGCAGGCTGTGAAAAGTCATGCTCTTGCCCAGAAGCGAGACGTAGAGTTCGTCGCGGATATCGCGCTCGATGCGCTGCGCCATGAGCTCGGCGCCGAAGTTGCGTCCGAATTGGAGGAGGCCGCGCACGATCTGCGAGCCGCCCAGGAGCAGGGCCAGCCCGAGCAGGGCGTGCAGATCGGGCCGGGATTGCAGCATCTCGTTGAAAGCCCGTCCGACCAGCACCGGCACGACGGCGGCCAGGGCCGCATTGCCGATCGCCCCCACGGCGAGCAGGATCAGAATCGGCCAGTAGCGCGCGGCGTGCGAGATCACCCACCGAACGGGGCCGTGTGTCCGATCGGTGGGGCGGCGCAGGAGGGTGAATTCAGCGGGAGAGGCGACCGACATGTTCATGCGGGCAAATTCGCACTCCAGACCTCCGAGGTCTTTGAGACCCCGGAGGTCTGGAGGCAACAAGGCGGTTGGATTGTACCACGCGGTTGCGCGCCTTCCCGGAAAGGAGCCGTCGCTGTTTTTTGTAACCGTCTGCCCGCCGGGTTCGGCGGACGAACGTTCCGCCTCAGAACAGGAGTAGATATTTTGTAACTGCCTTGTATAACTCGAGTTTAGACAAACCATTTGTCCCTGACTTGACAGTCAGGGAAGAGAACGCACCTTACCAATCGAATTTCAAGCGGTTTGGGCAGAAGAAACGCCTTTTTTGACCACTTTGTGCCGTTCTTTGGGCGTTCTGTGCCTGCCTTTCCGCCAGCCAGGCGATTTTCCGCGCGGTTTCGGAGGCTGGGCAGGAGTGTCAATCTGCAAGAAAATCGTCGCCAGGCTCTGACGCACCCGCTGCGGGGTGAGACGGGTTTGCGCCTTTTGCCAGGGCCAGGGCTGGTCTTGTACCAGAGGACGGGCGAAGAAAAGCATCCAATGAGCCAGAGCCACCAGGAAGGTCCAGGTATCACTGCGTTCAGCCGATTGGAAGCGCGGCAAGGTCTAGCCGAGGGTCTCCTTGCGGAAACGCGTGCCAGGTTCAATCGGCCAGCGGTTGACGTAGGCCGTCCAGATGACTTGAGCGGTAAGCGGGATGTTGGGGGGCGCTTCCACGGGGGGCAGCCAGACGAACCAGACGGCGGCCGGTGGCTGGTCTTTTTCCCGATGCGTTTCGGCACGGAGCAGGTCAAGGCGCAGGCCTGGGGCGCGCTTGTCGCACAGGTTGTTCCAGCGTTGGAGGCGGACTTGACCATAGTGTTCGTCTTCGAATACTTGCACTTCATCGAGCTCGCCCCAGGTTTGTTTGTCTTTGCAGTCGAAGCGCTTGCCATAGCGGGGCGGACGCCCGCGTTTGCCTGATCTGGGTTCGGCCGGGCGATAGAAGACCCGGTCGCAGCGCAAACGGGCAACAATGCCCACCCGCAAGCCGCTGACGCGGGATAAAAAGCGCGCATTGCCGTATTTGCCATCCGCCGGGACAATATCTACGGCTTGCAAGCAGCCCTGACGCGCGGCTGCCAGGGCGTGAATTTGCTCCGCACCGACTTCCTGGGCGGTTTGCTCGCTGGAAATGCGTCGCACATCCAGCGGCAGCGACCAGCTCGTCTGCGGCTCGCCACACCATTCCAACAGCGAGTAGGGGTAGCCGATGGTGAGGTTGCCGCCGTCCACATCGCTGGAGACTTGATAGACAGACTGCAGGTCTTCCAGTACCCGGCGGCGCGGACGCGCCCAGGAAGAGCTATCCAGTGGAAACGTGCACATGCCTTGCTGCGGTAACTGGCTGACCAGCAGTTGGCGCATGGCGGCGGTATCGATTTGCCCATCTTCCACAGCCGCATACAGGCTCGGCCATTTGCGCTGAAATCGCTCGTTTTGACTCAGATAAGCGAAAGAAGCAAAGTTTCCGCCTGTGAGCAAAGCGTCCAGGGTGTCGAACAGGGCATCGCGGCGTTTCTGGAAGATGCGGGTGTACACCGCTTGACGAAATTCGATCAGTCTGTTAATATTCTCTTTGGTAGATGCTTGAGTGTTCACAACTCCAAGTTTCTACCAAAGGGCGGTTTTGCTCAAGGGCAAGAGACCGCCCCAATTTTGTCTAAACTCGAGTTATTACGGTATTTGTAATTTTTCGACCTGCAGCAATGAAGCAAGGTTCACGCCTCGCAAGGGGCATGGGCGCTCAAGTGGCCTTGCGGAGCCAGTGGCGCAACCGGCGGTGTGAGCGTTTTTTGAGGAGGATCTATGCCCAAACAAACCCTTGCTGCATGGCTGGTTTTTGTTTTTCGTGCTGTTCTTATTCTTGTTTTGATGGCCAGCCTGGGGTTGTGGGTTACGCCGCAAACGGCGCAAGCGAAATCGCCCGAAAAGGGGAACGCTGCGCCTTTGCTGAATGCCCCGCCCACAGTTTCGCTCAACGTGCCGGCCGAGGCCTTCATTGGGGAAACGGTCAACTTCACCGTCACCTTCGATAACACCGATACCGTCCCCGGCTACGGCCCGATCATTGACCTGATCATCCCCCGCAACGGCGCGGATGGGGCGCAAAACACCAACCCGCCCCTGGATGGTCTGACCTTTGTCAGTGCCACGTATCTGGGGGTTAATGTGGAATCCACCATTCTCACCTTCCCCGGCTCCGGCGGCGTGACTTGCGTCAATCACCCCTATATGGTGAATAATACCGGCGCCCCGCTGCAGGTGTGCGGCAATGCCGGCGATACCTTCGTCGCCCTGCGCCTGCCCTTCGGCTCGTTCATGCCCGATCAACCTCCGGCGGTGGTGAACGTGACCGCTTCGATGAGCAATCTGGCAGACCTCGGCACACCGCTCACCATTCAGGCGCGTGGCGGCTATCAGTTCGGTTATGACCCGCTCAACAACTACAGCAGCGACGATCCCAGCGCCACCCTGAGCGACTGGACAAGTGACAGCGTCACGCCCATCCTCTTTAC
>JBBIKK010000025.1:0-35680 GCA_037445475.1 Chloroflexota bacterium
AGGGCCATCTTGACCCAGGGCCTGTACCTGGCGCATAAGTCGGCGGGCGATGAGATCTACACCGCCGCGCCCTGAGGAGGAACGATGAAGATTCAAGAGAAGTTCGACCTCTCGGGGCGGGTGGCCCTCGTGAGCGGGGGCGCGGGGCTGCTCGGCCGCGAGTTCTGTCGCACGCTGGCCGAGGCCGGCGCGGCGGTGGCCGTGGTCGACCGGAACGGCGAGGCGGCGCAGAGAGTGGCCGACGATCTCAACCTCGCCGGCTACCGCGCCCTCGCTCTCACCACCGACATCACCCGTCCCGATTCCGTCCAGGCCATGCTCGCCTCGCTGCTCTCCGGCCTCGGGCGGCTCGACATCCTGGTCAACAGCGCCGCCCTCGACCCGAAGTTCGATCCCGAGGCCGTGGCGCGCGGCCTTCCCCCCGGCGCCTTCGAGGATTACCCGCTCGAACAATGGAATGCAGCCCTGAACGTCAACCTGACCGGTCTGTTCCTGGTCACGCAGGCCTGTGTCAGGCCGATGCTGGCGCAGGGGAAGAAAGGCAGCATCATCAATATTGGCTCGACGTACGGACTGAACGGCCCCGACCAGCGCATTTACGTCAAGGAGGGGCGGCGCGTGGCCTTCAAGCCGGTCTATTACCCGGTCACGAAAGCCGCGGTGTTGGGCTTCACCAAATATCTGGCCGCCTATTACGCCGGGACGGAAATCCGCGTCAATGCCCTGACCCCCGGCGGGGTGTTCAACAACCACGAGGAGTACTTCGTTCAGAACTACTCGGCCAGGACGATCCTGGGACGCATGGCGCGCCAGGACGAGATGAACGGCGCGCTGTTGTTTCTGGCCTCGGATGCCTCCTCGTACATGACCGGCAGCAACCTTGTGGTCGACGGCGGCTGGACGGCCTGGTGAGGCGCTGAGATGAGCGAAGTTCTTGCCCTCATCCCCGCGCGCGGCGGCTCGAAGGGCATCCCGCGCAAGAACATCCGAACCTTTGCCGGCTATCCGCTCATCGCCTGGAGCATCGCCGCGGCGCAGCGGGCGGCCTGCGCGCCGCGTGTGGTGGTCAGCACGGATGATGCCGAGATCGCGGCCATCGCCCGCCAGTTCGGCGCCGAGACGCCCTTTCTGCGCCCGGCAGAACTGGCGCGCGATCAGACGACCGACCTGCCGGTCTTTCAACATGCACTGACCTGGTTGGCGGAGCAGGAGGGCTACCGGCCGCAGGTGGTCGTACAGCTGCGCCCCACCTCGCCTCTTCGTCCGCCCGGCCTGATTGACGAGGCGGTGCGCATCCTGTTGAGTCACCCCGAGGCCGATAGCGTGCGCGGCGTGGTGCCCTCGGGACAGAATCCGTTCAAGATGTGGCGCTTCGAGACCCCCGATCAGCCGATGAAGCCGCTGCTGACGCTGGAGGGGGTGGAGGAGCCGTACAACGCCCCGCGTCAGAGCCTGCCCCCCACCTACTGGCAGACCGGCCACATCGACGCCATGCGGCCGGCCACGATCCTCGAGAAGGGCTCGATGACGGGCGCGCTCGTCTACCCGTTGGTGATCGAGGCGCGCTACGCGCTGGACCTCGATAACCTGTATGATTGGGCGCGCGCCGAATGGCTGACCACCTTCGGCGGGCTGGAGCTGGTCTGGCCAGGACGCCCGCGCCGCCCGATGCCGGCCACAGTCAGGCTGATCGTCTCGGACTTCGACGGCGTGATCACCGACAACCGCGTCTGGACCGACGAGGACGGGCACGAGATGGTGGCCGCTGTGCGTTCCGATTCGATGCGGGTGAGGGACCTGCGCGAGCGCGGCATCGAACTGGTGATCCTATCCTCGGAGCCCAACGCGGTGGTGCAGGCGCGGGCCGAGAAGATGGGCGTGCGCGCCATCAACGGCATCGACATCCGCAGCAAGGGCGAGGCGCTCAAGAAACTGCTGGCCGAGAGGGGAATCGACCCGTCACAGGTGGTATACATCGGCAACGACCTCAACGATCTGCCCTGTTTTGAAATCGTTGGCTGGGCCGTGGCCGTGGCCGATGCCTACCCGGAAGTGCTGCGCGCCGCCGATTACATCTTGAGCCGGCGCGGCGGCCAGGGCGCCGTGCGCGAGGTGTGCGACCTGGTGTTGAGGAATCCGGCCGCCCCTTAACGCGGCCCGGCAAAGGAGAAAAGATGAGACGCGAAATCAGACTCGGGAATCGCCTGGTTGGGGATGGTCACCCAACTTACATCGTCGCCGAGATCGGCATCAACCACAATGGCGATCTGGAGATCGCCAGGCAGATGATCGACGCGGCTGTGCACGCCGGCGTGGACGCGGTCAAGTTTCAGAAGCGCACGCCGGAGGTCTGCACACCCCCCGAACAACAGAAACAAATGCGCGAGACACCCTGGGGTTATATCACCTACCTGGAATACCGCTACAAGGTCGAATTCAATCAGGAACAATACCAGGAGATCGATCGCTATTGCAAGGAAAAGGGCATCCCCTGGCTGGTCTCGGTCTGGGATGAACCCTCGGTGGACTTCATGGAGCAATTCGACACGCCGGCCTACAAGATCCCCTCGGCTTCGCTCACCGACCACAACCTGATTCGCCGCGCCCGGGCGACCGGCAAGCCGTTGATCCTCTCGACCGGCATGTCCACCATGCAACAGATCCACAAAGCGGTGCAGGTCAGCGGCGAGGAGAACCTGGTGCTGATGCATTGCACCAGCACCTACCCCTGTGAGCCGGAGGAGCTCAACTTGAAGATGATCAAGACTCTGCGGCGCGAGTTCCCCAACGTGCCGATTGGATATTCCGGGCACGAGGTGGGCTTGGTGCCCTCGGCCGTGGCCGTGGCGTTGGGCGCCTGTATGGTGGAGCGCCATCTCACCCTCGACCGTGCGATGTGGGGCAGCGATCAGGCCGCCTCGGTGGAGCCCGGCGGCTTTGAACGACTGGTCAAGTACATCCGTGTTACCGAGGCCTCGCTCGGCGATGGGATCAAGAGGGTGTACGAATCGGAGAGGCCTTCCATGAAAAAGTTGAGGCGGGTGAATGACGAATGACGAAGGCCGGATGAAGATGCCCCTCCTGCGGCAGGTGCGTGCTCGCCTGCGCCCGGCCGGGAAGAGCTTGCAGGCCGTGGCGCGCTGGAAGCGCTTCTCCTTCGATGAGGCACCGCCGATCTTCGGCAATGCCAAGCCGAAAAGCGGCTCGCATTTGCTCTTGCAGGTGCTGAACGGTTTTTGCTACGTCATGCCCTACAGATATGTGAACGCGGAGCCCATCCGCACGATCACGAGGCAGGGACAGCGACGCGCCGCGGAGGAGGTCCTGGCCGATCTGCGCGCCCTGCCGCGCGGCGTGATCGGGTGGGGATATCTGGAAGCCAGCCCGGAAAACGTTGCCTTCCTGACCCAGAGCGGGCGCGTGAACTATTTCATTTACCGCGACCCGCGCGATCTGCTCGTCTCTCATGTCTTCTTCGCCACAGAGATGTCCGAAGAGCATGGGATGCACGCCTACTATCAGTCCCTGCCCGATTTCGGCGCCCGCCTCAAGGTGGCCATCCGCGGCCTGGATCAGGATGGCTTGAGGCTGGCGAGCGTGAAGCAGCGCTATGAGGGCGTCTTCCGCTGGCTGGAGACGCCGGGCGTGATGAGCCTGCGCTTTGAAGACCTGATTCAGCGTCGGGAAGCGACCCTGAACGCCATGCTGGATGAAGTGGAAAAGAGCGGCTACGAAATCCCCACCCCCCGTCAGGACGCGTTGACCATCCTGATGGAGGCCATCCAACCGGCGAAGAGTCGCACTTTCCGTTCAGGCAGGGTGGGAGCCTGGCGCGAACATTTCACAGAAGAACACAAAAGGTTGTTCAAGGACCTGGCAGGCGATTTATTGATCAAATTGGGGTATGAGAAGAACAACGACTGGTAGCCATTTATAATAGCAGCGTGAATCGACTCTCCGACTTTTTCACCCAACGCCTCCAACGTGGCCTCGTCCGCCGCCTCAACAATGGACGCATTCGTCACGTGGCACAGCAGGTGGCGCGTTGCGCGCCGCCCTCTGCCGGCGCGCCCGTTGTTTTCTTCAAGGCCTCCAGCGGCATCGATGATCTCTCATGGAACGCGGGCTTTCACCTGCTGGTCTCCTGGGCGCTGCGGTTGCGGGGCGTGCCGGTGGTGTACTTTGCCTGTCGAGCCGGCATGAGCCGCTGCGTCCTGGGCACGAATCGGGACCATCCTGAAAAGCTACCGCCCTGCACCTCCTGTGTCTATCAGTCCCGCACACTGTACAGCCGCGCCGATGTGCACTGGTTTGCCTTCGAGCGCGATGCCTCCCTCGAACAGGCCCTGGACAACCTCGATCTTCAGCAGTTGTCCCGCTTTACCTATGGCGAAATCCCCCTCGGCGCGCTGTGCCTGCCCGGCCTGCGCTGGATCCTGCGCCGGCATCATCTCCAAGATGACGAGGCCACGCGCTTCCTGCTGCGCGAGTACATTGCCTCGGCATGGAACGTGGCGCGCCGGTTCGAAGACTTCCTCACCCGGGCTCGACCGCGGGCGGTGGTCGTATTCAACGGGCAGTTCTTCCCCGAGGCCGTGGCGCGCTACGTGGCGCGGCGGCGCGGCCTGCGCGTCATCACGCACGAGGTGGGATTGCAGCCGGCCTCCGCCTTCTTCACCGAGGGCGAGGCCACGGCCTATCCCATCCACATCCCCGCGGAATTCGAGCTGAACGAGCAGCAAAACGCCCGGCTCGATGCGTATCTGGCAAGGCGTTTTCAGGGCGATTTCAGCATGGCGGGGATCCGCTTCTGGCCAGAACTGAAAGGGTTGGATCCATCCTTTCTGCGGAAGGCGGCGCAGTTCCAGCAGATTGTTCCTGTGTTTACGAACGTGGTCTTCGACACCAGCCAGCCCCACGCCAACACGGTTTTCGAGAGCATGTTCGAGTGGCTGGACCTGGTGTTGGAGATCATGCGGATGCATCCACAGACCCTGTTCGTGATCCGTGCCCACCCCGATGAGACGCGCCCGCGCAAGGAGAGCCGAGAGAGTGTGCAGAGCTGGGTGCAGGCCCACGGCGTGCAGGCGCTGGAGAACGTTGTGTTCATCGCCCCCAAGGAGTATTCGAGTTCGTATGAGTTGATCGAGCGCTCGAAGTTCGTGATGGTTTACAACTCCACCATCGGGCTGGAGGCGGCCATCCTGGGCAAGCCGGTGCTGTGCGCCGGGCGGGCGCGCTTCACGCAGTACCCGATCGTGTTCTTCCCCCAGAGCGCGGCGGAATACCGCCGCATGGCGGAGGAGTTCTTGGGATTGGAGAAGATCGAGGTGCCGCCTGAGTTCAGGCGCAATGCGCGGCGCTTTCTGTATTACCAGTTGTTCCGCGCCTCCCTGCCCTTCGAGGAGTTCCTGCGACCGTCGGTGCGCACAACACACGCCCGCTTGAAACCATTCGATCTGGAAAGGTTGATGGAATCGGAGGCGATCGGCGCCATTTTGAGCGGCATCCTGGAGGGCCGCGATTTTCTGTTGAAAGAATGAGAGCCCCGCTCTTCGGCGGTTGATCCTGATTGCTGGTCAGGCAAAGGCGCGTTCTGCCATCCAGGGCCTGTTTTTGGCGCACCCCCACCCATGAACCGCCCGCCGGGGTGCGCCCTCTTACGTTATAATCAACACGGAGATACAGATGCCCGCGATTTATCCGTTTACCGCGATCGTTGGACAGGAGCGCATGAAACGCGCCCTCATCCTCAACGCCGTGGACACCCGCATCGGCGGCGTGTTGATTCGCGGCGAGCGCGGCACGGCCAAGTCCACGGCCGCGCGCGCCCTGGCCGCCCTGCTGCCGCAAGTCAGGGTGGTTCAGGATTGTCGTTTTGGCTGCGACCCCGATAAGCCCTCCACCTGGTGCACCGAATGCCGCGAGCGCGCCGCGGCGGGAGAGAAACTGCCTTTTGCAGTGCGCAAGACGCCCTTCGTCAACCTGCCGGTCTCGGCCACGGAGGACCGCGTGGTGGGCACGTTGGATATCGAGCAGGCTATCCAGAAAGGCGAACGCCATTTCGAGCCCGGCGTGCTGGCAGCGGCCAATCGCGGTTTGTTGTACATCGACGAGGTCAACTTGCTTGACGACCACGTTGTGGACGTGCTGCTGGATTCGGCCGCCATGGGCGTGAACGTGGTCGAGCGCGAGGGCATCTCCTTTTCACATCCCGCCCGCTTCATCCTGGTAGGCACCATGAACCCAGAGGAGGGCGAACTGCGCCCCCAGTTGCTGGATCGCTTTGCCCTCTCGGTAGACATCGTCGGCATCCGAGAGGCGCGCGAACGCGCCATGATCATGGAACGCAACCTGGCTTTCGAGCGCGACCCGGAGGCCTTCCGCCAGGAATGGATGCCCAGGGAGATAGAACTCTCCAGAAAAATCGAGCGCGCCCGCGAGCTGGTGGATCGCGTCTCCTACACGACTCGAGACCTGCTCTCGATCGCCGCCCTGACAGCCTCGCTCAACGTGGACGGCCACCGCGCCGACCTGGTGATTCTCAAAGCCGCACGCGCCCAGGCCGCCTTCGAGGGTCGTACGCAAATCAACGACCATGATATTGCCCTGGCAGCCGAACTCGCCCTGCCGCACCGCATCAAGCGCACGCCTTTCCAGCAAGCCGAGATCACCTCAGAACAACTGCAAGAGCGCATCGAACAATTGACCGGTCAATCTGTCCCCAGCGAGGTGGAGGAAGCCGCGCCGCCGTCCCCCTCCCAAGCGCAGGAAAAAAAAATTTAAAACTCGAGGAGCAGGCTGAGGAGGGCCCCCAGCAGGGTCAGCCACAGCCCATGCCACAGGATGTCTTCGCCCATACCCACGCCAACTGGTGGGAGGGCGGGCAGAAGGTCAAAGTGGGCGAGACATTTCAACCTCGACGACTGAACACCCCTCTGGACAGGCTGGCCCGCAAACAGGCCGGACGCCGTTCGCTGACCCATACCGAGCGCAAGCATGGACGTTACATCAAGGCGCGCCCGGCCAACAACAAGGCCGAGGACATCGCCTTCGATGCCACCCTGCGCGCCGCGGCTGTGTATCAGAAGCGCCGCCTCGAAAAACGCAAGCGCCTGGCGCTTGCCATTGAGAAGAGCGACCTGCAGCGCAAGGTGCGCGTCAAGCGCACGGCCAATCTGGTCTTGTTCCTGGTGGATGCCTCCTGGTCGATGGCCGTTGCGGAGCGCATGAATGCCACCAAGGGCGCCATCCTTTCGCTGCTCACCGATGCCTATCAGCGCCGCGACCGGGTGGGGTTGATCGTCTTTCAGAAGGACCGCGCCACGATGGTCCTGCCGCCCACCAATTCGGTCCAGTTAGCGCAAAAGGCCCTGGCCGACATCCCCGTCGGCGGAAAGACGCCCCTCTCCGCCGGCCTGCTGATGGCTGTGGACGTCTTGCGGCACGAGCGTTACACCCATCCCGACGTCGAACCGCTGCTGATCATCCTGACCGATGGCGCCGGAAATGTCTCCCTCGGTCCGCTCTCTCCCCAGGAGGAAGCCTACCAGTTTGCCGATCTGATCGCCGCCGAACAAATCCGCAGCGTTGTGATCAACATGGAGCACGTGGCCTTTGATCAGGGCCTAGCGCAAACCCTGGCCCACCATCTCAACGCTCCCTGCTACACCCTGAGCGAATTGAAGGCCGAGAATCTATACCATGCCGTGCGGCTGGAGATGAGGGCGGGGAAGGAGTAGAAGGCTCACTCGGGGCACGACGGCGGATTGTCCAGGCGCACGCCATGGCCGCGCACCGTTACGATGTATGGATGCGTGGGGTCGATGGCCTCAAGGCGCTCGCGCAAGCGGCGAATGAGCGCGTCCAGAGCCTGCTCGGAGACGCCGGCCGCCTGTTCCTCGCCCCACACCGCCATCACCAAATCGGCGCGATGGATTACCTGGCCCTGGTTCTGGTAGAGCAGCCACAACAGTTTGAATTGCTGCGCAGAGAGGGGCGGCACAAGTTGTATCTGATTCACCCACACGCGCCGCGATTTGTGATCCACGATCAGGCGACCGCCACCACCTGCACCATTGGACAGCGGAATGGTGGCATCGGAAGTGAAAAACTGGAACTCCTGGACGAAACTGATCTGGAGCACATCCCCATCCTGCAACATCACCGGCGAGGCCAGCAGGTGGCCGTTGTGGTGCGTGCCGTTTTTGCTGCCCAGGTCCTCCAGCATCACCCCCTCGGCTGTGGGTGTCAGGCGAGCATGGAAGCGCGAGACCTGGCGATTGGCGATCACCACATCGCAGCTGGGCTCCCGTCCCAATACCAGCGTGCGGTTCAAAGTCCAGCGCTGTCCCTTGAGAGGGCCTTCCTGGGCAATCAAGAGGGGAAACTCTTCGGCGTGCTCCATGTCATCCCAGATTCGTCGGGAACCTCAATGAAAACAAATCCGCGTATAATATAGCATAAATTTGGCCACCGTGCATCCTCCTGTCAGGAGAATGCCAAACGCATCGGCCACGGGTTGGAAAGGAGAAGAGTGCCTCCCTCGCTGACGCCGGGCGAGGTCGTGCACGAGCGCTACAGAGTCCGAGAACGAATCGGACAGGGCGGTGCTGGCTCGATCTATCTGGCCGAAGACCTGCGGCTGGAAGGCCGCCTGTGTGCCCTCAAGGAAGTCGAATACGACCTTGCCTTACCAGAACACATCCTCGATGAGGCTCGCCAGCAGTTTCTGCGCGAAGCCACCGTCCTGGCGCGGCTGGATCATCCCAACCTGCCCAAGGTTTCGGATTACTTCTCTGCCGGGCCGCGCGACTACCTCGTCATGGACTACGTTCCAGGCAGCGACTTGCGTCGGATGATGCTGGAGGCACGCCGCAACGAAACCTTTCTGCCCGAGGCCGAGGTGCTGAATTGGATGTATCAACTGGCCAGCGCCCTGGCCTACTTGCACAGCCAAATTCCTCCCATTGTCCATCGCGATATCAAGCCGAGCAATCTGAAACTCGCGCCAAGCGGCCTGCTCAAACTGGTGGACTTCGGACTGGTCAAAGTGCTTGCGCCAGACGAGGAAACCACGATTACGGTAATCCACGGCCAGGGCACGGCGCTTTATACCCCCCTGGAACAATATGGCGCGGATGAGGTCCACACCGACGCGCGCGCAGATATCTACTCTTTCGGCGCCACATTCTATCATCTGCTCACCAATCACCCCCCGCCCGAGGCGCGCCGGCGCTTCCTCCAGCCGGAGAGTCTGATCCCTCCGAGGGAGATCAATCCCTCCATCAGTGTACGCACGGAAAAAGCCATTCTGTGGGCGATGGCCTTGCATCCCAACGACCGCCCTCCATCTATCGAAGCCCTGCGCGCCTTTCTGTTTGAGGGACGTGAGATGGGCAGTCCGCTGACGCCCGCGCTTCCCAAAGCAGGGCTACCCGGCAAGCGCAGGGAGGCCTTTCTTGTCTGGATGGCGCTTGGGCTGCTGCTCCTCAGCCTGCTGGCCACGCTCTGGCGTTAACGGCGGCGCGTCCACGCCCAGCCCGCCCCCCAGCCCAGCATCAGCCCCCCCAACGAGGCGCTCAGGATTCCCCCGATCCCTGTAGAGGAGGCAAAGCGAGCACTGCCGGGCAGACCCAATGCAATGTAGTTGTAGACCGCCAGCCCGCCGATCAGGGCCAGCAACCCCCAGCGCATTCCCCGTTCCGTGCTCCCGCTGTGGTAACCGAACCAGAATGCCAGCCCGGCGCCGCCTGCCAGCAGGAGCAAGGTCAGGAACCAGGCCGAGAGGCGCGGCGCGCCCTGCGAGGTGACGAATCCCCCTTCTCCGCTCTGCGGCGTTGGGATGAGGGGCGCGGCGCTCTGCGGGGTGAGAGGCGGCGCGATCACCGTCACGGCGGCCGGCTGACCACTGCTGGAGACATCCAGTTGCACCACTTCGGAGTTCAGGGCCGGCTCGCTGGAAGCCCGAATCTGCAGCAGGCCGGGTTTGTCCAAGCCGAACGAAACGCGCGCCACGCCCTCCAGCGTTGTCGTCTCACTTTGCTGCACAATGCCGCCTCCTTCGCCGGTCAGCGTCATGGAGAAGCGCACCACCGTGCCGTCTGGAACAGGATGGCCGTTGTGATCTTTGATCACCCCGGTGCGGATGGAGATCGTGTCGCCGATTTTGAAGAGCGGCACGGGAGTGGGCTGGGGCGTGGCGAAGGCGTCGCGCGGGGACGGGCCCGGCGGAAGGTCCAGGGCGAGCGGGATGACCTGGGAGGGGTCGGGCGAGGTAACCTGGATGAGGTCATACCCCAGGCTGGGGATGGAAATCGGCGAGGCGCCGGCAGGCGGAAGTTCCTGAAACAGGAGGCGCGCGGCAACGTCTACGAACGCCGCCTGCTTGCTGTAGAGAGCATAGTAGGCCGTCAGGCGCGAGATGTCGGTCGCGTCCAGGTAATAGGGCGCGCCGAACGAGAACAGAATCACCCGTTTGTTGCGCAACAGGCCTTGCTCGGAGAGAAAACGGCTGATCAGCTGCGGCTGCCCATGGGAGCCATCCCCGATGGATAGGATGACCCAGGCGGCGCGGTTGAGCGCATCCGCCAGATACGGCGGCGGGCTCCCGGCCAGGTAATTGCTGAGGTCGTCCAGCGAAAAGGAAGCCATGCGGAAAGTGGAGGTTTGATCATCTCCGTGAGGGCCGTACAGCCGAACAACCGCATTTTGGAAGGCGCTCACAGCCAGGGCCGGCTGCACCACGCAGGTGCTGCATTGCCTGACCGGCAGCGCATCCGTCAGAAAGACCAACTGCTCGCGAATTTGGGGCGGCGTGGGCATGAGGGTGAGCAGGTCTTGGGGCTCCGGGCTGAGCAGGGTGGCCGCGCGGCGGGCGACTTCGAAGGTCACATCCTGTGATGGAGCGAGTTGGTCCACCCCGCTTTCGGGGGCGAGCACATTGCCGATCTCGAATGGGCCATAGAGGAGATACTTCCGAGTCAGGATGCGTTGGACAGCCGCGTCCACATGTTGGGCAAAGGCAGGGTCATCGCGGTACTTCTGGGTGAAGAAACTCAGTATCCGCAAGACCGTCGTATAGGTGCTGGGCGCCTCGCTGGCAGTGATGTTTCCCAAATACAGCAGGTCGTTTCCGGCCAGGAAGGCATCGCGCGCCACCATCTGGGGCTGGAAAGAAGCACTCAGGGAGTAGAACTGGCGCACGGCGCGCGTCCCCAGGTCATCGCTGATCAGCAGGCCCCCCCCTTCCCGCCAGGCTGCAAGAGGAGACAATTTGAGGACGAGGGATAAGGCCTGGGCATCGAAACTGATGGGGCGCGTGGTGGCACGAATGTTGCCTTGAAAGCCCTGATAACGAATGTGAGACACCACAAGCCCGTCCGCCAGCGCGGTTCCCGGAGGGGCGTTGCCGGTCACGGCAAAGAAGGGCGCCAACTCGATCTGCTTCAACTCCTCGAGCGACTTGCGCACGGTGGGGATTTCTTCCTCGATCGGACGGTCGGAAGCCCCACGGCCGGGAAAGTGCTTGGCCACGACAAGCAGACGGTTCCCGCTGCCCTTGTGCAGGCCGTTGATGTAGGCGCTCCCCATGCGACCCACCCAGTACGGGTCGCCCCCGAAGACGCTTGTGCCCAGATCGCCGCCCACGCCCGGGCGCGGCGAAGCAACCACATCCAGCGAGGGACCAAAGTACAGGTTCACGCCCAGGATGGCGAGTTCATGCCCCATGATTTCGCCAACCTGCTGGGCCAGTTCGGGGGACCAGGTGGCGCCAAGGGCCATTTCGGAGGGCAGGGGGGTGAGGCCGCTCAAGATTTGATCGCCAGGCGCTCCATCGCCGCTCTGGCTCATCCCGATCCACAGGGGCACATAGGCCTGACCTGTACGGACGGCGCTCTCCCACTCGATCTGTTGCAGGGATCGGATGAGTTGCTGCGCAGCACGCACCGTATCGGGCGCGGCGGTGAAGTTGTCGTTGGCCGCCAACAACACCACCCCGCCCACATGGCGATTGACGATCAGATCATAGATCTGGGATTGTTCGCCCACCTCCGTGCCGTTGAAGGTGACCAGGAACAACTGGCCAACGCGCTCCTCGGGGGACATCCGCTCCAGGAGCGCGCCCACGGCCGGCGGAGGGGTGACGGTCTGGGCGCGGACGAGGCGCGGGCTGCCACCCGAGAAGAGCAGCCATATCGGCAGACTGACGGCCAGGGCGAGGCGCCTCAATCCCATTTCCGCCTCGCATACTGTGCCACAATGCGGGCGTGGACCTCCGGCTGGATGTTGCCGCCGCTGAGGATCACCAGCGCCGGGCGAACAGCCACCTTCCCGCTCAGAACAGCCGCCAGCCCGGCCGCGGCTGAGCCCTCGATCTTCTCGTGATACACGAACCAGGCAAAGGCGACCGCCTCTTCGATTTCGGCCTCCGAAACGAGAACGAAATCGTCCACATATCGGCGCATGAGCGGAAGGGTCACAGAGTCGGCCTCGATGGCGCCGCTCAGACCATCGGCCAGCGTGGGCCGGTCTGGCACGCCCCGCTGAGTCCCGTGGCGGAAGAGGTGATAGGTGAAGGGCGAGGCCTCAGCCTGGACAGCCACCAGGCGCGGGCGCGAGGGAAAGCGCGCCAGCAGCACGCCCTGTGCAGAAATCAGCCCGCCGCCTCCGGTGGGGACAACCCAGACCCTGGCAGCAGAGGCCTCGATCTCGCGCAGGATTTCCAGGCCAAGCGTGCCCTGCCCGGCGATGACCTGGCCATCGTTGTAAGGGGAGATGAAGACCTTCTGTTGTTCAGCGGCGTAGCGCCGCGCCGCGGCTTCGGCCTCGGCATAGCCACCTTCCACCTCGTGGAGGCGTGCCCCCAATCTTTGCATGGCCTGCACCTTGGCCGGGACGGCGTGGGACGAGACGAAGACCTCCACCGCCGCGCCGACCAGACCTCCGGCCAGCGCCACGCCCTGCCCGTGATTGCCGGCCGAGGCCGTGACCAGGCCGGCGGCGCGTTCCCAACCTTCCAGCGCCAGGATGCGGTTCAGCGCCCCGCGCACCTTGAAGGAGCCGCTGACTTGGCGATTGTCCCACTTCAGGTATAGCCCCCGCTGCGCGTCGAACGTGAGGGGGGTGTTTTGAATGTGAGGGGCAATGCGCTGCTGAGCCTGCTCCAGCCACTCGAAGGGGATCATCCTGCTCTCCCCAAAGCCCGTCGCGCCAGGAGCGGATCATCGGTGAAGATGCCATCCACGCCCCAGGCCTGCAGACGCTGAAAGTCCTCGGCGCGATTGACCGTCCAGACGTGAATGCGGCGCTTGAGACGATGCACGCGCTGCACCTGCTGGGCATTGGCATCTGCAACGTGGGGATGGAGGGCGGCGTAATCACCGAAGGCAAAGCCGAACGAGCGCGCCCAGGCCCCTGCCCAGCCGCGCAACGCCAGCAGGCCGCGCGGCGCCTGCGGCAGCAGGCGTGCGGCCTGGCTCAAGTTGAAAGGGAGGAACGATGAAAAGAGCACATTCTCCTGGAGCGCATGTCTCCTGACCAACTCGCACACCCGCGCGACCAGATCATCATGTGGCGTGGTGTAATTCGTCAATTCGATGTTGAGGAGGGCTCTCTTGCCGATCACCTCGAAGACCTCCTCGAGCAGGGGGATCTTCTCGCCGCGGAACTTCTCCGAGAAGAAACGGCCAGCGTCCAGGGAGCGCAGTTCGGCCAGGGTCTTGCCGGCCAGGCGGCCGGCGCCATCGGTGGTGCGCTCCAGCCGCGCATCGTGAAAGACGACCACGTGCCCATCGGCGGTCAACTTGACATCCAGTTCGATGCCATCAGCACCCTGCTGAAGGGCCAGTTCAAAGGCGGCCAGGGTGTTTTCAGGCGCATGGGCCGACGCGCCGCGATGAGCAAAGATGGCGGGGCGGGGCAGGGCGTTCAGCATGATTTTCGGGCAGGGCGCGGGCTAGATGTCCACGAAATAGGCCTGGGCGGCGCGGTCGATCATCTCGCGCGTCATGCTCGGCGGGACCGACATGTAGGCGGCGATGTCGAGGATCTGGTCGCATAGATCGCGCGGATGCGAGGCGCGCAGTTTGCGGTTGCGTTTGATGTACCACTCCTGCAGCAAATAGGCCAGGCCCTGATCGCTGTACTCGATTTTCTTATCGGCTGCCACGCGGCGGAAGATCTCACGGTAATCCTCATAGGAGGGGTCGCCGATTTCGATCTTGTGGCGCAGGCGGCGCAGGAAGGCCTCGTCCACCAGGTCTTTGGGCGGGAGGTTGGTCGAGAAGACCAGCAAGACGTCGAAGGGCACCTCCACTTTCCGTCCGGTGTGGAGGCGCAGATAGTCGACGCGGTTCTCGAGCGGCACGATCCAGCGGTTGAGCAGGTCGCGCGGACGCACTTGCTGCCGCCCGAAGTCGTCGATCAGCAGGATGCCGCCATTGGCCTTGACCTGGAAGGGGGCCTCGTAGTATTTGTGGATGTCATCGAAGACCAGATCGAGCCCCTCCAGCGTGAGCTCGCCGCCGACGATGATAAACGGG
The DNA here is from genome assembly GCA_037445475.1 of Chloroflexota bacterium. Taxonomy (GTDB): domain Bacteria; phylum Chloroflexota; class Anaerolineae; order Anaerolineales; family Villigracilaceae; genus Fen-1038. Next base: position 14,544 of record JBBIKK010000025.1, read on the forward strand.
CGGTGAATCTTGACCCAACGCGGATCGCGGCGCATGGTGGAGCGCAGATTGCCCGTGCTCGATCCGACCTCGCCGCTATCGGAGGCCAGCTTGTGGCTGACGGCGTCGTAGAGTTTGATCACATGCCCGTCCAGGTAGAGGGCATAGGGGATGTACATGCTCTGGCTGAGGATCAGGTTGCCAAAGGCGCGGGCGATGCTGGTCTTGCCGTTGCCCGGCGGGCCGTAGAGAAAAATGGAAGTGCCTGAATTGAGCGCCGGGCCGAGACGCTGGAAGGTGGTTTCGGAAATCACCAGTTGAGAGAGAATCTGCCTCATGGTGCGCGTCGTGACCGTCATGCGCCCGCTCTTCTGGCGGCGGATGGCCTCGTTGTAAACCTCGAAGGGCACGGGCGCCGCGCCGGCGTATTGACTCCGCTCGAGAGCCTCGCGCGCCCTCTGGATGCCGGCCCCGGTGATGCCGTACGTATAGGCCCCCTCTCCCAGCCCGCCCTGCGAGGACTTCACCTCGATCATCTTCTCCTGCTTGAGGGTGTTCAGCAACTGGTCGACCACGCCGGCGAAGGGCAGGGCGATCTCTTCCGCAATTCTGAAGCCGGTGATGTAGCCGCGAAAGTACAAGACCTTCAAGACCAGATCCTGCAGCCATAATGGGGAAAGCCCGGTGTCCTCCAGGGTGTTGACCTGAGGAGGGACAAACGGAGCACTCGTTACGGTCGGTTGCACCATCGTTTCAGCCATGCTATCTCACCTGCCGCAATATGTAAACAAATTATAGCATGAGAGAGAACTTCTCTCCTGACAATTCCATTCCAAAAAGCGTGCAAATTACGCCTCATCCACCCGCAGGCGCGCCCCCTTCTCCCATCTCGCTTCGACGCTGCTTTTCGCGAAGCCGGGCTGCACCGACGGCCCTGCCCACCCGTCTCTCCGCCTATCGGACTATATGGCATTTCAACGGCCGTGTGACAGCCAGGGTGGGTCATTCGAGGGGAGCCCGAATCGGCCTGTAAAAACTAACAACTTTGTTAGCGCGCCCTGCCCGTACGGCGGGAAATCGCCAACGGGAAAGGTGCTATAATGAATACGTGAGTAAAGCGCCCTGGAACGGTTTGACCCTGGCTTTGCTCTTCCCCCTTCTGGGATGTCAGATCATTACAGGCGCCGGCACGCCCACTTCCACTCCGCCGGCAGGAGAGGCGCCCTCTCCCCCGACGGCGCAAGGCGGAAATGTCCCCGTCACACCGGCGCTGTCGGTCACAGAGACTTCCATCCCGACGGTGAGCAGTGCCGTGCTGTGGATCGAGATCCTTTCTCCTCTCGATGGGGCGGTTGTGGATACCCCCCAAATTGAAGTGCTGGGTTCCGCCCCCGCAGATACGGTCATCACGATGGACGATCAGATTCTGATCGTCGGCGCAGAGGGACAGTTCAGGGCCAGCCTCTCGCTCGACGAGGGGCCGAACGTGATCGAAATCGTTGCCAGCGATGCACAGGGCCATGAGGTCACCTCTACCCTGACCGTCACCTACGAACCGTAAGGCAGCCTGGCCGCCGATGCCAGCCGCGCTCCTGAGTTCTCCTTGTGGCAGGGTGCATGTAAATCAGGAGGCATACCGTGAAAAGATTCCCGTTTCTTATACTGGCTCTGATGACAGGGCTGTTCTTCTTGACCACGCAAGCGTTTGCCGGCCAGCCCGCCGGGGTGGAGGCCAAAAAGACGCCGGGCACGCCGCCCGGGGCGCAACACACGCCCGGGCCGCACAAGACGCCCAGGCCCACCAAGTTTCACGCCAGGCCTCAAAACTACAAGGGCACCATCCGCGCCGTGGACGCCTCGAGCCTCACCCTGACCCTCGGCGACGGCTCATCCATTACCGTTGGCATCACCTCGGAGACGCGCATCAAAATCCCCGCCTCGCAGAGCGGAACGGCCACTTTGCAAGTTGGCATGACGGCCGTGGTGCAGGCCCTGCCCGATGAGAGTGGCGCTCTCGTCGCACGTCACATCGTGGTCGTGCCAGGCAGGCCCGGCCTCGTCCACCGTGTCGGGTGGGTGACGGACTATCAGGCCGGCGTGAGCATCACCATCCAGGCCCAGGATGGCAACGCGTACACCTTCCAGATCGGCACAGAGACAAAAATCCTGCCGGCCGAGAGGGCCGCTCAACTGGGAGTGGGAGCGCGCGTGACGGTCATTGCCCCGCGCGATCCCTCCACCCTCGGGTGGACGGCCCGAGGCATCGTGGTTCACCCTGCCGGCTCGGGCCAGGGCAGTGCACCGACCAGCCCCACGCCGACTCCGTGAGGCCTGCCCTCCTTGCACACACCACCTCCGCCGCCAGTGTTACACCGACCTCTGGCGGCGGATGGCTATTGACGATCCCCGGCGGGCCTGCCGGGCAATATCGTCTGGCTCAACTGGATGACTATGCCCGCCTGCCGCGCCGACGCTTCCCGGCGCGACCACCTCTGACCCTCAGCCTGCGTGCACGCGCCTCGGCCGCCTCCCTGCCCGGAACGTGGGGCTTCGGGCTGTGGAACGATCCGTTTGGCCTGGGGCTGGGCTTCGGCGGAAGCCCGTGGAAAGTGCCATCCCTGCCCAATGTCATCTGGTTCTTTCATGCCGGCCCCTCGAATTATCTCTCCCTGCGCGAGGACAAGCCTGCACAGGGCTTTCTGGCCCAGACCTTTCGCGCTGCCGGGTTTCACCCCCTCGTCCTGGCCGTTGCCCTGGTGTGGCCTTTCTCGCGGCGTGTGGCGCGCCGGTGGTTACGCCACGTGGTGGAGGAGGATGCCGTGGCACTCGACGTGGATGTAACTCAATGGCACAGTTACCGCCTGGAATGGGGCGCAAGGCGCGGCGCGTTTTGGGTGGACGAGGCGCTTGTGCTGGAGACGCCGCTGAGCCCGCCTCCGCCGCTGGGGCTGGTCATCTGGATTGACAATCAGTTCGCAGCCTTCGCTCCCGATGGCAAGTTGCGTTGGGGCGTGCTGGAGAACCCGCAGGCCTGGATCGAGATAGAGGGACTCGATGTACGCCAGGAGTGAAACAACAGGCTCCCGCGTTTGGGCGGAAGCCTGTTGGAATCGGGCGTGTGCTTTTCTAGGCCGGCGGCCAAAAGCGCATTATGAAATTGGCAGCAGGCGGAACGACGCGCAGCAGGGTTTCAACCAGCAAGCCAAGAATGAACAGGCCGCCAAAGGCACGATTGTGGTTGAAAGCGAAAGCCGAGAACCAGATCGGCCAGGCCGGCCATCCCGCGGGAGGCGCGAGCGGCCTGGGATGGCGCAGGACGGACAGCGCCTGCAGGGCGCGCTTGCCGGCCAGGAAAACGATGAGCATGAGGGGGCTGAAATAGCGCGGCACGAATACGAGATAGGCAACCAGCGCGTAGATCGTCAGCAGCGCGGCCATGGTTATGTAGCGCGCCGCCTTCTCGCCGACGCGTACCGGTAGGGTGCTCACGCCCTTAGCCAGATCGTCGTCGCGCTTATCAATGTGCTTGGCCACGTTGATGCTGGCCACGCTCAGGCCGAAGGGAATGCCCGCCAGAGCAACATTGCGGAGATTGCCCAACTCACCGCCCTGTCCACTGACCAACACGAAGTAGACACCGGCGATCAGGATCGGCCCCCAGATGAGAAAGATGGCAAACTCGCCCAGCGCCCAGTATTTCAATGGCCAGGTGTAGAAAAGCAGCACGAGCGAACCAAAAGCGAACAGGCCGGCTACTAGCGGGTTGAAGCGGGTGTAGAAAAGAGCATAGACGCCGCTCAGCACGGCCAGCACGCCGCTGATGGCAAACCACTGCAACTGCTGCCTCTTCGTCCAGAAGTTCTGCACCAGCGGATGAACGCCGTACTGCGTGCGGAAGTAGTTATCCTTGTCCACGCCGCGCGTGTAGTCCGTGTAATCGTTGAGCAGATTGTTTGTGCCATGAGCGATGAACAGGCCGAGGGTGAGCACACCCCACGCCAGCCAGTCAAAGTAGCCCTCACGCCATGCCAGGAGGCCCGCAATAGCGCAGGAATATATTGTGACCATTGCGACAGCCGAACGGGTTGCAATGAGCCATTTGGAAGCGACATCCAGCGCCTCCCACTCTTTCTTATCGCTTATCTTGACGAGCTGCCAGAGAGCCGTGCGCCACATGAGAAAATTGATTTTCATTTACCTTGCTCCTTATACCTTTACCCTGCCCCTCTGGGTTGATTTTCGTACTGCCCACCCGTCGGGGTCGGCGAACCGAAGCCCCGCCTCAGGGCGTGAAGAGCTGGACAAATCTGCCTCGTGAGCAGCCGAAGGGGCTTTCATGGACTGAGAGAGGGCCTCCAGCCCGCCGAAAGTGGGCACAACGCCACAGGGGTTGCCAAAGGGCAGGCCATGACTGGCTTTTCAGGCAATTATAGTAATTACCTACCGGCAGCCAAAAGCGGGAAGAAACCTGCCACCGTATGTCATTGCGAGGGCGCAGCCCGAAGCAATCGCCAGCATTTGCGAGGAGACTGCCACGCTCGCTGCGCTCGCTCGCAGTGACAGGTAGGTAGTTACCAATTATAACAGATAATTGGATATATCATGTCTGATTTATTGTGCGCTTAGGCGAGAGCGCTCAAGGAACCCTGGGCAAAGCCTGAATCCCAAGGCCACGATCGGCCCGCGCGCGAGGTCGTCACTGCCTGCGGGCGGCGGATGGCCTTTCCGCCTCCAGCCCGCCCTCCGAAGAAGTGAGATTCCCCGGCCACTCAGCCGGCCGGCGCGGGGCAGATTCTCCTGATCGAAAAAATCTGCCCGGCCAGACCTCCGAAGCCCGGGCCTCATTTCCAGAACGCCGGAAAGAAGAGGCGCAGCAACACATCCACCAGCAGCCCCAACATGAAGAGCGAGCCGAATTTGCGGTTGTTCCAGAAGGCCATGGGCGCAAAGTAAAGTGGCCAGCCGCCCTGCCCATCGGGAAAATCGGCGGGACGGCTGGCAGGTTTGGGCTTGAGGAAAGCGGGGTAGACCGTCCGCAGGGTGGGGATGGCGAACAGGACGACTGCCATGATGGGTGTGAAGAATTTGGTGGCGATGAGGTAGGCGGTGAAGAGGTACGGGAGGACCATCATCGCCAGTACAGAATAGCGGGCGGCCTTCTCGCCCATCACGACCGGCAGGGTGCGAATGCGTTTCTCCTTATCGATCGGGTATTTGTCAATATGTTTGCCTAAGATGACCGTTGTCACGCCGAACACGTAGGGCAGGCTGGCAAGGACGACATACCAGTTCCAGTGACGAGTCAAAACATAGTACCCGCCGCCGATCATGAGCGGCCCCCACACAATCAGCACAGCCACCTCACCGAGAGCGATGTACTTCAACGGCCAGGTGTAGAACAGAACGAAGAACGCGCCCAGTCCGAGCAATGCCCAGATGACGGGGTCATTGCGGTTGATGAGGATGAGGTACAGCCCGCATGCGAGCGCAAGCAGCCCGGTCACCGCGAAATAGGTCAGATGCTGACGTTTGCTCATCAGACCCGAAGCAACGGGCTGTGCGCCGTAAATGGTGCGGAAGTAATTGTCCTTGTCCACGCCACGCACGAAGTCGGTGTAATCGTTGAAGATGTTGTTCGCAGCATGAGCCAGGATCAGGCCGAGGGCCAGGACCAGCCAGGGGGTCCAGGCAAAGGAACCGTCGCGCCAGGCGAACAGTCCCGCCAACGCAGCCGAGATGAAGGTCATGATGAGGACGGCGGCACGGGCCGAGATCAGCCACTTTGAGATCACGTCCAATCGATCCCACTCGTCCTTCGAGACCTCGGGAATGACGTTCAGGGCCTTTTGCCACATCGCAAAGTTCATGTTTTACCTCGAAGAGAATTTTGGCTATTATACCCACCGGCCACTCTGCACTGGCCAGACTGCCCTGCGGCGGTCGGCGGAGGCCGGCCTGGCAAGAGGTGAAACCTGTTTCGGGGCGACCGATTCACGCCCGATTCGCACAATCACGGCTCTCGGTGGCCAGGCGATCGTTGGCGCGGAGGGCGTTTCCGGCAACGAGCCAACGGCCCCGGCGCTCAAGCCTCCTCGATAAGTTTATGCACATATCCCACCGCCTCCTCTGCCAGAGAGATGGCCGCCTGCGCCGCATCCCGGGTGTAGACGTGAGCCGGGATGCCCTCCGGCAGGCCGTTGGGGTAACGCGTTGGAATATAGTAGCCATCCAGCACGCTCCAGCGTTGCGCCTTTTCGGAGAACGCGGGATGATGCCTGGCCGCCGCGGCGCACAGGCGCGCCACAGAATGCCCGAGCACGATTTCTTCCCCCTGCGCGTACAGAAAGGCTTTGAGCGCTTTTTCGACGATCTGCTGTGCCAGAAAGCAGGCCAGATGCCATCCGCCCTCACGCGTCAGCCATTGAGCCCAACGCAAATCCTCGGCCGCCTGCTCAAGCCAACGGCGGCCCTCTTCAAGGGCGCGGCTTCTCATAGAGCAACTGCCCGCTTTCCACCACGTGGCGCACGAAGCCACGCTGCTTCTGCTGTTCGAACTCCTGTGGCGTATAGACGAGCAGGTCTACATCCACATCGATATGAAGCAGGCGGCGGATGGCTGCATTGCGGGTGACGAAATCTTGATCGGAATCCATGACCACCAACAAATCAAGGTCTGTGAATAGATCACGTCGTCCTTGCGAATACGAACCAAACAGGACGATCCGCTGAACAGCCGGAAGCGCCCTCAGATGCGAGACAAGCATCGCCAGCGTCTCCTCCAGTGCCCGGCGGTAGGCCTCGCGTTCTCTCAGGAGCAGGGGTTCCATCGTCATGACTGACCTGTTGCCATTTCTTCCTATTCTACATCAATCGCTTCCAGCCTGAAATCCTCCCCGGCAATGATCTTGGCGCCGACGCTGCCGCACTTTGGGCAGAACCATTCTTCTCCGTTGGGATGGTACTTCTCGAAACAGGCCATGCACTGCAATTCGGCAGGAATGCGCCTGAAGTGCAGACGGGCGCCCTCCGCCAGCGTGCCTTTGGCAATGGCGTCCCAGCAGGATTGCACCGAGTCGCCCAGGATGGAGGAGAGTTGGCCGATGGCCAGATACACGTCGGTAATGCGCCGCCCGTTGGCGCGGCGCAGGGTTTCTTCAAAGATGGATTGAGTGATGGAAAGTTCGTGCATGAAGCGGGGATTCAACCCGGTTGGGCAATTCCCGGCCGCGAGGACACACTGCGCTGGCTCAGGGAGTTTTCTACCCAGAAGAGAAGGAGCGCCAGCCAAACGAGACCGAAACCGATCAGTCGGGTGTGGTCGAAGGGCTCCCTGTAGACAAACACACCGATCAAAAATTGGAGCGTCGGGGCAATGTATTGCAACAGCCCGACCAGCGTCAACGGGATTTGTTGCGCCGCAGAGGCAAACAGCCACAGAGGGATCGTGGTCACCGCGCCCGCGCCGACCATCAGCAGGTTCGAGATGAAGTTGGAGTGGAGGAATGCCCCTCTACCATCGGCCTCTGCCAGGGTCAGGTAAAGCAGCGCCGGCAGGAAAAGGAGGCCTGTCTCCAACGTCAGGCCAAAGATCGAACCGAGCGGTGCCGTCTTCTTCACCAATCCATAGAAGCCAAAGGTGAATGCCAGGGTCAGGGCGATCCAGGGGAGGCGGCCATAAGCAATCGTCAGGTACACAACGCCCGCGCCGGCCAGGCCAATGGGGACCCATTGCAGCAGGCGCAGTCGTTCGCGCAACACGAACACACCCAACAACACGCTCAACAACGGATTGATGAAATAGCCCAGGCTGGTCTCAACGATGAAGCCGGCGTTGACCGCCCAGACGTACGTCAGCCAGTTCACGCCAATGAGCAGGGCCGCCAGCAGGTAAACTCGAACGATGCTTGGCGTCAGCGTGCGGCGAAAGGCCTCTCCCTGCCGCGTGACCAGGAGGTATCCGATCAGCAAGAGGAATGACCAGGCGATACGGTGGCCCAGGAGTTGGAGCGCTGGAACGCGGTGCAGCCATTTCCAATAGATGGGAAAGAAGCCCCAAAAAGCATAAGCGCCGATGCCATACAGGATGCCTTTGTTCATCTGCGACCTCACGCTTCTCCGGCCTGCCAACCCCTCAATCGCAAACTGTTGCTCACCACGAACACGCTGCTGAAGGCCATTGCTCCCGCCGCCAGCATCGGGTTGAGCAACCCCATCGCCGCGGCCGGGATGAGAATCACGTTGTAGAAGAACGCCCAGAACAGGTTCTGCTTGATGGTCGTCAGTGTTTTGCGCGAGAGTTGAATGGCGCGCGCCACCCCGCGCAAATCGCCGCTCATCAGCGTCACCGGCGCGGCGGCCATGGCCACATCCGTCCCCGTGCCGATGGCAATGCCCACGTCGGCTTGAGCCAGGGCCGGGGCATCATTGACCCCATCTCCAACCATCGCAACAACTTGGACAGTGGACGATTGACCGTTGACCGTTTGCAGCCTCTTCACTTCAGCAGATTTCCCTTCGGGCAGGACCTCAGCGAGAACCTGATCCACGCCAACTTGCTTTGCAATGGCTTCGGCGGTCTTGCGGTTATCGCCGGTGATCATCACCATCTTCAGCCCCAGGCGGTGCAGAGCCGCAATCGCTTCTTGCGAGCCATCCTTGATGGTATCCGCCACGGCGATCACGCCCGCCGCCATGCCGTCGAGGGCCACCAGCATGGCCGTCTTCGCTTCGGATTGCAGGCGTTCCATCTCGGACGTCAGACTCCCCAACGGGATGCCGTGCCTCTCGAACATGCGCGCGTTCCCGACGCGCACGCTTCTTCCCTCGACCTCGGCCTGGACTCCGTGCCCGGGCTCGGCCTTGAACCCGGCCGCTTCCGCCAAAGTCAGTCCTCGCGCCGTGGCCTCGGCCCAGATCGCCTCGCCCAGCGGATGTTCGCTTCCTTTTTCCACACTGGCCGCCAGGCGCAACAGCTCGTCCTCCGTCCACCGTCCCTCGTCCACGGTCACAACATCCGTCACAGCCGGCTGACCCCTGGTGATGGTGCCCGTCTTATCGAGAACCACCACGTTCACCCGCCCGGCGCGTTCGAGCGCCTCGCTGGTGCGGAAGAGAATGCCCATCTCGGCGCCCCTGCCCGTCCCGACCATGATGGCGGTTGGTGTGGCCAGCCCCATGGCGCACGGACAGGCAATCACCAGCACAGCCACCATGTTGATGAGGGCGCGGGTGAAATCGCCCGGCACGCCGAGGAAATACCAAGCCGCAAACGTGAGCAGGGCTATCACGATGACAATCGGCACAAACACTGCCGAAACCCGATCGGCCAGTTTTTGAATCGGGGCTTTGCTTCCCTGCGCTTCTTCCACCAGACGGATGATCTGCGCCAGGGCGGTCTCCTTGCCGACCCTGGTCGCCTCGAACCTGAGCATTCCCAACTTGTTGAGCGTCGCCCCGATGACCGCATCGCCCGCTTTCTTTTCGACCGGCAGCGATTCGCCCGTCAGCATGGATTCGTCCACCGCCGAGCGGCCCTCGATCACCACGCCATCTACGGGGATGGTCTCGCCGGGGCGGACGAGGACGATGTCGCCGACGCGTACCTCGTCGATGGGCACCTCCACCTCCACCCCGTCGCGGACGAGGCGGGCGGTCTTGGCGCGCAGGCCCATCAGTTTCTTGATCGCCTCGGAGGTGCGTCCTTTGGCACGGGCCTCGAGATATTTTCCCAGCCGTATCAGGGTGATGATCACCGCCGCCGTCTCGTAATAGACGTGGCCGCTCAGCCAGCCGAAGGTAATCGGCAGCGAGTAGAAAAAGGCGGCCGAGGAGCCCATGGCGATCAGCACGTCCATGTTGGCCGATTTGTTGCGCAGCGCCTTGTACGCCCCAACGTAATACTGCCAGCCGACGTAGAACTGCACGGGGATGGCGAGCGCCAGCATCAGCCAGTTGGTCCAAGGGGCGGACGTGCGGCTCATGCCCTCCATGGTGGCCATGGCGTAAAACACATCGGGCAGGAGGCCGAAGTCGCGCGCCATGGCAAACAGGAACAACGGCACGGTGAAGATCAGGCCGAGGATGAGCAGGCGGTACTGTTCGTTGATCTCGCGCTCGCGGGCTTTGGCCTCGGCATCCTCGGCTTCGCCGCCCAATTCCAGCGCCTCGAAGCCGGCCGCGGCCACGGCGCGGCGAATCTCGGCCTGGGTGATGATGGTGGGAATGTACTTGAGGCGCGCCTTCTCGGTGGCAAAGGTCACCTGCGCTTCGAGGACGCCGTCGAGTTGGCTGAGGGCTTTCTCCAGGCGGCGGGCGTCGTTATCATCGGCCAGGCGCTTGATGATGAGGTCGGCTTCGCCGCTGGCCACGCCGTAGCCGGCGCGTTCCACGCGGGCGATCATCTCGGGCAGACCCAGTTTGGCCGCGTCGAATTCCACGCTGGCGCGTTCAGAGGACAAATTGACCACTGCCGCCTGGACGCCGTCGAGCTTCTTGAGATTGCGCTCAACAGTCGCCACACAGTTGGCGCAGGTCATGCCGGTGATGGGGAGGGTGATTTGTTTGGTTTTGGTCATAGGAAAGAGTGTCTCATGGTTTCATGGTCTTATAGAGATGGCTCTTGAGAATCCATGGCAACCGTAAAGATTCTGCGCCGCGACGCATCGTCCCCGTAGGGGATGGAGTCGCGTTTGGGCCGCGGGATAAATCCCGCGCTACGAGACCATCCGACTATCCTGACTGTTCTGCCGGGTAGTTGATCTCGGCCAGCAATGCCCTGATCTTCTCTTCGTTGGCCGGCTCATCAAAGGCGATCTGAACTTCTTTGGTGTTCAGATCCGCCTTCACCGCCTGCACGCCGGCCAGTTCGCTCAACTCCGTTTCAATGGTGTGCGTGCAGTGCATGCAGTGAATGGCAGGGACAGAAAAGGTAACCGTCTTCATAGGACACTCCTTGAGATGCGATTTTTAAAAACCGAAAGGTTTCTCAACAAAGTTTGCGCTATTTGCCCAGGGCGGCCTTGACCGTCGCATAGGCATCGACCAACCCGTAGCCATAGGTGTTATCGGGGGTGCATGGCACAGACGAATCTACGTTCACAGGACGGGCTGTGGCCCGCAAGATGCGTTCGGTGCGCTCCACATCGCCGATCAACTGCGGATTGGCTGACCACATCAACGCCACCACGCCGGCCACATGCGGCCCGGCCATCGAGGTTCCGGAGGCAGGGCCGTAGGTGCCGCCTGGAAGCGAGGAGAGGATCTCTACGCCCGGCGCGACCACGTCGGGCTTGGCGCGCCACGAACCATCCACGCTCACCGGCCCGCGGCTGCTGAATTCGGCCACCCGGCCCGAGCGCTCGACCGCGCCGACGGTAAAAGCGGAAGCGTAGATGGCCGGCGGATTGGTCAACGTCTCGCATTGCGGGCCATCGTTGCCGGCCGAGACGACCACGAAGATGCCGGCCGCCCTCAGGGCATCAATAGCGGGACGCAGGGAATCCGCGTCGCAGCCCTCCAGCGCGGGGCAGCCCCACGAGTTGTTCAGCACGTGGGCAGCGCGCCGCGGGTCGCCATCCTGGAACGGATCGCCGTTGCGCGGGAAGGGCGCTAGCATGAATTGCATGCAGTCCAGGTAGAGGGCCGGGTTGCCGAGGTTGCGTTCCAGATTGACGCAGGCTATCCATTGCGCCCCGGGGGCAACGCCGATCCCGTTCTGCCCAAGGATGATTCCCAGGGTGTGCGTCCCGTGCCCTTGCTTATCCACAGGCGAGGGGGAATGTTCCCAGGGGTCGTACCAGTTGTAATCATCGCCCTGATTCCGGCCGCGATAGGCGGCGCGCAGGGCCGGGTGCGCGCCGTCCACGCCAGTATCCGATTGCCCGACGAGGATGCCCCGCCCGTTCACCCCCAATTCGCTCCACACCCTGTCGGCGCCCAGCACTTTGAGGTTCCAGGCAGGATTCTCCGGCACAGAAACATGCTCTCCTTTCATCGGGGCAGAGAGGGCCGGCAAAGGACGCAGGCGTGGGCTGGGCAACACACGATCCACTTCGGGGCGGCGCAGCAAGTACAGGCGCACCAGGGCGCTCCCTTCGACTTCTAGAGCGTTGACCAGATAGTAAGGCGTGTAGTGAACCCCGAAGCGATCGAGCGTCTGGCGCAACGCGGCTTGAGAGGCATCGGCCTTTTTAACCAGCGTCTCGTAGACAAACGTCAGACGTTGATCCCGATCCCGGATCTGAACCGCTTTCGATACATCGGCCTGATCCTTGAGCACCACGAAGAGACGGTCGCCGTAGAAACCGTGCAGGCCGTAGAAGCCGTACAGCGCGGCCGCCAGTCCCCAGGTCAGGAGGGAGAGGGCAAGCGGGTTCACCCTCGGGCGGCGACTCCATTTCGATCCCAGCCAGAACGCGAGGCCGAGCGCGAGGCCCAGTCCCATCATCAGGAAAGAGGCCCGGGCTGCCCAGGGAAGCAGATCGCCCAAGACAACCGCCAGTTCGGTTGGGTCGATGAAGATCAACGGCGCGGCTGCCAACAGACCAATGGCCACGCTTATGGCCGGGATGGACGAAGCGAACCCGCTCAGGGCCAGGCCAAAGGCTGGAAGGGTGACGATCAATAACAACTGGCCACCATCGTATCCAAAGGCCGAGCCGAGAATCAGCAGCAACACGCCCAGGCCGATACCATCCAACAGGCGGCCGGCCCCGCTGACGACAGCCAGGTTGGCCGCCAGGAACCCGAAGGCCAGGCCGGCCAGGAGATTGAGCCCGATGTCGCTCCCGGAGCCCAGGGCGCCCCACAACAGAAATGGCCACACGCCCAGGGGAACAAAGGCCAGGGCCGAGGAAAGCAGGCGCCGTTCGTCGCGCAGAGAGGGTTTGTGTACAAGCCACAGCAGAAGCCCACCCAGCCCGCCGATCAGGATTTGGAGCAAAGCCCCAACCTGATCTTGATTCGGGCCGAGGAAGCGCAAGGCCAGACCCGGCAACGTCATCAGATCGGCTATCAACCAGCTGCGGTAAACAGGACGAAAGGCGCTGGTCGAGATGAGCCATCCAAAGCCGCACAGCAGGGCCAGCGAGATCGCCTGCGTCACGAACCAGACCTTGCCCGCCGCGCCGAGGAAAGACAAACTGCCGGAGAGGATGGCGCTCTGCTCCATGAACCAGGCTACGAACTGGCCAGCGTAAATGAGCAACGTCAGGGCAAAGGCAGCCAGTACAAAGAGGAAGATGGTCAGAGCAGAAGGCTTGGAGTGGGTTGCAGACATCCTGGTCTCCGATCGGAGGGCACGCAATGGCGCCGGGGCTTGATCTTGCTCAGGGGAAGCGCATTCGGGCTTTCGTAGAATCTCCGTAACTACCTGCCATACTAAGCATTGCTCTCTCGAGAATCTGTTACAACCGTAAAGATTCTGTACCGCGACGTGGATGCCGCATTTGGGTGGCGGGATAAATCCCGCGCTACGGCTACGGCATTTCCGCCCCATCAGGCGCCAGACCATCAGACTCTCTGAACGATCTGACTCTGAGTATTATGGCCATTTCAAGGGCCGCGCGACAACCAGGGCAGGTGATTACGAATCTCCGAATACCTTCTCAAACCCGGGTGGACATTTCGAATACTTCGCCGATCTCTTTCAAAACACGCTCGCGCTCCTTAGGATTATTGCCTCGGATGGCCGTCATGACGCAGGTATCCAGATGACCTTCGAGGATCTGTGTGCTCACCTTATTCAAGGCCGCCTCGATGGCCTGAATCTGGCGAATGATGTCAATGCAATAAACATCCTCTTCCACCATGCGGATAACGCCGCGCAGGTGGCCCTCCACCGTTTTCAGACGTCTCAGGATTTCCTCGTTTTTCATGTTTCCGATCCTTCCGATCCCCACCCAGGTGGGGGGGGTTAAGGCATCATAACAGAAACGATGGCCACCTGTCAAGGGCGACCGAGTCTGATGATTGCCCATGAATCTGTCTGCATTCCGTCCGATGTCTCCCGGGCGTTCAAGGTTTCTTTGTGGTAAAATCAGCGCGCCTGGAGGGATGGCCGAGTGGTTGAAGGCGCATGTCTTGAAAACATGTTGGGGTCACACCCACGTGGGTTCGAATCCCACTCCCTCCGCAGGATGGAAGTCTTCAATCCTGGGGAGGTGCCAGAGTGGTCGAATGGGGCCGCCTGCTAAGCGGTTACCGGGGCGAAATCCTCGGTCGCAGGTTCGAATCCTGTCCTCCCCGCTGTAGATGAGGAACGCGCTGGCACGTTCCTCATCTCATTTTTTGCCCCCTAAAAATGAGCCGACGATGGCCCGCTTTTTTGCCGGTGTTGTGGCAGCCGCGTTCGTGTAGAATGGCCTGAAAAAAGGAGGCAGGAGCAATGAATGTACAAAGCGGTCTGGCGCGTTCTTCCATTAACCTGCGCAGCCATCCCGACCCCAAGGCCCCTGTGGTCGAAGCCCTGGGCCCACAGGAGCGGGTCGAGGTCCTCGAAGAGGTGGGCGACATGCTGAAGGTAAGGGCCTCCAACTGGCAGCCCGAAGTAACTGGATATGTTCTGAAGTCCGCTATCGTCATGTCGCAGCCAAGCCGGAAGGAAGCCTTCCCGAAACTTGATCTGGAGCATGGCATACAGGTCCCGGCTGTGCCCGCCTCCCTCCCCGTTTCTGTATTCGTTTCCTGGCTGGATTCGGGCGAGGAATCGCCCTGGCTGCCGACCTCCTATGCAGACGGGATTCGTGCAGGGAAAAAGCCATCGGCCGGGGAATTGATCCGCCAGGCCATCTCGAGTTACCGTTCAGAATGGGAGGGATGGCTGGAAGAAATCCGCTCCCAGGGACGCGAGAGCGTGGCCACCATGGACGAATGGTCGGTCATCGTCGGCGGGGGCAGGGAGATGTGGAGTTTTCGTCCCGAGCGAATATTCGTCCAACCCTCGCAAAGCTCGGCCGCGCCGGCCTGGGTGGTGCCCAAAGACGTCGTGCGCTGGACGGGCCATGTCCGCTTGAACCCTCAGGAACCCAAATACAAGACATGGTATGAGGTCACGCTGACCAAACTGGATCGCGAGTTTCGAGGCTGGTACAAGGCGAGCCTGCTGGAAGAGTTCATCCTGCCCACTCCCGAGACCGACATGGCCATTCCCGAAAACAAGGAGAGAGTGTTCGATCTCTCTCGCCCGCGCCTGCGCCTGCCGGCCGACCCCGAGATTGACGAGGCCCGTAAGGCCGGGCGGAACGCTGCTCAGTTCATTGACGTCAGGGGCGCGCTGGGGTGGAGCAAAATCCACCACAATCTATGTGGCCAGTTCTGCGTGGCGGCGCTGGCCGGGGTGGATGTCCTCCCCGTCCTGCAGCAGTGGATGGCCTCTGCGCCCACGGCGGCTCGTCCCATCCTCGAAAACGATAGTGGCACCTCCGTGCTCGATTTACAGGTCATGCTGGAGGCGTTCCAGAAGTCCCACGAATTTTTCCGTGCCGAAGCCAGCGTCGCTCCTCTCACCCCAGCCTATTTGCGAAACGGGCTCGACACCGGCAGGATGGCCATCGTGGGCGTGGGGATCACCAGCACGGGAGTCGTCAAATGGAGCAGCCACATCCGCCACTGGGTCGTGATCGAAGACATCATCCGGGTGGGAAACAGCGGCTGGGTGCGCCTCTACAATCCGTTTCAGAATCAGGAAGAAGTCTACCCCTTCGAGGTGGTCTTCGACAGCGTTTCACGGGCCGGAATTGGATTGTGGGTGCCCCCCACTCTCCCATGAGGCGAAAACGGCCACCCTGGACGGGTAGCGGGCGGCTCTCCCTGCGCCCCTTCCGGCCTCAGGCTCCCGCCCGCTGCCGCGCCTCGAGGGCGATGAATTCCAAGATGATCTTCAGCGCGGCGAAGACCGTTGCCTCGGAGGGATCGAGCGGCGGAGCAACCTCCACCACATCCAGACCGATCAGGGGCAGGCCCTGCATGGCTTGAAGCAGCGTGAGCGCCTGGCGCGAGGTCAGGCCGCCCGCCTCGGGGATGCCCGTGCCGGGCGCGCAGGCCGGATCGAGACAATCAATATCGAGCGAGATGTGAACCGCCTCACAGAACGACAGAACCCCTCTCACCTCAGTCGCGACCGCGCGCAGGCCGCGCTCGGCCACCTGCGCGGCGGTGTAGATGTGCAGGCGGTCTTTCTCGATCCACTCCATCTCCTGCTCCTCCCATGAGCGCAAGCCCACCAGACAGACATCCTCCGGGTGGATGCCTGCCTCCAGAGCACGGCGCAAGACGCAGGCATGCGAGAGTCGCGAGCCGGCAAAGACCTCGCACAAATCGGGGTGCGCATCCATCCACAGAAGGCCCAACCTCTTACTTTTGAAACGCTCCCGTTGAGCCTGGAGGACGGGGATGGTCACAGAATGGTCCCCGCCCAGCACGATCGGCACGTTCGGAAGAGCGGCGACCTTGCGGCGCACCTTCTCGAAGTCCGTTGCGGGGTTTTCGATGGGAATATCACCCAGGTCACAGACACGTATGTCCTTCAAGCGGGTGCGGTCCTCGCTGAAAGGCGTCATGTGCTGCGACCAGAAGCGCATTCGCGACGGGCCAAGCGCTGCGCCGCGGCGCGCGCTGGCCAGCCCATCGAATGGAATGCCGAGAACCGTGAAATCTGCATCGGCGGGGGCAAGATTCGGGCGATATAGATCGGCCCACAGCCCATGCGTGGCTGCAGGATCGGCCATAGAGCCTCCTCGGTTTTTTTCATTCTACCATTTCGCCCATGACTCCATCCCCCAAACGGTGGTTGACCTTTGCCCTGTTTCCTCCAACAGGCAGGCGTTCAGCCAGGGCGACAGCGATCGCCCATTCTTGAGCGGATGGAAACGGCAAGCATGGCAGATGAAAAAGCCATTCCCTTGAGCGACTCTGAAAGAAAGGCTCTGAACTCCAGCAATCTGTTCCGTGCCGGCATCGCCCCTTACTTCCTCTCGCCGATCGACCCGCACGACCCAAACGCCCCCCTCCGCAAGCAGGCGATCCCCACCGAGGCCGAAATGGCGTCCTTCGAGACCATGGAAGATGCGCGGGCCGGGGATCGTCATGCAGACCGCGTGCCCATGCTGGTCACCACTTAGTACGCCTCCATGGCCGTCACGGCACACGCTCGCGCATCTTTCGCGACCCCGGGCGTGCTGACCGGGAAGGGGATTGTTCAGGCAGCAAAGCGGAGCCCTCCCTGGCGTGCACGGATCGGGCGAGGTTCCCACAGGGCCGAACAGATGCTTTCACCGCATCGCCGCGCTCAAGCCTCCGAGGAGCGCGCCGCCGAGAAGGAGCCAGGTCGAACTGACTTTGTAGCGAATCAACTTGCAATGTGATCGCCATTCGCAAGGTGTTATGCGGTTTTTCGGAGCCATAAGGGGCATCGTTAAGAATGAACAGGGTTTTCATGCGGCACCTCTTCTTTGAATTTCCGCGCGCGGACGGCTACAAAGGCGCCTTCGCCGTAGCCGGTGCGAACCCGGCAGGTGGCTGTGCCGCGGCCGGGGAGGCCGAGGATCGTCTGGTAGAACTTCAGGTTGCCAAACCCGACCCGGGAGAGAAGGCTCGCGATCTCTGGTGGCGAAAAGAAGTGTGCTTCCTTGTAAAACTTATCGGTGGCTTTGCGGGATTCGTACAACCGTCCCAATGTGCTCTCTTTGTCAATGAATCCCAGGATCACGCTTCCGCCCACCCTCACAACCCTTCTGATCTCGCGCAAGAGTTGGGTCGCGTCTTTTACAAAGCAAATGACCGTGACCAGCAAGGCGAAGTCGAATTGGCCGTCGCGGAAAGGCAACCGTTCTCCCACTTCCAAACAGACGGCGATGTTTCTCCTCGCGGCGATGCGGGCCATGTTTATGGATGGTTCAATGCCAATTCTAATGCCAAAAGGCGTTGCAAAGCGTCCCGTCCCGATGCCGATCTCGACCCCCAACCCTGTTTCTGGGATGAGCCGTCGCAGCGTGTTGACTTCGGCCCGGTAGAGCGGCTTGTTTTCATCGAACCAGCGGTCATATTCGTCGGCGTACCTGTCAAATACGGCCATTCCATCCATGTACAACTCCGGCGAGTAATTCTTGAGGGGAGAGCAAGCTAACGGCCAGCGTGGCTGCCCGAGATGAGGCGTGATAACGCCCCTCTGCCGGAGCCGCCAAAAATCGGCACGTGCTCCGGGCACACATCGAACTCGCTGCCCGACGAGGCCGGCAATGCATCCAGCCGGCCGAGAGGCCGATGGCGAAGCAAGCGTATTTTAGCGCCGATCGAGCTTATGCTAACCCTCGGCATCAACCAGCGTTTCTATGATCGGTCGCTTGTTGGCTGCCAGGGCGACAGGCACTCCTGCATTGGGAGGACCCTCGATCATCCCAACCGGCTTCGAGAAGGTCTCTAAAACCCGCAATAACCGTTATAATACATAGCGCGGGATTCATCCCGTAGCCCCAATGCGGCATCGATCCTCTACGAGGACGATGTGTCGCGGCACAGAATCTTTACGGTTGGAACAGATTCTCAAGAGCAATACTGCGAGAAGCTCCTTGTCTCAGGGATGGCGTCCCTATGTCCTTTCTTGCTTACTCTGCCGGCTTTTACCGCCCCGATCACGATCCGCCCTCCTTGCAAAGTTGGAGACCCGGCGTTGCTTGAATTCCAGCTTTCTTTGTCTTTCCGGAGGAAACCATGCCTACTCCTTTACTGGCCAATAAACGTGCCCCTTTCTTTGCCGATGTCCCCGATGAAAAGTGGATGGACTGGCGCTGGCAATTGAGCCATCGCTTGAACACTGCCGAAGAAATCGAGAAGGTCGTCCCGTTAACGGAATCCGAACGCCGCGCCCTGAACGGCCGCGGCCTGTTTCGCGTCGATATCACCCCCTACTTCATTTCGCTGATCCACCCGGATGATCCAAATGACCCCATCCGCAAGCAGGTGATTCCAACCGAGGCCGAGATGGTGCCCTTCACGGCTATGATGGAAGACTCGCTGGCCGAAGATCGTCATTCTCCCGTGCCCGGTTTGGTGCATCGTTATCCAGACCGCGTGCTGATGCTGGTCACCACCCAGTGCGCCTCCTATTGCCGTTACTGCACCCGCTCGCGCATCGTTGGCGACCCGGGTGCCACTTTCTCGCGGCGGGAATTCGAGATGCAGATCGAATATCTCCGGCGCACGCCCCAGGTGCGTGATGTGCTCCTTTCCGGTGGCGATCCATTGGTGCTGGCCCCGAAAATTCTGGAGGAAATCCTTTCTCGCCTGCGTGAGATCCCCCATATCGAGATCATCCGCATTGGCTCGCGCGTCCCAGTCTTCCTGCCCATGCGCATCACACAGGAACTGTGCGACATGCTGCAAAAGTTCCATCCATTGTGGCTGAACATTCACGTCAATCACCCCAACGAGATCACCCAGGAGCTGGCCGAGGCCTGCGACCGCCTGACGCGGGCCGGCATTCCGCTGGGCAACCAATCCGTGCTCCTGGCCGGCATCAACGATTGTGTGCACATCCAGCGCGAACTGGTGCAGAAGCTGACGCGCATTCGCGTGCGGCCCTATTACCTCTATCAGTGCGATCTGGTCGAAGGGGCCGGTCACTTCCGCACGCCGGTCGCCAAGGGCATCGAGATCATGGAGGGACTGCGCGGCCACACCTCTGGCTATGCCGTTCCGCAATACATCGTGGACGCGCCCGGCGGCGGGGGCAAGACTCCCCTGATGCCCAATTACCTGCTGAGCATGTCGGACCACAAAGTGGTCATCCGAAACTACGAAGGCTTCGTCACCACGTACGAGGAGCCCATCGAGTACACCCCTCATGATCCAAAGACATGCTCCTTCTGCCAGAACAAACGCCCTGAGCCCGGCCAGAGCGGGTTGAGCGGCCTGCTGGACGGCGAAGAGATGTTCATCAAGCCCATCGGCTTCGACGAGGTGCACGACCGCCACGGCATTCAACATCGCCTGAAGGACGAAAGGAAGTGGCAGCCGCTGGGAATCGGCGCCGGCGGCCCGCTCCCTCCAGAAGAGGTCTGATGAGCAGCCAGCCATTTCCGACTCATGGCTGAACCCGAATCCGTGAGCAACGGTGATCCTCTGCGGATGCAAAAAGATACCCCCAGGAGAAAAATATGACAGCCATTCGAAAGCCTGTGCTTTTTCTACTCATGGCCGGAATGCTGGCGGCCTGCCTTCCGGCTCAGCCCACCCCCAGCGCGGACGAGATTCGAGCGCAGATCGCCACGGCCGTGGCCATGACCATCGCCGTACAGAACGCCCAGACCGAGCAGGCCCTGCCAACCGCCACCGAGACCGCCACCCTCACCCCCACGGCGCTTCCCACGCTGACCCCTGTGCTCCCCACGGCCACTCCTTTCATCATCGCTCCGCCTCCCCCCTCCAGCAGCGGAGGGGGCTCCTACAGGGCGGCTTACAGCTGCGATTTCACGCAGCGCCCGTTCGATAAGAGCGTCTTCCTCCCCGGCGATCCGTTCGACGTCAAGTGGGTGATCACCAATACCGGCACCAAGACCTGGGAGGCCGGCAAGGACCTCAAGTATTTCAGCGGGCCCTTGATGACCAGCGTGACCCTGATCGAACTGCCCGAGATGAAGCCGGGCGCGACGTTCTCCGTCAACCTCGACGCCAATGCTCCGAGCGAACTGGGTTTCCACGTGATGACGTGGGTGGTGGAAGGCGGCCTCTGCTATCCATATGTGGCCATCCAGGTGGCGAGGTCGCGCAAGTAACGGGGGTGAAACATGAACGCGCCGGGTGCTCGTCCCCCTCATAGGTCTGCATGCCTCCTCTGGCTGATGGCCCTTGGCCTGACGCTATCGTGCGCCCTCCCCATCTATACCCCGCCGCAAATTCCAACCCCCATCCCCGGCCTCGTGGATACCATTGTGGTGCAGACCGCCAACGCGGCCGCCACACAAACAGCCGCGTTGGCGCCGCACACCTCAACTCCTGCGTTGCCCGCCTCCACCCCCTCCTTCACCCCCATTCCGACCGCAACGGCCAGTCCGTTCCCCTCGCCTATCGTCACGTTTACCTTCGTGCTGTCCACGCCCACCAGTCTGAGCAGCGGCGATCGCTGGGACTGCCAGGTGCTGGGGCAGTCACCGATGAACTCCACT
>JBBIKK010000026.1:0-34206 GCA_037445475.1 Chloroflexota bacterium
GTATTTGTCCTCTTGCGTGAGGTGGTAGGCGCGGCCGAGCGTGAACGCCCAGCCGAATCGGGCCGGCTCCCACACGAACTTGATGTCGCCGGCCAGTTTGATCTTGCCTGTTTCATAGAGCGTCCAGTGGGCCAGAGGCCACTCGCCGGCCAGTTGCAGCGGACGCGGCTCGCCGCCGAACATGCGGAACATGCCGGCCAGGACCTCCTCGGCTTCGGCCAGGAGAGCCTCTCTGCCCTGCTCTCCAAGGACTTGCAAAAGCGTTTCTCGGCTGGGAAGGGAGAACAGCGCAGTGAGGTTCCGGGAATGGTGCGCGTTTTGTGTTCGGCGTTGCAACGCGCTCTTGTAGTAGCCCGAAATCAGCCCGATTCTGTACAACCCGTACCACACTACAGGCTCGAGGCCGAGTTGAAAGATCGTTTTGAGAGCGGTCACAAGGGACGAGGGCATGGGATGGGCAAAGGGGCGAAGGACCGCGGTAGGCTTTGGCTCTTCGCCGGCCGAAACAGGCAGACAGATTTCAAGCGCTCTGGATTTCTATCCGGGCTCCGTTTCTTCGCAGGGATTCAACGGCTGCCAATGCGGCCCGCGTTACTCCGATCAGATGGGTGTAAGGGATGGGCGCTTCGCCGCCCTGACGCACGGCGCGCGCCAGGGCGAGCATTTCGTCCTTCCAGCCCTTGTCCGGGGTGAGATGTTTTACTTCCCTTCGCTTTCCGCCCTCAACGATTTGCAGGGTTCTGAAGTCGTCCAGCACGCCGATCTTGCCCTCGCAGAAGACCTCGAGGCGCTCCTTGGGGAAGGACTTATCACCGTTGGCGAGGTAATCCACAATGCCGATGGAACCATCCGGGAAGGTGAAGGTCATGGTGACATTCTCTTCGCGGTACCTGCCGGCGTCGGGCAGGGCGTGGGTGGTGACGGAAACAGGCGGCGCGCCGGCCAGGAAGGCGAGAAAGTCAATGAAATGGCAGGCCTCGCCGAGGATGCGCCCGCCGCCCACAGCGGGATCGTGAAGCCAGTGATCGGGGGGCAGGAAGGCGGCGTTGACGCGATAGTGCATGTAGAGCGCCTCGGCGCGGGAAGCGAGACGAGCGGCAAGTTGCCTGGCAAGGGGCGCGAAGCGACGGTTGAAACCAACGAGCAGCAAACCGGGATTCCCTTTCTGGAGCTGTCTGGTTACCCTGGATAACTGTTCGGGGGTGATTGCCAGAGGTTTTTCGACAAAGACGTGCTTCTGCGCCTGGAGCGCTCTCACCACCAGGTCGGCGTGCGTGTCGTGGCGGGTGAGGATGAGTACCGTGTTGATGTCCGCATCGTTCAGGATTTGTTCTTCATCGGAGCAGGCGTAGCGGAAGCCGAATTTCCTGGCGCTGTGCTGGGCGTGCAGCCCGCCGGGCGAGGCGATGCCCACCCGTTCGATATCCCGCAGGCGGCGCAGGATGGGCAGGAGGGTGGCGTTGGCAAACAGGCCGGCCCCCAGCACCCCGACCCTGACCCCGGCGGGGGAGGGATGGGCAGGGAGAGGAAACTCGATCTTCCTGCGCAGTGGAGATGCGCTCGGCCCGTACGTGAGCAGGATGCCCAGGACCGGCGGCCTCTTTTTGCCGCGCAGGAGGCGGTAGGCCTGAGCGGCCTGTTCAATGGGAAAGCGGTGGGTGATCAACGGCTGGACGCGCAATTTCTCCTCGGCCATCAATTCCACCACGGCTTCGAGGTTGCGGCCCTCCGTCCAGCGCACATAGCCGATGGGGTAATCCTTGCCTCCTTCCTCGTAGGAGGCATCGTAGCGGCCGGGGCCGTAGGAGCGAGAGTTGATGAAGGAGAGCTCCTTCTCGTAGTAGATTTTGCGCGGCAGGGTGAGCCCCACGGCGCCCACCGCGACCACCCGCGCCCGGTCGCGGGCGAGGAGGCCGGCCAGTTCCACCGGGTCGTTGGATGGCGTATCGGCGCAGATCAACACCACGTCGCAGCCGCGCCCGGCGGTGAAGGTGCGGGCGGTCGATTCGGCCTTCTGGCGCGCCACCGCCTGCAGTCCGAGAGAGGAGGCGAGGCGGAGGCGCTGTGGATCGAGGTCGATGCCCAAAACCGCGCACCCTGCGGCTGAGGCGATCTGCGCGCCCAACAGTCCCAACAGGCCCAGCCCGATCACGGCCACGCGTTCCCCCACCTGGGGCTCTGCCAGTCGCAGGCCGTGCATGGCGATGGCACCCAGGGTGACGAAGGCCGCCGATTCGAAATCCACGTTTTTTGGCAGAGGCACAAGGAGATTGCGCGGCACGAGCGCGTACTCGGCATGGACGGCATAGCCGCCGCCGGCGCACGCCACGCGCTGACCAACTCGAAAGCCTTGCATATCTTTGCCCAGCGCCACGATCGTGCCCGCCGATGAGTAGCCCAGGGCCATGGGTTGATCGAGGCGGTTGAAGGCGGCCTGTACGGTTGGGAGGAGGCCCTCACGGCGCGCCTTTTCGAGCATCTGTTTGACGAGTTCGGGGCGGGCGCGTGCCTTGCCGAGCAGTGACTTGGCCGCGAATTCGACCACCATGCGCTCGGTGCCGGCCGAGATGAGGCTGGCAGCTGTCTTGACAAGCGCCATCCCCGGACGGGGAGTGGGCACAGGGACTTCCTCGATAGTGGTCTGACCCGTTCTGAGATTTTGGAGCAATTGCTTCATGGGGAGCATCCGCGAGAAGGCTGCCCGCAAGTATACTCGAAATGTCGGATAGCCTGATGGTCGAACAGGCTGGATGAACTCAGCGCTCAGATCACGAGGGAGTGAGACCAGGCAGTCAGACCGAGGAGCAGGCCGCTCGTCGCATCCATTCCTGAGGAGTGACCCATCCTGGCGGCTGCCTCTAACAGAGGGAGGAGGCGGGCGGGTGGAGTGGCTCGGCAAATGGCCCTGGCCAGATGCTCCAGGCGGCTGGAGACCTGACCATGCGCAGCATGGAAAAGGTATGTGCGGCTGATCGACGTGGTGTGACGGGCCAGGGAGGTAACGGTCTCGCCGAATTGGGAGAGGAACGGCAACCGTTGCGGCTCGCTTTGAACGGCGCACCACAGGCCGGTCAGGTAACCGAGGATCAGATCGTCGCCGCTGGGGGTCAGGCCGGGGCCGAGACCGATGAGGGCGCGCGCCGCGCTCGAAGCGGCGCGCGCGTCGCATTGGCGGGTAGCCGCCCAGAGTCGGCGCAGCGCCGCGCCGGCGCGCCGGGATAAATCGCTGGAGGCTTTGCCTTCGATCCACAATTCTTCGGCCCGGATGGCCGTCCGAGCCTCCCTCTGATGCCGATTGAGCCCCTCCCAGGCGAGCCGCCAGGCCGCGGCCACCGGCGCCTGATCGAGATCGGCGTGCAGCGAGGGGAGATCACAACGCCAGCGGGAGGCGCCGCTCAGGTCAATCGTCAGGGAGACGAAGCGCAGGAGATTCGCCCGGCAGATGACCACCTCGCCGGGTTGGAATCGCTCAAAAGAAAAACCGGTGGGAGTGTCCAGGCGGATGCCCTGCGGCAGGTCGGCCTCGTCGGCCGTCACCAGCGTAAGCAGAGGGTCATCATCGGTCAGGCGCAGGTTGAGCGCCGAGCGGAACGTGCTGTGAACGGTGGCCGTGAAGGCGAGCGGGACGGCCTGGCCGATGGAAACCGCTTGAAGGTGCATGGAACATCCTGAAGCATTACGCCAGCGGCTCAAACTTCAGGCCGAAAACCGTCTGCCCGCCCCGAAAGCGAAGCGCGCCCCAGGTGGGCTTCAGGCTCATTCCTGTTTTGAGTTGCTCGATCGAATCCACGTTGATTTGCCCCACGGCTCTGACATTGTTTTCAAACTCGGCCAGTCCCAGCACAAGGCAATGCTCATCGAAGCCAGAGGGCAGGTTGAAGACGGCGGTGTAGGTGAGCAGGGTGGCCTTGCCCGCCGGATGGATCGGCTCGAACCGGCGGCCTTTGCAGCGCAGGCAGCGATCATGAAAGGGGTAGTGCACATTTCCGCACTGTTTGCAGCGGTAGGCGATGAGGGGAATCTCGTTGCTCATGGCGAGGCTCGTTTCAAAATGAAGCACAAGACATTGTTGGCAAAGCCGCCCAGGTTGAGGGTGAGGCCGGCTTGAGCGTTTTGTACCTGACGGGTGGATGGCAATTGATGGCGCAGCTGCCAGACGATTTCCACGATTTGGGCCACTCCGGTCGCGCCGAGGGGGTGGCCGCGCGCCTTTAATCCGCCGGAGACATTGATCGGAATGATCCCGCCGAGGCGAGTCTTGCCACTTGCGACAGCCGGCCCGCCCTCGCCTTTTTTGAAGAAGCCGATGTGTTCGCTTTCAGCGATCTCAAGAATGGTGAAAGCATCGTGCAGCTCGGCCACGTCGATCTCAGCGGGGCCAAGCCCGGCCATCTCAAAGGCCCGTTGGGCTGCCAGGCTGACCGCTTTGAGGTCGGTGGGATCTGCCCGTTCGGCCAGGGTGTGAGTATCGGTAGCCTGGCCAAAGCCGGCGATCACCACATAGGGGCGGCCCGCTTTTTTGGCGATCTCCACGTTGGAGAGCACCACGGCGGCGGCGCCATCGCTGACGGGACAGAGGTCGTACAGGCGCAGGGGGTCGGCCACGATGGGATTTTTGGTCTCCGCCAGGGGGCCGTGGAAGACGACCTCGGGGTCGAACATTGTCCTGAAGTGGGCATAGGGGTTGAGGGCGCCCATCTCATGGTTCTTCTGCGAAACGGCCTGAAGATGCTCAGCCGTCACCCCATATTTTTCCATGTAGAGGCGGGCGAAGAGGCCACCCAGGGCGGCCATGGTGACGCCGTAGGGGGATTCGGCCTGGGGGTGTGTGAGGGCGGAGAGGAAATCGGCGGAGTGGGGGACGGCCGGCGCGTGCATCTTCTCACCGCCGACGACCAGCACGGTATTGTAGCAGCCGGAGGCGATGGCCAGGAAGCCGGCCTTGACGGCGGAGGCGCCGGAGGCCGGGCCGTTTTCGATCGTCTCGGCCGCGGCGGGGAGCAGGCTCAAGCGATCCACCAGGGAACTGGCAATGGCCAGTTGATGTTGAAGCATCCCGCTGCCGACGTTGGCGACGTAGAGGGCCTCTACGGCCTGCTCGCCCAGGCCGGCATCATCCAGGGCCTGTAGGGCGGCCCAGGCGAGCATATCCATCAGGTCATCCTGCTCGCGGCGGCCAAAGGGAATCATCCCGGCGCCGATAATGGCTACGTCTCTCATGGGAGGCGAACCCGCCTAAAGGTCAGGCGAGATTCGCCCGACTCAATTGATTGATTCGCTCCACATGGGTGGGGTCGCAGGCATCGCCGAATCTGGTCTTTGGCAGGGCGGCTTTTTTCGTCATCAGGGTTTCGTATTCGGCGTCGTCCACCATGGCCACGCAGCGCCCGATGCTGGCTTCACCGTCCACAAAGCGCCAGGGGAAGAAACCCACGGTGACGCGACGGTTGAGGAGCAGGTCAATATCGCCGCCCAGGCATTCGGCGTGGATGATGCCATAGGGGAACATTTCCAGGTGCATCAATTGGTATTTGGTATCATCGAAGACCTCGGCTAGGCCCTGGCCGAATTTTTTGCGAAAGACGCGTTCGGCCTCGCGGGCCTGGCGCGGCATCCAATCGCGGATGATGGTGTTCATGGGGTGATCGGCGCTGCCGCAGTCCACGCCGATCCAGCGCAATTTTTTGGCCTTGGCCCACGCAGCGAACTCGCGATCGGGGCCGGGGTGTTTGACCATGTAGCGCACCTCGTCGGCGTAGGGTGAATCCCAGCCGAAGTGATGGTAGCCGGTGTGGATGACGAGAATGTCGCCCTGATGGACCTCGACGCGCGCCTCGACCATCTGGCTGGTGTAAATGTCGTAGTCGCCACAGGCGTCGCTCAGGTCCACGATGGCCGCCTCGTGGACGAGGAAATCCAGGTCGAGGGAGGCAATGTCCCGGCCAGGGGTGTGGAAGTGAATCTCGCCGTCGAGATGGGTGCCGAGGTGGTTGGAGTGAGTCAACACCTGGCCGTTGGCGCCGTTGGGCGCCAGGCGCTTGAAATACTTGAGTTGGAGAGGCTCGTAGGTGGGCCAGGGCGGCGTGGCCACGCCGAGGGGGATGGTGAGGTCAATCAGTTTCATAGGGAAGTCCTAACGCTTCGGGTCGGGCAGCGCCCCAGCGGGAGCTGAACCATTTGGTGGACATCAAGATCAGTACCACGATCGTGATCACAAAGGGAACCGTTCTCCAAATGTAGCGAGAGAACACATTGGGCAGCAATGCTTCGGGGTTGAGCGAAACCTGCCACAAGACGCCGAACAGAATCGAACCGCCCAGCAGCAGGAAAGGGTTCCACATCGAAAAGAAGACCAGCGCCAGGGCGATGAAGCCCCAACCCATGAGGAAATTGTAGTTCCAGACCGGGTTGTAATCGAGGGCGTAGATGGCGCCGGAGAGTCCCATGAGCGCCCCGGCCGTGATCACGCTCAGGTAGCGCGTCCAGGTGACATTGATTCCAGAAACCTCCGCTACCGAGGGGTCCTCTCCCACCGAGCGCACTTTCAGCCCCACATGGGTTCTGAACAGGATGAACCAGGTGAGGAGAATCAGAAGGAGGGCGACGAAGAAGAAGGGGGAAAGCCCGGCGACCTCCGGGATTCTTTCCAGGCCCAGCGGGCCGGTGAAGGGGTAGCCGATGTAGGCGGTGAGGCCGAAGCCGAGGATCCAGATTCCCATTCCATTGACTACCTGATCGCCGCCCAGGGTGATGGAAAAGAAACCATGCAGCAGGCCGATCAGGCCGCCGATGGCGATCCCGGCCAGAAAGCCGAGCAGGTAGTTACCGCTCGTTTTGGTGACCATGAAACCGATCGTCGCACCAAAGAGCATGACCCCCTCCATGCCCACATTCAAGATTCCAGCGCGCTGACCGATGATCTCTCCCAGGGCGGCTATGGTGAAGATCGTCGAGGCGTTGAGGCTCCTTACCCAGAACTCCCACATAATTATTTCTCCTGTTTTAGAACGACTTTGTAGCGGAAGAAGAACTGGAAAGCCACCAGAGTGATCATGAGCACGCCCAGCAAGGCGTAGTCAATGCCGAAGCCCAGCTGCAGTTTTCCCTGAACGAAGCGCCCGCCGCTGGTCAGCCCGCCGAAGAGCAACGCCAGCGGAATGGCTGCCAGCGGGTTGCCTTGTGAGATCAGGCCGCAAATGATGCCGTAGAAGGCCAGGTCGCCAAAGTCACCGTAATTTTTGGGGATTTTGTACAGCCCTGGGACTGTGGCGAAGTAATGGTAGCCGGCCAGCCCGGCGATGATCCCGCCCAGCACGAACACCAGGAAGGAAATCTTGAACGGGCTGATGCCGGCATAGCGGGCCGCGGCCGGATTGGAGCCAAAGGCCCTGATCTCGTATCCGATGCGGGTCTTGGAAAACAAAAAGTAGAGCAGAACTGCCAGCGCCAGGGCCAGCCATAGGGTGAAGGGGATTCCCGAAAACAGCGGGGCCTGCAACGAGGCGGGCAACTTGAAGCCCTCGCCTTCGCCGCCGGAGCCCATGAAGGGGCCGCCTTCTTTGATCATATGCGCCGTCAACCAGAAAGCAATGAAATTCAACATCATCGTCACGACAATTTCGTTCGTGTTGAACTTCCCTTTGAGCAGACCGGGAATCGCCCCTCCCACGGCACCGCCGGCGGCCGCGGCCATCATCATCAAGGGGATGACCATCCCTGCCGGGATATGGATCGCCTCGCCGCGACGAGCGCCGAAGGCAAACGCGACCGCAAACGCGCTCAAGGCGCCGAAGTACATTTGGCCGGCCATGCCGATGTTCCACAACCCGGCCCGTAAGGGGACGATGAAGGCGAAGGTGCATAGCAGGAGAAAGATGGCGCGGTTGATCGTCAGCGGCAGGCCGAAGGAATTGGCGAAGGCGTAGGCAAAGATGTCCAGGTAGCCCCTGGCGGGGTCGACGCCGGCCTGAAGGAAAATAAAGCCAACCAGGAACAGAGCGAACAGGATCGCCACAATCGAAATGATGGCAGCCTCCAGGCCGGTGAAGCTTACTTTTCTCTCAAGTTTGACTGTGTAGCCAGCAAGTTTCATGCTTCCACCTTCTGCTTCATTCCTGCCATCAAAGCGCCGACCGTTTCTCGCTCTGCTGTTTCGCCCGCCAGAATCGCCATGAATTCCCCCTCATAAATGGGAGCGATACGATCGCTGAGCGACATCACTTCATCTAGGTCCTCCGAGATGAGCAGGATGCCCGCGCCGGCCTTTCTGGCCTCCAACAGTTTGTTCTGTACAAATTCCGTTGCGCCCACGTCCAGCCCTTGAGTGGGCAAATTGGCAATGATGAGGCGCGGCTTTCGGGAGAGCACCCGCGCCAGAATCAGTTTCTGGAGATTCCCGCCGGACAGTGTTCGGGCGTTTATGTCTGGACTCGGAGCGGCGATTCCGTATTCGGCGATCAGCGCCTCGGTCCGCCGGCGCATCCTTTGCGAATCCACGATTCCCCATCTTGAGAATGCCTCGTCGTAGTAATAACTCATCAGAATGTTTTCCACCAGGGAAAAATTGCCGATAGAGCCTACAGCTCTTTGCTCGGCGGGGATGTAGCCAATGCCCTTCTTCCACCTTTCCAGACTGGCGGCGTGCGTGATGTCCGCCCCGTCCAGGGACACCTTTCCGCCGGCGGCCTTTCTCAGGCCGGCGAGCACCTCCGCCAGAATCTGCTGTCCGTTGCCGGAGACCCCGGCGATGCCGAAGATCTCCCCTTCGTGCACCGAGAAGGAAATGTCCCGGATGGCCAGCGCGCCCTTGTCGTTATAGGCTGAGAGGTTTTCTACCTGGAGGAGGGGTTTCCCTTTTTCCACCGGCACCCGTTCCAGGCTGAAGATCACATCCCGGCCCACCATTTCTCTCGCCAGGCTTTGTTCGCTTGCCTCGCGGGTATTCAGGCGGGCAATGACCTGCCCTCGGCGCAGTACCGTCACCCGATGGCTGACGGATAAGACGATGGGCAGTTTGTGCGTGATGAACGGGACGATCGCCAGTTCATCCCTGGTCATGATTTGAATGGATTCCAGCAATTTTTGCGCTTCCGGCGGCGCCAGCGAGGAGGTCGGCTCATCCAGGATGAGAATCTTCGCGCCGCGATAAAGGGCTTTCAGAATTTCCACCATCTGTTTTTCGCCCTCGGACAGTTGCCAGACCCGTGCTTTGAGATCCAGTTTGTATCCGTAACGCTCGCACAGCTGCCCGATTTCCTCTGCGGCTTTCTTGAAGTTCAACACCTTGCCGGCCTGGGGGTGTCCCAACAGAATGTTTTCGAGCACCGTGTGGGCCGGGATCAATTTACGCGTCTGGTGCACCATGCCGATTCCCTGGTCAATGGCATCCAGCGGCGAGCGGAAGTGGGTCCTTTTGCCAAAGAGGTAAATTTCGCCCTCGTCCGGCTGGACCAAGCCGAACAGGATGTTCATCAGTGTTGTTTTGCCGGCCCCGTTTTCGCCGAGGACGGCATGAATCTCGCCGGCCCGAATCTCGAAGTCAACGTGATTGTTTGCCACCACTCCCGGATAGCGCTTGGTAATGCCCCGCGCCTCCAGAACGATGTCGCCATGTTTTATCTCGCTCATATCGCTCAATCCGTTTTTGTCACGGCCAAAAACTCAATATCGCAGAGCACGCAAAAGTATCTTGTCGGCGGGCTAACCCCTCCCCTCACCCCTCTCCATCTCCCCTCTTCTTGGGAGAGGATTAGGGGTGAGGGGTAACAAGAGCCATGCTCCGGCACAGTTATTTTAGAATGGTGGTGCCTTGCAAGTCGAAATTGAACTTGGAAAGCAAGAACTCGACTGTCGGGGCTTCTCCAGCCGGCTTGACCACCGTGCCGGCGGCCGGGATGGGCAGCCCTTCCAGTTCCAGGCCGGTGCCGTTGCTGACCAGTTCATGCTCGGTGAAGGGGTCCCACTCGCCCTTCATCATCTGCTCGCGGCGTTGCTTGACCAGGTCGAGGATGGACTGCGGGATGAGCGGCAGGGCCTTGGGGCTGATGGCGTCGATTCCCACCTTGCCGGCGTTCATTAGGTCAACCGTCGGCTCGACCGTGCCGTCTGCCAGCGTCATCGAGGTTTCCATGCCGGGGTACAGAACCGTCGGTGGGGTTTTGTTGCCGGCCAGATATTCCTTGAGGATCGTCTCGTAGATGACTTCCCAGCGGGTATCGAACGAGACCGCAACCGTGTTTGTATCCGACCAGCCATATTCACCGACGATATCCATGTCTTTGCCCACGAACCAGACGCCGCGCTCTTTCGCGACGTCCAGGGTGGAGCCGGAATCCGTCTGCTGAGTCAGGACATCCACTTTGTATTGATTCACCAGAGTGGTGGCGATGTCGCGCTCCTCCTGAGGGAGATACCAGTCGCCGGCATATTTGACGTAGACTTTGACATCTTTGCCGAGCAACTTCGCCGCGTCCTGCACCCCCAGCACGAAGCCGGCCGTGCGTCGCAGCACCTGCACATTGGGGAAGGCTGAAACGATGCCGATGTTGCCCGTCTGGGTCAATGCCGCGGCGATCAGGCCTTCCAGGTACAGCGCCTGATACTGCTTGGGGAAGAAACGAATGAAATTCGGCTTGGTGCTCAGGTCGCTGGCGATCACGGAGGCGAAGTAGACGTTCGGGTATTTATCGGCGATGTCCTTGAGGGGCAGTCCCATGAACTCGGCATTGCCCACGACGATGTTTGCCCCTTTCGCAATCATCTCCTCGGCAAAGGGAACGGATTGGTCTGGGGTGACGTTCTCGCGATAGATATACTCGACATTGGGATACTTGGCCGCGATGCGCTTGCCGGCGCGGTCATGCGCGCCCGACCAGGTCGTCCCGGCGATGACACTGAAGTGTTCGATCGCCAGGGTGACCTTGGGGGCGGAGGGTGTGGCGGTGGCGGGCACAGCCGTGGCAGGCGCGGCGGTGGCGGGCGCAGCCGTGGCTTGGGCGCGCGTCGGGGCGGCGGTGGGAGTAGCCGCCGGGGCGCAGGCCCCCAGGATCAGGCCGGCCACGATGAGCACGGCCGTGCATGCAAAAAACTTGTTGCGGTACATGACTTCCTCCTTTGGACTGATTGAAAAGATGCAGGGTGGTTCCCGGTATGGATGGTGATCTCTTTCTGCGCACCTCCTTTCTACGTCTCTACGTCAATCTTTCTGCCGCTATTCGTTTTGAGAATTTCGTTCAGCTTGTCCAGACCTTGTTTCACCATGCTCTTGCTCACCGTGTCGAACAGGCGCTGCCCCACGCTGGCAACATTTCCGCCGATTTGCACTTCACCCGTATATTTCATAAGAGTCTTCTGCCCATTCAGTTCCGTCATGGCGACCTGGCCACTCCCTTTCAGGAAGCCGATCTTGCCGCTGCCCTCCACCGTTAACCTGCAGGCTTCGGGCGGCACCTCGTCGCTGACCAACACTCGGCCCGAAAACGTGCCGGAAAGCGGCCCGATGCGCAGTACTATCTCGCCGCTGAACTCGTTGTCGCTGATCCTTTGCACCCTTTGTGTTCCCGGCAGGCAGCGCGTCAGCACCTCCGGGTCACGCACCAGCTTCCAGACCTCTTCGCGGGGACCATCAAAGATGTATTCGCCTTCTATTTTCATTGGCTTCGTCTTCTCCTTTGTAGCACAAAGCGTGGAGCGGGATGTTCCCGCCTCTCAAAGGCGACATAGATGTCACCTCACAACCTGTACAGCCTTTGGCCTGCTCGACCTCCTCGCCATGACGGCAACACGTTTTTGAGATGCCTTCTGTTTTGCCTGCCGACTACCTGCCTGTTTGACTCTCTTCCAACAACTCAAACAACCGCTTCGGGCTGAGCGGCATCTCCAGAATCTCCAGTTTGCGATCGTAGAGGGCGTTTTCCAGCGCCTGAGCAAAGAGAGAGGGCACCGGGATCGCCCCGGCCTCGCCCACACCCTTGACGCCCAATTCGTTCAGCGGAGAGGGGGTTTCCAGGTGAGCGACTTCCACGCGCGGCATCTCCGTGGAGGTGACCAGGAGGTAATCGGCAAAGGAGGCATTGAGCAGCTGGCCGTTTTCGTCATAGTGCAGTTTCTCGTAATAGGCGTTGCCCAGCCCCATCGAGATTCCGCCGTGAATCTGGCCCTCTAGGATGAGCGGATTGAGCACCGTCCCGCAATCCTCCGCCACCACGTAACGGTGAATCTTGATCATCATTGTCTGCGGGTCCACTTCGAGAATCATGGCATGGGTGCCAAAAGCCGTCGCGCCGTATTGCGGCCCGAAATACGAGGTCGCCTCCAGTCCCGGTTCGGTGCCGGGCTCCACCGCCCCGCGTAGCGGATTGGCCAGCACCGCCAGTTGACCCAGGCTGATGGACTTCTGGGGCAGGTCGGCGACCCGTACCTGACCCTCTTCCAGTTCCAGTTCTTCCTCCGGCGCTTCCAACACTTTGCTGGCCAGCTTCAGGATTTTCTGACGCACGGCGCGGGAGGCAGCATGGACGGCGTTCCCGGCCACCACCGCCCCGCGGCTGGCAAACGTGCCGGTTCCCCAGTGAAACTCGGAGGTATCACCCGTGACGATGCGCACATCGCTCACCCTGACGCCTAACTGCTCGGCCACGATCTGGGCGAACGAGGTGAAATGCCCCTGTCCCTGCGTGCCGATGCCGGTGGTGACATTGACCTTGCCGCTCGCCTCCACAGTCACCCGCGCTCCTTCATATGGGCCGACGCCGGTCGTCTCAATAAAGGGCACCACTCCGATGCCGACATACTTCCCTTCGCGGCGTAAGCGAGGTTGTTCTTCTTTG
This sequence comes from Chloroflexota bacterium, assembly GCA_037445475.1. GTDB lineage: Bacteria > Chloroflexota > Anaerolineae > Anaerolineales > Villigracilaceae > Fen-1038. Next base: position 12,828 of record JBBIKK010000026.1, read on the forward strand.
ATGAACTTCTCATAGCCGATCATCTCCAGTGCCTTATCCACCACGGCCTTGTAGTTGCCACTATCCAGCACGAGGGGGGCAAAAGCCTGGTCAATGATCTTGTGCTCGTAGGGGAAGGCCTCGGGCGGGATCAGATTGCGCTTGCGGATTTCGATCGGGTCCAGGCCCAGTTCGCGGGCGGCCACATCCATCATCCGTTCGATGACGAAGATCCCATGCGGTCGCCCGGCGCCCCGTACCGGCGTAGCCGTGATGCGGTTGGTGAACACCACTTTGAATTCCGAGGAGTAATTCTGAATATCGTAGCCGCCCATGTTGTGACTTTGCGTGTTGAGCGGAATGGTCAGGCCGTAAGGATCGTAAGCGCCGGTATCGTGCAGGAAATCGTCCTTCAGGCCCAGCACACGCCCCTCGCGGGTAAGCGCCATTTCCACATCATGAATTTGAGCGCGTTCCTGGGTGGTGGCGTAGAAATTCTCGCGGCGGTCTTCAATCCACTTAACCGGGCGGTTGAGTTTCATCGCCAGCCAGGGGAGGAGCATCTCTTCGGGGTAGAACATCATGATCTTTGGGCCGAATCCGCCGCCGATGAAGGGCGCGATCACTTGCACCTGATGCTCCGAAAGCCCCAGGCGCGCCGCCGTCCCGTTGCGGATCGGGATCGGCGCCTGAGTGGTATCCCAAATGGTGAGGTGTTGACTCTTCTCGTCCCAGTGCGCCACCACGCCGCGATTCTCCATCGCCGCCGCCGCGCCGCGTTCGACCACGATGCGGCGGCGGATGACGAGATCGGCCTGGCGACGAGCCGCCTCGTAATCTCCCTTTTGCTGGAACAGCCGCGCCGCCAGATTCGACTCCAGGTCCTCATGAATCAGCGGGCTGCCCGGCTGCAGGGCTTTTTCCATGTCCAGCACCGCCGGCAACGGCTCCAGGTCAACGACAATGTCCTCGACAGCATCCTCGGCGATGTAGCGACTCTCCGCCACCACAGCGACGATCGCCTCGCCGGCATGACGCACCTTGTCCTTGACCAGCGGCACCTGTCGCCGCGAATGAAAAATGACATCCTTCACCGTGGGCGGCGGCGAGACCAGCGGTGGGCCGGGGAACCAATCTTTGCCCATATCCTCGGCCGTGAAGACCGCCACCACTCCCGCTCGCCGTCGCGCCGCGGCAACATCCAGGCCGCGCAGGCGAGCATGAGCATACGTGCTGCGCAGAAAAGCAACATGTAACATGCCGGGCAATTTCACATCATCCGCAAACTGGGCCTGTCCCGTCAAAAGGCGTGGATCTTCGTTGCGGACTACCCGTTTGCCGATCAATTTTCTGTCCATAGTTCCTCCTGCCATTGTCTAATAGCGAGCCGTTTGACTATTAGACCATGTGACCAGATTTGCCCATCTTTTCGGCAGCCAGTTTGACGGCTTCCACGATATGCTGGTAGCCTGTGCAGCGGCAGAGATTTCCGGAGAGGGCCTCGCGGATCTGCTCTTCACCGGGATCGGGATTTTCTTCCAGGAAAGCCACCACCGTCGTCAAGATGCCGGGCGTGCAAAAGCCGCATTGCAGGCCATGCGCCTCGCGGAAGGCCTCCTGGACGGGGTGCAAGCGATCCACGCTTCCCAGTCCTTCCACCGTGATAATTTCGTGTCCATCGGCCTGCACGGCGAACATCAGGCACGAACGGACCGGCCTGCCATCGAACAAAACAGTGCACGCCCCACACACGCCATGCTCGCAGCCCACATGGGTGCCGGTCAGATCGAGTTCGTGGCGCAGAAAATCGCTCAACAGGAGGCGCGGCTCCACCCTGCGCTCGTAATGCACACCGTTGACGGTAACAGCCACATTGAACAGGTTTTGTGTTTCCATGATTGCTCCTCCTATCCCGCTTGAGCGCCCGCCCGCGCTTGCTCCAGGGCGCGCTGGCACAACACCCTGGCCAGGTGACGGCGAAACTCGGCGGTGGCATGAATATCGCTGCTGGGCTCAATCTCTCTGGCCGCGGCCAGGTCTGCGGCGGCACGAATAGCCTCATCGCTCAGAGATTGACCGCGCAACATCTCTGCCGCCTGAGCGGCCAGCATCGGGCGTTCCCCGGCGCTCAAAAAGACCAGTCGCGCCTCCTGGCAGGCACCGCTTTCATCCAGCGTGACCACGGCCGCAGCGCCCATCAGGGCAAAGTCGTGCGGGCGGCGGGCAACCTCCTGCAATGACCAGCCGGAGCGAGGCGGTAGCGCAGGGATAGCCGCCTCCACCAGGATTTCATCTGCCTCCAGAGCAGTGGTGAACAGGCCGAGGAAAAACTCCTCGGCGGGCACCCAGCGTTCCCCCCGCTGGCTGCGCAAGCGGAATTTTCCCTGCAAGGCAACGCTCAGGGAGGGCAGTTCCGCGGCCGGGTCGGCGTGCGAAACGCTCCCGCCAAATGTGCCGCGCGTCCGCACCTGGGGATAGGCGATCTTGGGCATTGTGCTGTGAATCAGCGGAGCGCGTTCGGCAACCAGCGGGCTGGTCTCCACCTGGTAGTGGCGGGTCATCGCCCCAATGCGCAGACCACCGTCGTCCGCCGGCCGAATGTAGGCCAGATTGGAGATGCGATTCAAATCCACCAGGATAGAGGGTTGCACCAGTCGAAAATTCATCATGGGGATCAGGCTCTGGCCGCCGGCCAACATTTTCGCCTCGTAGCCATGTTCCCCCAGGATGGCAAGGGCTTCCTCTACCGTTGCAGGTGCATAGTATTGAAATGGCGCTGGCTTCATAAGCTCTCATCTCCTCAACGTCGATTTTGCCCGTTCATGGCAAGCGTTCAAACCACATGGGCGAATGGACGCTCCTGCCTCCCGCCCACAACTGATAGGTCATTTGCATGTGGCCGAGGTGCAGCGCGGTGTGATCCACGACATGCAAAAAGCACCAGCGAACCGCCACTTGGCGCCCTTCGACCAGGCGAGAAGCGTTCAGATCGGCCTCCTGCAAAGCGGCGCAGACCTGGCGCGTCTCGGCGGCGGTTTTCTCCAATACCTGCAGAATCTCCTCGGCCGAGGTGGCCACCACCGCAAACTCCATCTCTCGGCGCCGGCTGGGCGGCTGTCCGCCGATCACCTCCGCTATCCAGAAGTGTTCGGCGCCGGCGCTGTGAACAGCCAGCATCGCTAGGGAGTTGGTGGCGTGATCGGCATTTCCCTGGAGAGGTCGCCAGTTCAAGGCTTCCGGCGACAGGTCGCGCAGCAGGTTCATCATCTGCCGGCGTAGATCCTCCAGGCGCGAAAGATAATTCTCCAGCTCCGAGATCACCGTTCCTGCGCTCGCTCCTGGTTGTGGCACCGCATTTTGAATGTTCACTTGCCTTCCTTGAACGCCACGAAGCGCGCCCAGCAGGATTCGAATTCCAGCGCCTTTTGCGGGAAACAGCCGATGAAGTAGCGTCCGCTCTCCATGTGGGCCAGGTCGCGACCCAGATTCTCGGCGTGAATGATCGCCTTGGGGAAGAGATTCAGGTGCATATCCTGGTAATACTTATCCAGCGGATACATCTCATCCCAGCTCTTGCCGTAAGTTTCCATCAATTTGCGATTGGCCTCCTCGAACGTCTTGGGATGCCACTGCCGTTGAATCGTGTTCATGGGGTGTTCCATCGCCACACAATCCACGGCCAACCACTTGATCTCTTTTTCCAGACACCAGGTGGCAAAATCCGGCGAGGGGCCGGGGTGCCGGATCATGTAGCGGAACTCATCCGAATCGGGGCTGTTCCAGCCGTATTTGTGGTAGCCGGTCTTGATGATCAGAATGTCGCCCTTGCGGACCTCCACCACCTTCTCGATCATCTGCGGCGAATACACGCTGGTATCGCTGACCATGCTGGAAATATCGGCCACCACCCCTGGCCCGATCCAATGCTCGAGCGGAATTTGCCCGATGGTGCGCCCGGTGACGTAAAAGTGCTTCTCGCCATCCATGTGGGTGGCCAGGTGAAAACTGGCGCGGCAGTGAGCATTGTTGCGCCCCAGCCCAAAGTACTGTCCCCCGACGCGTTTGGTGTAGGTGACGCTCAACGGCACGTAATTTGCCCACTGCGGCGATTGCACGCTGAAAGGCACGGTCATATCGAACATTTGAGCCGAGCGCATCATCTGGAAGAATTCATCCTTGCCCATGCCCTCCGGCGGCTGAAGCGCCACCACGCGGCTCCACGCCGATTCGACTTCCATGAACGGGATGGGGTGCACCATGATCCAGGCGCGCTGATTCTTCAGGGCGTCGATCTGCCCACCCAGCGCTTCGACCAGCAGTGGGCCGGATCTGGGCATCACCAGATGGGTCAGTTCATAGTACTGCTCCGGTGGGAAAAGTTCGTCCCACGAAACACCATGCGTCTGGCGCAGTTTGGCCTCCGCTTTTTCAAACTCGCGGGGGTGCATGTAGCGCAGATTGGTGTTCATCGGGTGTTCAGCGCTGCCGCAATCCACACCGATCACTTTGAGTTTCATTTTCATCGCCCAGGGGAAGAACTCCGGCGAAGGCCCGGGATGGCGCAGATAGTAACCGAATTCCTTGTTCTCCACGCCGCCCTGCGCATTCGGGTTGTGCACATCGGGCTGATCCCATCCGTATTTGTGGTAACCGGTGTTGATGATCAAAATATCGCCCGGTTTGACCTGAACGCGAGAAGTGATCATCTCTGGGGTGTACAGGCTGTAATCGGAGACTGCCTCGGAAATATCCACGATCACCCCCTCGCCGCACAACTCGCTCAGGGGAATATCGGCGATGGCGCGCGCCCCCGAATTGAACGCTCGCGGCCCGACCAGATGGGTGCCGGTGTTGTTGCTCCATTCGATCAGCTGGCCGTTGGCGCCCTGCCCTCCACCGTAGGCGCCGGTCAAACGCTTGAAGAAATGCACCTGCAACGGCATCTCCCCCGGATAGGGCGGGGTGAAGATGCTCAGCGCCTGATTCAGGTCATACCATCTGGCGCTGCTCAAGGTTTGAATGAATTGTTCGCGGTTCATCAGCATTCTCCTTTCGATACCGTGGCGCGGGATTCATCCTGCAACCCGTGGCGCGGATTCATCCTGCAGCCCGTGGCGCGGGATTCATCCTGCAGCCCGTGGCGCGGGATTCATCCTGCAGCCCGTGGCGCGGGATTCATCCTGCAGCCCAAAGGTGACATCCATATCGCGGCCCAGAATCTTTACGGTTGTCATAGATTCTCAAGAGCAATACCATGCTATACGGTCAACCGGCCTGACGGGGATAAAAGCCCATGCCCTCCCAGCCAGGCTTAAAGCCCATACGTTTCGGCAAAGGCCAGCAATGCCTCCTGGAACATTTCCATCGGTGGACGGACCAGCCCCGCCCCGATCTGCCCCACACCGGCCTCTTTGTGCGCGATGCCGGTGTTGACCCGCGGGGTAATGTTGGTCTCTACTACTTTGCGAATGTCAATGCCGGTGGGGGTGCCGCGAAAATCGAGCGCCGGGATGGTGAAATACTTGTGTTCGGTGTAGGTGATCTCGTACATTTCCAGCGTGGCATGGATGGCGTCCTTTGGCTTGCCGCTGACGAAGGTGACAATCGCCGGGGCGGCCGCCATAGCAAACCCGCCGATGCCGGCCGTCTCGGTAATGGTGCTATCGCCGATGTCGCCGCTGGCATCGTCCTCGCGGAAGCCGGAGAAGTACAGACCCCTCGGCGTCGCCACCGGCGCCGTGAACCAGCGGTCCCCCAGCCCGCTGACGCGAATGCCGAAATCGGTGCCGTTGCGCGCCATCGTCGTCACGATGGTGCTGCCCTCCACACCATGAGCTGCCTCGGCCATCGCCTTGCAGGAGGCCATCACCGGGTTCAACACGCTCAAAGCGTTATCGCCCAACGTCTTGATGATGCGCGCCGCCAGTTCGGAATCGGATGTTGCCTGGACGATATACGGCGCCAGTTTGGCCGTGTACAGGATCGAACCGGCCTTATTGCGGTTATGGCCTTCATCCCCCATGTGCAAGGCTTCAGCCAGCATCGTACGCATATCAAGGCCGCCGCTCAGCTCGATGGCCCTGGCCAGCACGGGCGCCATCACCTCGTTCAGCCAGCGCAGGCGCTCCAGCACCTCTTCGCTGTACGCGCCGTAACGCAAGACCTTGCCATATCCCTCATTCACATTGGAGTAGGCCTTATTGCCATGCGTCTTGTTTTCGATGATATACACCCACATCGAAGGGCTGGTTACCCCGGCCATGGGGCCGACGGCCTGATGATGATGGCAGGGTTCGAGTTCGATTTGGCCGGATTCGACCAACTGCCGTGCCTCCTCCATGCTCTTGGCGCGGCCCTCGTAGATCAGTGCCCCGGTAATTGCCCCGCGCATCGGCCCCGAAGCCCGCTCCCAGGTGATCGGCGGCCCGGCGTGCAGGAGGAGGTCCTGGCGCATCCCCGGAATGACATCGATCGCCCTGCCCATCCCAACCAGCACCGGACGCGCTTCCATCATCCGATTGACAGCCTCAAGATTGGCTTTTTCGATATCCATGCTCTCTCCTTTTCTCTATTAGCTTTCGCTCAAGTTGCGGGCTACTTTCACGGAATCGGCCTTCGCCGCCTCTCTGACTGAACATCGTAAGCCGGTTGTGTACCATTTCATTGGCGTGCGGCAGCCACAGCAGATAATCTGGCTTTTTCGTTTTACGCCTTGCGTTCCAGCCGCTTTCCGATTTCGAATCGCGAACGAGCCGGCACCAGGCTCTCCTGATACAGTTCCAGGTTGCGGTCTTCGAGATGATCGAAGGTTTGCAGGCTCTTGCTTCCCCAGGTGACGTGTCGCAGCGGATCGGGATCGAGGCGCGCGGCGACGATCTCCTCGGTGCCGCGCGCTTGTGCCAGCCGCCAGGCAATCGGGTTGACGATCATGCTGTGGCCGAAGTAATAACTGCCGCCGGCATCCGGGCCGATGGCGTTGGCCGCCACCATGTAGACGTGATTGTCGTAGGCGCGGGCGCTGTTGGTGAGGTTCCAGATGTCGAAACTGCGCAAGAGGGCGGAGGGACGGGCAATCACCTCGGCGCCTTTCACCGCCAGGATGCGGGAAAGTTCGGGGAAATCGCCATCGTAGCAGATGATCATGCCGATCATGCCGAGGGCGGTTTCGTATACTTCGGCGCGCTTGCCCACCGTCACCCAGCCGCCGCAATCAGCGCGCTCCAGGGGGAAGGGGTGGGTCTTATCGTAGATGCCGATGATCTCCCCATCGGGGCCGATGAGGATGGAGGAGTTGTAGATCACCCCGCGTGCCGGCCCGCGCCGGTAGGTGGGCCAGACGACGTGAACGCCATGCGCTTTGGCGGCCTTTTGCACCTCGGCCGTGATGCGTCCCGGGGCTTCGTCCAGCAAATCCCACAGTTCGTTCTTTTCCAGGCCGGTCACAAAGCCGGTCGTCACCGTTTCGGGGAAGACGATCAGGTCGGCTTCGTTTTCTTTGACGGCTTTCTCCAGCCAGGCAACCCCTTTTTCGATGTTGGCTTGAACATCGTTCGGGGTAACCGCAATCTGTACACAGGCAGCCATAAACTCTTTCATGCTCTCTCCTTGTGCGGCAACTCAGGTTGCAGGCTACGTTCACGAAGTCGGCCTTCGCCGACTTCCCCCGCCGTTGGGCTACGATTTGCTCCTCATCCGCGTCAGAATGTCCATCAATTTCTCGTTGCCGCCGGCGGCCGGGCGCCAATCCACGTGAATGGCCTCGGCGCCCTGCGAGCGCAAACTGTCGTAGAACGATTCCAGGCCGATGTTGAGAGCGGCCAGGGGGTGGGTGAGCGCCGTCAGCGGGACGGGGACAGGCGCGCCGGGCACGGGGGGAGAATCCCTCTCCCGGAGGGCACGCAGGCAACGACCAGCGTAGCGAACCGCCGCTTCGTTGCCGCTCTCGACTACCGCGCCGGCCTCTTTGAGCCTTTGAATCTGGGCAGCGAGATTCTGAGGGTCCTCATCCGTGCCGCTGACCACCGCGACGACCTCCAGATAACGCCCTTCGGCAGCCGCCCTGGCGCGCAGGCGGGCAATCGCCGGGGCTAGTTCGCCAGCCGGGTTGGGATGGGCACCATAGCCCAGGACGACATCCAGTAAGATGACTGCAACCGTTGGGTCGGCGGCTTCCTTTTCCATGCGGCGAATGCGCAGGTCGTTATCGAGCATGGGGTGCAGGCGTCCAACAGTGAATTCATCTCCGCCTAAATCCAGAATGGTGTCTTCCTGGCTGGCGAGGGAGTTGGGCAGGCGCAGCTCCTTCGTCAGGGGGGCATTGGAATAAACGGCGGGAAGATAATCGCGCAGGATGAGTTGAGCCTCGTAGGCCAGCGTGCCGCCGGAGAACAGGCCGCGCAGGTAACGTTGACCGGGGGCGAAACGGCTCAAGTTCAAATCGGGCGGCGGAATGCGCGGCTGGCGCGAAAGGCGAACGGCCAGTTCCGCCGCCTCGTCAAAGGTGGTCACAAAGGTAACGTTATCCACCTGGCGCATGGCCGTAGCGTAGCCGATGAAATCCACGATGACCGGCTTTTCGCTGCGGCGGGCGATCTCGATTAACTCGCTGGCTACTTTGGGGGAGGGCGGTTTGGAGACCAGGACGATGACGGAGGTGGCCGGGTCGCGGCGCAGCAGATCGAGTGCCTGGCGGTAGGTGATGGCATTGACCGCTTCGGAAAGGTCGCGTCCGCCGCTGCCCATGGCGTGGGTGATGCCTCCGCCCATCTGGTGAATGCGCACGCTCACCTGTTGCAGGCCGGTCCCGGCTGCGGCTACTATTCCAATCGAGCCGCGCCGTATTTTGTTGGCAAATCCCAGGCCGACGCCGTTGATGATGGCCGTGCCGCAATCTGGCCCCATCACCAGCAAGCCTTTTTGGGCCGCCTCTTGCTTGAGGGAGATTTCGTCTTCGAGGGAGACATTGTCGCTGTAGAGAAAGACGTGTTTGTTCAGGCTCAAAGCCTGGCGGGCAACACCGGCCGCATAGCGCCCCGGCACGGAAATCAGCACCCATTGGGCAGAAGGAAGCATTTTTGCCGCCGTCTCCAGACTCCTGGCGCGATATTCCTCTTCCGGGCCATGACTGCGCCGGGCGGCAATCAATGCATCCACTTTGGCCAGGGCCTCTTGGGCCCTTTTCTCATCTTCTCCCTTGACGACGATCACCAGGTCATCCGCGCCGGCGGAGCGAATTTCATCCACCAGCAGGTTGCTTTGGGCGAGCAATTCCTTGTTGGCTTCGGTCGCCATCACGGCCCCGGCATCCAGCACGCCCGGCTGTTCGAGCAGCGAGCGTTGTAAGTGCATCAGCACGACCGAGTCGTAGTATGCACCAGAACGGATTTCGGTTTTGATCGTAGCCATCGCTGTCATCCCTCCGAGATTCGTGGTGACTGCCTATCCGGGTTTTCTTTTTGTATCTTGTCGGCGGGCCAACTCTCTGACGGGGGCAAGCACCCTGCCTCCGTACATGGCCCTGCGGGTCGGCACAAGCCGTCGGATTCGTCCGACTTTTCATGACCTGAGGAAGTCCGCCCGAACCGGGCGGGTAGTTCCGATTCGTGAGCCTTACGAGCCGATCACCGATCCAACCATTCGACTGTTCGACTATTCCGACTATTGGACTACACCACTTCTTTCTCTCGCAAAGCGGCCACTTCTTTGGGCGAGTAATTCAAGAGGGTGGTAAGCACTTCCTCGGTATGTTGTCCCAGGAGCGGCGGCGGGCAATGAATGGCAGGTGGGGTTGCAGAAAGTTTGTAGGGAAAGCCGGTCAGGCGGACGATGCCGGCCGTTGGGTGTTCGCTCTCCAGCACCATCTGGCGCGCCTGTGTTTGGGGGTGAGCGAACACTTGCGGCAGGGTATTGATGGGGGCGCAGGGCAGGCCGGCGCGCGTCAGGTCATCTAACCATTCTTGCACCTTCCGTTGCGCAAACGCGTGGTTGAGTTCTTCCACCAGAGCGGTGCGGTTGGCTACCCGTTGAGGGTTGGTAGCAAAGCGACTGTCTTTTTGCAGGTCGGGACGCCCGATCAGATCACATAGCGTTTCCCATTGACGTTCGTTGGCGGCGCCAACCATGAACCAGCCATCGCGGGCGGTGAACACCTCGTAAGGAGCAATGTTGGGGTGGGCATTGCCCAGGCGGCGCGGCGGCTCACCGCCGACCAGATAGTTGGATGCGGCGTTGGTCAGCAGGGCAATATGCGCCTCGAAGAGAGAGACATCCACCAGCTGGCCTTCGCCGGTCTGCTCGCGAGCGCGCAAAGCGGCCAGGATGGCGGTGGCAGCGAACATGCCCGCAGCAATGTCAATGATGGGAATGCCTACCCGTGAGGGGGGCCCCTCGACAGGGCCGGTCAGGCTCATCATCCCGCCTTCCGCCTGGATAACAGCATCGTAGCCGGGGCGTTCGGCGTAAGGCCCGCTGCGGCCGTAACCACTGATGGAGCAATAGATCAATTTGGGGTACAGGCGATGTAAATCGTCGTACCCCAAACCAAGTTTATCCAGATCGCCGGTGCGATAATTCTCGACCAACACATCGGAGATGGCAGCCAGGCGGCGGATGATCTCTTGCCCCTCCGCGCGTTGCAAGTTGACCGTGATGCTGCGCTTGTTGCGATTGGTGGCTAGGAAGTAGGCCGATTCGCCGCCATAGGGACCGTAGGGCTGGCCTACAAAAGGCGGACCCCAGCCGCGGCTTTCATCTCCGCTGCTGGGGCGCTCTACTTTGATCACGTCCGCGCCGAAATCCCCCAACATCATCGTACAATAGGGCCCGGCCAGGGCCCGGCTGATATCCAGAACGCGCACGCCTGTCAGGGGAGGCATGTTCTCGCCTCCTGGGGAAGGTAGGCACACTGTGAGATACCCTGCTCGCTCTTCTGGTTGGCGAAACGAAAGACAGGCATCGGGTATCTTACGTCACAGATGCTCATGGCAGCGGAAAGGTCTATGGAGCGCTGTGTCTGGGAGCCGGCGGCTTCGCGGGTGCGCTTCCATCGCCATTCCGAGGAGACTTTGCTCCAGCCTGCCTGGCAGGCAAATAAGATTATATGCGATTGAACTTGTTTGGCAAGGGTGTTGTCTATGCAAGATTCGGCGGACCGAAGACCTGCCTGCGGGCGCGAAAAGTCCGCCGGAGGCGGACTTCCATGCACGAAACAGGCGGCTTGAGCCCTGCGGTAGGAGATGTGGGTAATCACCCGTGGAGTGCAATAGGCCGTGTGGCTTTTTCAAGAAAGGATGTGTCGCTAATTTTGAGACAGCCATTCGGCAGGCCGCGGCCGGCCTGGAAAGCGCGAAGCGATCTCTGGTATAATCTGCCCGCCCTGGCACGAAGATGAACCTTTGGAGAGGTCGCGTAGCCTGGTTTAGCGCGCACGCCTGGAGAGCGTGTTTCCTGAAAAGGAACGCGGGTTCAAATCCCGCCCTCTCCGCCTGAACACCCGGCTTCCTGGTGGAGCCGGGTGTCGGTTTTGGATGTGGGGTGTTCGACTGAGGTGGTCAAGGGAGTGACGGAGATGCGTGTTCGCGAGTTGTCGGAACGTGCGCTCAGGGGGTGGCTGTGCTCGCCGGGGATGGCGGTGGAGTCGCGCTGGAGGAGGGCGCGAGGGGTGTGCCGGCGTAGACCAGCGGCCCTGCGGCCGGCACATCGGGTGGACGACCCAGGGGCATCAACGGGCGCCCGCCTGGAGTCTGGCCACCGGGAGCGAACAACGTCTGATACAGCAGGGATTGTTCCCACACCCCGCCGCCGAATATGTCCTCGCCTTTGGCAGCCGGCTCGCTGCGGCGCGCACCCATCAGCATTCCCTGATAGGTGCTCAAGTCTAGCCTGGCTGAGGAACTGGCCACGTTGGCGTGATGGCAGGAGGCGCAGGCCAGCGCCCCTGGATACCACAGACTCGACTCGAGGAACAGGGGCTGTACATCCTTGAAGGTGGCCTCGCAGGTCAGGCCCTGCACATCGGTAAAGGTGAACGGCTGAGTCTCGGAGTAGCCGGCCGACACCCACGCGCCAATGAGATCAACAGCCGCCACCTGGCATTTGTTGAAGGCGACTGCTCTGGCTGCAGGGGCGCGCGCCGGAAGCGTGGCCGGGATGAGCGTGGGTATCGGCGTGCGCTCAACCCGAGGCCGGGCTGCCAGGCAGTTGCTCAGCGAGGGGCCGCAGCCCCAAAAGGTGACGAGCAAGACCCACGCGAATATCAGGAGAATAAATCCACCCAGCACGCCGTAGAGCATCTTACGAAAACTATCCATCGTGCCTCCCTATTTCAGGGTGCGAATGTAATTCACCACATCCCAGCGTTCGCGGAGGGTGAGGTTTTCGTTGAGCGGAGGCATGCGGCCGAGCACGCCATTGGTGATCGTCAGGAACAGAGCGCCATCGCTCTTGGATTGCACCACCGCGCTGGTCAGGTCACTGGGCTTGTTCTGCAAGAAGCCCGCGATCGCGCCGTTGCCTTTACCATTTTCTCCATGGCATAGCGCGCAGTGGATGGAGTACAGCTCGGCGCCGCGTGCGATGGATACTTCGTCTGCGGCGACCGGATTCTCGGGCGCTCCCATATTGGGGATGGAGACCGGTCCCTCTACCGGAACCGAGCGCGGCGGGACCGGCAGTGGGTTTTCACCCCACTTGCGCGAGGGTTGAATTTCCATGAAACTGACCCAGTCGATCTTGATCACCTCATAGGTGAACAGCAAGACCGAGGCCATCACCACGCCCACCCCCAGCAGGAGGAGAAACAGTCGCTTGTACCATTCGAGAGTCATAACTCCATTGCCTCCACAGGGCTGACCGACTCAGCCCCCAGTTTCTCCAGGGTTGCCACCCACTGTTTGCCTTCCTCTTCCCGACATCGGAAGAGCACGGCGATCTTGCCGTTGCTGATTTCCGGCACGTATTCCATGGGACGGTAGGCAGGAAAGTAACTATCCAGGAAGACGCCGACGAAGGTGGCGATCAGCATCCCCAGCATGGTCATCTCGAAGAGCACGATGAGGCTTGGAGGCAGCGGAATCAGTGGCTGCCCTCCAACATACAGCGGGTAAAGCGGCGGCGTGCCGGCGGCAAAGAACAGGCCGATCAGAAATCCGCCCAGCGCCCCTCCCAGGGCCAGCCGCGGCACATTGGTCCATTGATGCGGGCGCCCCAGCATCGCTCCGGTGAAGGGGATGCCGGAGATGACGTTGATTTTCTCGTCGCTCATGCCCAGCTCTTTCAGGTGGCCGATCGCTTCGGCGGCCGGGTCAATATCTGCGAACAAGGCCAGGAAAGTTTTCTCTGCGCTCATGCCTCACTACTCCAGTTCCTTCACGGCGGGAACATAGGCCTTGCCGACGCGCTGCAAGGAGTGGGCCATTTGCCCTTCCTGTACTTCCCAGACCGGCACCAGCGGGATCAGGCGCGAGGCCATCATGTAGAGCAGGATGAAAAACGCCAGCGTGCCGATCCCCAACAGGACCTCGATGCCGGGCCTGTACTCACCCCAGGTGAACAGCATGCGGTTGATGGTCAATGAGATAGGGATGATGACGTAGCGCTCGATCCACATGCCGACGTTGATCAACAGGCCGATGATCATCATCAACCAGGGGGTACGACGCACTCTTCTGTTCCACAAAAAAAGCCAGGGCACGGCCACGTTGAAGAGGAGCATCAACAACCACAGCCATCCCAGCGGCCCTCGCTCGTGGTATTCCAGCAGCAGGCGCGTCCATTTGTCGCCGCCGTACCACTGGACGATGTAATCGTTGAAGAAGAAGTAGGCCCAGGCCATGGAGACCACTAGCATCAGTTTCCCCAAGCCATCGAAGTGCTCGGCGCGGATGAAGTAATCCATGTGCTTCATGCGCCGCACGAAGAACAGCACGACTACCACGGCGGCAATGCCGGAGTGCAATGCCCCGATGACGAAATAGGGGCCAAAGATGGTGGAGGACCAGCCCGGCCGCGTGGCCATGGCGAAGTCCCACGAAACGATGGTGTGGACGGAGAACATGACCGGGATGATGGCGAAGGCAAAGATGGTCATGGCCGTGCGCAGATGCGTCCATTCCCCCTCGGTGCCGCGGAAGCCAAAGGCCAGCAGGCGATAGAACGTCTTGCGCCATCCGCTGGAGCGATCGCGCGCCATGGCCAAGTCGGGAATGAGGGGCAGGTAGAGGTACATCAGGCTGGCCAGCAGATAGGTGTTGATGGCCAGGAAGTCCCACATGAGCGGCGAGTGGAAGTTGGGCCACAGGGCGCGCTGATTCGGGTAGGGCACCATCCAGTACGCCAGCCAGACGCGCCCGAGGTGCATGAAGATGCTCAGGCCGGCCTGCACCAGCCCGAAGGCGGTCATCAATTCGGCGGCGCGGGTGAACGGGCGGCGGAATTCGGCCTTTAGCACACGCAGGATGGCGGAGATGAACGTGCCGGCGTGGCTGATGCCGATCCAGAAGACTGTGTTGACGATGAAGATGCCCCAGTAGGAGGGGCGGTTGATGCCGGCCAGCCCCATGCCTTCCGCGATCAACAGGCCCCAGGCGCCGAAGAGGAACACCATCACGATCAGCGCCAGGAAGCCGGCTGTGAGCCAGAACTTCCACGAGGCCGAGAGCATGGATTCCATCACCAGCGCGTTCATCTGACCGCGCGGCTTCGGATCGAACATCAGCTGCTGGCGCACATCCTCGTGCTCTTTTGCGGGATGGGCGTGCGCGAGCGGTTTGGCGGTTGCGGTCATGGCTCTATTCTCCCAGCAAGTAAGTCACGCGCGGCCGCGTGCCCAGTTCCTCTAACAGGTGCAGGCCGTGTGCGCTGCGCGCCCGTTGGTTGACGCGGCTTTGTGGGTCGTCCATGCGCCCAAAAAGAATGGCATCCGTCGGACAGGCCTGGGCACAGGCCGGTTGTACCTCTCCATCCCGCACCTCTCGCCCGGCGGCTTTGGCTGCATCCTCGGCCTGGCGAATGCGTTGAATGCAGAAGGTGCATTTTTCCATCACGCCCCGCCGGCGCACCGTCACATTGGGGTTGAATTGATTCTCCAATGGGTAGGGGCGTTCCCAATCACGCCAGTTGAATGCTCTCACCTGATAGGGGCAGTTGTTGGCGCAGTAACGCGTGCCGATGCAGCGATTGTAGACTTGCAGGTTGAGTTCCTCAACGTTGCTATGCACTGTGGCAAACACCGGGCAGACCGGCTCGCAGGGCGCATGGCCGCATTGCTGGCACATCACCGGACGGTAGGGTGTCATCTTGATTTCTGGATATTGCCCCTCCCAGAAGCGCTCGATGCGGATCCAGTGCATGGCGCGTCCGTACCCGGCATCCTCCTCCCCCACGAACGAGATGTTGTTTTCCATGGCACAGGCCACGACGCAGGCCTGGCATCCGGTGCACAGGTCCTGATCGATCACCAGGCCCCATTTTCCCTCTTCCCCCTCGCGCCACTCGGCTTTGAACTCAGGAAGGCTATACTCACTCATCATCTCTCCTCAAAGTACGTTGCTACTGCTCTATGCCGTAAACACCCAGGCGGCTCTCCAGGCGGGAAAGGGGGCGTTTCCGCCCGCTTTTCTTCAGCTGCACCCGGGTTGCCGCGAAGGCCAGGTCGCCGGCAGAGTTGATGGCTGCTACCAGCACCTGGGCGGGATTCACTCCACGTCCCTCCGCATAACGCCCGTAGGCCGTGTGCCCCTGGCCGAAGACGATGGCCACCACATCGGGACGAATGGCCGGGTAGCGGTAAAGCGGGAGCTCCACAGCCCCGGCCGGCGAGGACACAATGACCACCTCGTCGTCCTCCAGCCCTAGTTCATCAGCGGTCTGCGGGTTGATCTCCAGCCAGGAATTCCACATGACGGTTGTGGTCGGGTCGGGCGCCTCTTGAAGCCATGGCTTGTTGGCTCCGGCCTCGCCCAGCACCGGCGAAACGAACGGCAGGAGGTGGAACTCACCCTCGCCCTCGAAGCGCGCCGCCTCCGTGCTCAGCGTGCGGTTCAGGGCCGCCGCGAGATCGAGGGCCGGCACTTCTTCTTGCGTCTTCCACCAGCCGCCGTATTGTTGGAAGTAGGCCAGGAAGGTGTTGATCTCCGGGGCGCTGAAGGACCCCTGCGCGGCATTGACCAGTGGCAGGAGCCTGGCCTGCAGGAACTCCACCTCGTCCTTGTAGGGCAGGGCCTGCGCCAGCCTTCCGCCCACTTTTTGCGTCGCGGCCAGCAATACATCGGCCGTGGCGCGGGTGTTGTAAAAGGGCGCCACCACCGGCTGCGCCCCGGAAAGGGTGGGCACGCCTGTCCCGCCGGCGATGCGCTGATAACCCCAGGATTCCAGCCCCTGGTGGTCGGGGAAGACATAATCGGCCTCGCGCGCCGTCTCATCGGGGAAGGTGGCGAAGGAAATCAGGGTGGGCACATACTTGGAGGCCGCGCCGAATCCCAGGGCGGCGGGCAACTCGAAGAGGGGGTTGATCCCGTGGATGAACAAGGCCTTGACCTTGCTATCGTACATGCGCTGGATCAGGTCGCTCATTTCTTTGAGAGTCGCCGGGCGGGGGGATTCATCGCCGAAGGGGGAGAGGGGCGCGATCGAGAGGGGGGCGTTGAGCAATGCGTTCAGGCTCAATACCGCCTCCGCCGTTTGCAGGCCGTTGCTCTGGCCCAGGGCTGCTCCGCCCGGAATGGCGAGCGCCCGCTCGGCGCCGGCGAGCAGGTCCACCAGGTGCTCCAGTTTTTCCTCGCCGATTCCGGCGGCCTGGGCTGCCGCAGGTACATCCACGCCCTGGAAGGTGCGTGCCGGCTCCCCGCGTCGTTCGGACAGCCTTTTGCCGAGTGCCAGGGCCAGCAGCCCCTCTGTGCCGGGGCGAATGGGGATCCACTCATCGGCCTTCGAGGCGGTTTGCGACAGGCGCGCCTCGAACTGCACCAGATAGCCGCGCTTGCCGCTGCGTTCGCCGCGCCGCATTTGGGCGAACTGACGGGTGTAGGCCACCGGCGAAAGCCAGGTTTCCAGGAAGTTGGCCCCGAAGGAGAAGACCACCTCTGCCCTGCTGAGGTCGAACCAGGGCAGGCCGCTGTGGCCGAAGACGTTGGCAACAGCCTGACTCAGGGTAGCGCGCGCCTCGAACATCCCCAGGGCGCCGAAGCGCACGGGCGGCGGCGCGCCCAGCGCCTGGGTCAGTTCG
Organism: Chloroflexota bacterium; assembly: GCA_037445475.1. GTDB lineage: Bacteria > Chloroflexota > Anaerolineae > Anaerolineales > Villigracilaceae > Fen-1038. The sequence continues at coordinate 30,028 of JBBIKK010000026.1, forward strand.
CGCACCAGGTCGAAGAGATGATCGGGCGCCATGCCCAGCAGGAAGACGATCTCCTGCGGGGGTGTATTCTTGAGCACCTCGGCCACAACCTGGATGGCGGCGTCCCAATCCATGCTCTCGCTCTGTGCGCTGCCGCGCGCGCGGCGCCTGATCGGTCCCTGGAGGCGGTCGGGGTTATACAATCCGTGCAGGGTGGCCTGGCCGCGGGCGCAGGTCTTGCCGGCGTTGACGGGATGATTGGGGTTGCCTTCGACTTTGATGGCCCGCCCCTGCACGGTGCGGACGATCAACCCACAGCCGGCAGCACATTCGCGGCAGGTGGTGGCATACTCTGTGCTCAGGCCGTTGTAGGTGTACTCCGGCATGCGGGTGTAGGGCTCGCGCCGCACATAGCGCGCGGTCGGCCCGCAGCCCGTCAGGATGGCCGTGGTGGCCGCGCCGGCGCCGGCTAGTTTCAGAAAATCGCGTCGCGAAATGGGTTTGCTCATCGGTTCTTCCCTTTTCAGTAGTGGCAGGTGCTGCAATCGGTGAGTCGGGCGAGAAGTTCGGGGTTGTCTTTCGCCCTCTGGCGGTGGCAGTTCAAACACCAGCCCATGTTCATCACCTGGGGATTCTCGTACACGGTCATCTTGCTCACTTCGCCGTGGCAGGTCTCGCAGTTGAGGCCGGCCGCGATGTGTGGGCGATGGGTAAACTGCACGAAATCCGGCATCTGCACCACAGGCACCCATTGGATGGGCTGGTTGTTCTCAACGAAGGCGCGCAATTTTTGCAGTTCGGCCGGCCAGGGGGCATTCGGGTCGGCAAAACGCGCCAGTTGTTGATGGCAGCCCCAGCATTTGGTCTGCGTGGGGAGGCCGGGCGAGGGTCCGCGCAGCGCGCCGGGGTGACAGTACAGGCATTGAACGCCCAGGCTGATATGCAAATTATGTGGAAACTGAATCGGCTGTGCAGGAGCAATTTGGGTCTGCCGTATGCCCCAGGCGGCAGCGCTCAGAATGAACAGCAAAAAGACCAGGCCGCCCACACGCGCCAGCGGGCGCTGCAATACAGCGGGGATATTTTTCAGCATGAAGGCAGTCTCCGTGAGCGTTTGATTTTTTATTCAGCCGGAGATGGGATCGGCTAACGTTTGCGGCGGAAGATCGTAACCACGATCACCGCGAACACGATCAGGATGGAGAAGAACAGCAGGCTTCCGCCCAATGTGCCGAGGAAGGCCGTCAGGCCGGTCAGGATGCCGCGCCACCAGTTCGTGGCCGGCCCGCCGATCAGGGGGGCCGGGGTCGAACTCTCGCTGCCGGGCGCGGGCGGCATGACCTCCCGTCCGCTCGGCAGGGTCTGGGCATAGGCCAGCACATCGCGGCCATCGGCCGGAGTCCAGCCGAGTTCGTAGCCAATGGGCATCTCCGTCCCGGCCACGCCGAAGCGAGTGCGGTGCAAAAAGCGCCAGGGGTCGCGCTGCGCCACCGAGCCGAGGTACTCGTCCACCCCCTCTGTGCGGAAGACGATCTTCTTGCCATCTTCGCCGTGGCAGCGAGTGCACGTGGCTTCAAACAGTTGTTTCCCATGCTGCGGGTCGCCGTTGATTACTTTGAGCGAGATCGAATCGATGTATTGCGAATCGTCAATCAGGCCCTCTTTCAAAAACAAGGCGACTTTGCGCAAGGTGGCCTCGTCCATGAGTCCGGAGAAATCGTGCGCCGGGTCTTTGGCACCCTGGAGGTGAGCGACGATCTCCTGTTCGCTGAGGCGCGGCACGAGGATCATCAGGCTGGGGAAGCCGGTCTTGTGCGACCCGCTGGCATAGGCACCTTCCACTCCCTTGTAGTCCCAGCCATGACACTCTGAGCAGCGCCAGGTATCTGCGCCGGAGCGCGTGTTGGTGGATTGACGCTTCCAGATCGGCATGTCCTCTTCGGGCGGCTGCACGCCCAGCACAGCATACCACTTATCGTAGAGCTGCGCGCCAATCACTAGATCCGGATGCGTGCCTTCTGCCGCGCGCGCCGCGCTCGTCCCAAGCCAGAGCGCAACGATTCCCAAGAAGAAAAGGACAAGGCGTTTTATCATGCTTCACCTCCAGGGCTCCTTCCAAGACGACCAAAACCGCATTATACTGCAAAGGGCTTCGGGGCACAAATGTTTTCCGGGTCGGGCATGAGGAGTCTCCTTTCGTATTCTTTACCACAAAGAGAGGGCCCTGCCAGCGGGTTCATGCGGACTGCCCTTCCAGAGAGCGGCGCGCAAGTCCCGCCTCAGGTCATGAAAAGCCGGATGAATCCGACCGCTTGCCGGCTCGCCGGGAAAGTGTAAAAATGCCACTTTTGTGCCCTGACCTGCTAATCTGAAATGGTCTCTTCCCGGGGCATATCGAGACGGCATGGCGCGCCTGTCATGTTATACTTCGACAGGCGTGAAAGGATGCTGGTTGCTTCCTCGTCCGATGCTCCTGGCCGGCCTGGCGTTGGCCTTGTTGATGACTCTCCTCGTCCCCGGTGCCTCAACAGCTGGACCTCAAGCCGGCGCCCCTCGGGCCGGTCTCACTCCCACGCCGACGGCCGTGAGCCTCACCCCCGATTCTCGTCCCGCACAGGATGCCTCTCAACCCGGCTCAACGGATGAGATCACCTGGATGGGAGTTGTCATTGCCCTGATCATTCTCATTCCCATCCTGATTGCCTCGCGAGAGGAGAAGATGCGGCCGTCATGACCCGTCCTGGCGGGCCATTTTGATGCGCTCGCCCAGGGGCGGATGGGAATAGAACAACCAGACGACCCATTTCTCCGGCTCCACTTCGCCGAGGTTTTGATCGGCCAGACGCACGAAGGCGGAAGCGAAGGCCTCCCGGTTTCCGCTCAGGCGCAGGGCGTATTCATCGGCCAGGCGCTCGCGCCAGCGCGAGAAGGCGTTCTCCAGCGGCATGAGCAGCAGACCGCAGGCACCCAGGATGAGTCCCAGAGCTGGAAGGGCGGCGACATCGGCTACGCCGCGGAAGCCAAAGGCTTGCACAATCCAATTCATAGCCTGCGCTGCCGCGTAGAGGCCGACCAGCGTGGTCAGGCTCCCAAAGCCGATGTGCCATGCCAGGTCGTGATGAACGTGGTGCCCCAACTCGTGGGCCAGCACGACCTCGACCTCAGCGGGTGTGAACTCGTTGAGGAGCGTATCGCCCAACACAACGCGGCGCGTATGGCCCAGGCCGACCAGAGCCGCGTTGGCCGCTTTGGTGCGGCGAGACATGTCGAACTTGAAGATGCCCTGTACGCGGGTGTGGGCGCGTTGCGCCAGTCCCTGCAAGCGATCGGCAAGTTCTCGCTGCTCCTCGTCTAACGGGACGAAGCGGTTGAAGAGCGGCAGGATCACAACCGGTCCCAAATGGGCCAGCAGGACGTTGAAGAGCAGCAGTCCCGCGGCTGTCCACAGCCACCACAAAGTGCTTGCCGCGCGCAGGGCAAAGTACACCCCTTCGAGCAAGAGCAGGCCCAACGGCGCGCCGATCGCGAGCGCCTTCACCTGGTCTGCCACCCATCCCCGCAGCGTTTGTGTTGATTGGCCAAAACGGTGGGGGAGGACAAATTCGGAATAGTAACCCAGTGGAAGATCGAGAAAGTAATACATTCCCCCGAAGATCAGGGTGAAAGCCGCGACAAGCAGCCAGGGATTTGCCAGCGAGGGGTGGTTTGCGATCAGCCACTCGCGCAGGGATGTACCCCAGCCGAAGAGCAGCCAGGCCAGAGCATAGAGGCCACTCTCGACCACCCTGGCCAGCCAGAGTCGGCGCCTGAGGCGGGCGTAACGTCGGGCCTGTTCCTGTTTTGTTGGATCGGGGTTGATCATGAGCCGATTCCGTGCGGGGGCGTTCGGCGGAGAGCAAAAATGCGCCCTTGCCGGCGCGCTTTCTTTTAGCGGAGAGGGAGGGATTCGAACCCTCGGTGGACCGAAGCCCACAACGGTTTTCGAGACCGTCCCATTCAACCACTCTGGCACCTCTCCGATTTGCCAACCGGCGATTTGCGCAAGGCGCGGCATGAATTATAACTGAAAAATTGTGACGATCTACCCACTATTCCTTCCGGGGGTGTGTTCCAAAATCGTCGGTAGAGGGTCAATTAGCCTGCAGGATTTGGTTCCAGGATCGATTCCATTCGTGGCTTCCTCCCATCCCGGCGCTCCGA
>JBBIKK010000027.1:0-33728 GCA_037445475.1 Chloroflexota bacterium
GTGTGCGGACGCCGATGAACCAGTTGCGCCTGGCCTTGCGCAGCAGCAAACCGATGTACATGAACAGCAGGCCTAACGCGGGCAGGAGCGCGGTGCTCATCCTGAAGTTCGTGAAGCCGAGGTTCCAGAGGATCGTCAACATCCACAGGTAAACCAGGAGGGCGATCATCTGCAGAACGAACAGATTGAAGGCACCGCGAAATTGGGCGAGGTTGGCCTTGAGCGGATCGATGATCGGGATGAGCAGGAACAGCCCCAGCATCCCGAGCGCGACCAGCGGCATCAGGAAGACGCCCCAGAATTTGGGGAGGTAGCCATCGATCTGGTCGTGTCCGTTCCAGTGAGAGGCCATCGGGTCGGGCAGGTGCTTCCAAAGCAGGACGCCCGTCAGGGTGGCGGCGAAGAGGAGGAAAAGAGCAACGACGAGAGTGATGCGGGTGGACATGGCACACTCATCGCGTGACACAGGATGACTCCGGCCGCGTTTCACGTGAAACTACTTTTCCTGCGGCAGATTTTGTTGGGCCAGGGAGAGCAGTCCGCTCAGGCCGCCCAGGTTCATCGTTTCCACGGCCGAGCTCGGCACGATGACCAGGGCGCCCTTTTCCTTGAGGCCCTCGAAGAGCATGTTCATGGCACGCAGATGCAGGGCGGTTGGATTGTCGGCATAGGCCTTGGCCGCCTCCGCGAACGAGGCCGCGATCTGCTTTTCGGATTCGCCCAGGATGACGCGCGCCTGCCGTTCGCGCTCGGCCTGCGCCTGGCGCGACATAGCATCCTCCAGGTTCTGGGGAATGACGATGTCGCGGATTTCCACCGACTGGACCGTCACACCCCAGGGGGTGGTGCGCTCGTCGATCACCTGCTGCAGTTCCTGATCGATGGCGTTGCGCCCGATCAAGATGTCGGCCAGCATCATGCGCCCGATGATGTCGCGCAGGGCGGTCTGGGCCGCCCAATCCACGGCGGCGCGGTAGTTTTCGACCTCCAGGGCCGCCTTCTCGGCATCCCACACCACCCAGAACAGGACGGCATCCACATCCACCGGCACGGTGTCCTTGGTGAGGGTTTTCTGGGCCGCGAACGGCGTGACCATCACGCGGTGATCCACCCAGGCCGGAATCGCCTCGAGCAGGGGGACGATCCAGAAGGGACCCGGACCGGCCAGACGATGGAACTTCCCCAGGCGCAGGACGATGGCCTTTTCCCACTGGGCAGCCACTTTCAGGGCGAACAGGATGTACGTTCCTGCCAGCGTCCAGCCGCCGATCCACAGGGCAATCCACAGGTCATCCACAAGTGGATCGAGGATGGCAGCGCCCAGCAGGCCAGGCACCAGCAGCAGCAGGAACAAGGCCACCGCGACCGCTGGAATGTGTGCCTCGACCCGGGCGATTTCTTTGCGAGGTTTCAGAAGGGATGGGATGGTTGTGGCAAACATCGCGAGCAACTCCTTGAGCCGTTACGGATTCGTGTTTTGGGCCTGCGTGTGCAGAAAGCGCACCGCCTCCTCGGCGCTGAAGCCCAGTCGTTTGGCCTCGCTCAGGTACTGTTGGGCCAGCGCTCTCAACGCCTCATGACGCAGGCGGGCAGCCATGTCTGGCCGCGGCTTCTCGAGGATATAGGTGCCGCGCCCTTGTTGCGTGGAGATCACGCCGGCCTCGTCCAGCAGGCGATAGGCACGCGCCACCGTGTTGAAGTTCACCCGCAACTCTGTGGCCAGGGCGCGCACGGTGGGCAGCTGGTCTCCGGGCTTGAGCACGCCGCTGGCAATCAGCCCCTGGATCTGGCGGGCAATCTGATCGGTGATGGGCATGCCGGAACGAAAATCCACGTGAATTTGTATCATTGTATCTTTGTATAATTGTATACAAACGGCGCAAAATGTCAAGGGGCAGGCGCCTGGCCGACAACACAAACGCAAAATGCAGAGCGGGGCGGCGTGGTAGAATACATTTGCAAGACCCCGAAAAAGGAGTGACGTCCTATGGAGCAACAGACCGGAACATTTGCTGTGAAGAAGGGCCTGGCCCAGATGCTTAAAGGTGGCGTCATCATGGATGTGGTCACGCCCGAGCATGCCCGCATTGCCGAGGAGGCCGGGGCGTGCGCGGTGATGGCCCTGGAGCGCGTCCCGGCCGACATCCGTGCTCAGGGCGGCGTGGCACGCATGTCGGACCCCGAGTTGATTCTCAAAATCATGGACGCAGTCACCATCCCTGTCATGGCCAAATGCCGCATTGGACATTTCGTCGAGGCCCAGATTCTCGAGGCCATCGGCGTGGATTACATTGATGAATCCGAAGTGCTCACGCCGGCCGATGAGGAACATCACATCAACAAACATCTGTTCAAGGTGCCGTTCGTGTGCGGTTGCCGCAATCTCGGCGAAGCCCTGCGGCGCATTGGGGAAGGCGCGGCCATGATCCGCACCAAGGGAGAAGCCGGCACGGGGGATGTGGTCGAGGCCGTGCGTCACGCGCGGGCCGTGCTGGGTGAGATCCGCCGCCTGACCACCATGGCCGACGAGGAGTTGATGCATTATGCCAAGGAGATCGGTGCGCCCTACGAACTGGTGAAGGAGACCAAAGAGTTGGGGCGCCTGCCGGTCGTCAATTTTGCAGCCGGCGGCATTGCTACCCCGGCCGACGCCGCGTTGATGATGCAGCTGGGCATGGATGGCGTCTTCGTCGGCTCGGGCATCTTCAAGAGCGGCAACCCGGCCCGGCGCGCCGCCGCGATCGTCAAGGCGGTGACGCATTACCAGGACCCATCCATCCTGGCGGAGGTCAGCAAGAACCTCGGCGAGCCGATGGTCGGACGCAACATCTCGCAGATGCCGGAAACGGAGCGCATTGCCGGACGCGGCTGGTAAGCCCATGAAGATCGGAGTGCTTGCCCTCCAGGGCGACTTTGCAGAGCACATCGCTGTGCTCAAGCGCCTCGGTGTGGAGGCCATCGAGGTACGCCTGCCGGAGCACCTCAAGCCATTGGATGGCCTGATCATTCCGGGCGGCGAGTCGACCACGATCGGCAAACTCGCTGCTGATTTCGGCCTGATCGAACCGCTGCGTGAGTTCGGCCGTCGCCGCGCCATTTGGGGCACGTGCGCAGGTGCCATCTTCCTCTCGAAAGATGTCAGCCGCGATCAGCCCCTGCTGGGCTTGATGGATATCAAAGTAGCGCGCAATGCCTTTGGCCGCCAGGTGGATTCCTTCGAGGCCGACCTGGAAATCCCGGAACTGGCGCAAGTCAGCGGGAGGCGGGAGCCCTTCCATGCCATTTTCATCCGCGCCCCGATCATCGAAGCCGTCTTCGGGGAGGCGCAGCCTCTTGCCACTCTTCCGGATGGCCGAATCGTGGCGGCGCGGCAGGGGCACCTGCTGGCCACCTCGTTCCATCCTGAACTGACACCGGATACGCGTCTGCATGAGTATTTCCTCTCCCTGGCCGATTGAAGAGCGGCTTTGAACCCAAGATGAGCGTTCGTCCGTTTGATCTGCGCGACTTGCCCCTCCTTTACCACTATCGGGATGAGGCCGTCAGTCTGGATATGCTGCGCCTTCTGACGCGCGGCAATCCACTCGGCGCGTTGAGCCTGGTGGCTGCTATGGACCCGCGCCGTCACGTCTATTCGGCGGTCTCCACGGATGGAGGGGTGACTCTGTTGGGGGGCATCACGCAAACCGGCGGCGAGGCCTTCGCCAAGTTGCTCTACCTGGCGCCGGCCTCGCGTCTGAACAGCCCGGCCCTGCCGACCCTGGTTGAGCATCTGATCACGGAGGCGGGGGCGTGGGGCGCCTTGCACGTGCTGGCCGAGGTCGACGAGACGAGCGAGGTCTTTCCCTCTCTGCGGCGGGCCGGCTTTTCGGTGTATGCCTGGCAACGGCTGTGGGAGGTGAGCAGCCTGTTGCGCCTCCCCGCCGCCCCGGCCTGGGTGCGGGCGCGCCCGTTTCATCTTCCCGCGCTTCAGAGCCTGTACCATCAGATCGTGCCGCCGCTCCTCCAGGCTGTCGAGCCGCTGCCAAAGCGTGTGACGGGCTTCGTGTGCAGCGGAGAGCCGTTGCGCGGCTATGTCGGCGTGGCAAGTGGGCAGTTGGGCATTGTCCTCACCCCGCTCATCCACCCGGAGATCGCCGCCGTGGGGCAAAAATTGATTTCCCTGATCAATGCCTTGCCCCATCGCGGTGGACGCCCGCTATACCTCTGTGTGCGCTCCTATCAGGCCTGGCTGGAACCGGTCTTGGAAGATTTGGGCGCCTTGAGCGGCCCCAGGCAGGCGGTCATGGTCAAGCACATGGCGCGGCCGGTGCGGGAGGAGGGGGCGCTGGCGGTGGTCAAACCCTCCACAGTCAGGGTCCAGCCATCACACTTCAGCCGCATTCCGTACCAGTGTGGGGAGAGCGAGGCCGGCAGCCATCTTCGGCTCGAAACGGCCGGCGCCGCAGCGAGCGACGACGGTCGATGATCCATTTCGCAGAGAGCGGGTAGCCCCATGCCATCCCGACGCGCGCTGCTCTACGTGCCCGGCGACGACTGGAAGAAGATCAACAAGGCCACCACGCTCGACGTGGATTGCATCTGCCTGGACATGGAAGACGGCGTGGCGGCCAGCCGCAAGGCCGAAGCGCGTACCACGATCGCCAGAGCCCTGCAGGAGCTGAACTTCGGCCGGAGCGAGAAAGTGGTACGCATCAATGCCGTCGGCTCAGGGCTGGAGGCCGGGGACCTCGCTGCCGTCTTGCCGTACCACCCGCAGGGGATCGTCCTGCCGAAGGCGGAGGAGCCACCCCAGATTCAATGGGTGCATGAACGGGTGGAGGCCGCCGAGTTGAAATACGGCTGGCCGCTCCACTCGATTCGCATGTTGATCGGCGTGGAGACGCCCAGGGCGATTCTGAACCTCAAGGAGATTGCCTCTCATCCCCGCCTGGATGCGCTCATCTTCGGCGGCGAGGATTATGCCGCGGCGCTCGGCGCAACGCGCACTCCAGAGGCCGTGGAGTTGCTCTACGCCCGCCTGGCAACGCTCAACGCCGCCGCGGCCTATGGCTTACAGGCCATTGACATGGTGATGGTTGATTTCCGGGACCTGCAGGCTCTGCGCGCCGAGGCCGGGTTTGGAGCGCGGCTCGGCTTTGCCGGGAAGCAGGTCATTCATCCCGATCAGATTGCGCCGGTCCAGGAAGCCTTTACTCCCTGCGAGGAGGCCATCGCTCAGGCGCAACGGATTATCTCGGCTTTTGATGCCGTCCAGCGCCAGGGCAGGGGGGTGCTGGCGCTGGACGGCCGGATGATCGATCTGCCGCTGGTCAAGGCGGCACACAATGTTTTGGACAGGGCGCGGGCCGCCGGGAAGGTCGTATGAGGGACAAGGTGTTCAAGAGTCCATATTTTGCGGGATAAATCCCGCGCTACGAGTTAGCGAGGATCAAGCGTGGGGCATGGTCGAGATTGCGAAAAGTTTCCTTTGACCTTCAACAGATCTCGTTTATTCGAATCACCGATAAAACACTTGTAAAATGTGGTTCATTTCAAAAGGATTTTAGAAACGCGAACGGGCAGCCTCGCATGGCAAAAGTCCTTCTGGATCTCGAAAAGCTGGATGAGGAAATCGTTTATTTTGTGGAGTTTTGAAGTGCGATGAAGAAAACAGCCCAGCACCGTTGCAAGCGCACAATGAGATTGAAGGATAAGGTCGCGATCATCACCGGTGCCACCTCGGGCATCGGGAAGGCCACGGCGCTTCTGTTCGCTGTCGAGGGGGCTGATCTCGTGCTCAGCGGGCGACGCGCGGCCCTCGGTCAGGGGGTCGCGGCGGAGTGCCGCGAGCGGGGGGCGCGCGGTCTGTTCGTGCAGGCCGATCACACCCGGGCGGAGGACTGCCAGAGAGTGGTCGAGGCGGCTCTGCGGGAGTTCGGCCGCATCGACATCCTGTTCAACAACGCCGGCATCGTCACCGCCGGCACCGCCGAGACCACCAGCGAAGAGGTCTGGCGGGCGACATGGGAGATCAACGTCACGGCGGTCTGGCGCATGTGCAAACTGGTCATCCCGCACATGAAGCGTCAGGGCGGAGGCGTGATCGTCAACAACGGCTCGGATTGGTCGCTGGTGGCCGGGAAGAACGCCCTGCCCTACATCACCAGCAAGGGTGCGGTGGCCATGCTGACCAAGGCTCTGGCGCTGGACTATGCGCGGGACAACATCCGCGTCAATGCTGTCTGCCCCGGCGATACCTTTGTGGAGCGCTGGTTGGAGAGGGGCTATTTCGAGCACGGCGACCCGCTGCGCCTCGAACAGGCCATGAAGGAGGCCAGCGCGTACATCCCGCTGGGACGCTTTGGCCGGCCCGAGGAGATCGCCCGCGCCGTGCTGTTCCTGGCCTCGGATGATTCCTCCTTCGTGACCGGGCACTTGCTGCTGGTGGATGGGGGCAACACGGCGCAGTGAGGCACTTGACGCCGCTCTCTTTTCCCCGTAAGATAAGCCCGTTATAGAACAAGTTTTCGCAACGGCCTGCCCGGGGAAAGGCCGTTGCGCCCGTGGAGTGGTTATGGAACTCGGCCTGGTTCGAAAGATAGACATCGATCATGAAATGCAGCAGGCGTACCTGGATTATGCCATGTCGGTCATCGTCGCCCGTGCCCTGCCCGATGCACGCGACGGACTCAAGCCTGTCCAGCGGCGCATTCTGTACGCCATGTACGACATGGGCCTGCGCCCCGACTCGGCCTACAAGAAGTCAGCGCGCATCGTCGGAGAGGTGCTCGGCAAGTATCACCCCCATGGCGACGCGGCCGTGTATGAGGCCATGGCGCGCATGGCGCAGGATTTCTCCATGCGCACCCTGCTCGTGGATGGGCAGGGCAACTTCGGCTCGATCGACGGCGATCCGCCGGCCGCCATGCGTTATACCGAGGCGCGCCTGGCCGCGCCGGCCATGCACTTGCTGGCCGACATCGGCAAGAACACGGTGGACTTCGTCCCGAACTTCGACGACACGCTGCAGGAGCCCTCGGTCCTGCCGGCGGCTTTCCCCAATCTGCTCGTCAACGGGGCGACCGGCATCGCGGTCGGCATGGCCACCTCCATTCCGCCCCACAACCTCGGCGAGGTGGTGGACGCCCTGGTCTACCTGCTCGATCGCTGGGAGAGGATGGATGACATCGACCTCGAACAGTTGATGGAGTTCATCCAGGGGCCCGACTTCCCCACCGGCGGCGTCATCATCGAGGAGAAGGGCGAGGAGGGGATCGAAGCCGCCTACGGCTCCGGGCGCGGCCGCGTCACCGTTCAGGCCAAGGTGCATATCGAGGAGATGGAGCGGGGGCGAAGCCGCCTCCTCGTCACCGAACTGCCGTATACGGTCAACAAATCCGCTTTGATCGAACGCATCGCCGAGCTGGCGCGTCAGGGCCAGCTCGAGGGCCTGGCCGACCTGCGGGACGAGTCGGACCGCCAGGGGATGCGCATTGTGATCGAGTTGAGCAAGAACGCCGATCCCCAGGCCGTGCTGCGCGAACTGTACCGCCGCACGCCCATGCAGACCACCTTCAGCATCATCCTGCTGGCGTTGGTGGATGGTGAGCCACGCCTGCTCACCCTCAAGCAGGCGCTGCGTGTGTATCTGGAACATCGGCTGACCGTCATTCGACGCCGTTCGGAGCACGATCTGGAGAAGGCGAAGCAACGCGCCCACATCCTGGAAGGCTACCTGATCGCGCTCAAGAACCTCGATGAGCTGATCCACCTGATTCGCAACGCGCCGGACGCCGAGACAGCGCGCGCCAAAATGATGAAGCGCTACGCCCTGACGGAGATTCAGGCCAATGCCATCCTGGATATGCAACTGCGCCGTCTGGCGGCCCTCGAACGCCAGAAGATCGAGAGCGAATACAAGGAGGTAACGGCGCTGATCAAGGACCTGGAGGGCTTGCTGAAGTCCCCGAAGAGGATGCGTGGCGTGGCGGCCGAGGAACTGCTGCGGATGAAGGAGGAATTCGGCGACCGCCGCCGCACACAGATCGTGAGCCTGCGCGGCGGAAAGCAGAAATCCCTGACCCTCACGGCCACCGATCTGCTGCCTGAGGAAAAGGTGTATGTAAGCATCCAGGCCGATGGGCGGGTGCTGCGCACGCACGAGGACAGGCCGCCGCGGCGGAGCGGGAACGAGGCCGCACGCTACCTGGTGCGCGCCTCCACACGGGACACCCTCTACCTGGTGGCGGAGAACGGCAGGGCAGCCGCCCTCGCGGTGCACACCCTCCCCGAAGCGGAGAGCGTGCCCTACTTCAGGATCTCAGCCCTGAGCGAGGAGGAGCCCCTTGCGGCAGCCTTTGCCCTGCCGGCCCGCCGAGCGGGTGGGGCGGAAGAAACGTATGTGCTCTCTGTCACGCGCAGCGGCATGGTGAAGAAATCTGCGGTGGCCGATCTGCCCGGCCCCTCCTCCCAGGCGTTCACGCTGGCGAAGGTCAACGAGGGCGATCGCCTCGGCTGGGTACGGCTGAGCGACGGCAAGAAGGATATCCTGCTCATCAGTGCGTTGGGGATGGCCATTCGCTTCAAAGAAGACGAGGTGCGCCCCATGGGGTTGATGGCGGCGGGGGTCAGCGGTATGAAACTGGAAGACAGAGACGAGGTGGTCGGTTGCGAGCTTCTCCCCACTGAAGGAGAGGTCTTTATCCTGGCCACGAACGGTCACGCCAAACGCCTTGTGCAAAGGGAATTTCCGCGCCAGGGGCGTTATGGCAAGGGCGTGTCGGTGTGGAGTCTGCCGCGCGGCGTTCGCCTGGTGGGGAGCGCCAGCGGGAAGGCCACTCAGGTTGTCACCCTGCACGTCAGCAAGGGCGCGCCGAAGTCCTGTCGTCTGGATGCGGCTTCGCTGCGCAAGCGTGCGGCCACGCGCGGCGATGCCGTGCTAGAGATGCGGCCAGGCGAATCGGTGGTTGCCCTCACATCGGTGTGGGACTCGGAGCGGTTTATCCCCAGAAGCGAGGCGGTCAGAGGGGCGGCGCGGACGAAGAGGAGAGCCGCGCAGAAGGCCGCCTCGAAGCGCGCCGCCGGGCGGGCGGCGAGGCCGCGAAAAAGAAGATAGGAGTGCCCGCCGGCCAACCCGCCTCCCCAACCGTTGGCCAACGGGGCGGAGCGATGACGAACGCGTATATAATTCAACCACCATAACCTCCGCTTGTTGAACCATGTCTGCCCTGGACGAAATCAAATCTCGCATTGACGTTGTCGACCTGGTCTCCGAGGCCGGCGTGAAACTGCGTCGCAGTGGCAAGAACTACATCGGTTTCTGTCCCTTCCACCACAATGTGCATACGCCGGCCTTCGTTGTCTGGCCCGAGACGGGCACGTGGCGTTGCTTCGGTGCCTGCAACGAGGGCGGCGACGTTTTCAAGTTCGTGATGAAGAAAGAGGGGATTGATTTCAAGGAGGCCTTGCAGAGGCTGGCCGAACGCGCCGGCGTCACCCTGGAAGTCCATCGGCGTGAAGCGCCCGAACAGCGCGAAGCCCACGATCACTTGCGGAGATTGCTCGAAGACGCGGTCGTCTTCTACCACAGCCACCTTCTTGCCAATCAGGATGTGCTGAGGTACCTGCGCGAGAAGCGCGCTCTGACCGACGCCACCATCGAGGCCTTTGGGCTGGGCTACGCGCCCCCAGGCTGGGACAATGCCCTGACCCATTTCACCCGGCGCGGCTACAGCGAACAGGACCTGATCGAGGCAGGTTTGCTCACCGTGCACGAGGATGAAGCGGCCGCGGCGACACATCGCAACGCCGCCATACAGGAGCACCGAAGGACGTACGACCGCTTTCGCCATCGCCTCATGTTTCCCATCCGCGATGAGCAGGGACGCATGGCCGGCTTCGGGGCGCGCGTGGTCAACCCGGACGATGTCCCGAAGTTCCTCAACTCGCCAGAAACGCCCATCTTCTCGAAAGGACGTTTGCTCTACGGCCTCGATCGCGCCCGGCGCGCCATTCGCGCCGCAGATCAGGCCGTGATCGTGGAGGGGTATCTCGATGTGATTGCCCTGCACCAGGCCGGCTATGAGAACGTCGTCTCGCCGATGGGCACGGCATTGACCGAGGATCAGTTGCGCCTGCTCAAGAGGTTCACGCGGCGCATTGTTCTGGCCCTCGATCCCGATCTGGCTGGACAAAAAGCCGTGCTGCGCGGCCTGGAGGCGGCACGGGCCGCCATGGATCGAGAGGGAGAGATCGCCTTCGATGCGCGCGGGCTGCTGCGCCAGGAGGCCCGCCTGCAAGCCGACCTGCGCGTGGCGACCTTGCCCGAGGGGCTCGACCCCGATGAGATCGTGGCGCGCGATAAAGAAGAGTGGAAGCGCCTGGTCGAATCCGCCCGCCCCATTGTGACCCATGTACTGGAGACCTTGACCGCCGCTCAGGATGTGCAAGACCCCCGGGTTAAGAGTCGGATTGCGGCCCAGGTCTTGCCTTTGATCGAAGACTTGCCCGACGGCATAGAACGCGAGGCGTACCGCCAGCAACTGGCGCGCCGGCTCAGGGTGGATGAGCGCGCCCTGCACGGCCTGCCGGCTCGGCGTACACGTTCGAAGCGCTCAAGACCCGCCGCGCAAAAGTCGCCTGCGGAGCCGCCCGCTATCACCGCCTCGTCCACTCGAAGGACGGAGGCCTACCTCCTCGGCGCCCTGTTCTCCAAGCCCGAACTCCTCTATCGGCTCGATCGCCGCTTGCAACAGTATGGCCTGACCCCATTGAGCCGCGCGGATTTCGAGTATACTGATCATCAAACGTTGTTCGGCCTGATCCGCGAGGCGCTTGAACAGGACCGCGCCGATCACCAGCAGTTCGTGATGGAAGCATTGCCGCCGACCCTGCATGGGTTGGCGCAGGAGTTATTGGCCCAGATGGGCACCCTGGAGCCAGGGGAGGAAAAATTGTTGGAGGCGTGGCTGCGGGTCGTGATCAAACTCCGCCGCGCCGCGGTGGGCGAGAATCTGAACCAACTGCGTTTTTTGCAGGAGGAAGCCCAGGGTGCAGGCGATCTGCGCACGGCCGCTTACCAGGAGATGGTATTGCAGCAGACGCGTTTGCTGCGAGAGCTGGATCAGGCCTATCACAGGATGTCCTTGAAGCGATTGGAATGACAGTCAGGGAGACAGCATGGTGATCAAACGAAAGACCACCGCCAAGCCCGGCCTCTCTGCCAGGCCCTCTCCCCCCGCACCCTCTGACGAGGATGGGGAAAAGGGCATCTTGCCGCCCCTCCCGCCGGAGGACGGTTTGCCCGAGGGGATGGTCGAGATTCCGGAGGTGGATTCCGAGGCCGA
This sequence comes from Chloroflexota bacterium, assembly GCA_037445475.1. GTDB lineage: Bacteria > Chloroflexota > Anaerolineae > Anaerolineales > Villigracilaceae > Fen-1038. The sequence continues at coordinate 11,328 of JBBIKK010000027.1, forward strand.
TTTGCTCGCGGAGGCGTGGTTGGAGGAGCCGCCCGCGGAAGTGGCGGCGGAACTGGCCGAGGACCCGGTGCGGTTGTACCTGCGCGAGATCGGTCAGGTGCCCCTGCTGGATGCAGATGCCGAGTTCCGCCTGGCCACCATGCTTGAAGCCGCGCGCATGGTAGAGACGCTTCGCCGTCACGCGCGCAAGGGCACCGAGTCGGCCCTGGGCGTTTATCACGGCGCGCTGACCGATCTGGCAACTTCATGGAAGCGCTGTGGCGAGGATGCCCGGCGCTTCGGGAGCGAATTGCCCGATCTGCGCTTGATGCTGGCCGAAGCCCAGGGCTTGCGCAACGGCTGGGGGGGCGCTCAACCCTCGTATGTCCGTTCCTATCTTGCGGAACGCCTGTGGGGGCGTGAGAACTTTTTAAACGGCATGATCGGCAAAATCTACAACGTGTTTCTGTGTCTGTATCTTTTGCCCGCGGAATATGCGCACTGGCTGGCAACCTATATGGAGAGTGGCCAAAGGCTTCCAACGTTGCGCACTCTTTACCAGCACTTGCCGGAGAATTCCGTTCTGCAGCGCGAGATCGAGGCGCTGCACGCACGCGCCTCCGAAGCCACAAACATGCTGATCCGCGCCAATTTGCGGCTGGTGGTCAGCGTGGCCAAGAAATACATGGGGCGTGGCATCTCGTTCCTGGATTTGATTCAAGAGGGAAACATCGGCTTGTTGCGGGCGGTAGGCAAGTTCGACCCGCGTCGGGGGTTCAAGTTCAGCACCTATGCCACGTGGTGGATCCGCCAGGCCATCAATCGCGCCATTGCTGAACAGGCGCGCACGATCCGCATCCCGGTGCATTTGTTCGAGACCATCTCGCGCCTTCTACGAATCCAGCGCCGCCTGACTCAGGAGTTGGGCCGTGAACCAACGGACAGCGAGCTGGCCATGGAGGTGGGCTATCTCTCCGCTGCGGATGTGCAGGCGATCTTACGCGCCCAGGCGGAGGGCAGGGCGCTCGACCCGGATCTCCAGGGACGCCTGGAACACGCAGCCAGGAAGGTGCATTACATCCTGCGCTCGGCCCAGGAGCCCACCTCGCTGGATGGCCCGGTGGGCGAGGAGGAGTCGAACGAACTCGGCGACTTCATCGAAGATGAGGATGCGCCCTCGCCCATGGATTCCGCCGCGCGCCAGATGTTGCGCGAGCAGATCCAGCATGCCCTGGATGAACTCTCCGAGCGCGAGCGCCAGGTGTTGGAGTTGCGTTTCGGCCTGATGGACGGACAGGAACACACGTTGGAGGAGGTGAGCGAGTACTTCAACGTGACCCGCGAGCGCGTGCGCCAGATCGAAGCCAAAGCCCTGCGCAAATTGCGTCACCCGGCGCGCAGCCGGCCGCTCAGGGATTATCTGACTTGATCCGCCTCCCCGGCGGTTTCACAATGTAGCGCGGCGGGCGAAGCCATCCCCTGGCGGGCGAGGGGGCTGCTTCGTCGGGCAAAAAGCGCCCGCCTCGCAGCAATCCAGCCTTTCTTGAAAAAAGGGCAAGCAATTGCTCCGCGTTACGCTTTTCCCTCGCCGGCCGGCGGGCTCGTGACCTTGGGCTTGCGTACCTTGCGGTATAACCAGCGCACGCACAGGAAGGCGACATACAGCGCAGCGCCAACGAGAACCAAAACCGGCAGGAAGTAGAGGAAGAAGCGGATCAGGAAGTTGACGAAACCCTGCAGGAAGTAGATCAACTGTTGAATGGCATCGCGCGCCACGCCTTGCGGCTTCCACCCGCCGATCTCGATCGGCTGGATGGTCTCCTCGGCCAGCAGGTTGACTGTGATGGCCGAGAGGGCAGCCGATTGTTCGTAGTATTTGATCTGGCCCTTCAAGACCTCGATCTCGCTTTGCACCTGCTGGAGTTGTTGATACACCGCCAGCACATCCTCGGTCTTCTCGGCCTTTTCCATGATCTTGAGCAGTTGCGCCTCCGCCGCCTGCTTGGCCCTCAGGCGGGATTGCAGGTCAACGTACTGATCGGTGACATCTTCCCCCGAACGCGTCTCGCTTTGCACCTCGACCGCGTCCTGCTTGATGCGCTCCAGGGCCTCGTCCAGTCTCTCGGCCGGCACGCGAATGACCATGTTCGCCTGGGGCGCCTTGATGCCCTCCCTGACCAGGGTCTGATATACGTTGACGGAGACCACATACCCGTTCATCTCCTTCGCCATGTTCTGAATGGCTTTGACGCTCTCGGGCACGTCCTTGACCACGATGGACAGGTTGACGTTTTGAATCACGAGGCGCTCCACGACGGGCGGCGCGCTCGCTTGAGAGGCGGCCTTGTTGCTCTCGAAAGGCGGTTGTTCTCCTCCCGTTGCCCGGTATCCCTCGATGGCCAACGGGGCAACCATCGTTGGGGCCGGGGCAGCCGCCCTCTGCGAGAACACGCCACATCCTGCCAGAACCATCCCCAGTACCATGAGCCAGCGTATGCGTTTCATCGCTCCTCTCCTTTGCTCCTTTCTCCTAATTTCTCTTCTCCCATTTCCCATTCCCCATCTCCCATACTCCCATCTCCTTTCTCTCGCCCTCCAGACGTTCTCCTCGCAGAAAAGTTCCGCCCGCAGCAGCGGCTCACCAGCCCTCTGCCAGCCTCACGGCGTGCTTCTCCGGCAGCCCGGCCTGACGAATGCGCTGCTGGACCTCGGCGATGTTATACGCCACGCGGCGCGCCTCCCAGGTGTGCGTCTGGGATTCGTAGATCGCGTACGCGGCGCGCACGTCTCGATCGCGAGGTTGCCCGACCGAGCCGGGATTCAGGATGACGCGCGGCGCCAGCCTCACGGCCTGGCCGGCGCGGATCGGGCGCGCGCTGACGCGGTCGTTGCTCTGGTCCAACTGGAACATGCTTTGCACGTGGCTGTGCCCCACAAAGCAAAAAGGGGTGTCGAAGTGGGCAAAGTTCAGGCGTGCCGATAACGTGTTCAGAACATACTCCCAAACCGGGTCGCGTGGGCTGCCGTGCGCCAGGGTCACCTCGCCGCGCACCTTGGCATGGCGCGGCAGTGAGCGCAGGAAATCCATGTTGTCTGCTGTTAAAACCCGCTCGGTCCAGACCAGCGAACGGCGCGCCTCGCCGTTGAACATCTCCAGCGTCGTCATCTCGCACACGGCCACGTCGTGGTTCCCCAGAATACAAGTCAGGTGCGGGAGTTCACGCACCTGCTCGATCACCGCGTTGGGGTCTGGCCCATAGCCGATCAGGTCTCCCAGACACCAGCATTCATCCACGCTGCCCGCGTCGTTCAGAACCGCTTCGAGGGCCGTGTAGTTGGCGTGAATATCTGAAATCACCAGGATGCGCATGAATTACTCCAGCCGTGCCGCGAGGCGTTCGATGATGATCTCGGCCACCTCGGCCTTGCTCATCAGCGGCAGGGCTTCCTGCGTGCCGTCCGGGAACAACAACGTCACGCGATTGGTCTCCACGCCGAATCCGGCCTGCGGGGCGGAGATGTCGTTGGCTGCGATGAAGTCCAGTTTCTTGGACACAAGTTTCTCCCTGGCATTTTCGAGCAAATCGCGCGCTTCGGCCGCGAAGCCGATCACGAGAGACGGACGCTTCGTCCTAGACCTCAGGCCGGCGACCGCTTCGAGGATGTCTTCCGTAGCCTCGAGTTCGAGCTGCGGCACCCCAGCTTGCTTTTTCATTTTGCCATCAAGGGTTCTTTTCGGGCGGAAATCGGCCACGGCGGCGGCCATGATCAGCGCGTCCGCCTGGCGACACTCATTCAAGACGGCCTCCAGCATCTGACGCGCCGTCTCGACGCGCACCAGTTTGGCCCCGATCGGGGCCGCCAGCGCGGTGGGGGCGCTGATCAGGCAGACGTCTGCGCCGGCCTCCAGTGCGGCCTGAGCCAGGGCGTAACCCTGGCGGCCCGAGGAACGGTTGGTCAACACGCGCACGGCATCGAGCGGCTCCTGCGTCCCGCCGGCCGAGACGACCACCTTTTTCCCGGCCAGCCGGCCGTTCCGCCCGAGGAGGTAGCGAATGTGTCCGATCAGTTCCGCCACCTCCAGCAGGCGGCCCTTGCCGGAGAGTCCCGAGGCAAGAGGTCCCTCCGCCGGCCCGGCCAGGTAGGCGCCGCGCCGGACGAGGCGGGTGAGATTCTCCTGCGTGGCCGGATGGTCGAACATGCCTCCATCCATGGCCGGCGCGATCAACAAAGGGCAGCGCGCCGCCAGCGCGGCCAGGCTCAGCAGCGTATCGGCCTGCCCACAGGCCAGTTTGGCGATCGTGTTCGCGCTGCACGGTGCAATCACGAACAAGTCACGGCCCTGAGCCAAGCCGACGTGCAACACATGCGCCTCGCCGCCCCATAAGTCGGCATCGGTGTAGGCGCGGCGCCCGGTCAGGGATTGGAAGGTCAGGGGTGTGATGAACTTTTCCGCCGCAGGTGTGAGGATGCTCTCCACCTCGGCCCCCATTTGCGTCAGCTGCGAGGCCAGAGCAGCTGCCTTGAAGGCGGCGATCGAGCCCGTGACGCCGAGCAAAATGCGTTTTCCACTCAATATGCTCATAGCGCGGCCTCCAGCCGCAACCAAATGTACCTGTCATTGCGAGACGGCGTTCTTCCGTCGAAGCAATCCCCTGGCAGGGCGGGAGACGGCTTCGTTCCTCGCGGTGACATTGGCAAAAGATTTGCGCGGACGACGCAAATGTTGAGCGGTAATACTATATAGTGTGGCTTTCGAGAATCTGTCACAAGCGCAAAGGTTTCTGGCACGACATTTCTGCTTTTGGGTTGCGGGATAAATCCCGCGCTACGCCGATTATACGCCGAGTTCTTTGGTTACCTGAACAGGCTGTGCAGGTCCAGGCCGGAGGCGCGCACCGCTTTGCGGAACTCTTCATACTGGCCGTCTTGCGTGACTTGCATGGCATCCATGCCGTAGACGGTTTGCATGGCCGAGCGGCCCTCGGGCGTGGAGAGCAGTTCCACAAAGGCCCGCCTCAGAGCGCGGCGCATCTCGACGCTCATGCCACGCGCGAAGACCATTGTCTCGTAGGGAATGATGGGCGGGATGCGCCAGACCACCACCACCTTTTTCATCACATCGGGGAATTCATCCTCGAGGCCGGGGTAGGCGCGCGCGTCGATGTAAGTGGCGCCGAAGTCGCAGATGCCGCGCGCGTACACGGCGCGCACCACCGTCGGCTGCCCGCTGACGAAAGCTGCCTCGCGCGTCGAGAGGCCGGCCAGGCGGAGATAGCCCAGGGGCACGACGTAGCCCGAAGGGGAGAGCGGGTCGCTCCAACACGGCTTCTTATCGGCGAACTGGGCCAGGGCAACGCTTGCCTCGGCGGTGTTCTCGCCCTTGAGCGGATCGAAGTAGGGGATGAACCCGGCATCGCTACGGACGATGAACTGGGCGCCGTAAAAGACCTTTTCCTCCCGCTGACGGCCAAAGGCCGCCTCGGCCGCGCCCGAGTCGCTCACCTCCAGGTAGGCAAAGGGTGAGAGGACGGCCAGGTGAACGCTCCCAGACTTGAGCGCCTCCACCAGTTCTCGCTCGCTGGTCGGAGCAACCAGGGAGAGTCTCAGGCCGCTGCGCTTTTCGAGTTGGGCCTGGAGAGTCTTGCCGGCGTTCAGGGCATTCGGATCGCGTTGGGGCGAAGGGGCCAGAGCCAGGATCAAAGGATGCCCGCTGCTGCCCAGCGGGGCTTCCGGGGGCGGGGTGACCGTGGGCGTGACGGGCACAGCGCTCGGCAGGGGCGTCGGCGAGGGCGTGGGGAGCAGCCCGCAGGCCAGCAGTCCTACAAGAAAAAGAATGAGGAAGCGCCTGTGGGTTCTCCTCACAGGATTGTAGAGTTCGGGAGCGCATCGGGAAGGGTGGTTATAATCGGGTATACGTTGAGGAGAACTATCCATGAAGGAAACTCTGCGCTTGCTCTTGCTTGTTCTCTTGCTCCTGCTTGCCGTGGCCGTTGCCGCCTATTATATCGTTCAGAGTCTCCAACAAACAACCCGGCAGGCCCTGGCTCCGTTCCAACAGGCCAACCGCGAGTTGCAGACGCAGGTGGCCGGCCTGTTGCATCCCACGCCTACGATCATCCCCGATCCGGTGACCTACATTCACGAGGTGCGCGCCCTGGCGCGGCTGGAAACGATACAGTACAGCATCGAGAAGGTGATCACAGCCGAAGTCGGGCAGGGCGCGTTCGGATTCCTGTTCGGTGACCGATTGTTGTTCGTGGCGCATGGCACGGTGATTGCCGGGATCGATATGTCCAGGATCAACCCCCAGGATATGCGCCTGGAAGACGGGGTGCTCTACGTCAAATTGCCTCCTGCTGAAGTGTTCATCGCCACGCTGGATAACGAAAAGTCCTACGTCTATGACCGTCAGACGGGCATTCTCAAGCGCGGCGAGGTGGACCTGGAGACGCTGGCTCGTCAGGCGGCCGAGGAGGAGATTCGCAAGGCCGCGCTGGAGGATGGCATTCTCCAGATCGCCCAGCAGAATGCCGAGACGTATCTGGCGCGCTTCTTTGCCGCGCTGGGGTACAAGAACACGGTCTTCGAGAAATAAGCAACCCCGCCTATATGCGCTCGTTCCACGCTGGATGAGCGTATTTTTCACGTACCAATTCATCGGCCCGTTGGCGTTCGCTTTCCGAGAGCGCGCCCGGCGCGAATCTCAGATTCAACTCGACTTCGAAGGCCTGCACGAAGGCCTGCGCGACCGCGTCCCAACTCACATGGTGGCCGAGCAGCGCCTCGAGGGTGGCAGCACGCGCCCGCAAGCGCTGCGCGGCCTCCTGGCGCTCGGCCTCGCGGGTGTAGGCCAGGACCTGTGTGATGCGCGTCAGGTCGCCCGTCAGAGGGAGGGAACCGTGTTGCAGCACGCCTTCCCTGCGCCGCGCCTGCGCCGAGCCGATGAGTTTCTTTCCGTTGACCGTGATCTCGTAACTTGACGGCATCTCGAAACACACCGGGTTGGGCGTGGCCTTCTTTGCCTCGAGGGCGCGTTCCTTCATCTCGGCGGAGAGCCCCAGGGAACGCACGGCTGCCAGCAACGCTCCGCCCAGGCGCTGATAGGATTGCAGCAGCGAGCCGGCAAGGCGCGGCTCATCTGGCGGGACGATGACTGAGTAGGTCAACTCGTCCGTATGCAAGATAGCCCGTCCGCCGGTCAGGCGGCGCACCATCTCCCAGCCGCGCTCCCGCAGACGTCCGAAATCCACCTCGGCCATGGCTTGGGCGTGACCCAGGGAAAGACAGGGGGGCTGCCAAGCGTACAGGCGCAGGGTGGGCGCGGTCTCGCCACGCCCGACGTGTTCGAGGATGGCCTCGTCCACGGCCATGTTCCACGCGCCGCGCGCCGCAGGGGTCAGAAGCAGACGCCAGGTGTCCATGGGAAGATATCAGGCTAGCGCGGCGAATTCGCGCACGAGTTGTTCCTCGAGCGAGGGGGTCATGGCCACCAGGGGTGGGCGTAGCGGCCAGCGTGGCCAGGGATGCAGCCGTGCCAGTAGGGCTTTGAGGGCTGCCGGGAAGGGGGGGTATTTTTCGAGGAGGCGGCGTTGCCGGCTGACTTTCTCCTGAGCGGCCGAAGCATCCTGGCCGCTCAGGAAGGCTTCGTAAACGTGGCGCAGGTCAGGCGAGATCAAATTCGCCGCGGCCGTGATGCAGCCTGCTGCATGGTGCTCCAGGGCAAAGGTCAAATCGGAGTCCGTGCCGCTGAAGACCGCCAGATCGGGGCCGAATGTCTCGTCCACGGAGCGAGCAAAATCCCGATCGTGCGACGAATCCTTGAGGCCTGCAAACTGCTCGGGGAACGAATCTTTGAGGCGGGCAAGCAGCGCGAGCGAGAAACCGACGCCGGCCACGCTCGGGAAATGATAGCCAAGCAGATAGCCGTCTTTGGGGACGGCTCTCCGGATCACCTGTTCAAACCAATGGAACATTCCCTCCTCGGTGGCGTTGCGGAAATAGTAGGGCGGCAGCGTCAGCACGGCATCGTAGCCGAGGTCGAAGGCGCGTTTGGTCAACTCGATCGTTTCGGTGAGGCTGGGCGTGCCGGTGCCGGCCAGCAGGCGAAAGTGAGGGTGCTGCTGGCGAACTTGCAGGGCCGCCTTCCAGACGGCCTCGCGTTCGGGCGGGGAGAAGGATGGCCCTTCGCCGGTGGTGCCAAAGATCAGGGCTCCGTGACAGCCGCGCGAGGCCAGGAAAGCCAGGAAGGGCGCCACTGCGTCGAGGTCGGGCGAGTAATCGGCCTTGAGCGGGGTCACGGCAGCGGCATAAATGCCGGAGAGGGGATGGCGTCTCATGGTGTTTCCTTAGGGCATGAGGTTCGATTCGATGAATGGGCGCGCTGCGCCTTCGCGTGGCTGCCGTGCCTGACCTTCTTGCCCGGCAGGGAACGCTGGCGCGGGCCTTTTCGTTACCGCCGATTGTGCCGCAAAAAGGGCGGCAAGGCAAGGGCATTTTTCGGGCACGCGCCGCCTGGCGAGCAGGTTTGCGATGTACTTAACAGAAAGGAAATTTGGGGTGGTTGCCAATCCTGCCGATGCACACTATAATTTATATGGCTAGAGGTCCTCTGGATACGCAACAGATCACGCAGCCGTTGAACGAAGAGCCAACCCCATCACGCCGCCAACTTCAAACCGGGACGACGTTGACCCAACGCTATCTCATTCAAGAGATCATCGGCGTGGGTGGCATGGGGTCGGTTTATCGCGCCCGCGATCTGCACTTCCCCAATGTGACCAAACTAGTGGCCGTCAAAGAGATGATCAACGTGGCTCCCGATCCCACGGTGCGGCGCACGATTGTGCAAAACTTCGAGCGGGAGGCCAACCTGCTGGCCACCCTGAATCACCCGGCCATCCCGCGCATCTACGATTACTTCAGCGAGGACGACCGTTCGTATCTGGTGCTGGAGTTCATTCATGGCAAGGACCTGGAGGCCATTATCAACGAGACGCCCGGCTTCCTGCCGGAGGAGCAGGTCTTGGATTGGGCGGTCCAGTTGTGTGATGTGCTTTCTTTTTTGCACAACCACAAACCTGCCCCGATCGTCTTCCGGGATATGAAGCCCTCCAACGTGATGATCAACAGCAATGGCGATGTGGTGCTGGTGGACTTTGGCATCGCCCGCACCTTCCAGGCCGGGCAGAAAGGAACGATGATTGGCACCGAGGGCTATTCCCCGCCCGAACAGTACCGTGGCGAGGCGACGCCCCTGGCCGACATCTATGCCCTGGGGGCCACGTTGCACCACGCCCTCAGCCGCCGCGACCCCCGCCTCGAGCCGCCCTTCTCCTTTGCCGAACGCCCGTTGCGGCGGATCAACCCGCGCGTCTCGCAGGAATTCGAGGCCGTCATCAACACGGCTTTGAGTTACAATCCCTCCGATCGTTTCCCCAGCGCGGCCGATATGAAAGAGGCCCTCCTGAGCGTGGCGCGCAAGACCGGTGCGCTCACCCGCCTCCCGTCCATCACGCTCACTGCGCCCAGCGGGATCAAGCCTCTATGGTCATTCAAATGCGAGGACGAGGTGCGAGGCACGCCGTTGGTGCATCAGGGCCTGCTATATGTCGGCTGTTATGACCACAACTTGTATGCCCTGAACATTACGGACGGCCGATTTCAGTGGAAGTATGCCACCGACGGCGGGGTCGTCTCCCGCCCGGCGGTGTATGACCACACGATTTACTTCGGCTCTGAGGATCAGCGCCTGCATGCTATCAACGGACGGACGGGGGGCGTGGTGTGGACCTATTTCACGGAGGGGTGCATCCACTCCTCGCCGCGCATCGCGGAGGGACATGTTTTTATCGGCTCGGACGATCATCACCTGCACGCCGTCAATGTGCACACGGGGCGCGGCGTGTGGAAATTCGAGGCCGCCGATGAGATCCACTCGACGCCGTTTGTCGCCAACGATCTGGTCTACTTTGGGGCAGAGAGCGGGGATTTTTATGCGGTGGATTTTCGCGGCACCATGAAATGGCGTTTTCAAGCCAAGCGCGCCATCACCTCCTCGCCGCTGGCGATCGGGCAGGCCGTGTACTTCACCTCGCTGGACGGGATGTTGTATTGCCTGGATGCCCGCAACGGCTGGGTCATCTGGCGCTTCCGCCTCGGCAAGGGGTCGATCTCGTCCCCGGCCGTCTCGGACGATCTGGTGTTCGTTGGGGCTGCCGATGGATTGATCTACTGCGTGGAGGCGCGCACCGGGAAAGAGGTCTGGCGTTTTCGCACCGAGCACCAGGTCAGCAGCTCGCCCGTGGTGTATAAAGATGCGCTGTACTGTGGCTCGGTGGATGGAAGCCTGTATTGCCTCGAATATCGTACCGGTCGTCAACGTTGGAAGTTCGAGACCCGTGGAGCCATCACCGGCTCGGCCGCCGTCTTCGACGATGTGGTGTACATTGGCTCGACCGATCATCATGTGTATGCCCTGCTGGCATAATGAGGAGTTATGTATGCTTGATTTCTTTCGTAAGTGGCTCGGTGGCAGCAAGCGCGGTGACAAGGGTCTGACGACGGCGCCCCTTTCGGAGCAGCAGATCCAGGCCATCGTGCGCGGTCAGAGCGCTCAATATGAGATGCAGCAACTGGTCGCGGCGGCGGGGCAGTCCGTCGGAAGGCAACGCGATCACAATGAGGATAGCCTGACGGCTATCACGGCCACCATGGCCGGGAAGGCCTCCAGCGTTCCCTTCGGGCTGTACATCGTAGCCGACGGGATGGGCGGCCACCAGTTCGGCGAGGTGGCCAGCAACTCTGCCGTTCGAGTCATTGCCGGGCATATTCTGCGCAAGTTCCATTCGTATCTTTTTACCGTTCCCACACAACAGCCGGATGAATCGCTCCAGGAGATCATGGAGCATGCCGTCAAAGAGGCCCATCGCATCGTCCAAAAGGATGCGCCCGGCGGTGGGACGACCATTACGGCAGCCTTGATCGTTGGCCAGCAGGTCACTCTTGGCCATGTGGGCGACAGCCGCGCCTATGCCATCTATCCCAGCGGACGAATTGAACAGCTCACGCGCGATCACTCGCTGGTGAAGCGCCTGGAGGAACTCGGCCACCTCAACCACGAAGAGGCGGCGGCCTTTCCCCATCGCAACGTCTTGATTCGTGCCCTGGGGCAGGGCGACACTCTGGATGTAGATGTCTTCACCGTCCCTTTTCCTCCCAACGGCACCCTGCTGCTGTGCAGTGATGGATTGTGGGGAGTGGTTTCCGAGGCGGAGATCTGGCGCTCGCTGACCGAATCCCCCAGCCTTCCGCGAGCCTGCCAGAACATGATCAATGCGGCCAATGCCGCCGGTGGCCCGGATAACATCAGCGTCATCCTCGTTCAGATGGTGGGGTGATCTGCAATGTCCGAGAAGCATAAAGATTACTATGCCATCTTGGGCGTCTTGCGCGATGCCTCGCAAGAGGAAATCAAGCGCGCCTATCACGAGGCGGCTCGGCGTTTGCATCCGGATAAGAACGTGGCGCCTGGCGAAACAGAGATCTTTCTCGAAGTGCAGCAGGCTTATGAAGTGCTGTCCAACCCCAAGCGCCGTGCCCAATATGATGCCACGCTCTCCCCCGAAGAACCTGCCTCGACCATCGTGGCCTCGCGGATCGAATACAGCCGCCCGAGTCTGGTCCACCTGGCGGAACCGCAACTGATCTACGCGACGCTGGAGGTGTCCCCGCGCCAGAAGAGCGATCATCCTCCCCGGCCGCCGTTCGACATGTGCCTTGTGCTGGATCGCTCTACGTCCATGCAGGGGGAAAAACTGGACATGTTGAAGGCGGCGGCCATCCAGGTGGTGCGCAGCCTGCAAGCCGACGATGTGTTCAGCCTGGTTACGTTCAGCGATCGGGCTGAAGTGTTGATCCCCGCCGCCTATCCGGGCGATATAGCCAAGTTGCAGAGTCGCATCCAGATGATCCGGACGAATGGCGGCACGGAGATCCTGCAAGGATTGCAGGCCGCATTGGAAGAAGTTCGTCGTGGCCTCAGCCCCCAACGCATTAACCACATTATCCTGCTCACGGATGGGCACACCTACGGTGACGAGCAGGCCTGTCTTCAGCTGGCAGACGAAGCCGCCCGCCTGAACATTGGCATCAGTGCCATGGGTATTGGCAGCGAATGGAACGATGTGTTCTTGGACGCGCTGGCAGGCCGCACCGGCCACACCGGCCACTACATTTCGAGGCCGCAAGATATCCAGTCCATGTTGATGGAAAAGTTCGGCACCCTGGCCAATATGTTCGCCGAGGAAGTGCTCCTGGAATTCGAAGAACAAAGCGGGATTCAAATCAATTACGCTTTCCGCCTTCAACCGGAGAGCGGGGCGATCGCCCTGGAAAATCCACTGAGACTGGGGCCCATCCTGCATGACACCCCTCTTAACGTGCTGTTCGAGTTCGTGATCCAGCCCTCGGCGGCGCGGGGCACGCAGGTGATCCTGCTGGACGGCACCCTCAAACTGAACCTCGCGGCGCATCCCTGGCCGGCCCCGCGCCTCCGCCTCAGGATGGAGCGTGAAGCCACGGATGCTCCCAGGAGCGATCCGCCGCCGGCCTCTATTCTTAGCGCTCTTTCTCGTTTGACCCTTTATCGTCTGCAGGAACGCGCCCGTCAGGAGGCGGAAGCCGGCCACTACGAGAGCGCGACCCGCCATCTCAAGAATATGGCTTCTCTGCTCCTCGCCCAGGGCGAGAAGGGGCTGGCCAGAACCGCCCTTCTGGAGGCCGAGAACCTCGCTCAAATGCAGGCACTGAGCGAGGAAGGAAGCAAGGAGATCAAATATGGCACGCGAGCATTGCTGATGCCCGCTCGGAAGAGGTCGTCATGAACGTTTGTCCGAATTGCAAACATACCAACATGGCAGGCGCTGTGTTTTGCAGCGAGTGCGGTTTCCCGCTTGACGCGGAAGACATGCTCACCACGCAAACGATTGCCACGGGACAGGTAAAGGAAGCCCTGGGCCGGCAAAAGGGCACGGCCGGCCCTCCCCCTCCCGTGCTGCCGGACAGCTGGATGACGCTTCACTTGCTGGATAGCGGCCAACTCCTTCCATTGAGCGACCGTCGTGAGTTCACGTTGGGACGGATCAGCGAAGGCCAGCCCATCATGCCCGACATCGACCTTTCGCCTTATCAGGCCTATGCCAGCGGAGTCTCGCGGCTGCATGCTGTGATCAAACAGCAAGGCCAGCGCGTCATCATCATGGACCTGGGATCCTCAAACGGCACCTATCTCAACGGCAAACGCCTCACCCCGAACGTGGAGCACATCTTGCACCACGGAGATGTGGTCGCCCTGGGCAAACTCAAGATTCAGGTTCTGCTCAAAACTACCTGAGAAGTGCAGAAAGGAAGCCCGCATGCCTTATACCGTGATCCTTCACCTGAGCGGTGAAACCCCCGTCGTTGGAGAGGTGGACGAGCTGCCCAAGCCCACAGATACGATCATTACTGTCAGCAATCCGCGTCAACGGGACGGCAAGGACTTACATTACCTCGAGCGCAATGTGGTCAAGGTGATCTGGCCACTGGAAAAACTGACGTTGATCGAGGTATTGGCGAGCGAAGAAGAGGAAAAGATCATTGGTTTCGTGAGAGAGTGACATGCCTGAGGAATTCGAGCGCCGCCGCATTCTGGTCGTGGATGATGAGGAGCGCATGGTGCGCTTCATCCGCATGAATCTGGAGCACGACGGCTTCCGGGTCATGGAGGCCTTCAACGGCAAACAGGCCGTTGATAAACTGCGCGACAATCCCGATCTGATTCTGCTGGATGTGATGATGCCCGATCTGGACGGCTTCGAGGTGCTGGAGATGATCCGCGAGATCAGCAACGTGCCCGTCATCATGCTCACCGCCAAAGGCGAGGAGGACGACCGGGTGCGTGGCCTGGAACTGGGTGCGGACGACTACATCACCAAGCCCTTCAGCCCGCGCGAGCTGATCAGCCGCGTCAAGGCTGTGCTGCGCCGCACCGAGGCCGCCAGCGGTTCGATGCACGGGTTGATCGAGGTGGACGAGCGCCTCAAAATCGACTTCGACCGCCGCGAGGTCTGGCTGGAGGGCAAACTGGTCAAACTCCGTCCGACCGAACACCGCCTGTTGTATCATCTCGTGCAGAATGCCGGCTGGGTTATTTCACACGACCAGCTGCTCCAAAAAGTTTGGGGCTACGAGTATCGCGATGAGCCCCACTACGTGCGGCTGTACATCAACTATCTGCGCCAAAAACTGGAGAAGGACCCCGCCAACCCAAAATACATCCTGACCGAACGCGGGGTCGGGTATCGCTTTGTTGACTTCCGCCGGGAAAAGGAAAGGTCGGAGAAGCCGTAGCCGGCGCAGCCTCTGACGAACTTTTTATGCAAGGCCTACGTTTTTCTAACGCGCGGCGAGTATTTTAAGAGCGCAACATTCGATTCCAGGAAGGAGGTGCTGCCATGACCGATCTGATTCGCTGGGAACCCATGCGCGAAATCGTCAGCCTGCGCGAGGCGATGGATCGTCTCCTGGACGAGGCCTTCACTCGCCCCTTCAGCCTGACGGAGGGCTGGCGCGTCCCCGCCATCGACATGTACCAGACGGATGACGAAGTGGTCGTCCGAGCCGCTCTGCCGGGCCTGAAGAGCGAGGAGGTGCAGATCAACGTTACCGGCGACATCCTCACCATCAAGGGCGAACGGAAGGAGAAGAGCGAGACCAAGCAGAAGAACTATCACATCCGCGAACAACGCTGGGGCGCATTTGAGCGCAGCGTCATGCTCCCCACCGCCGTCGTCCCTGATAAGGCTAAGGCGGAGTTTGAGGATGGCGTGTTGACGATCACGCTGCCCAAGGCGGAAGAGGTCAAGCCGAAGATCATCACGATCAAGAGCAAATAAACCTCCCCGGCCCGCCATAACCCGCAGGATTTGCCTGCGGGTTGTTTTTTTTCGGCGCCGGACTGCGCCCGCGCCCCCTCTGTGCCTGGAGACAACCCAGCCTTCCCCCTTGTCAGACCCTCCTCTCTCGGCTATACTTTTATTTGACCTCTTGGAGTGGAATATTCGCAATGGCCAAACAACGCATCGTGATCGTGGACGACCATGAGGTGGTGCGTCTGGGCTTGAAATCGCTCCTTGCCCGGCACTCCCAATTTGAAGTTGTAGGCGAAGCCGGCTCGGCGCGCGAGGCCGTCGAACAGGTGGCAAGACTCAAGCCCGAAGTCGTCATTATGGATATCCGCCTGCCAGGCACCTCGGGGATCGAAGCCTGTGAAGAGATCGTTAACAAATTCCCGGGCACAAAAGTCATCATGCTGACCTCGTACGCCGAGGACGAGATGCTCTTTTCGGCCATCCGCGCCGGGGCCTCCGGCTACATCCTGAAGCAAATCGGGAGCGATGATCTGGTGAAGGCCCTCGAGGCGGTCGGGCGCGGGGAGGCCCTGCTCGATCCGGCTGTGACCCAGCGCGTCTTTCAGGAGGTGCGCCGCGCCGTCAAAGAGGAGGAGGCCTCGGCCTTTGCCCATCTCAGTCAGCAGGAGAAACACGTCCTCCTTTTGGTTTCGGAGGGCAAGACCAACCGCGAGATTGCCCAGACGCTCTTCCTCGGCGAGGGCACGGTGCGGAACTACGTCTCGAGCATTCTCTCCAAGTTGGGCGTCAGCAACCGCGCCGAAGCGGCGGCGTATGCTGTGGAGCACAATTTGCGAGAGCATATCTCTCTCTGAATGCCTCTCCCTCTTCTAACGGATGGCATCGTAGCGCTGCGGCCCCTGCGCGCCGAGGATGCAACCTGCATGTACGAGGCCGTGTGCGAGTCGCTGGACGACCTCCAGCCCTGGATGTCCTGGGCGCATGATGATTATCAAAAAAGAGAGGCCCAGGAGTGGATCGAGTTGGCCCAGAGACGCTGGGCGGAGGGCACGTATTTCGGCTTTGCCGTCACGCATGCCGGTTCAGACATGTTTTTGGGGGTGTGCAGCCTCAGCCACATCCACCCACTGTATCGCTTTTGCAATCTGGGGTATTGGATTCGCTCGTCCCAGCGCGGGCGGGGCTTCGCCGGGCGGGCCGCGCTTCTCGCGGCTCGCTATGCCTTTGAGCAACTGGGCCTGATCCGAGCCGAGATCGTGATTGCGGTCGGCAACCGCGCCAGCCAGAGGGTGGCGGAGAAGATCGGGGCGCACTGCGAGGGGGTCTTGCTGAACCGCATGCTTGTTCATCGGAAGGTCTTCGATGCGCGGATGTACTCACTCGTGCCCTCGGATTTCGGCCTGACGGCGCGGGTATAATGAGCGCGGCCGCGGCCCATTCCTGATTGCCCAACGGGACGCCGGCGGGAGGGACTGCCTGTGGAAAAGGTCTTCGTCTTTGGCTCCTCGGGCCACGCCAAGGTGGTGATCGACATCATCGAAAAGCAGGGCTTGTTCCGCATTGCCGGTTTGATCGATCGTTTCAAGCCCAAAGGGGAGAGCATCTTTCAATATCCGATCCTTGGAGCCGAGACCGATCTGCCGCACCTCCTCCCTGCCTTTGAGGCCATTGGGGGCGTGGTTGCCATCGGCGACAATTGGCTTCGATCCGAGGTGGTCTCTCACATTAAGCAGATCATGCCGGGCTTCCGCTTCATCTCGGCCATTCACCCCTCGGCGCAAATCGGGCGCGGGGTGTCCATCGGCGCGGGAACGGTGGTGATGGCCGGCGTGGTCATCAATGCCGATACGGTCATTGGCGAGCACTGCATCGTCAACACGCAGGCCTCGCTCGACCACGATAACCGGATCGGCAATTTTGTCACCATCGCGCCTCATGCGGCTACAGGGGGGAATGTTGAGATTCGGGATTACAGTGTCTTATCGCTGGGAGCGAAGATCGTTCACGGAATCCACATCGGCGAGCACACGGTGATCGGGGCCGGGGCGACGGTGCTCGATGATCTCCCTTCGTATGTGGTGGCTTTCGGGACGCCGGCTCGGGTTCAGCGGCCGCGTCAGGTCGGCGAGAAGTATCTCTAGGGCTTCATTCCCTCTCACGGCTCACGTTGATCCACAAGTCTTTCAGATAGAGGGCGTCCTCTTCCAGGATGGGGCTTTCGCATAGAATGCGCCCGCCACAACCATACGCCTGGAGGGCGCGCAGGAGGGCCTTCACGTCCAGATCGGCCTCTGCCAGTTTGAGATGCTCTTTTTCGCCCTTCGGGCCGTAATCGATGCCCGAAAGATGGATGTGCAGACGGTGGAGGGCTGCCTCGCCCAGCGCCCTGGCATAGGCCTCCAGCAACCGCGACCACTCTTCGTAGGTGTTCAGACTCCCGTCTCCGGCGCGGGCGTGCAGGTGGGCAAAGTCTATGCAGGGCTCGACCCCCTGGATGGCGCGCGCCATCTCCAGGGTGTCCTCCAGCGAGCCGAGCATGGCTGCTTTGCCCATCGTCTCCGGACGCAGGGTCACGGTGTTGCCGGCCCGACGCAGTTCCTCCACGCAGGCCTGCAGGCGCGGAATGACGATCTTGAGCACAGGGCGCGCCTGGCGGCCAAAGTAAGAACCGGGGTGGAAGATGATGTCGGTCGCGCCGGCCAGGTGGCCGTAGTGGGCGGCATCCATCAGGCGCTGGCGCGACTTGGGCCACTCTTCCCGCTCGGCGTTCAGGTTGATGAAATACGGCGCGTGGACGCTGATGGCCACGTCTTGCTCCCGCGCCGCGGCGCGGATGGCGGCGCAGGTTTCTTCGCTGACGCGCACGGCCTGCACCCAGCCCAACTCGAGCGCGCTCAGGCCGATGGATTTGCTGAACAGGATGGCGCCGACCGAGCCGCCGGGCTTCTTGGGCGTGGCCCTGGGCGCGCCAACGGTGCCGAAGCGGAAGGATAACGTCATGCAGACCTCCGGGCATTCAACGAGCAGTGGGCGAGATGAGCCTTGCCCACAAAGGGGGGCCCAGGATGAGCAGGCCAATCAAGATGGCCACCAGGGCGGCGATCAACACCGCGCCGGCGCCCACGTCTTTGCCTACCCTGGCCAGAGGATGTTTTTCCGGGCTTGCCAGGTCAACCACGGCCTCGATGGCGGTGTTGATGAACTCGGCCGCAAAGACCATGCCCATCGTCAGGAGCAGGATGGCCCAGTCGCGCCCCGGCAGCCGCAGCCACAACCCCACCAGGAACACCATCGTGGCGATGACAGCATGAATCCAGGCATTCTGTTGGGTCCTCAACACGTATTGCCAGCCGTGAAAGGCGTGGCCAATGGAGCGAAGACGGGAGAGGAAGAAGTTCCACATGGGCTATGGGCGGCTACTTGGGCAGCCTGCTCTTCGGCAGGCCCAGGCGCGTCAGAATCTGGGCCTGGACTTTCCACATTCTGGTTTTCTCCGCTGGGTTGGCATGGTCGTATCCCAACAGGTGTAAGACCCCATGCACGACCAGCAACTGGACTTCCTCCTGCAGGGAATGATGGGCGGCGCGCGCCTGTTCTTTGGCGCGTGGGATCGAGATGAGGACATCGCCCAGGTAGGGCGCGCCCGTCTGCGGGTCGGTTTCGGAGGCGGGGAAGGCCAGCACGTCGGTCGGGGCGTCGTGCCCCAGATAGTCGCGGTTGAGTTGCCGAATCCGGGCATCGTCCGTCAGGACAAGGGTCAGATCGCCCTGCGTGGCATGGTGCGCCAGGGCGCTTGCCGCCGCGCCTTTGAGCACGTCGGGCGGCAACGGGCTGGGGCGGAGGTGGGAGATCACGTGAATCACGTTCCGTCTTTCTGGAGGGGAGGTTCGGCAGAAGGGTATTGGATGCGGGGATGATACGTGCCGCGCAGGGTGGCCGCGAACGAATCGGCGATCAGACTGAGATCGCGCAGGGTGAGAGGGGCATTGTTCAACTGGCCTTCTTTTTGAACGTATTCGATCACCGAGTGCACGATGCGGTGCAGTTCCTCCTCGGTTTTTGGGCTCTCGGCGCGGGCGCGCGCCTCGACCGCATCGGCCAGCATGAGGATGGCTGTTTCGCGCGAGCGCGGACACGGGCCGGGGTAGCGAAACTTTCTCTCATCCACGCGGGTCGGATCTCCGCCCTCGCGCTGGAGGGCCTGATTGTATTGATAGCGCGTCAGCAGCGTGCCGTGATGTTCGAGGATGAAGTCCTCGATGCGACGCGGCAGACGATGCTTGCGAGCCAGCGCCACGCCATCTTGAACGTGGCGAATGATGCGGGCGGCGACCTCTTCGGGGGAGGTGTCGGTGTGGGTGTCGAGTGTGCCGGGGGCCTGGTTCTCAACGAAGAAGGCGGCCTCCATGGCCTTGCCGATATCGTGAAAGAGAGCGCCCACCCGCGTCAGCAGGGGATCGGCGTCGATCTTCTCTGCAGCCTGTTCGGCCAGGTTGGCCACCTGCAGGCTGTGCTGGTAGGTTCCGGGGGCGTTGCGCAGGAACAGCTGCAGGAGGGGGAAATCGGGGTGTGAGATTTCGAGCAATTGTAACGGGGTGGGCAGGCTGAGGAACTGCGCCAGCGAGTATTGCAGGAGCAGGGCCACGCTGGCCGAGGCGATGCCGCACGTCAGCGCGGCCAGCAGGAGTTCAAGCAGGCCGCGTACGTCCCAGGTTTGCGTCGGCACGTGATAGGCGAGGATCACCGCCATGCCCGCGCCTGCGATGGCAAGGCCGGCGCGGAAGAAGGCCCAAAAGCGGCGCGCCGGCCCCAACGTCAACACGCCGCCCAGGGAGCTCAACCAGTAGTAAGAGGTCAACTCGAGCGCATTGGGCAGTCCGTAGGCTGCCAGAGAGCCGAGCACGAGCGAAAAGATCATCCCCGCTTCCGTGCCGAAGAGGGTGGCCAACACGAGGCCGACGGCTGCCAGCGGATACACATAGGGGAGGATCGTGCGATTGGGGATGATCAGCCGAGCCCCTCCCAGGAATACTATGAACACGAGCACCAGCGTCAGCAGGCTGCGCGGGTGAGAAACAAAGGCCAGGCGTTGGCGCCGATAGGCATACAGCGCCATGAGCAGGGTGAACAGGAGCGTCAGCGCGGCGGTGCCCAGATACGTTTCGAGCGGTTGGGCGGAGCGGATCAGCCCGAATTGCTGGAGCGCCTCCATCATGGCAGGGGTGATGATCTCGCCGCCGTTGACGATGGTCTCACCTGCTTTGTATCTCTGGACGATGGGCTGCACCGCCTCGCGCGCCGACTTCTGGGCAGCGGCTGTCAGGTCGGCGCTGAACTGGCTGTTGGGGATGACGAAGGCGCTGACCAGTTCGGTGACCAGCGCGGCGTTCTGCTCGCTGAGGGCCAGGCTGACGCGCGAGGGCACGCTCTCCCGCACGACCTCCAGCGTATCGACCCGAATCGGGCTGCGCATCACCTGTTCCAGGACGCGCAGGGCCTCCTGCTGCAACGCCTCCCAGCGCGGATCCGACATGGCGATGATCTGTTCAATGCTCTCGGGCTTGAGGCTGATTTCGCTCAGCGCGGCGAGTTCGGCGCGCTTCTGGTCGGGTGGAATCAGGGTTTCGACCCGAACCAGGCTGATGTATTGGAGCGTGGAGCGCAGACGCTCGATCTGTTGGCGAGCAATGGCTGGATCGGGGGGCGTGTAGACCGGCTGGACGGCCCTCTCGGCTGCCTGACGCGCCTCCTCCGTGCGCACCTGGCTGACGTATTCCAGGTCGTAGGGCGCCTGCAGGGTGCGCGGCGCCACGTCGCCGACCCGCAGCGGCAGGGTTGACGGACGGAGACTCAGCGGCAGCACCAGCGCGGCGTAGGAGAACAGACTGATGCACGTCAGCAAAAACCATTGCAGGAGGCGCATGCGCGTGGAGAGGGGCGGGTGGGCGGCGGCCATACCAGGGCCTTCACTCACGCAAGATCGTCAACGACCCGTTTGTTGGGTCAGCAATTCCCTCACCACCGCACTGGCCTGATCACCGGAGGCGCGCCCGGCCAGGCGGGGCATGAGGATCTTCATGACTTTGCCCATCTCGGCCAGGGAGGAGGCCCCGCTCTCGGCAACGGCTGCCTCGGCCAGCGCCCGCAGTTCATCCGGGCTGAGGGCCTGCGGCAGAAAGGACTGCAGCACCCTGATCTCGGCTTCATTCTCCGCGATCAGGTCGGGGCGGTTGGCTCTTCTGGCTTCTTCCAGGGCCTCGTGGCGATTCTTGATTTCCTTCTGCAGGAGCGAGAGGATCGCCGTCTCGTCCAGAGTGATCTGCTTATCCACCTCGATCTGGTGAATGGCTGCGTTGACCATGCGCATCGTGCGCAGGCGGACCGGATCGCCGGCTCTCAGGGCCTCTTGCATGGCGAGCTTGAGTTGAGTTTTGATGTCCATGATGGAGATTATACCCTCCTGGATTTACAACGAGCGGGGGCAACTTCGTTTCCACAAAGCGTTTACCTGCCCGGTGGCATTTTCGTAATTACCCACCCCGGGGGTGCCGCACGGCCGTTGGCGCAGACCCACTGCGTAGAAGTAGCCCGTAACTTGAGTTGCCGGGTGGAAATGCCAGAGGGATGGCAGGTAATTACGAGGATGGGGTGATATTGCAGGATGGGACAGAGAGGGGGGCAAGTGAGAAAAAGCATTTCCAGGCGTGAGCGCCCGACGGTACAGGGTTGCTTTTCCGGGGGAATGCGCTCGCCGACCGCCTGGAAAGATTATCGGGATAAAAACTGGTAATTTTTCCAGTGGCAATTTTGGAACAGATGGAGTAGACTGAAATCAGATTCCAAACGCAAGGCCGAATGTTCATTCCCTGCGTCTGATCATCCATTCGGATAAATTTATGAGGATCGTCAAGCGACCATTTCGGGCTGGTGGGCATGGCAGAGCGGATTGTCTGGTCTGGAGGAGAACCGGACATTCGCTTGCGGCCCGAAGCGGGAACGGAAGTGACTGTGCGCATCCTTTTGGATCTCGAGAAAGAAAGGTCAGGTGATGGGGACAAGACCGCCACTTGAAGAACTCGAGGCGACTGCCAGCGACGGGGCGCGCATCCGCGTCTTGGTTGCCGACGATCACCCGCTGATCCGCTCTGGCTTGCGATCTGTGCTGGCCGTCGAGACTGATGTGCTCCTGGTGGGGGAAGCAACGAACGGTGCAGATGCCCAGCACCTGTGTCAAGAATACCGACCAGATGTGCTTCTGCTGGACCTGCGCATGCCTGGCCCTTCGGCCTTGGAGACGGTTTCCCAGCTGCGCCAGCACTGCCCGCAGACGCGGGTGCTGATGTTGACGGCTTACGACGACGAGGCCCACGTGCGCGGATTAGTGGAGGCCGGGGTGGCCGGTTGCCTGCTCAAGGAGGAAGCCGCGGCAACGGTGGTGCAGGCCATCCGCGCTGTGATGCGCGGTGGCACATGGTTCAGCCGGCGGGTAGCAGAGAAGCTGGCACGGCCG
>JBBIKK010000028.1:0-33034 GCA_037445475.1 Chloroflexota bacterium
CCGGCGCGGTCGTGATCAGTCGCGAAGACGTAAGCGGAGAGGATGAAGTCATCGAAGGCATGGCGCAACAGACGCGTCTGCTGGCGGTGACGGAGGGCGCCGGCGGGGCTGTGCTGTACTGGAACGGCGACCGCCGCCGCTTTCGCCCACCCCGAGTGGAAGAGGTGGACGCGAGCGGGGCAGGCGACATCTTCGCGGCGGCCTTCTTTATCCGCCTCTTGGCAACGCGCGACCCCTGGGAGGCAGCGCGCTTTGCAACGTTGCTCTCGGCCCGCTCCGTCACCCGCCATGGGCTGGAGGGCATCCCGACTCGGCAGGAAATCGAAGAATGCCTGGTGGAGGTCTTTTAGTGGCACGCATCTACACGCTCGTCAACCAAAAGGGTGGGGTGGGCAAGACGACCACGGCCATCAACCTCGGCGCATACCTGGCGCAGTTTGGTCAGCAGGTGCTGATCGTCGATCTGGATCCCCAGGCCAATGCCACCTCGTGCCTGGGCGTGGATAAAAACACGGTGCGGGGTGGAACCTACGAAGCCCTGCTCAACGGCTCCGCCGCCCCTTACATCCTGTTGAACGAGAAACTCAGGTTGTCGCTTCTGCCCTCGTCCCCCGCCCTGGCCGGCGCAGAAGTCGAACTTGTGAACGAGATGGCGCGCGAGTCGCGCCTGAAGAAAGCCCTCCAGCCGCTGATCGAACGCTACGACTACATCCTGGTCGATTGTCCGCCTTCGCTCGGCCTGCTGACGGTCAACGGCCTGGTGGCGGCCAGGGACGGCGTGCTGGTTCCGGTACAATGTGAGTATCTGGCCCTGGAAGGCCTGGGGCAACTGACCCAGACGATCCAGCGCGTGCGTTCGGCGCTCTTCCCAAACCTGAAGGTGCGCGGCGTGATCCTGACGATGTTCGATCCCCGCACCAACCTGGCGACGGACGTCGTGAGCGAGGTCAACCGTCACTTCCCCAACCAGGTGTTCAAGGCGATCGTGCCGCGCAGCGTGCGCCTGGCCGAAGCCCCGTCCTACGGGCTGCCCATCTCGGCGTATGCGCCTTCCTCGATCGGAGCCCAGGCATACGAGGCGCTGGCAAAAGAACTGCTCAAGGGTGATGGCGTCTCGCTCAAAGCGTAATCTTTCTTATAAAAGGAGTGATCCATGTCTCCACGCCCTGGCCTAGGCAAAGGATTGGATGCCCTCATCCCGGCCGCCACCGCGCTCGGCGAGGCCGGCATCGCACAGGTTCCGTTGGAGGCAATTCGTCGCAACCCACATCAGCCACGCCAGACATTCCACGAGGGCGAGTTGGAGGAACTGGCCGCTTCCATTCGAGAACACGGCGTGCTCCAGCCCCTGATCGTCGCCCCGGCCGGGGATGGAAACTACACCCTGATCGCCGGCGAACGACGCCTGCAGGCCGCGCGCCGCGCCGGGCTTCAGAGCGTGCCGGTCGTCATCCGTCATGCCAGCGACCAACAGTACCTCGAACTGGCGCTCATCGAAAACGTCCAACGTGCCGATCTGAATCCCATCGAGGAGGCCGAGGCCTTTCAGCACCTGGCCACGGAGTTCGGGCTCTCGCATGAAGAGATTGCCGCGCGCGTGGGCAAGAGCCGCGTCGCCATTACGAACACCGTGCGACTGTTGGAGGCCGCCTCGGCGGTCAAGCAGGCTTTGGTGGACGGCCGCATCACGGAGGGCCATGCCCGTGCCCTGCTGGCCCTGCATTCTGTCAGGGCGCAGGAAGCCGCGCTGAAGACCGTGCTCCAGCTGGAGCTGAGTGTGCGTCAGACCGAGGCGCTGGCGCGCAAACTTTCGGGGCAGAAGCCAGCCGCGAAGCGGAAGCCGGCCCGCAGTCCCGATGTGAGCGAGATCGAGCGTCGTCTGCAGCGCAGCCTCGGCACCAAGGTCTCGCTCAGGCATGGCAAGAAAGGCGGGACGGTCACCATCCATTATTACTCCGAGGAAGAGTTAGATGCTCTGTTGGCAAAGCTGTTATGAAAGTGCTGCACCACGCCCGCATTTACACGCTCGATGCCCACCAGCCTGTGGCCTCCGCTCTGGTGGTGGAGGGCGAGCGGGTGGCGGCGGTGGGCGATGAACGCCTGGTGGAGGACTTCGCCCACGCCGAAAGACAGGATATGGCCGGCGGCGTGATCCTGCCCGGCCTGAGCGATGCTCATCTACACCTTCAACAATACGCCCTGGGACTCCGAAAGGTCGACTGCCAGACGCGCACGTTGGATGAGTGCCTGCGGCGGGTGCAGGCGCGAGCACGAGCGACTCGGGCGGGCGAGTGGATTCTCGGGCACGGCTGGGATCAGAACCTCTGGGGACAATGGCCAACCGCCGCCGACCTCGACCGCGTCGCCCCGAATCATCCGACCTTCCTCACAGCCCGCTCACTTCATGCGGCCTGGGTCAACGGCGCGGCGCTGAAGCAGGCCGGCCTCGACACGGCGAGCGCCGATCCGCCCAACGGGCGCATCCAACGCGACCAACACGGCCGGCCAACAGGCATCCTGCTCGAGGCCGCCATGGAACGGGTCAGCCGCCTCATCCCCGCGCCGGGCGTGGAGGAGATCGCCTCGGCCATCGAGCAGGCGCAGCCATCCTTGTGGCAGGTGGGTCTGACCGGCGTGCACGACTTCGATCGCCGCGAGGCCTTCCTGGCCCTGCAGAAACTCCATGCCGAGGAGCGGTTGAGGCTGCGCGTGACCAAAAGCCTCCCCCTCGAACTGCTCGACCTGGCGATCGGGCTCGGGCTGCGCAGCGGCTTCGGCGACGACTGGCTGCGCATTGGTTCGGTGAAGGTCTTTCTGGACGGCGCGCTGGGGCCGCACACGGCGGCCATGTTCCAGCCCTATGAGGGTGAGCCCCACAACCTGGGCATGCTCAACATGGATGGCGAGCAACTCTTTGAACAGGCCCGCCGCGCGGCACAGGCCGGACTCAGCCTGGCCGTCCACGCCATCGGCGACCGCGCCAACCATGAGGCGCTCAACGCCTACGAGCAACTGCGCCTCTACGAGCAGGAAAATGGCCTGCCACCTCTGCGTCACCGCATCGAACATGTTCAACTCCTTCACCCCGATGACGCGCGCCGCCTGGCACAGCTGAATGTCGTGGCCTCGATGCAGCCCATCCATGCCATCTCGGATATGGAAATGGCCGAGCGCTACTGGGGCGAGCGCACCCGCCTGGCCTATGCCTGGCGCTCCCAACTCGAGGCCGGCGCACGCCTGGCCTTCGGCTCGGACGCCCCGGTGGAAGCGCCCAACCCGTTCTGGGGACTGCATGCAGCCGTGACACGCCGCCGGCCCGAGGCCTCCTCGCCGGGCTGGCACCCCGAACAGTGCCTGACTCTGCAACAGGCTCTGGAGGGCTTCACCCGCGGCGCGGCGTACGCGGCCGGCATGGAGGGGCGGCTGGGTAAACTGGCGCCGGGCTTCCTGGCCGACCTGATCGTCCTGGAGCGCGATCCCTTTGCCTGCGAGCCCGACGAACTGCGAGCGTTGCGTCCCTCGGCCGTGATGATCGGCGGCGCGTGGGTGTTTTAACCTTTGGAGGGTGTGCCATGCCGGACGCGAAAAAATTGCCCCGCTTATCGCCCGAAATGCTCGTCCCCCGTCTGGGAGAGGCCCTCGTGCGCGGCGGACATCTCCGCGAGGAGGATTTGCAGAAAGCCCTGACCTATCAGCAAGAACAACTGCGGCAGGGCAGGCCCTGTCTGCTGGGGCAAGCGCTCCTCGAACTCCGCCTGCTGGATCGAGAGACGCTCGAGGCGGCCATCACCGAGCAGATCCTGCAATTGCGCTCGGCGCTGGAGGCGGCCAACCGCACGCTGGAGCAGCGCGTTCAGGAACGAACGGCCGAGCTGCGCGAGGCGCTGGAACGACTCTCGGAACTCAGCAAGGTGAAGGCGAACTTCGTGGCCAACATCTCCCACGAATTGCGCACGCCCGTCACGCATGTTAAAGGCTACATCGAGTTGCTGATCACCGAGTCCCTCGGCCCCCTGACGGACGAGCAACGGCATGCCCTGCAGGTCAGCCAGAAGGCCGCCGCTCGATTGGAAAGTCTGATCGAAGATCTGATCATGTTCTCGCTGGCCTCGCGCGGCGAGATGAGCATCAAGCAGGAGGGGATCGACATCCGCCGCATTGCCAGCCTGGCGGTCAAGAGCGCCTCCCAGCGGGCCGAGGAGCGCGGGGTCGAACTCCAATTCGTGGCCAACGAGAAGGTGCCCCTCGTCCAGGGCGATGCCGAGAAGATCGCCTGGGTGCTGAATCAGTTGATTGACAACGCCATCAAGTTCACCTCGTCCGGAGGGCGCGTCACCGTGCGCCTCAGCGAGGAAGGCGTCAACCTGGTGATGGTCTCGGTGACCGACACCGGCATCGGCATCCCGGCCGACCGCCTGAACGAGGTCTTCGAGCCATTCCACCAGCTCGACGGCTCCTCGACGCGTCGGGCCGGGGGCACGGGGCTGGGCCTCTCGCTGGTCCGTCAGATCGTGGAGGCGCACGGTTCGATGATCGAGGTGCAGTCGGTGGAAGGCAAGGGCAGCACCTTCCGATTTCCCCTGCTGGTGGTGGCAGAGGATCAGAAACCGCGCCCGGGCTGAACATGCCGCTCGACATTCAAACTCTGGAGTATGTGTACTCCATCCTGCAATCCATGAGCACCAGCGGAGACTGGAGGGCTTCGCTGGACATTCTGCTGGCCTCGCTGCGTGACGAGTTCATCTATGACAATGTGGTTGTGTATCTGCTGGATGCGCAGGGAAAGAGTCTGGATGTGGCTTACGCCCGCGCCGTGGGACGCGGCAAGGAGGTGGGGGCCGATCTGAACTGGGGCGAGGGCATTGCCGGGGAGGTCCTGCTGCGAGGGAAGCGCGTCGTTCATGAGCCGGCCCTGGATCCTTACACAGATCGCCTGGATGCGCCCTATCTGCTGGGCCTGCCCCTCTCCATCGCCGGACGCTTGAAGGGCGCGCTGGTCTTTGTGCGTTTCGGCGGCCCCTCGTATTCCCGCGCCCACCTGCTGCTGGGCGAGTTGATCACGGTTGCCGTGCGCTCCTTCTTCGAAGCGCGCGCCTTGCAGGAAGCGCGCCAGGAGCTGGAATCGGTCCAGAAGCAGATGCGCCTGCAAGACGACTTCGTATCCACCATTTCGCATGAACTGCGCACCCCGCTGGGGTTCATCAAAGGCTACAGCACCAGTTTGCTGCGAGAGGATGCAAGATGGGACGAGAAGACCCAGCGCGAGTTCCTGACCATCATTGATGATGAGGCCGATCGCCTGACGCGCCTGATCGAGAACATGCTCGAATCGGCGCGCTTGCAGAGCAAGACAATGCATCTCAAATTCCAGCCCCTGCGCCTCGATGCCTTGATTCGGGATGTGGCCGCCCGCTTTGGCGCCCACCATCCCGAACTGCGGGTGGAATTCGATTTTCAGCCAGTCCCCCCCGTGCTCGGCGATAGTGTGCGGCTGGCGCAGGTCTTCGAGAACCTGTTCAGCAATGCCACGAAGTACGCCCCGGGCTCGCCGATCAAGATCGGCCTGCGTTACAAAGAGAAGAGCCTGCACGTGGCCTTCGCCGATCGCGGCCCCGGCATTCCCGAGGAATACCTGCCGTTCATCTTCGAGCGTTTCTACCGCGTGCCGGGCCAGCACACCCTCACAGGGGCCGGCCTGGGGCTGTACATTTGCAAGCAGATCATCCTGGCACATCATGGTAAGATTTGGGCCGAATCGGTTCTCGAGGCTGGCACCACCTTCTTCATCGAACTGCCTGCAGAGCCCCGGCTCTGACAAGGAGGAAAAAATGTCCAAGCGCATTCTGATTGTGGACGATGAACCGCGTTACCTGCGCTTGCTGGAGGCCAATCTCAAAACCGAAGGGTACGCTGTGGTCACGGCAGCGGACGGCGTGGAAGCATTGGAAGCCTTCTCCTCTCAGCCGGTCGACCTGGTTTTGCTGGACATCATGATGCCACGCCTGGATGGCTTTGGAGTGTGCCAGCGGCTGCGTCAATTCTCTAACGTCCCCATCATCATGCTGACGGCCAAAGGAGAAGAACAGGATCGGGTGCGCGGCCTCGACCTGGGAGCGGATGATTACCTCGTCAAGCCTTTTTCGGCGACCGAACTCCTGGCCCGCGTCCGCGCCGTGCTGCGCCGCGCCCAGCCCGCCGGCATGGCACACGGGCAAGAACGTTTCTTCGTGCACGAGAACCTGCGCATCGACTTTGCCCGCGCCGAGGTCTGGCGCGGCGATCAGCAGGTCTCGCTCTCCGCCACCGAGTACCGCCTGCTCCTGCAATTCGCGCATAACGTGGGCAGGGTCTTGACCGCCGAGGAGCTATTGACCAGTGTTTGGGGGCCGGAGTACAAGAGCGACAAGGAAATCCTGTGGGTGAGCATTGCGCGCCTGCGCCAGAAGTTAGAAGACGACGCCCATCGCCCGCGCCATATTGTTACGCGTTCGGGCCTAGGGTACTTAATGCCCCCGCTCGAGGCGTGAGGAGGCCCCATGGCGAGAAATACCATCCTGATCGTGGATGCCGATCCTGCCAGCCGCAGATTCTTGAGCCAGGCCCTACAGAAAGAGGGCTATGAGGTTCTGCAGGCCGCCTCTGCCAAGGAGGGCTTGATCGCGGCCTGGCGCGACCATCCCCATTTGATCATCGCTGACCCACTGCTCAGCGACCTGAGCGGCGAGGAGTTGGCTACCCGCCTGCGGGGCGACCCGCGCACTGCCGAAGTCCCCCTGCTGGCTCTCAGCAGCGACCCCCAGCCGGCGCGCGCCAGCTCCTGCAAAGAAGCCGGCTTCAACGAATACCTGATCAAGGCGCCGCAGGCAGTTCCTACTCTGATAGAGAGCGTGAGTCGTCTGCTGAGCATGGCCACCGCAGCCGAGAAGGAGGGCGGCTTGCTGATCGTCTTCCTGAGCGCCAAGGGCGGGACGGGCACCTCTTCCCTGTGTGCCAACCTGGCCTATAACAGTGCTCTGCTCAACCCGGAACTGCGCTCCGTGGTGATCGATCTTGTGTTGCCGATCGGTTCGATCGCCGACATTGTGGGATACGAAGGGGATCAGAACCTGTGCACCATGGCCGACCTGCCCGCCTCCATCACCACCCCCGAATTCCTGCAGGGGAATCTGCCCGAAATGGCGCACTGGAAATTTCGCCTGCTGGCCGGCGCCTCGAACCCCGAACAGGCCAATCAACTCAAAGTGGGCCGCATCGGCGAGATCATTCACAGTCTCAGAATCGCCTACGATCTGGTCTGGCTCGATCTGGGGCGCGCCCTCTCGCGCATTAGCCTGCCGCTGATCCAACACGCCGATTTAGTCGTGATGGTGCTCGGCACCGATCTGAGCACGGTCAGCCTGACAAAAACGGTTTGGGAATACCTGCAATACAAGGGCATTCAACCCTCCTCGGTATATGCCCTTTTGAATCGAGCCGTCGGCCTGGAGGGCTTGACCAAGGCCGAGGCCGAGGCGCGCCTCGGCCTGCCGATCCGGGCCGCGATGCCTTACCTAGGCGGCAACTTTACCCTGGCCAACAACTTGCACCAACCATTTGCCTTCAAGTTCCCCAATGACTCCGCCACGTTGGTCCTCAAAGATGTGGCTCAGCAGCTGTTGAAGCAGGCCGGCCAGGCGCGCGCCGTGCAGAAGGCCGCCAAAGCATAACCCCGGCAGTGCTTGCCCGGAAAGGTTCTCTGCTATAATCGCGTCACGAGGTGCGCATGGACGTTCGAGTTCAACTCACCCTTCGCGCCAAAAAACTGGGCGTCTTGATTCGCGATGCCCGTCTGGCGGCTCGCCGTCGCCTCGATGAGTGCGCCGCGGCCATCGGCGTATCCAAAGGCGTCTTCCGTGCCTATGAGGAGGGCCGCCGCGCCCCCTCCCTGCCCGAACTGGAGATTCTCGTCTACTATCTCAATCTGCCCATGGACCACTTCTGGGGTCAGGCTGCCCTGTCGGACGATGCCCCGCCCACCGAGCCGCTCGACCTGCCGCGCCTGGTCGGGGTGCGACAGCGCATGATCGGGGCCCTGTTGCGCCAGGAACGCAATCGAGCCAGCCTGTCCATCAAGTCCCTGGCCCAGGAGACCGGCCTCCCGGCCGCGCACATCAACGCCTACGAACTGGGCGAACGACCCATCCCCCTGCCCGAACTGGAACTGCTGGCAAGTGCTCTGGGCAGCCGCATCGAAAACTTCTTCGATCAGAGCGGCCCGATCGGACGATGGATGAATGAGCAAAAGGCCATCCGCCAGTTTCTCGACCTGCCCAAGGAATTGCAAGACTTCGTCTGCCTGCCGGTGAATCGCCCTTATCTCGAACTGGCTATGAAGTTGAGCGCCATGTCGACGGAGAAGTTGCGCACGGTCGCCGAAGGCTTGCTCGAAATCACATTGTGAGGTGCCCGCCCATGTCCACATCCGAAACTCCTCAGACACTCACCGAAAAAGGAAAAGAAGCCTTTGAAGCCGGCCAGTATGAAGAGGCCGTGCAAGCATTCCAGAGCGCGGCACAGGCCTACGCCGCGCTCCACGACGAGCCCCGCGCGGCCGAATTGAAGAACAACCTGAGCGTCTCCCTGCTGAAGATGGGCAAAGCCCAACAAGCCCTCGAGGCCGTGCTCGGAACGGATGAGGTCTTCCAACGGGCTGGTGACCCCGAACGCCAGGGCATGGCCCTGGGCAATCAGGCGGCCGCGCTCGAGGCTCTCAAACGCTACGATGAGGCCCTGGCGGCCTACGAACGCTCGGCGCAACTCCTGGCCGAAGCCGGCGCAGGAGACTTGCGGGCGCTCGTCTTGAGGTCCATGGCAGCGATCAAACTCAAGCGCGGTCGCCTCAACGAGGCGGCCTTTACCATGCTCGGCGCGCTCGAGGCCAAACAGCGGCTATCGCTCTTCGATCGTCTTCTCCGCTTCATCCTCCGCCTTGGGCAGCGATGATGCGTGTCGCCCCCTCCGCCTCACGTACCGCTCTACACATTCGCGAGGCCACAGGCACAGACCGGCAGGCGCTGATCCACCTTCTTTCATCCAGCACCTGCGTACATCGCCATCTGGACTGGCGCGCCCCCCTCGAATGGATCGGAAAATCGCCCTATCTTCTCCTTGAACAAGATGGACATCTGAACGCGGTCCTGGCCTGCCCGGCCGATCCGCCCTCTGTGCACTGGATTCGGCTGTTCGCCCACGCCCTGCATCTTCCCGGACCCTCGGCCTGGTTCCCCTTATGGGAAGCGGCGCGGCAGCACCTGGCTATCTTTCATCATCCTGGCAGCGTCGCGGCCATCGCCGCCCAGGATTGGTTCGAGGCTCTCTTGATCCAGAGCGGCTTCTCCCTCCTTTACCCGATCCTCTTCCTGAAGTGGGAAGGCTCCCGCTTTATTCCTGCCCCTGTCCCGGCCGGGAGGCGCCTGCGCAGCATGCAGGCCAGCGACCTGCCGCGCGTGGCCGAGGTGGATGCGGCTGCCTTCGAGCCATTGTGGCGCAACTCCCTGCCGAGCCTGCAAAACGCTTTCTCGCAGGCCTTCTATGCCTCCGTGATCGAAGACGCCTCCGCGGTGATCGCCTATCAAATCTCGACCGCTGGCTCCTGGGGAGGGGCCCATCTGGCGCGCCTGGCCGTCCTGCCCGAGGCCCAGCAAGGCGGGGTGGGCTCTGCCCTGCTGAGCGACCTGATCCTGCACGTCCAGGCACGCGGCCTGAGAAGCATCACCCTCAACACCCAGGCCAACAACACCGCCTCGCTGGCCCTGTATCGCAAGTTCGGCTTTTGGCCCAACGGAGAAGAATATCCAGTTTACACTTACGAACCGGCATGAGTCCCAAAAGCCAGCACGGCCGCCCCAGCGAAGCGCCCGGAAATGGAAATTGCAGGCCTCGCTCTCCGGCTATCAGACTCCCGACGCCTCGACTAGAAGCAGGCGCACGTCTTCTCACCCCAGCACGAAATTGTCGATCAGCCTCGTCTTGCCAATGAACACCGCCAGCGAGAGCAGAGCCCTGCCGCGCACCTGCTCCAGTTCCTCCAGGGTTTCATAATCGGCGCACGAAACGTATTGGACCTGCGCCAGCGGCTCGGAAGCCAGCACCTGGCGCATGACCTGGCGCAAGCGCTCGGCCTGGCGCTCCCCGCCATCGTAAGCAGCGCGGGCCGCGCTCAGGGCGCGATACAGCACTGTGGCCGCCTGCCGCTGTGGGGGGTCCAGGTAGACGTTACGGCTGGACATGGCCAGCCCATCGGCCTCACGCACCGTCGGGCAGACGACGATTTCGATTGGGAAGTTCAGGTCCTGCGTCATGCGGCGAACGACAACAGCCTGCTGGGCATCCTTCTGACCGAAGTACGCGACCTGCGGCTGGACGGCATTGAACAACTTGGCCACCACGGTCGTGACGCCTCGAAAGTGACCCGGGCGGGCCGCGCCCTCCAGCGGGCGGGTCAATCCCTCGACCTCGACCCAGGTCTGGAAGCCGGGCGGGTACATGACCTCCGCGGTCGGCGCCCAGAGCAGGTCGACCCCTAGCGGGTCCAGCAGGCGCAGGTCGCGCTCGAGATCGCGGGGATACCTAGCCAGGTCCTCGCCCGGCCCGAACTGGGTCGGGTTGACAAAGATGCTCACCACCACGCTCTGGCATTCCTGGCGCGCCCGCCGCACGAGAGAGAGGTGCCCCTCGTGGAGGTAGCCCATCGTGGGCACGAACCCCACCCTGGGTTCCAGAGAGGGGCGGATCGCACGCAGCTCCTCAAGAGTATGGACAATTCGCATGCCTTTGCTCCCGTACAAAAGTCCTGCTTGACAAAATTAGAAAATCTGTGCTACACTGTGGTCATCTCAAGCGAGTTTTCAAAAGGAGAAATCAATGGCCTACGCATTTACCAATTCGAAGGGAGTGACGTATTATCTGCATACCAGACTGCAGAGCAGCGCCAACGG
The DNA here is from genome assembly GCA_037445475.1 of Chloroflexota bacterium. Taxonomy (GTDB): domain Bacteria; phylum Chloroflexota; class Anaerolineae; order Anaerolineales; family Villigracilaceae; genus Fen-1038. The sequence continues at coordinate 10,977 of JBBIKK010000028.1, forward strand.
AAAAGAACGGCAACTGTTCTTCTTTTCCAGAGAAGTCAAAGAGGGCGCTCTGGATAGCCTTCCGTCAGGGTACACCGTGATCGAGATGAAGACCGGCCTGCCCGTGCTCAAAAAAGTATAACCCGGAAGGCGATTTTGAGGTGACAGTGCTGTGTTGCAATCACCTTGACAGGCTGTCACTGCGAGGGCGCCCATGCGCCCAAAGCAGTCTTCCGAAGGGAGGGGGGATGGCTTCCCCCACGCTTCGCTCGTGGCAGAGGCTTCGCAACGACATGTTTGCAACAGAGCAAGGTGACAGCCCAATGGCGCAGGGGTGAATTGTGGTGGAAGACCCCCTTGCGCATGGGGTGGAGAAGAGTGACATCCATGCACGACACAGGTTTCCGCGTTCCCTGAGTTTCTTCGAGCAAAAGGAGGAAAACATGCCGGCCTTGAATCGAGTTCAATTGATCGGCTACCTGGGGAAGGTGCCCGAAGCGCGCTTCACGCCCAAGGGCAGCAAGGTAACCAGTTTCAGCCTGGCCGTCACCCGGCGCTGGAAATCGGCCAACGGCGAGGCGAAGGAAGCCACCGATTGGTTCAACATTGAGGCCTGGGGCCGCCTGGGCGAGATCTGCCAGCAATACCTCAAGAAGGGCAGCCTGGTCTACGTCGAGGGGCGCCTGCAAACCGATCGCTACGAGGATAAAGAAGGCGAGACGCGCTACTTCACCAAGGTCATCGCCAGCGCCATGCAGATGCTCGAACGCAAAACAGCAGAGGAGCCCGAACCGCTGGAAGTGGAAGAGGAGCCGGCCGAATACGAGGGCTGATTTCCGCCCTCGGGCTTCCGGCTTCTCCGACCCGACCCTGCTTCGGGCCTATCTCCAGATGCTGCTGTACGGGTGCTCGCCGCGAATGGGGCGCCCGGCCGCGAAGCGTTGCGGTCTGTACATGGTGAGGTCGACCGTCTTGGGTTCGCCATCCAGAATCCATTCGGCCATGCACAGCCCCACGGCGGGCGCGATCTTGAAACCCGTGCCGCTGAAGCCGCAATCCAGGTAGAAGCCCTGCGGGCCGATGGGGCCGAGCAGAGGATGCTGATCGGGGGTAATGCCATCGTAGCCGCCATGCGCGGAGTGCAGGGCGCCGTTTTCCATGGCGGGGATGCGCCGGCACAGGCGCTCGATGGCGCGTTCCACGAAGCCCGGCCTGGCGTGATCGGTATCGCCATCGGGCGATTCGCCCAGCGGGTTGCCGTCCTCGAGCCCCACCAGAGTCAGGGAACCCTCGGGACGGAAATACATTTCGTTGGCGAAGTCGATCGCCGTAGGGTGGGGGCCAAGCGAGCGCGGCCGCCCCGCGAACATCGTATCGTGCCGCCAGGTGTCGTAAGGCAGGTTCAGGCCGAGCCTGGCGTTGAGCGCCCCGGCCCAGGCCCCGGCCGCATTGACCACGATCGGGGCAAAGAACTCGCCCTGGGCGGTCCTGACGCCCTGCACCCGGCTCTCCCCCAGCACCTCGATCACGGTGCACTCCTGAATCAGGCGCGCCCCCTTCCGGCGGGCGGCCTCCAGGAAGGCCTGGGCTGTGTCGCCGGGCATGGCATAGCCCGATTCGGGCTCATAGGCGGCCCACTCGATATCCTCGACGGAGAAAGCCGGCGCCAGGCGCTTCACGTCTTGTGCTCCGACCAGCAAGACGGGAATGCCGATCTTCTGATGCATGGCCACGTTCGCCTTGAGCGTCTCGACATCGGCAGGCGCCACCAGCTGGAGGAAGCCGGTGCGCGTGAAGCCACACTCCCCGCCCACCCGCTCCTTCCAGTCGCGGAAATATTGAAACGAGAGCCACGCCAGTTCCGAATCCTGCCTCACGTCGTAGTGCATGCGCACCAGGCCGCTGGAGCGCCCCGTTGCCCCGGCGGCGACGAACTTCCTCTCCAGGATCAGGGGCCTGACGCCGCGCTGTGCCAGGTGAAAGGCCAGGCTGGCGCCGTGCACCCCGGCCCCGATGATGATGACATCGGCTGTGTTTTGCATACGACCTCCTGTCATCTATTCAACCCGCGTCTGAATCACGCTCCTTGCCCCGGCCTGTTCCAGAGCTCTGGCCACCTGCGGCGTGGACTCGGGATGCACCAGGGCGATCATGTTGCCACCGCGCCCACCTCCGCTGAGTTTGGCGCCCAGCGCGCCGGCCGCTCGTGCCGCTTCCACCAGGCGGTCCAACTCGGGCGATGAGACGTGCATTTCCTGTAGGAGCGCGTGATTGCGATTCATGAGTTCTCCGAGCGCCTGCCATTCCCCGCCCTCGATGCTGCGCCTGGCTGCGAGTGCGATGTTCCCTATCTGGTCAAAAAGGCTTTCCCATTTTCCCCCATCCGCTTCCCACCCTCGGCGCACCTCGGCCACGGTCTCTCTGGTGGGGGCGCGCACCCCGCTGTCGCCGATGAGAATGAGAAACGGATGGCCGACGCGCAGCATTTCCATCGGCCGGCCGCGCACGAAATACACCGCCTGCTCATAGGTAATGACGGTGTTGTCGATTCCGGAGGGAGTGCCATGATGCAACTTCTCTACCTCGTAAGCCAGTGCATTGACCTGTTCATCGGATAGCGGATGGGAAAAGCAGGCAGAGAGGGCGCGCAGGAGCGCTATGGTGACCGCCGCGCCGGAGCCGAGACCCGAGGCCACAGGAATGGTCGAGGCAATCCTGATCTCGAGGCCCTCCTCCGACAAAGACGGGGGCGAATCCAGAACGGAGAAGAAACCATAGATGGCGGCCGCGAGCGGATCGTGTTGCGAAAGCGCATCCAGCCTGGCGGAGAGATGCACCTGCGGTGCCTCGATGAAGATTCCAGGGCGCGTGGCCGGCGCGATCGTCACGGTGGCGCGCACCTGAGTCACCGGCACGGCCAGGGCGGGGCGTCCATACACAACCGCATGCTCGCCGAAGAGGATGACCTTGCCGGGGGCCGAGGCGGTGGCGATTGGGGTCATGGCGATAAGTAAAACACACTCAGCACAGCCAGCGCCCAGAGCAAAATGGCAATCTGCAGAGGGCGATCGGAAAGCAGAATTTCCTCCGGCGCGCCACCGCTGTGCTTCACCTGCACCAGATACAGGTAGCGGAAGATGGCATACAGCACGAAGGGAATGGTGAGCATCATGCTGTGATTGGCCGGCACGTTCGGGGCCGAGAAAGTGTAGAGCGAATAGGCCACGATGGTGGTGCCCGACACGATGATGATGTATTCATCCAGCAGGGGAATGGTATAGCCCTCGAACACCCTGCGGTGAGAGGTGGCCCCTTTGGCCAGCAGAGCCAGTTCGGCGCGGCGCTTGCCAAAGCCGAGGTAGAGCGCCAGCAAGGTCATCACGACATACAACCAGGGCGAGAAGCGTTCGACCTCGATCAGCGTCACGCCCGCATGTACGCGCAGCACGAAGCCGGCCGCGAGGATCAACACATCGAGAATGGGGATGTGTTTCAGCCACTTGGAGTAAGCCAGATTGAGCCCGAAGTACGCAACCATCACCCCGGCGAAGGCCGGCCTCAAAACGTAGGCCGGGATGAGCGTTAGGAGCGTCAGGGCGAGGCCGGCGGTCCACGCCGCCCCGATCGAAAGCCGCCCCGAGGCAATCGGGCGGTGCCTCTTTTCCGGGTGCTGGCGGTCTGCATCCACATCGGCCAAATCGTTGAAAATGTAGACGGCCGAGGAGATCAGGCAAAACAGCACGAAGCCGGCCAGGGTCTTGAGCAGCGCCTCGGGCCGCAGCAATTGCTTATCGAAGACCAGGGCGGCAAAAAGAAAGACGTTCTTGGGCCACTGGCGCGGCCGCATGCTTTGGAGCAGGGCAATTAACATGCGGCAATTTTACTCCACCCGGCAGGCGGGAAGGCCGCCTTGCCGTCTGAGCGGCTGTGGATTCCCCTCCATTCCGCCGCGTCTCATCGATTCCCCGTTCTCGAATTACAATTCTCTCATGCCCAGAGTGCGCCTGGATGTGCTGCTGATGCAACGCGGGCTGGCCGAATCGCGCGCCAAAGCCCAGGCGCTGATCATGGCCGGACGCGTGCGCGTGAATGGCGAGCTCGCTCTCAAGCCGGCGACCATGATCGATCCCGGGGCAACTCTGACGGTGGCCTCCGCGCCGCGCTTTGTCTCACGCGGGGGCGAGAAACTGGAGGCGGCGCTGGCGGCCTTTCGCCTCGATGTGCGCGGCCTGGTCTGCGCCGATGTGGGCGCCTCGACCGGGGGCTTCACCGACTGCCTGCTCCAGCGCGGCGCGGCGCGCGTCTATGCCATCGACGTGGGCCGGGGGCTGCTCCACTGGAAGTTGCGCGGCGACCCGCGCCTGGTCATCCTGGAGGCGACGAATGCCCGCTATGTAGAACGCCTGCCCGAGCCCGTCTCTCTGATCACGCTCGATGTCTCCTTCATCTCGCTGAAGGCCCTGCTGCCGGTGGTCAGGTCATGGCTGGCCCTTCCGGCGGAGGGCGTAGTGGCCCTGATCAAACCGCAGTTCGAGGCAGGCCGGAGGGAAGCCGCGCGCGGCCGGGGGGTGATTCGCGATCCCGAAATCCACAGACGGGTCTTGCTTGAGGTATTGGACTTTGCCCGCCGCGAGGGTCTGGGGGCAAGAGGTCTGATCCGCTCACCGCTCCTGGGCCCAAAGGGCAACGCAGAGTTCCTCGTCTGGCTGAGGCCGGGCGAGGAAGGGGGCGAGGTGACGGAAATGATCGAGGCCGTTCTCTAACCCCAAGCCTCCCAAGGCCTCGGAGGTCTGGATCTCCGTTCAGATTCCATCGAAGAGATCGCGCTTTGGCTTGAACTTGCCAGAGATGGGGGGATAGGCGCGCATGTAGTCCTCGTGCTCGCCAAGCAGTTGAGTGATGAGTTCCATCCAGCCGCGGCGCAGGGCAGCTCCGCCCTGAGAGGCATGGCACGCTCCCGCCGCACGCTTGAGGCCGGACACCGAACGAATATCTATGCGGACGTGCACGGGAAAGTCAACTTCTGCCAGCTCCTGGAGGTTGATGTCCGCGTTGCGTCCCCAGGCGCGCGGGTCTTGTCCGAACAGGGGCATCAGGCGCACGGCCATCTTCAAGAAGCGGCGCGGGAAGACTTGAAAGTAGAGGGCGCGTGGCTGGAACGGCGAGCCGTGCTCGGGATGGAAAGCGGCATCGGCGGCTCTTTCAAAAGCCAGTCGCGTGGCACGATGAATGTGGATGTGATCCGGGTGTTTGTATCCGCCGATTGGATCGAAGGTCAGGACCACGTCGGGGCGGAGTTGACGAATGTGCTGCACCACGCGCCCGGCCACCTCGTCGAGGGAGTGGTTGATCTGCGCCTCGGGATGACGATTGTCGTCCGAGCCAGGCATGCCCGAATCGCGATATCCGAGGAAGAAGACGCCGTTCAAACCCAAGAGTTGAGCCGCGCAGCGCAGTTCTGCCTCGCGCAGTTCGGCGACCGAGGCGTGGTTCTGCAGATGCTCCGCTTCCACCGTCCCGGCCTCGCCCCGCGTTGCACATACCAGATAAACGCGACAGCCCCTGCGCGCGTAGAGCGCCAGCGTCCCGCCAAAGCCAAAGGATTCATCGTCGGGGTGGGCCAACACTGCAAGGAGGGTGCGATCGGAAAAGCTCATCGTTTCTCTCCAAAGAGCGGGGACATCCGTAGCGCAGGATTCATCCCGCAACCCAAATGTGACATCCGCGTTGCGGTGCAGAATCTTTACGGTTGTGACAGATTCTCAAGAGCAATATGGAAAGCCTGTTCATTACAACCGAAGCAATAGACGATTTGGCCGGCCAAAAACTTTCGCGGTTGCTCTGTTGCAAACATGTCATTGCAAAGCCCCTGCCCCGAGCGAAGCGTGGGGGAAGCCACCCCCCCGTCCCTTCGAGAGACTACTTCGAGCGCATGGGCGCCCTCGCAGTGACAGCCTGTCAGGGTGATTGCAACAAAGCATTCGTGGTCAATATAACCTCCGTTCAGGATAAGGATGCTTTCCACAGGCATGGAACACGCGCTCTCTTGCGCAATCGGTTTCACGCGGCTATACTCGCCCTTGAGCACTGATGGAGGAGGATCGGAAATGGAATTTGAAACCCTCGCGATCCATGCCGGGCAAGGGCCCGAATCACAAACGGGGGCTGTCATGACGCCTATTTACCAGACGTCCACATACGCGCAGGACGGAGTGGGAAAGCCGCGTCAGGGATACGAGTATGCGCGCACCAAGAATCCCACACGCCTTGCCCTCGAGCAATGTCTGGCTATGCTGGAAGGCGGTGTGTACGGATTGGCCTTTGCTTCCGGCATGGCCGCCGTGGACGCCGTGTTGCGGCTGATGAACAGCGGGGAACACGTGCTTGCCAGCAACGATCTCTACGGCGGCACGTTTCGCCTGTTTGATAAGGTTCTGCGACGCTATGGCCTGTCCTTTGATTTCGTGGATACGACCAACCCCGAAAACGTGGCCAACGCCATCAGGCCCGAAACGCGCCTGGTCTGGCTGGAAACGCCGACCAATCCCTATCTCAATGTATCCGACATCGGCGCCATAGCTGAGCTCCTGCAGGCCCGTGCGAGCCGCCCCTGGCTGGCGGTGGACAACACCTTTGCCACGCCGTATCTTCAGCAGCCGCTCGAAAGCGGAGCCGATATCGTCGTCCATTCTACTACCAAATATCTTGGCGGCCATTCGGATGTGGTGGGCGGCGCCGTGATCGTTAGAGAGAAATCTCTCTATGAGAAGTTGGCTTTCATTCAAAACGCCGTTGGCGCCGTGCCCGGACCCATGGATTGTTTCCTGGTTCTGCGCGGGATCAAGACCCTGGCTGTGCGCATGGATCGCCACGCCGAGAACGCCGCGGCGCTGGTGGAATTCCTGGCTGCTCATCCAAAGGTGAGCCAGGTTATCTATCCCTTCCATCGCAGCCATCCACAGGTGCAGATCGCCAAGCGGCAGATGAGAAATGGCGGCGGGATGATTTCCTTTATCATGAGGGATGGGGCGCGCGCCGCCATCCGCGTGGCCGAGTCGACCCGCATTTTCACGCTGGCCGAATCCCTCGGCGGCGTGGAGTCTCTGATCGAAGTGCCGGCGGCCATGACTCACCTCTCCACGTCGGGCTCGCCGCTGGCGGTCGACCCGGGCCTGGTGCGGCTCTCGGTGGGAATCGAGCACAAGAACGACCTGTTGGAGGATATCGAACAGGCACTGGCGAAAGCGTGATCACCGTAGCGCGGAACTCATTCCGCTGTGAAAACGAGCGGGTCAGGCGTTGCCCCGATTCTTGTTATTCCGAATCGACGTCAGTCGCCAGAATTCAAAAGAATCTGTGGCCGAACGGATACGTTATAATCTCGGACATGCCTCGCATTTGCATCGTTCCGCGCGTGGAGGGGACCGGTGGCATGGCCTCCTTTCGACTCAAACTCGAAGAGGGATTGCGCGCCCGGAAGATCGAAGTAACGCATAGCCTCGAAGAGCATTGCGACGCCATTTTGATCATCGGCGGGACGAAGGACCTGCCGGCCCTGTTGAGAAAACGCAGACGCGGCACGCGCCTCGTCCAGCGCCTGGATGGCATCAACTGGATTCACCGCCGGCGCTACACCGGCCCGCGCCACTTCGCGCGCGCCGAATACGGCAATCTCCTTCTGTCCCTGATCCGTTCCAGGATCGCCACACATATTGTCTACCAAAGTCACTTTGCCCGCCGCTGGTGGGAGGACTGGTATGGTGACCCCCATCGCCCCTGGTTCATCGTCCACAACGGCGTGGATCTGAAAGCCTACTCCCCCGCGCCCGGAAACGCCGTGCCGCCCGCTCCACCCTATCGCCTGCTCGTGGTGGAGGGGCGCCTCGGCGGCGGCTATGATCTGGGTTTGCAGCATGCCATTGCTCTGACGCAGGCTCTGCAAAAGATCGGCTCCATCGAGTTGATGGTTGTGGGCGAAATCGCCGAGGCAGCGCGCAGGAGGCTCGCAGCGCAGGCTCGCCTCCCCATTCAATGGATGGGCAGCCTGCCGCGCGCACACATCCCGGCGATCGCGCGCGGCGCCCATGTGCTCTTCTCCGCCGATCTCCACCCGGCCTGCCCCAATTCTGTCATCGAGGCACTGGCCTGCGGCCTGCCGGCCGTCGCCTTCGATACCGGGGCGCTGAGCGAACTCGTGGTGGGCGACGCGGGACGGCTCGTCCCCTACGGCGGCGACCCCTGGCGACTCGACCCGCCCGATATCGCGGCCCTGGCCCGGGCCGCGGCGGAGATTCTGGAGGACCAGCCGCGCTTTCGCCGCGCGGCGCGCGCTCACGCCGAAGCGGCGCTGGGGCTGGAGCGCATGGTGGATGGATACTTGAAAGTGCTGCTGGAGGCCGGATGAAAGGCCACGTTTCTCGCGATCTCCTGTGGCTGAGCGTGGCCCTGTTGCCCTTGCTGTTCATTGCCGTGCTCCTGCCTCTGAGCCCGCACGACTATTGGTGGTATTTACGCCTGGGACGGGACATCCTCGTTCAACGGGCGATCCCACGCCTTGAGACATATAGTTATCCTCATCTGGGGGAGCCTGTCCTCTACCAGCCCTGGCTGGCGGCGGTGATCCTCTGGCTGGCCTATGCAAGCGGCGGCTTGAGCCTGACCTTCTTCTTGCGCTATCTGTTCATCGGCGCCGCCTATGCTCTGCTGTGGGTCTGGACACGCTGTCTCGGGGCCGGCCCCCGCTTGGCGTCCATCCTGACCGTGCTGGCCGGCCTCGCCGGCAGCAGCAACTGGTCGTTTCGCCCACAGATGTTCGTCTTCGTACTCTTTGCCCTCTCCCTCTGGCTGTTGTGGGAATGGCAACACGCCCGCAGCCGGGCGCTGTGGCTCCTGCCGGCCATTGCCGGCGTGTGGGCGAATCTGCATAATTCCTTCCTGATGCTCTACCTGCTCATCGGCTCGGCCCTGCTCTTCGGGCGAGGCGATCGCCGGCGCCTGCTCCTGATCGGCAGCCTGGCTTCTCTGGCGACCTTGCTCACCCCCTTCGGCGCCGCCGTCCCCGTGGCCGCCGCGAGGAACATCTTGTTCCCCATGAGTCGCCAGTTGAGCGCCGAATGGTTCCCGCCATCGAATCTCGGCTGGCAGATGAACCTGTTCTTTGGCTGGCTGCTGGCCCTCCTGCCGCTAGCCGCGCTCTCGCCCCGCCGGCTCACGCTCCTGGAATGGGCCTGGCTGCTCGGCCTCTCGTGGATGGCGCTCGGCGCGCTGCGATATGTGATCTGGGCCCTGTTCCTCTTTGCGGCCTGCACAGCGGCCTGGCTGGCAGAGGTTGACCGGCGTTCGCTCGATCGCCCGACAGGGCCCGGGCAGGCAACCCTGAACACGACCCTCGCGGCGATCCTGTTCCTGTTGCCGCTGGTGGCCCTGCCGGGTCTGCGCGCCCGTTGGGGGATGAAATCGCCGCCGGCCATCAGCCCCGACACGCCCGTGGCAGCAGCCGAATGGCTGAACCGGCATCCCGAATTGCGCGGCCCGTTATGGAGCGACATCACCTTTGCCAGTTATCTGATCTTCGCCTCGCCCTCGCGGCCGATCTGGATTGACACACGCTTTGAGTTCTTGTATCGAGCCGGTGAATACGAACGCTTTGCCTCCATTGCACAGGCTGCGCCCGGCTGGGAAGCCAAACTGGATGAAGATGGCATCAACCTGCTGATGGTCTCCAGCCTCAGCGAGCCCGATCTCCTGCGGGCGCTGCAGGCCTCGTCCAACTGGTGCAGACAATACCAGGACGACCTGGCTGCGATCTACAGCCGCAGGCCGGCCGGGCAGGCCTGCCCCTGAGGGACGGGAGCCGACTCGGCCCCGCGCCCGCCGCCTCGTCCCGTTTGGATGCTCGCTTCAGGCGGCCTTTCCTGCGAAACCCGCATCTCTGTGGCGTGTTCTTCAGTGTGAATTTCCTTGGCGCGGAGGAGAAGTGGCACCTCAACAGGAACTGCCAATCAACGATCGGCGCGAGATCTTTGGCTGGGCCATGTACGATTGGGCCAGCTCGGCCTTCAGCACGACCGTGGGCACGGTCTTCCTTGGACCTTACATCGCCTCGCTTGCCGCAGAGGCGGCCAGAGCCTACCCGGATGGCATGGCGCGCCTGGGGAAGATTCCCATCGCCCCCGATTCGTTCATTCCCTACTGCGTCTCGATTTCGGTGGGGTTGCAAGTGCTCTTCCTGCCCATTCTGGGAGCGATTGCGGACTATTCCCATATTCGCAAAAAGATGATGCAGATGTTTGCCACGCTGGGCGCGGGCATGACCATTTTGCTCTTCCTGGTCTCCGGGAGCCTGTGGTGGCTGGGCGGACTCCTGTTCATCCTTGCCAACCTGGCCTTTGGCGCGGCGGTCGTGTTCTATAACTCGTATCTTCCCGATATTGCCAGCGAGGATCAGCGCGACCGGGTCTCCTCCTATGGCTGGGCGATGGGCTATCTGGGAGATGGCATTCTTCTGGCCCTCAACCTGGCCTTTTATACCTTCCACGAAAACCTCGGCGTGCCCGGCAGGCTGGCGGTTCGCATCAACCTGGCCTCGGCGGGCGTCTGGTGGCTGGGATTCTCGTTCTTCACCTGGGCGCGTCTACGACCGCGCCATGCACGACGACCCCTGCCCGCCGGCGAGACCTATGTCAGCATCGGCTTCAAGCAACTGGCGCAGACCATGCGGGAAATCGGGAATTTTCCGGAGACGCTCAAGTTCCTGGGCGCTTATTTCCTGTACAACGATGGCATTCAGACCGTGATTGCGGTTTCATCCACCTTCGCGGCAGCGCCGATCGTGCGCGGCGGGATCGAACTCGACCTGAGCACGCTCACGCGCGTGATTCTGCTGATTCAGTTCGTGGCCTTCTTCGGGGCGCTGCTGTGGGGACGCCTGGCAGGCTGGGTGGGAGCAAAGCGTTCGATCATCATCAGCCTGTTCATCTGGTCGGCAGTGGTGACCTATGCCTTCTTTGGGATGAAGGGAGAAAGTCGTGCGCTCGAATTCACCCTGCTGGGGGTAGTCATTGCTCTGGTGCTCGGCGGCTCACAGGCCATCAGCCGCAGTCTGTTTGCGCAGATGATTCCCGATGGGCGGGAGGCCGAGTTTTACTCGTTCTACGAGGTCAGTGAGCGCGGCACCTCGTGGGTTGGGCCGCTGCTCTTCGGCCTGATGAACCAGGTCTTCGGCAGTTTGCGCCCCGCCATTCTCTCATTGATTTTCTTCTTCCTTGCCGGCCTGATCGCTCTGCCGTTCGTGAACGAGAAGAAGGCCGGCCAGGACGTAAAGAGCTACGAGGCGCGGCGCGCGGCCCCGGCAACGCCCGCTGGGGACTAAACACCCTCCAGGAGTTCCTGCAGCAATTGCTTTTCCGCGTGCTCCGTGGTTACCCGGCCGTCCAGCCAGGCGGCGCGGAGTTTCCACAGAATCTGTCGATAGTGCGGCCCCTCGGGCAGGCCGAGCCGCTTCAAATCGTGGCCGCTGGTCTTCGGCCGCAGGTGGCACCACGTGCTGAGATAGGCCTGCAGGAGGTGGGCAGGGCTTTCCGGCGGCGCGGCCAGGGCAACGGCCCGGATGGCCTCCGCGGGCAGGCCTTCCAGGCGCAGGACGACCTCGCTCGGCGAGAGGCCGGCCAACGTGGACAGATTGGCAAACAGGGAAGAAGCGGCTCGCAGCGAACGCATCCACGCGGCCGGGAAATGCAGGCGAGCATTGAGCGCCTCGATCTCCTCGAGGGAAAGAGGCAGCAGCCACAGCAACCAGCGCATCGAGCGAGGCTGTCCTTCGAAGGCCGGCCGGCTGAATAAACCGAACGCCCGGCTCAGGGCGGGGTGGATCGGCCTCAACAGGTCGAGTTGCTCCAGCCGATTCAGCATGGAGGTTGCGCGGGGCTCATCCAGGATCAAATCCAGTTCGTGGCGAATGCGCTTCGGGCTGAGGCGTCCGATCAGAGGGCGCGCCTCGGGAATGAGACTCAACGTCTCGGGCGCGATCTGGAATCCATAGCGTTGTTCGTAGCGCACGGCGCGGTACAGGCGCGTTGGGTCATCGCTGAAGGCGTGCGGATGCAAGACGCGCACCCGGCCGCGCTCGAGGTCCTCCAACCCGCCTGCCTCGTCGCGCAGCTCGCCGAAGTGCTCGCCATCCAGGCGGATGGCAAGGGTGTTGATGGTGAAATCGCGGCGGCGGATGTCATCCTCGATCGACCCTGCCCTCACCGTGGGCAGCGCGGCGGGGTGTTTGTAAACTTCGGAACGGGCGGAGACGAAATCGAGGCTCTTCAGAGAGAGGCGCTCCAGCCGCGCCCCGCGCAGATCCCACCTGGCCGTGCCGAAGCGGGGATGCGCCGTCACCCTGCCGCCGTATCGGGCTGCCAGGGCGCGGGCGAGAGCCATCGAGTCCCCCTCCACCACCAGATCGAAATCGAGGCCGGGCCGGCCCAACAAGAGGTCGCGCACAAAGCCGCCGACGATATAAAGGGAAAAGCCCTGCTGCGCGGCTTCCTCGGCCGCGCGGCGCAGCAAATCCAACGCCTCGGGAAGCAGAACGCGTTCGAGGCGCGCAGAAAGATTGCGACTCACGCCCGTATTTTACAGGAAATCAGGTATAATGTGTGCCATGCGTCTGAGCCCGTTGCCGTCCCCGTGCCTGTTGCAACCTTCCCGGTCTGGATAGGTTTTCTTCGTTGCATCCCGCGACGGCTCCCAGACCCGGCGAGCCGTTTTTGTTTATGGAGGAGGCGGTAGTCCTCCTCACTCTGATTGCGGAGGCTGTGGCATGCGAATCAGTGTCTTCGGTGGTTCACAACCCCAGGAAGGGTCGCCTGTTTACAACGAGGCGCGGCTGCTCGGCCGGCTGCTGGCCGAAAGCGGCCATGTGGTCATGAGCGGCGGTTACATGGGCACGATGGAGGCCGTCTCGCGCGGCGCGGCCGAGGCCGGCGGCCACGTCATCGGTGTCACCTGCGAAGAGATCGAGAGGTGGCGGCCGCTCGGGCGCAACCCATGGATCAAGGAGGAGTGGCGCAAGAAAACCCTGCTCGAACGGCTGGAGGCCCTGATCACACAATGCGAGGCGGCACTGGCCCTGCCCGGCGGGCCGGGCACCCTGGCCGAGATCGCTCTGGCCTGGAACCTGATGATCATCGGAGCCTTGCAACGGAGACCGTTGATCCTGATCGGAGAGGACTGGCAAAGCGTCTTCAACCAGATGTATCGCTCCTTCGATGGCTACATCCCGCTGGCTCAGAGAGAGCTGATCCAATTTGCGGCCAACGTGAGGCTGGCGGTGGAGATGCTGGGCAGCAGAGTGCTTTGAGGCGATTTCATCCGCGAGAGTGTAAAATCAACGGCGAGGAAAACATGGCTGAAGAGAAACTACCCACCCGAGAGGAAAACTTTGCCGAGTGGTACAACCAGCTGGTCTTGAAAGCCGATCTGGCCGACTACGCCCCGGTGCGCGGCTGTATGGTCGTCAAGCCCTACGGCTGGGCGCTGTGGGAGAACATCCAGGCCGCCCTCGATCGCCGCTTCAAGGAGAGCGGGCATGTCAACGCCGCCTTCCCCCTGTTCATCCCCAAGTCGTTCCTGGAGAAAGAGAAAGAACATGTGGAAGGCTTCTCCCCCGAACTGGCAGTGGTGACCATCGGCGGCGGCGAGGAACTGGAGGAGCCCCTCATCGTCCGCCCCACCTCCGAGACGATCATCGGCTACATGTACTCGAAGTGGATCAAGTCCTACCGCGACCTGCCCGTGCTCATCAATCAATGGGGCAACGTCGTGCGCTGGGAATTGCGCACGAAACTCTTCCTGCGCACGACCGAGTTCTACTGGCAGGAAGGGCACACCGCCCACGCCACCGAAACGGAAGCCCGTCAGGAAACGCTGCGCATGCTGGATGTCTACGCCGATTTCGCCGTCCGCGATGGCGCCGTGCCCGTGATCAAAGGCGTCAAGTCAGAAAGCGAGAAGTTCGCCGGCGCGGTTCAATCCACAACCATCGAGGCCATGATGCAGGACAGGCGCGCCCTGCAATCGGGCACTTCGCACTTCCTCGGGCAGAACTTTGCCCGCGCTTTCAACATCCAGTATCTCGATCAGAACAACACCCTGCAATATTGCTGGACGACCTCCTGGGGCCTGAGCACGCGCTTCATCGGCGCCATCATCATGACGCACGGGGATGACCAGGGCTTGATCCTGCCCCCCAAACTGGCGCCGATCCAGGTTGTGCTCGTGCCCATCTACAAGAACGACGCCGAGAAGAGCAGGGTCATGCCGGTGGCCGAGAGGATTCTATCGGAACTGCAGGGCGCCGGCCTGCGCCTCCGGCTGGACGCGCGCGAGGAGCTCACGCCTGGCTACAAGTTCAACGATTGGGAGATGCGCGGCGTGCCGCTGCGCATCGAGATCGGGCCCAAGGATGTGGAGCGCGGCCAGGTCGCCCTGGCCCGCCGCGATGTCCTGGGGCGAGGCGGCAAGTCCTCCGCCTCGCAGACGAATCTCCCCTCGACCGTGAACGGGCTGCTCTCCGAGATTCAGGCCTCCCTCCTGCAGCGCGCCACCGAGTTTCGCGACCGTCACATCTTCGACCCGCAGACCTACGACGAACTGAAGGAGGCCGTGCAAAAGGGCTGGGCCTTCTCCTGGTGGTGTGAGCGCCGCGAGTGCGAGGCCAGGATCAAAGAGGAGACGCGGGCCACTTCTCGCTGCATCCCCCTGGAGGCGGCGGAGGGCAGGGGCCGGTGCATTGTGTGCGGCCGCGAAGCCAGGGTGAAAGCCTACTTCGCCCGCGCTTACTGAGACGGAGGCCACGCCATGCCCGCCATTGACCTGGCGCGTCTGCGCCGACAGGCCGCGCGGCTGGCCGATTTCTTCTTCCTGCCCGAAGAGTTCGTCAAGCATCTGCACGCCATGCTCGACTTCTACGTGAATCGCACCCTGCGCAAGCCTCAGGCCGCCCCGCCCGGCGCAAGGTTGCCCGCCTACCGCACGCCGGCCGTGATCCTCAAACAGATCGAGATGGAACTCAAGCCGCTCGCCGAGCAATACCCCGAAGCGGCCCTGAACCTGGCCGATCACCTGTGGGACGAGGACTATCTCGAAACGCGTTTGCTGACGGCCTTCCTGCTGGGTTGCCTCCCTCCCCAGGAGGAAGGCCTGATCGAGCGCCTGCGGGCCTGGGTGCCGACTGTGCGTGACCCCATCCTGCAAGAGGCGTTGATGCGCATCAGCCTGGCACGCCTGCGCAGGGAGGCACCACAAACCTTCTTCGACCTCACCGCCGGGTGGCTCTCGCCGGCGCAGCCACGCTCATGGCCGATTGGCCTGCGGGCTCTGACCTTTGCCATCGCCGACGCGCGCTTCACGGACGTGCCGGCCGCGTTGCGCCTGATCGAACCCATTCTGCCCCTCGCCCCCTCCCCGTTGCAGGTCGAGATCGAAGAACTGATTCTCGTGCTCTACGAGGCCTATCCGGCCGAGACCGTTCACTTTCTGCGTAGCGTTCTCATGGACACCAGCGAGCCGGCTGTCCGCGCCACCTTCCGACGCATCGCTTCCGCCTTCCCGCCCGAACTGAACAAGGAACTGCACGAGTTCCTGCGCTCGCGGGTTGCATAGAGGAAAAGGTGATCATGTTCGACCCCAGGCGCCTCCTTTACCTACACGGACTGGAGAGCAACAGCCAAACCCGCAAGGCGACGCTCCTGCGCGCCCTCTACCCCGACCTGATCGTGCCGGACTTCCACGGCTCGCTCGAGGAACGCATGCGTCAACTTGCTCCGATCCTGGGGCGCGCCTCGAACTGGACCCTGATCGGCTCCTCCTTCGGGGGCCTGATGGCTGCCCTGTTCACCCTTCGACACCCTGAGCAGGTGCGCCGCCAGATTCTGCTTGCTCCGGCTTTGATGCTGGCAGAGTTTGCCGAGAATCTCCCGCCCCCGCTGGACGTTCCCACCATCATCATTCATGGTCGCCAGGATACGATCGTGCCTGTCGAGGCAGTCCGCCCGCTGGCGGAAAGAGTCTTTCGCCATCTCGACTATCGTCTGGTCGACGATGATCACCGCCTGTTGCACACGGCAGAGAGGCTGGACTGGAAAGGCTTGATCGAATAGTGTCGCGCGGGATTTATCCCGCAACCCAAACGCGACATCCATCCCCTACGGGGACGATGCGCCGCGGTGCAACATCTTTACGGTTGGGATGGTTTTCAAAGAGCAATACTCTAGCGTGGCTTGCGGAGGTTGCTGCCAAACCTCCCCTGGCCGGCAAACACCCTGCCGCCGGGTCTTGACACACTCGACCCGACGGCTCCATCCATGGAAGTCCGCTTCCGGCGGACTTTTCACGCCCTGAGGCAGGCTTCAGTCCACCGAATCGTGAAAAGACATGGGGAATCACCCGGATTCAAAGCGTTGACAAATCAACCTCCATCCACTACCCTCAATAACGTGCTTTCTCTCCCTCTGACCTCGGAGCAGCGCGCCGTCATCGAGGCCGGGCTCGCCTCCAGGAACTTTCTGCGCGGCCCGGTCGGAACGGGCAAGTCCACCGTTGGAGCCGGGCGCCTGGAACTTCTGTTGCGCCGCGGCGTGCCCGGCGATTCCATTCTCGTCCTCACGCCTCAGCGCACGCTTCAGACTCCCTATCTTGGCATCCTGCGTTCGCCCGCACGCCCGGCCGGCGGAGAGGTGGCGCTGGTCACTCTCGCGGGGCTGGCGCGGCGCATGTGCGACCTGTTCTGGCCGCTGGCCGCCGAGCGGGCCGGCTTTGCCCATCCCGATCGCCCGCCCGTCTTCCTCACGCTCGAGACCTCGCAGTATTACATGGCCCATATCGTCAGGCCGCGGCTCGCAGACGGGTATTTCGAATCGCTCACGATAGACCGCAACCGTCTGTACGCCCAGATTCTCGATAACCTGAACAAGGCGGCCGCGGTCGGATTCCCCCACACCGAGATCGGCGCCCGTCTCGATGCGGCCTGGGCCGGCGACCCCGAACGACGACGCGTGTACGCCGATGTCCAGGAATGCGCCAATCGCTTCCGTCAGTTTTGCCTCCAGCACAACCTGCTCGATTTCTCCCTCCAGCTGGAGGTCTTCTGGCACGCTCTGTGGCCGGAGCCTGCGGTGCGTGATTATCTGACTCGCACCTATCGTCATTTGATCTACGACAACGTCGAGGAAGACGTGCCGCGCGCCCACGATCTGATACGAGCGTGGCTGCCGGAATTCGACTCGGCCCTCCTGATCTACGATGAAGAGGGCGGCCAGCGCCGCTTCCTCGGCGCCGACGCCCAGAGTGCCCTGGCGTTGAGCGCTCTGTGCGAGAGGGCGTTTCGCTTCGAGCACTCCTTTGTCATGCCCGAGGGCATTGCCTGGCTTTCCCATGCACTGGCCCGCGCCATTCGGCTTGAGCCCGCTCCTCGTCCACCGCGCCGTGCACCTCTCCCCCTGGAAATCATCAGCGCCCGTTTCTACCCGGAATTGCTGGATAGAGTCGTGGAGCGAATCCAATCCCTCATGGCCGATTCCGGCCTCCCGCCGCACGAGGTGGTCATCCTGTCTCCCTACCTATCCGATTCCCTGCGCTTTGCCATCACCAGCCGCCTGGATGCCAGACACATTCCCTGGCGCAGCCACCGCCCCTCGCGCCCGCTGCGGGATGAGCCGGCCGTGCGCGCTCTGCTGACTCTGGCGGCGCTGGCCCATCCGCACTGGAACATCCATCCCTCCACTTTCGATGTGGCCCAGGCCCTGCGGCTTGTCCTGGAGGTGGACCTGGTGCGCGCCCAACTGCTGAGTGAGATCGTTTACCGCGCCCGCGATCTCACCCTCTCGGCCTTCGAGCAGATTCAGCCGCAGACCCGGGCGCGCATCACATCCCTCGTTGGAGAACGCTACACGCGGCTGCGCGCCTGGCTGCTGGATTATCGAAGCGCACCTCCCCTGCCTCTCGATATTTTCCTGCGCCGCCTCTTCGGCCAGCAACTCTCTCAAGCAGGCTTCGGTTTCCACCGCAATCCAGATGCGACGCGCGCGGCCGCGGCGTTGATCGAGTCGATGCGCAAGTTTCGCCTGGCCATCGAGCCGGCCTCCCTTCACCTCGACCACCCCGATTTCGATTTTGGAAAAGAATACGTGGCCATGTTGCAGGAGGGCGTCATTGCCGCGCAATATCTGGAGGCCTGGAGCGTGGAAAGGGAGGAGGCCGTGCTGGTGGCTCCTGCTTATACCTTCCTGATGATGAATCGCCCCGTGCGCGTTCAAATCTGGCTCGACCCCGGCTCGGGCGGCTGGTATACCCGCCCCGATCAGCCCCTGACCCACGCCCACGTCCTGAGCCGCGCCTGGCCCCCCGGCCGTCTGTGGACCTTTGCCGATGAGGAACAGGCCAACCGCGAGGGCCTGGCGCGCTTGGCTTCGGGTCTGCTGCATCGCTGCCGCGAGAAACTCTATCTCGGCCTCAGCAACCTGGGCGAAAGCGGGTTTGAGCAGCGCGGGGAATTGTTGCGGGCCTTCCAGAAAGTGTTGCCGCCACTCCCATGACCTTCACCCCTCGCCCCTCCCAATTGGAGGTCCTGCGGTATACGCACGGCTCGCTCGGCATCTCCGCCGTGCCCGGCTCGGGCAAGACGCATACGCTCTCGGCCCTCGCGGCGCAGATCATCTCCAGCGGACGGCTCGAGCCCGATCAAGAGGTACTGATCGTCACGCTGGTCAATTCGGCCGTAGATAACTTCTCGGCCCGCGTGGGCGAGTTCGTCCAGGCGCGCGGGCTCATCCCGCATCTCGGCTATCGCGTCCGCACCCTGCACGGGCTGGCGCACGACATCGTGCGCGAGAATCCACCCCTGGTCGGCCTCGATAAACAATTCTCCATCGTGGACGAGACCGTCTCGGCCACCCTGATTGCCGAAGCCTGCACCGACTGGCTCCGGGATCATCCTGATTTTCTCGACCTCTATCTCGCGCCGGCCCTCAGCCCTTCCCAGATTCGCAGGGTGCGGCGCAAGGATTGGCCGGCCCTGGTGGAGGAGATCGCGGCCGAGTTCATCCGCTCGGCCAAGGACCGACGCCTCACCCCCGAACGACTGCGTCTTTGCCTGGACCGTCAGCCGGGTGCCCTGCCCCTGGCCGAGATGGGGCTGGAGGTCTATGCCCGCTATCAGCGCGCCCTCGCCTACCGCGGCGCGGTGGACTTCGACGACCTCATCCGCCTGGCATATGAATTGTTGATCACCTCCGACACGCTGCTGCAACAATTGCGCTACCGCTGGCCGTATATCCTTGAAGATGAGGCCCAGGATTCCAGCAGACTGCAGGAAGATATTCTGCGTCTGCTGGCCGGCGAGGACGGCAACTGGGTGCGCGTCGGCGACCCCAATCAGGCCATCTACGAGACCTTCACCACCGCCGACCCGAACCTGCTGCGGCGCTTCCGTCAGGGCGCCAACCTGTGTCTCGACCTGGCGCATTCGGGGCGCTCCCAACCCTCGATCATCCGCCTGGCGAATCACCTGATTGACTGGACGATGGAGCGGCACCCCGTGCCCGAGGTGCGGGATGCCCTTTCCCCTCCCCACATCGTGCCCACCGCGGCCGGCGACCCGCAACCCAATCCGCCGTCGCATCCTTCCGGCGTGAGACTGGTGCGCGCCAGGCACACTCCTGAAGAGGAAATCCAGGGCGTGGTCAGGTCGATCGAGCAGTGGCTGCCCCAGCATCCCGATTGGACGGTGGCGGTGTTGACAGCCACCAACGACCACGCCGCGCGCGTGGCCGAGGCCCTCAGGCGGCGCCAGATCGAGTGCCGCGAGATGTTACGGAGCACCTCGCCCACGCGCGCCGCCGCAGGGGCGCTCAGCCATGTCCTGAGTTACCTGGCCGCGCCGGGCAATCCCTCCAAACTGGCACAGGCCTACAAGGTGTGGCGGCGCGACTGGCGCGAGGACGAAACACACACCTCTCTCTACACCCGCACCGCGGCCTGGCTTCGCGGGCTCAGGAACGTCGAAGAGTATCTGGCGCCGGTTCCCGCCTCTCTTCCCGAGAGCGGGGCGCACGGCCGGGAAGGGGAGCCCGCCCTCCCGTCCCGGGAAGAGGCGGAGCAGATCAGGACCGAACTGAAGGCCTTTCGCCAGGTCGTCCTGCGCTGGCACGGTGCCAGCATCCTGCCCATCGACCAGCTGGTGCTGACGCTCGCACAGGACATCTTCGCCGTGCCGGCCGACCTGGCCCTGGCGCATAAGTTCGCCGTGCTGTTGAAGGAAATCGCCGCGCAGAATCCGGAATGGCGCCTGCCCGATTTCATCGCCAGCCTGCATGAGGTCGCCCGCAACGAGCGCCGCTTCATTGGCTTCTCGGCAGATGATTCGGGCTTCAACCCCGATGAGTACAAAGGCGTGGTAATCGTCTCCACCATCCACAAGGCCAAGGGGCTGGAGTGGGATCGAGTCTACCTGCTCTCTGTGAACAACTACGATTTTCCGGCCGGCCTGCCTGAGGAACGTTTCATTTCGGAGAGATGGTTCGTACGCGATGGGCTGAATCTGGGAGCCGAGGCGCTGGCGCAACTGGCGGCTGCCGTTTCCACAAGCGAATATGATTACTACGAAGAAGGGGTGGCCACGCGGCGGGCGCGGCTGGATTACGCGCGCGAGCGCCTGCGTTTGCTCTACGTGGGCATCACGCGGGCGCGCAAAGAACTGATCGTCACCTGGAACACGGGACGCACAGGCGAGGCGCGGCCGGCCCTGCCTTTCACGGCGCTGCTGGAATGGTGGAAAGAGCAGGGGGATGAATCGAGCGCAGAGCGAGAGGGTTGAAATCCATTACCAACTCGGCCTGAAGTTTCCACGCGCCTCCTCGATGGTTTCCCCTACCACACGAATCTCCTCCAGTCGGTTGGTGCCCAATCCAACCCGGCGGGCCAGGTTGAGGTGGTTCTCGCCGCGCAGGAAAGGCGCAGAAGGGTATTCGGCGGTGGGATCAAAGCCCATCAGGGCCGTTGCCACAGCATCGGTGGCAACGGGATTCTTCCCGGCCACCAGCAGATGGGCCTCCTGCAGGGAGAGGCTGCGCCAAGGGCCCTCTCCCCCATCTACCGTCTTGATGCCATCGATGATGGCCAGATCGATCGGCCGCGCCCGGTTCAGGTCGAGGATGACGCGCGGCAGGCGCGTCCCGGATTCCCGGACGCTTTGTCCATGGAAGGCCGAGCGCTCGCGATCGCGCCGGCGATTGCGATAGGGCTGCACGGGCACCAGCCCGATCAGGTTCTTCATCGAAAGCGTCACGCCGGTGTTCCAGTGGCATTTCATTTTGGCCACCGAGATCAGAACATCGATGTTTTCCAGGATGGGGTTGAAAACAAAGGAGTCGTAATAGAACCACCCCTCTCCGACCGGAGCCTGATAAAAGTCGCGGTAAGGATAGGCGCTATTCAGATCGATCAATTGCGCCTCGAGCGCCTCCGCTGCCTCCCAGTAACCCGATTCGGAAAACGAGTCCGGGGTGAAAATCCCCTCCACGATGTAGAGGCGGCTCGCCCCGCCATCTCGCAACAACTCGCCCAGGGCGCGGACCACGGCCGGGTGGGTGAAATAACTTTCGATGCGCGCCACGCCCCGCATCGGCGGCGTGAGCGATCCGCCGGTCAGGTTCACTTTGATGGCCACGCGGGCGCCCGGGCGGACGAGATCGCCGATTCCACCCAGGGCCTCCAGGGCACTCTGCAAATGCTGACGAACCCGTCTCGGTTCATAAGAGGCTACGCGCTGGATGGCCACGCTCGCGGCCGCAGGGGTGGGAGGGACGGAGGCGGTTGGGGTCGGCAGCACGGCGGTTTTGCCGGCTGGGAGCGCCGTGGCCGGGGGCGTGGAGGTGGGGATGACAGCCGCCGAAGTTGGAGAGGCCCGCCTCTTCGCGCCGCAGGCGCTCAGGAGCAGGCCGCCGGCCGATGCTCCGATCATCTTGAGCACATCGCGGCGTGTAAGCTGGTTGCCATGAAGCCCGCAGGGGTGAGATTTGGAACAAGGAGGA
>JBBIKK010000029.1:0-32978 GCA_037445475.1 Chloroflexota bacterium
AATAAATACCAGGCGAGTACTCCGCCAGTTATCGAATTAGTTAAATAGACGTAATACCCGGAAAGGCGATCCACATGCGGATCGCCTTTCCCAGCCTCGGAGTACAAGTATGCTGTCTGTACAAGGTATAGCAACCGCTTGCCTGGTTTTTCGAAAAAGTGTAACTGAGTTGGGCCTTTTGAATGGCAAGCCATTCACACGAATCCTCGAATAGTGGTGCGCCCCTCCTGGGCACCGGCGCCGTCGATGGATTCCAGAGCCAGGTCGTGGGCTACACAGTGGAATTCGGCGGCACCGCCGATGGCACCATCCGTTATAATGATACGCAGAATTACCTCTCCTGGACGAATCCTGTGCTGGAGTTGGCCAGGTAACAGAGAGAACAAGCACGCACACAGGTTGAGTAGAGAAAGCGGCCGCTCTGAGGCCGCCTTTTGTTGCGTGCCCGGAAAGGCGCCTTTGCCGTAGAATGGTTTGCAGGCGGCGCAGCAGAAGCCGGCTCTGCACTGCGTCTGGAGCGTCGCGAGACAATTCACAATGCACACAATCTATCTGGGCCTCGGGAGCAATCTGGGCGACCGCCTCGCCAATCTGCGCGCCGCGGTGGCCGCGTTCCCTCCCAGGGTGCACCTCCTGGACGGCTCGCCGATCTACGAGACGCCACCCTGGGGCTACCCCGATCAGCCGGCGTTTCTCAACATGGTCGTCAGGGCCCAGACCCGCTTTTCTCCCCTGCCTCTTCTGACCTGCCTGAAACACCTGGAGTCCCGTCTCGGCCGCGCTCCCACCTTTCTCTATGGCCCGCGTCAGATCGATATTGATATTCTCTTCTACGATGATCTCATCCTCGACCGGCCCGAACTGATCATCCCCCATCCGCGTTTGCATGCGCGCGCCTTCGTCCTCGTGCCGTTGGCCGATCTGGCCCCCGACCTGTTGCACCCGCGGCTGCACAAGACGATCCGTCAGCTTCTGGCAGAAGTGGATCGAAGCGGCATCACGCTTTTCTCGCCAACCTTGATATAATTCTCGGCAGCCGGAGGCCACATGATGGAAATCAAGCCCCTCAACTGGACACCCAAAGCGGGCATTGGCATGAGCGTTGTCCGCCGTGCCGATGGCGGCATGAATCTGACCTTCACCGACCTGTCGGATGCCACGCTTCAGGAATGGCATGCCTTCGCCCTCGAACACTTGCTGGGGGCAGACCGTCGCACGCGCAACCTGTACGACTTGCGCGCTGTCGAAGAAATTCCCGAAAAGGCCATTAAACTGGCTGTGGAAGTGAACAGCGACCCGGCGGCGCGCAACATCCGCCTGGCCGTTGTGGTTGCCAGTCCGAAAGTGGCTCAGGCGGTGCGAGAAATCGCTTCCTTGGCCCTGCCAGAGACCGCAGCTGCCATCAAGATCTTCACCGATCTCGATGAGGCCGAAGCCTGGCTCGCGCGCCCGTTGGATCAGATTCCATAACCCTTCTCTCCTGGGAAGAACCAGCCGGGTGTCTGCTCAGGCGTTCCCCCTATGAAGCCCCTGGTGATCGGCAAGCATGCCCTGGAATGGGGATGCCGCACGTATGTGATGGGCATCCTCAACGTCACGCCCGATAGTTTCTCCGGCGATGGCCTCCTGGCCAGCGGCGATCCCGTCGCGGCCGCCGTGGCGCAGGCTGGCCGCTTTCTCGCCGCCGGGGCAGACCTCCTCGATGTGGGCGGCGAGTCCACGCGTCCCGGCTCGCAGCCGGTGGGAGTCGAGGAGGAAAGGCGGCGCGTCCTTCCCGTCATCCGCGCCCTGGCGCGAGAATTTCCTGCCGCTCTGATTTCTGTGGACACCTCCAAAGCGGCTATTGCCGAAGAAGCGCTCCAGGCCGGCGCGCACCTGGTCAACGACGTTTGGGCCTTGCGCGCCGATCCCGCGATCGGTGCTGTAGTGGCTCGTTGCCGCTGTCCAGTGATCTTAATGCATAATCGCAGCAACCCGGCCAGCGTGGAGGTACGCCAGCGACTGGGCGCAGCCTACATCGGCGCCGAGTATGGGGACGTGGTGGAGGATGTGAAGCGCGACCTGCTGGCTAGTGTAGACCGCGCTCTTCAGGTTGGCATCTCCGAAGAGCGCATCATCCTGGACCCCGGCCTCGGATTCGGCAAAAAGGTGGAGCATAATCTGGAGTTGATCCGCCGCCTCGATGAACTTCGCGCCCTGGGGTTCCCCGTTCTGGTGGGACCATCGCGCAAATCCTTCATTGGTTACACCCTCGATCTGCCGCCCAATCAGCGTGTGGAAGGCACCGCCGCGGCGGTGGCGATCAGCATTGCACGCGGGGCGGACATTGTGCGCGTCCATGACGTGGAATACATGGTACGCGTGGCGCGCATGAGCGATGCTCTCGTCAGGCGCAACAAGAACCAGCCCGGCCGTTGAGCAGCCGGAGATCAATGACCCTGCTCTTGAGTATGCAGAGGCTCAATCAAACCTCGGGGAGCCAGCACCTCCCCATCGCTCTTCAGCAGTCCGATGCCGGCCTTCTCGGCCATCTCCTGGGCTCCCAGATCGGCGCGGATGCTATAAGCGTATACCAGGTATGGCCCCTTGACTCCCCTGTCTGCCAATCGCTGATGCCACTCCGCCGAATGCATGCGGTTTGACCAGCGATGCACATCGCGCTGGCTGAGACGCGCCTTGGCCTCCACTACCACCCACACGGGCCTGCCCGCCGCGTCCTCCAGGGGAAGGACCACATCGATCTCGCCATCCAATGCCAGCGAGTAAGCAGGCTGCACGATGTGATAGCCCTTGCGGCGCATAATCACTTCAGCCACACTGGCGGCTTCTTCCTCAACCGTGGAACCGAAGGCGCGTTGCAGTTCGCCCACCGCAACACCAAGCCGACTCTGCGCCTCGGCCAGTTCCTCGACGCGTTGTTCGGTGCGGCGCTGCGCCTTGGCCAGTTCGGCGACGGCGGTCTCCAGGCGCGTCAGGCGTTCTTCGCTGCGGCGCTGGGCCTCGGCCAACGCCGCAACCGCTGCCTGCAGATTGGCCATTCCCTCTTCCAGACGAGTCAGCCGTTCCTCGGCGCGTCGGTGAGCCTCGATCAACCCACGCACAGCCTCGGGCAGCTTGAGCAACTCGTCCGTGAGTACCAGATGGCGAAGTTCTTCGCGCCACTCCGGATGATCGTACAAGACGCGCAGCCATTCACGAAAATCGGAGGCAGCAAAGGGCATCGTCACACCTCACCAGCAGCCATTATACATGATTTTCCCCACAGCCAACAGCGAGAACCCCCCCTCGCACATGGCTTTCTCAAAGTCCGGGAAATGTCACTGCGAGCCGCTCTTTGGCGAAGAGTCTTCCACAGAATGGGCAAAACTGACCTTTTGGAGATTGTTTCGGACAAAAAATACTGCCCTCGCAATGACATCATTCTTTTGTCGAGTGACCTTGAGAAAACCATACCCCCTCGCATGCCAGGGCCTCTCAATACCTCGCGCCCGAGCAGAGGTGCGGCGAGGTCAAAGCAAACAGGCGGTATGTTGGCAGGCAGCTCGTGCAAGGCGCTCAGGCGGACTCCAGCGAGGCGCCGGTCGGATTTTAGCCGACGTCCACAACCTGAGCGGGGATTCACCCCCCTATCCCTCAGTGTACACGTATCCCTCGCGCGCTTCTACATGGAGAGGGGTGAGACGGGTGCCCTCTTCAGCCGGGCCGCCCAGGCGATCGCCGCTCAGCAGAGACAGGCGCTGTTATGCCACTGACAGCGCCACAGATTGCGTTCGCGATCGAAAGCCATCGGGCCGCCGCGATGCGGACAGATATTCAGGTGGGCGCGGAAGGTGCCGCGGTCATTGACCAGAATGGCCGGGCCGCCAAAGACCCGAAATTCCAGCGATACACCCGGCCGCAGCCGATCAGCGCGGGTAACCAGTTGAGCCATGTTTCCTCCCGATCGCGCCTCACGCAAACAAATCCGCGGCGCTTCCGGGCGGTCATAACGAGAGTGGGTAACTACCTGCCATCCATTCGCATTTCCGCCTGGCAACCCAAGTTGTGGCCTACTTCTACGAAGTCGGCCTGCGCCGATTGCCCGAACCAT
Source organism: Chloroflexota bacterium (assembly GCA_037445475.1). Classification (GTDB taxonomy): domain Bacteria; phylum Chloroflexota; class Anaerolineae; order Anaerolineales; family Villigracilaceae; genus Fen-1038. The sequence goes on from JBBIKK010000029.1 coordinate 4,091, forward strand.
CGTCCACCGTCCGCCTCTCCGCCTATCAAACTCTCAGACTATAGTATTGCTCTTGAAAATCTGTTACGACTGTAAAGATTCTGTGCCGCGACGTTGATGTCGCGTTTGGGTTGCTGGATAAATCCCGCGCTACGGCATTTCAACTGCCGTGCGGCAAACCACAGGGCAGGCAACTGCGAGAGTGTCAAATGACTCGCTCACAGCCCCACGATCGGATCGAGCGCGAGGCTTCCCGCGCCGGTGAAGAGCAGGGTCAGCGATCCGGCCAGCAGGGCAAAGTCGAATTCCCAGCCGGTCGCTTGCTGCGCCGTGAAGGGCACTTTCATGAAGCCTCGCTTGGCAACGAAGATCGCTACCAGCATATTGATAGCGAAACCAACCGCCAGGAGGCGCGTGCCCAACCCCAGGATGAACAGCACTGCACCGACTGTCTCCAGCAGGGCAACGACCCAGGCGAAGAAGCCGGGCAGGGGCACACCCATCTGCTTCAAAAAGCCACCAAAGCCCGCCGTGCCCTTCATTGGCGAGTTGGGGTTGAGCTTGGGCCAGCCATGGACGATGAAGATGATCCCCATCGCCAACCGTAGGATCAGCAGCCCCCAATCACTAAAAGATGAGAAGATGTTTTCTAACATGGTGTCCTTCCTGAAGGGTGAGTTGAGATGGTTGGCACAAAAAACCCAGGACTTGACTCCTTTTCTCAACCATGATAGGATAAACAATAGATGTTGCCTATTAAATACAAGTTGCAAAAAGCGGTCAACCACCAATCGCGGATTTTTGTCGGATAACCGACACAAGGAACAGGAATGTTGACCAATGTCCCTGTCCAAAAGAAACTCGACCTGCGTGTCAAACGCACGCGTGGCCTGATTCAACGAGCCTTTATCGAATTGCTGGCCGAGAAGGGATTCCGTGAGATCACCGTGCAGGATATCGCCGAAAGAGCCGAAATCAACCGTGCCACTTTCTATGCCCACTATTCCGACAAGTATGCCCTGCTCGAGGAGAGCATCCGCCAGCAGTTTCGGCAGGAGCTGGAGAAACGCACCCTGAGTGCCTGTCACTACAGTGAGGAGAACCTGCACGCTCTGGTCATGAGCGTGTGTGAGTTCGTGGCCCGATCCAGCGAGCATTGCAAGGCCTCCGAACCTCAGTTTGAATCGCTGGTGGAAATGCAGGTTAGAAAGCAGGTTCGGGAATTGATCGAGATGTGGCTGGCACAGATCGGCTCGCAGAGCAGCCCCCAAATTGCTGCCGTGGCCACCAGTTGGGCAATTTATGGATTGGCCCTGGAATGGGGCCGCGCGCGAAACCGCCTGCCTGTGGAGGCGTATGCCAGGCAGGTCTTGCCACTGGTGATCTCCAACTTGCAATTGAAACAGCGCCCCTGATCGGCCTGGCCGGAGCGCTTACCTTCATGCAACGAGTGACTTGAAGCCAGTGTCGTTGCAAGCCGCCAGGGCGAAACAATCCCCCAGAGGCCGTGACGGAGCCTCATGGGCAGATGGCTTCAGTCGCTGCGCTCTTCGTAGTGACAAGGGACAGGCAGTTACGTTTTTGGTCACAAAATCTCATTCTGGTTGCCGATCCTCTCTCCTTTTGGGAGCCCCCTTCGGGGATGATCAGGGTCAGGGTGAGGGCAGGAGGCGGTTGTCCCTCAGGTATGAAAGCACTAGATGCCGCCGCGCGAAATCTCCCAGGGTGATAAGTTCAATGAACATGGGCTTTCCACAGAGGGCGCGAACAATGGCATCCACGCCCCAACCCCTATGATGAAGGTCGAGCACCCTGTTTCCAAATTCCTCCAGATAAGCGATCTTCGAGGCGAGTTCTGTGTTCGGGTTCTCCCGAATGCGGGCGCTGCCAGGGAACATGACCGTGGAGGGCAGGGCCGCGATGCGTTTCAGCGAGGCGATGATCTGCCAGATGTCGTGCCCGTCGCGCAGGGCGCGCTCGCGTCCGCCCACGAACAAGTCGCCGCTGAACAACCAGCCGCGTTGCGGTTCGTACAGGCAAAGGTGGTCCGGGCTGTGGCCGGGGGTGTAGATCACCTGAAAGCGAAAGGCCTCCGTTTCCAGGACGGCGCCATCGGCCAGCGGCTGCGCCTGCGATGGCTCAGGCCAACCCCAGAACAATCGCCGATAGGGATGCAGGGGCTGTTCACGGCGCGGGTCCTCCAGAACGGGAATGGCAAGGGGGTGAGCCCGGATTTCCAGGCCGGCGCGCTGACGCTGCAACGGCCCATTGGCCCCGATGTGGTCCTCGTGGGAGTGCGTGTTGACGAGGCGCGTCAGCGGCGCCTCCCGCAACGCCCGAACCATCTCCGGCGCGGTGTGAGCACAGCCGCTGTCAATCAAAAGCCCATCAACGAGATAAGCCGTCGTCCAGTAGCGGCCGCGCCCGGCCAGGGTGCGCGCCAGGTCGAAGCGGGTGACCTCCGCGTAGGTGCTGATCCTCAACATCGGGCTTGAGTTTGCCAGGTTTATGGCTGACTGTCAAGCAATGCATGCGCCGGGGGTAACGTAGCGTAGAGCCGGTTTTCAGTCGCTTCGCAACAGAAGACTGCCACGCTCGCCGTGACACGGCTGTCATTGGCGAGCCGAAGGCGAAGCAGGCCCCCTCCTCCATTTGCGGCGCGGCTCTTACTTCACAACTTTTAGAAACTCCTCTGCTGAAACTTTCGCTTGCTTGAGAATGCTGCGCAAGGTTCCCATGGCAACTTCATCGTGCAAGGGAACAACGCACCCAACATCTCCTCCTGATGTAGACTTCTTCATGACAACGTGACTCCCCCGTTGACGCGCCTGAACAAAGCCAAGCTGCTCCAGGGCATGGACAATTTCCCTCCCAGATAGATGTGGTAAATCAGGCATAAACCGCTACTTCAAAGGTGGTCAATAACGGCGGCGTGGTTTCCGGCAGAGGAAACTCTTCCAGATAAAGTTCGGTTGCTTCTTTGAGATGAGCAATGGCTTCTTCAACCGTTTTCCCCTGGCTAACCGTTCCCACTTCGGGGCAATCGGCTACATACCAATCGCCTTCTTTGCGAATCAAGGCCGTAAATATCCGCCTCATTGGGCACCTCCTGTCTTTGGCCAAGATTATACCGTTGCAAAAAGGCTTTTGCCAGACGAATTCTGCACAGCGGAGGTTGACGTAGAAGCGGTTTTCAGTCGCTTCGCAACAGAAGACTGCCACGCCCGCCGTGACAACCTCATGTCAGGGAATTGCTTCGTCATCGCTGTGCTCCTCCTCGCGGTGACTCGGAGCCCGAACAGCAAAATATCCAGCGCCGCAGCCAGCATGAGCAGGTACCGAGGGCAAAAATCCACCAGGCCAGGCGAAACCTTCGGCGATGGACAAAAGAGGTGGTCAATCCCGCCAAACCGTTCAGCCGGGCTGTCCATCCGATTTTGCATCACGAGCAATGTGGCCGGGATCAATCCTGTGCCGCGTCTGTGGTAGCCGCGCTCTTCAAACAAGGGCCTGGCGCAGCCTGGCGCTGGCGAAGTCCATCAGCGCCACGACCATCACAATCACGGCCACCACGGTGCCGGCTTTATGGTACTGCAGCGAGCCAAAGAAGGTGGTCAGCGTCAGGCCGATGCCACCCCCGCCGGCGAAGCCGATGATGGTGGCCATGCGCACATTGATGTCCCATTGATAGATCAGGTAAGAGATGAAGGGTGGAACAATCTGGGGCAGCACCGCATACACGATGGTCTGGAGCGGGTTGGCTCCGGTGGCGTGGATGGCTTCGATGGGACCGGGGTCGATGTTTTCGATGGCCTCCGAGAACAGTTTTCCGATCAGGGCGAAGGAGGTCACGGCCAGGGCCAGCATTCCTGCAAAGGGACCAATTCCCACCCAGAAGACGAAGATGACCACATAGAGCAACGCCTCGATCGAGCGCAGGATGTTCAGCGTGGCGCGTGCCAGATAGTAAATCCAGAGCGAGGCACGGCTGCGCCCGGTCAGATTCCTGGACGCCAGAAAGCTGACCGGCAGGGCGAAGCACGCCCCCAGCGTGGTCGCCAGCATGGCCTGGAAAATGGTGACCAGCATCTGCTGGAAGACGGTCTGCAGCACCTTCGGGGAAAGGTCAAGGCGGACGAAGTCCAAAACGAGGCGGCCAAAATTCTTGCCCGGATGGAGCAGGTCTTTGAGGCTGATCTCGGTGATGTTCCAACAGTAGACGAAGAGCCCTGCTCCCAACACGAGATAGAAGACCAGGCGCAATCGGTGCGCGAGCGGGTGTCTTCCCTCGACCTGAGGCGGCGGATCACGGAGGATGGCCTCGCGCCATTGGGCGCTGATGTAATCCACCAGGACAATCACAACGGCCACAGCCCACAAGGCCGTGGCATATTGCTGGTAGCCGCCCATGCGCGTGGTCTCCACCACGAAGAAGCCGATTCCCCCGCCGGCCACGAAGCCGATGACGGTTGCCGAGCGCATGTTGATGTCCCAGCGCAGCAGCGAGTAGGCCAGGAAGGAGGGCACGATCTGCGGCACGACCGCGTAGCGGATGGTTTGAATCAGATTGGCCCCGCTGGCCATGACGGCCTCGATCGGCCCGGGATCAACATGCTCGATTTCCTCGGAGAACAACTTTCCGAGCGCGGCGATGGAATGGATGGTCAGGGCAATGACGCCGGCAAACGTGCCCAGTCCCACCCAGACAATCACGATCAGCCCCCACACGATGGTATCCACGGCGCGCACGGTGTTCAGGATGGCGCGTGCGAGGTAGTAGATCGCCGTGCCCCCCGGCACATGGGACATGATGTTGCGCGCGGCAAGAAAACTGATGGGAATCGCCAGGAGGGTGGAGAACAGCGTCGCCATCAGGCCCATGGCAATCGTTTCGATCATCGAGCCGGCCACGAACAGGTTGACTTTGCTGCCCGGCGCTGCCAGCCCCAGGGAGATCATCCAGCGGGGAGGGGAGAGGGATTTGACTCGTCCGACGATGTCGAGCAGGTTCTCGCTTGCTCGCAGGTTGCCTGCGGTTGGCCGGCCGGCCAGAAGGTCAGCCGTGTAATCGTACAGACAGGCCCAGGCGCAGATTCGATCTTCACCGTTGACCGTGATGGTGATCACGTCGGGATTGAAAAGGCTGGTCACCACCACGCGCACATCTCGAACGCGTTCGATCAGGCGGCGAGGCCGAACGTCGGTGACGTGCCAGGCGATCACGTAGAGGATAGTGGCGGCACACAGCACAGGCAACGCCAGGCTGAAACGGCGGCCCTCCATCTGGGCATGGGCGTCAAAGACATTCCACAGCCAGAACCCAGCCAGCGGCAGCCAGAGCCAGCTCGTCGTCCAGTTCCCCAGGCCGACCCTGCCAATGTTCTGATGAACCAGAGACCAGCGGATCAACAAGGCCAGCACCGCGCTGGTGCAGAAGATCAGCACGCCGCGGCCGCGTCGCAGAAAGAACTGACCCAGTCCGGGGAGGAGCAGCGAAGAAAGCACAACCGCGACGGGGTGGAACGAGAGCGTGGAGGTTGTCTTCGAGGTGGTCATGGGGAGGAGATCAAACGATGGAGACGCGCTCGGCCTCCTGCCCGTAGATCGCCTTGAACTGGAGGTCATCGATTTCCCTGGGCAGGCCCTGGAAAACCACCCGGCCATCCTTCAGGGCAATGGCGCGGCTGGCGTAGCGATGCACCAGGTCGAGGAAGTGCAGGCTGCAGATCACGGTGATGCCCTGTTCCTTATTCAATTGTTCGAGGTACTTGAGGATGGAATGGGCCAGGACCGGGTCCAGGCTGGCGACCGGTTCGTCGGCCAGGATCAGTTTTGGGTCCTGCATCAGGGCGCGGGCGATCCCGACACGCTGTTGCTGCCCGCCGGAGAGCGAATCGGCGCGGGCGTGAGCCTTGTCCGTCAATCCCACTCGATCCAGGCTGAGCAACGCTTTGTGATGGTCGGCTGAGGAGAAAAGGTGCAACAGGCTCGGGAGGGTGTGGACATAGCCCAGCCGGCCGGCCAGCACGTTGGTCAAGACTGAAGAGCGTTTGACCAGGTTGAACTGCTGGAAAACCATTCCGATCTGGCGGCGGATCTTGCGCATTTCCGCCGGCGAGGCCGCGGTGATGTCCACATCGTCCCAATAAATCTTTCCCGCGCTCGGCTCGATCAGGCGGTTGATGCAGCGCAACAGGGTGGATTTTCCGGAGCCGCTCAGCCCGATCACGGCCAGGAACTCGCCATCCCGGACTTCAAAGCTGACGTCCGTGAGCGCTTGCGTGCCGTTGGGATAGATCTTTGAGAGATTCTCGACGCGGAGCATGGCAGATAAAGAAAAGCCTGGCAGGTCTCGCGGGCCTGCCAGGCGCGTGGGGAAGCTACTTCACGAGGGAAGCGGGGTCGACGCCGGCTTTCTTCAAGACGGCAGCGAAGTCATCGTAGAAGGTGGGCTCGACCTGCTGCAGGGCATCGTAGTTGTACAGGCTCTTGAGGACGGCTTTTCCACCGGGGTCCTGGGTCATGGCCAGGATGCCTTCCACAATCAGGGCCTGCAGGGCCGGGTCGAGGCTCTTGATGAACTGCATGCCGTCGTTGGGGATGCGGTCGGTCACGGCGAAGGGCTTGACCTTCTCGGCGATATCGGGATAGGTGGCTGCCAGGTTGGCGGAGGTGTCGGTCAGGACGTTGACGTAGGTCACGCCCGCGTCGCAGTCGCCCTTGTAGACGGCAATGGCCACGTTGTTATGCGAGCCGGCGTTCTGCGTGGCCTTGAAGTCGGTGTCTGGATCGACGCCGTTGGCCTTGAGCACGATGCGCGGCACGATGTAGCCGGAGGTGGAGTTCGGATCGACGAAGCAGAAGGTCTTGCCTTTCAGGTCGGCCAGGGACTGGATGCCGGAGTTGACGTTGGCGATGAACTGACCGCGATAGAAGGGCTGCGGTTTGCCGGCCAGGTCCTTATCGGGATCGACGTCGTTGGTGTTGTATTTGCGGATGGCGACCATGGCCGGGATGATGCCGTACTTCTCCCTGGCCAGCAGGACGGAGAACGTGTTGAGGAAGCCCACCTGGGCCTTCTCGGCTCCCATGGCCTCAATGGCGGCCGCGAAAGTCGTCCCAACTTCGATTTTGAAGGAGAGGCCGGTCATCTGGCTCAGGCAGTCGGCGATGGCCGTGCCGGCCTTGGTGATCTTGCCCGTATCCCCGGAGGGGACGAAGGCAATCACGATCGGATTCTCCGGCGAGCCCAGTTGACCGGCCGCGGGAGCGGGCGGCGCATCGGGCAATTTATCGCATTTTGGAGGGGGAGGGGGCGTGGGGGTGGGCGGGGCGGCGGTGGGGGCCTCGGTGGGCGGCGCCTGTGTGGGCGCCTGAGTGGCGGGGGCTTCGGTCTTCACCGCGGTCGGCGTGGCGGCCGGCCCGCAGGCGGAGAGCAACATGGAGAAAGCGGCAATGGACGCCACAAGGGTGAGAGTAAGGCGTTTATTCATATACTTCTCCTCTTTTAGAATTTTGTTTCAGGGGCCTATCTCCCTTTCAACGCAATGATGATAACCCGAATCATGTCTTTCGGCAAGCACATGCCGTCTGGAAGCGGGCTCTTCAAAAAACCAACCTGTGCCTCGCCGCAACTCCCTACCCCCTCCTCTGGCATTTTGGGAGATGCGGAAAGCAAAACGAGAGCAACAAAGAGCCTGTTCACCAACCGACTCCCCAACCATCTGACTGTTCGACTCTCTGACTATGCAGCCGTTTCAATGGCCGTGCGGTGGGCTTTTTCTGACCGCTCTCGATGCACGCCCCCGCCTTATGGCCTTCTCAGGAAAGGATGTATCGCTGCGAGGAGGGCGCTCTTTGCCCGACCGAAAGTCTCCTCGCTCGGCGGGGGATTGCTTCGCCCCTGCAAAGACGTAACTATCTACCTGTCACTGCGAGCGCAGCGAGCGTGGCAGTCTCCTCGCAAATGCTGGCGATTGCTTCGGGCTGTTCACAATGACACACGGTGGCAGGTTTCTTCCCGCTTTTGGCTGCCGGTAGGTAGTTACGCAAAGACACGAAAAACCGAATTTGTCAATCAATTTTGAGAAGGCCATTCCCCCACTTCAAGTGACTGTAACACACACGATGGGTTTTGGCGTTTTCAGGCCCGCTTCCACCACATATTGCGGTCTGACTGACGCAATGTGTCCTAGATATGGCGGCAACAAAGTCGCCAACTGTGTATGTTACAGAAACGCCTCAATTATTTGTTGACGACCTCTTGCCTTCATGGTATGATTATCCCATCTAACCAGCCAGTGGCTGGCGATCTGTTTTTGAACCGAGGAGAAACCTATCAGCGCTAACGACTTTCGTGTCAATGAGGGCATTCGAGTCCCTGAAGTCCGCTTGATTGGACCCAATGGGGAAAACATCGGAATCGTCCCGATCAAACAAGCCCTGCAAATTGCCCGCGAGGCCGACCTGGATCTGGTCGAAGTCTCGCCCGCCGCCTCGCCCCCTGTGTGCCGCGTGATGGATTTTGGGAAGTTCATCTACGAACGGGCGAAGAAGGAACGCGAGGCGCGTAAGTCGCAAACCAGGATTGAGGTCAAGGAAATTCGTCTCCGTCCCAAAACCAACGAGGCCCATCGCGGCTACAAGGTGGACGATGCCCGGCGCTGGCTTTTACAGGGTCACAAGGTGCGCGTGACCGTTCGCTTCCGTGGGCGGGAGATGGATTATCCGGAGATCGCCCTGGAGGACCTGAAGGAGATCGCCCAGGCGCTCGCCGACGTGAGCACGATCGAGACGCCGCCTCAGATGGAAGGGCGCACCATGTTGGTCGTGCTGGCGCCGGCCAGGCCGGGCGCGAAGAAGAAAGAGACTCGCAGCAGCCCGCCCGCGGCCCAGCCGCAGGCAGAGGGCAAAGGGTAAGCCTCCCGTGAGGTTGTCCCTGCTCCGGATCCCCGCGGGAGCAAGCCCCATCCCGCGGTTCATTTCGTCTGAAAGGAGTGCTTGATTGTGCCTCGCAAACAGAAGTCCGGCAAGTTGAAGCTCAAGACACACAAAGCCACCTCGAAGCGCTTCCGGTTGAGCGGCTCGGGTCGCCTGATGCGCACGAAGGGCGGCAAAAGCCATCTGCGCCGCCGCACCTCGAAGCGCACCCGCGCGCTGTTCACGGAAATGCTCCCCGTGCAGGGGCGCGGCTTCATCAAGAATGTGAAGCGCCTGACGCCAAACATGGAAAAATAGAGAATCCTCGCCCGGCGCAGAGGCGAGGACGAATTTTCGTGAGGCTTCCGGGTGTACCCAACTGGCGCCTCCCGCCGACGTCCGGGAGCCTGCAGGAGGTAAATCATGACACGGGTAAAAGGCGGCCCCTATGGACACCGCCGCCATAAGAAAGTACTGAAGCAAACAAAGGGCCAGCGCGGCACGCGCCATTTCCTCTTCAAGCGCGCCAACGAGGCTCTGCTGAAGAGCCTGTGGTATGCCACGCGCGACCGGCGTGTGCGCAAGCGTGATCTGCGCAAATTGTGGATCGCGCGCATCAATGCCGCGGCGCGCCTGAACGGCATGACCTACAGCCGCCTCCTCGCGGCGATGAGAAAGGCCAACATCGGCCTCAACCGCAAAATCCTGGCCGACCTGGCCGTGCGCGATCCGCACGCCTTCGCGGCGGTGGTCGCGAAAGTGAGATAACATAAGAGACGACCTGGCAGTTTCAGGTCGTCTCCTTGTTTTTGCAGCAAACTTGACATCTGTAAATCCAGCTGAAGTCCGGCGTGGATAAGACGGATTCGTTTCTCTTGCACACAAAAGGTTCAATTTTGGAACAAAGACCCAACGCAGGTGGATTTCGGAATTTTGTTTCGTCCCACCCTGCAAGGGTTTCGTTCTGCCTGGCAACTATTCTTTTCACAGGGGTTGTTACGATTCTGCGACCGGGCTACGGAACCAACGACGATATACAATTGATCGCTATTGCCTCGGGCTATATGGGTGGCAAACCACTTCCTTTTCTGATTTACAGCAATGTGTTGTGGGGGTTTGCTCTGACTCTCCTATACAGTTTAAATTCAACAGTCAACTGGGAAATGTGGCTTTTTGTCATGCTTCATTTCTTTTCAGCGTGGAGCCTGATATATCTCATTCTGTGGCACCCCTTGAAGATCAGCGCAAAGATATTTGGCGCGCTTGTCATCATGTTGAGCAATATATATTTCGTGCTCAATTTGACTTTCACTACTGTTGCCGCAATGGCGTCTGCAGCAGGCCTTTGCATGCTTCTAACGGCAGTACAGTCGCCTCGAATGCTAAAGCAGAACCAATTTTTATTTGGGATTATTTTGACTCTGACCGGCAGCCTTATCCGCCCGGAGTCAACCGCATTGGTGTTGGCGATCCTGATTCCCGGTGCTGTCATTTGTTACCAGTTCTTTCCAATCAAAAATTTAATCCTGGCCTTTGCTGCTACCGGCGCATTATTAATGAGCGCTTATGCTTTCAATCTGATGTACCTGCATCAGTTCCCTGACTGGTATTACTTCAATGCATATACGACAACTCGAAGGATGCTCCATGACACCCCTCGCCTGGTGAATGCCAGCGAGGGCATTCGGGCTATACGCTGGACAACAAACGATTTGAACTTGTTTGCGCGCTGGTTTTTTCCAGACCGCGGCGTCTATTCGCTTGAGAACCTTCGCTATCTGGTCGAGAATGTATCGGATAAGCGACCGACTTTTTCAACTCGCTTGTTTTTATTGCCCCGCCATTTTCTAGATGCAACCGTCCTGCCATACACTTTGCTCCTGCTCTTGGCCTGGACCAACATGCCATTTCATGGTTTTGCTTCCAGGAAAGTATTAATTCCGTCAAGCTTATTCTTACTGACCCCCCTCGCAATCAACATCTATTTGCTGTGGAAATGGAAATTGGCTGATTATGTATTGCTGGCTTCACTGGAATCGGGCCTGATCTTCACATTGTTTATTGGATATTGGTACACCTTGAACAATGCGAAATCTATTCCCTGGCCAGGCTCAAGCAATAATACACACAAAGGGCTCGATGTTTCTTGGCCATTTCTTCATACGGTGGGAAAACTCTTATTCAGGGTGGGCTTGTATTTCAATATTTTGCTCCTCATCGGTGTGGCTGGGATCGTAGCTCAGGAATCTACAAAAACAACCATCGCCAATATTAACCGAGAATCTATCTATCACCAGATATTGTCTGATCTTCAGCTTCTTCGCCTGGACAGTGGAGAGCAGAAGATTCTCATAATTTCGCCTGCATTTGGAATTCCCTGGGAATGGTCCAACCCCTTGTTTATTGACTTCCCTGATGAACCACATTACTTGGTCATGGGTTGGAACACTTTTTCCCCTGCTTATTACACTGTGTTGCGTCAATATCAGGTGGAATCGCTTCCAGGTGGTCTTTATGAAAGGGAAAACATTTATCTTATGACGGATGAGGCCACTGTGAACGGCATCCTCAAATTCATAAAGTATCATGAAAAGGTGAATGTTGCCGCGCGTTTGATCTATACCCCGAAATACAGTACAGGCACGGTATACGATGAGAGCCGGCTTTATAAACTCGAAAAGATTCCGTGAACGATGTCTTGGACATGGAGCACGTGGATTCACTTTCTTGCCAATAAGAATCCTGGACACGAATGCCAGTGCTGTTTCGTCAAAACCGAAAGCTACATCCATGAACACGGTACGCTGCGAACGCACCCTTTCCGGGGGCCAGATTCTTCAGATTGTGAGCGGCGACATCACCGCCGAGACCAGCGACGCCATCGTCAATGCCGCCAACGAATACCTGCAACATGGCGGTGGGGTGGCCGGCGCCATCCTTCGGCGCGGCGGAGCCACTATCCAGCAGGAATCGGACGCCTGGGTCCGCAGGCACGGGCGCGTCTCTCATGCGCATCCGGCCTGGACCTCGGGCGGAAAGCTGCCTGCGAAGTACGTGATCCACGCTGTCGGCCCGCTGTGGGGCGAAGGGGATGAGGATGAAAAGCTGGCAGACGCAATCCGCGGCTCGCTGCAGACCGCCGATCAACTCGGCCTCTCTTCGATCTCGCTGCCAGCCATCTCGACCGGAATCTTCGGCTTTCCCAAGGAACGCGCTGCGCCGATCATTCTCTCGACCATCGAGGACTATCTCTTGCACCACAGATCGGGGCTGAAGGTGATTCGTCTGGTCTTGTTCGACAAGGCCACTCTGCAGGCCTTCCTCGCCGCATGGAATGCCAGGCCATGATCGTTTCTCCCCGCAACGCCAGAATTCGACTGGTGCGCTCACTGCTGAGCCGCCCCCGCAAACGCCGCCAGACGGGAGCCTTTCTGGCCGAAGGCGTGCGCCTGATCGAAGAGGCCCTGTCTGCAGACTGGCCCTTTCGTTTTGTGCTGTACTCCAACGCATTGAGCGCTCGCGGCAGGGAATTGCTCGAGAGATTGAAGGCCCGCGGCGTGGAGGTGGAAGGGGTGGAGTCTCGGCTGCTGCAGTCCTTGAGTGAGACGGAAACCTCCCAGGGCATACTGGCCGTCCTCGACGAGCGACCTCTCCCACTTCCCTCCTCTGCGGACTTCGTCCTCATCCCCGATTCCATCCGCGACCCCGGCAACCTCGGCACGTTGCTGCGCAGCGCCGAGGCGGCCGGCGTGCAGGCCGTGCTCATCCCGCCCGAGACGAGCGATCCCTTCGCTCCCAAGGTGCTGCGGGCCGGCATGGGGGCGCACTTCCGCCTGCCGATTCACATCCTCGACTGGAAGGAGATCCGCCGTCGCACGCTCAATCTGCGGGTCTTGCTCGCAGATATGGAGGGGCGCCCCTGTTGGGAGACCAACCTGCGTCCTCCGCTGGCGTTGATTGTAGGAGGGGAAGCCGAGGGGGCCACGCCGGAAGCCTACCGTCTGGCCACCGCCTTTGTCAGCATACCGATGGCGGGCAAGGCCGAATCGCTCAACGCGGCGGTGGCCGGTTCGATTCTGTTGTTCGAGGTTCTCCGCCAGCGTTCGTATTCATGAAGCATGAAGATTCGCTCCATCACCTATTTTTGTAACCCCGGCTGGCCGCTGGAAGCAAAAGTCATCCGGCGCGCCGCGGAGTTCCTTGCCGGGGCGCGCTCCGCCTACCAGGCCGCCGGTTACGAGGTGCAGACGACGCGGCTGGCAACCGTCCCCTTTCCGTTGTTGTTGGGCAGGAACGGCGTGGAGGCCCTGCCTCGTCTGGCACAAGAGTTGGATGGGGCGATTCAACAGGCCGGCATTGCCTATGCCTCGCTCGGCCCGGCCCTGCCGGAGGAGGCGCGCGGCTATCCACTCATCCCCGAGGCGCTGGCTGCTTCAGAAAACATTTTCTTGAGCGGGATGATGGCCGATGCGCAGCGTGGACTTTCGCTTTCCGCCGTGCGTGCCTGCGCCGGGATCGTCCAACGCGTCTCTACCCTCTCGCCCGACGGCTTCGCCAACCTGCGCTTCGCAGCGCTGGCCAATGTCGCGGCCGGCGCGCCGTTCTTCCCGGCCGCTTACCATGACCGTGATGAGCCGGCCTTTGCCCTCGCGACCGAAGCCGCCGACCTGGCTGTGAACGCCTTCAGCGCCCATGCCACCCTGAATGATGGACGACGCGCCCTGATCGCCGAGATCGAAAAGCATGCCCAGGTCATGGTTCGGGTGGCGCGCTCGCTCCCCTGTTCATTCAGGGGGATAGATTTCTCCCTGGCGCCGTTCCCGGAGCAGGCCCGTTCCCTCGGTGCGGCTCTCGAACGGATGGGCGCGCCGCGCCTCGGTCTGCATGGCTCCCTGTTCGCAGCTGCCCTCTTGACCGAATGCCTCGAACGTGCCGCCTTCCCTCGCACCGGCTTCAGCGGCCTGATGATGCCCGTCCTGGAAGATGCCACACTGGCCCAGCGCGCTGCAGAGGGAACACTGACCGTCAGGGACCTCCTGCTCTACTCGGCCGTTTGCGGGACGGGGCTGGATACGGTTCCGCTGCCGGGCGATACCACCGCCGAGCAACTGGCTGCGCTCCTGCTCGATCTGTGTAGCCTTGCCCTGCGTTTGGATAAACCCCTCACGGCGCGCCTGATGCCCATTCCCGGAGCGAAGGCCGGCGAAGCCACACACTTCGACTTTCCTTTCTTTGCCAACAGCAAGGTGATGGCCCTGGAGGCTGCGACTCACGCGCCCCTCCCCTGGCGCGAGACGGTTTTCATGCGTTCGAGATGAACGCCTTCGGCCGCGCGGCGCGGTTATAATTCTGCTGTAGGGCTGGCCCAATCCATTGTTTGGAGGCGTCTCATGGATCTCTCGAAGCATGCGTTTTTTGAGGGCAAGGTCGTTCCCCTTTCAGAAGCCAAGATCAGCATTGCCACTCATGCCTTCCTGTATGGCACAGCCGTGTTCGGCGGCATTCGGGCGTACTGGAACGAAGAGAAGCAACGCCTCTTCGTTTTTCGCCCCTGGGATCATTACCATCGTCTGCTGCATTCGGCGCGCATGCTGGCCATGCAAACGCAGTACGATGAGGAAGGGCTGATCGAGATCACGCTGGAATTGCTGCGCCTCGATGCCTACCGCCAGGATGTCTATCTGCGCCCGATATTTTACAAGGCCGATCTGGGCATTGGCGTGAAGCTGCACGATCTCAAGGACGAGTTCTGCCTGTTCACCATGCCTTATGAGAAGTATGTCAAGAACGACACCAATGCCCATGTGACTTTTTCGTCATGGCGGCGCATCGACGATAACATGATTCCCGCGCGCGGCAAGGTGTCCGGCGCGTACGTCAACTCCGCCCTGATCAAGACCGACGCGGCGCGGGCCGGCTTCGACGAGGCGCTGGTGCTCGATCAGAACGGCCATGTCTCCGAAGGCTCGGCCATGAACATCTTCATGGTGCGGGATGGCGTGGTGATCACTCCGCCGGTGACAGACAACATCCTGGAGGGCATCACGCGCAAGTCGGTCATGGAATTGCTGCGCAACGAAATGGGCCTGCAGGTGGTTGAGCGCTCGATCGATCGCACCGAAGTGGCCATCGCCGAGGAATTGTTCATGACCGGCACCGCCGCGCAGGTCATGGCTGTGACGCGCGTGGATTTCCGCCCGATCGGGAACGGCGAGATGGGCCCGATCACCACAGAACTGCGCCGGCTCTACGAGGACGTGGTGCGCGGCCGCCATCCCAAGTACTCCTCCTGGAACGTTGCGGTGTAACAGGCGGGTGTGCGGAAATTTGCGTCGTGCCTGCCTCGTTTCCCCCAACCCGGCGATGGCGGCATCTCTTCCCCGGAAGGGGTGCTTCAACGATTCTTCTTGAAGCGCACGAGGATGAGATTCTTCTTGCAATCGTTATAAGTGGTCAGGTACACGTTGTCCGAGAGGGGCAGGCCGGCTTGATCGAGCAGCTGGACGTAAAGCGTCTTCTCAGAGGAGAGAGGGGTTGTGCCCAGAGCCAGTTCCCAGCCCGATTTACCATAGTCCGGCGCAACGCCGCTCACCGTCGTCATGTTCACCGGCCGGCCGTTCAGCGTCCCTACCAGGCGCACCACCATGCCGATGATGGGGCTGTTGTTGGCGTCGTCCACGGTGCCGGCCACGCCCTGCCAGTTGCACCCTTTTTCGGCCAGATGGGGAATGAGGATGCTTTCGATGGCGTTGACGGTGGCCGAGAAGGCGGCCTTTGGCGTGGCGGTTGGGCTGGGCGTGGCGGTGGGAGGGATGAGCGAGAAGGGCGTTGGCGAGGGCAACAGAGTAATCGTGGGGACCAACGTGGGCGTGTCGGTCCCACTGATCGGCGTGGGCGTCCAGGTCGGAGGCAGCCCGAGAGGAGTCACGGTCGCGGTGGGGATCGAGATGGGAGGGAGGGGCGGGAGTGGATTCAACGGAGTGGTTGGATTGACGAAGATCAACAGAAAATAACCGCCGATGCCAAATGTGGCCAGCAGCACAACCACGCTCAGCGTGTCCCAAAGGCTGAATGGGGGACTTGAACGTCTCTGCGGGCGATCGTGGAGATCGAAACTATCCATGGCATTTCTCCAACGCTAGGGCGCAAACAGGATGCTGGCCTGTGCACGCTGGGATTTCAGCCACTCCCTCAACGCCAGTTCCTGCATGGCCAGATAGGCATCGGGGGAGAGGGGGTGTTGAGGATCGCGTTCCAACACGCGCAGGATGTGGAATCCAACTTCGGTCTGAATCACGTCGCTATACTGCCCGACCGGCAGGCTGAAGGCTACCTGCTCAATCTGGGGCTCAAGCAAATACCCTCGCGGGAACCAGCCCAAATCGCCGCGCGGCGCTGGGGAGCGATCGTAGGCATCGGCCAGCTCGTTGAAATCCGCGCCGCCCTTCAGGCGGGTCAGGACGGCCTGGGCGGTTTCCGCATCATAGAGCAGGATCTGTTGCGCGTGCACCTGATCGGCGGTGCGGGGCACGGCGCTGATAATTTTATCGCGCATCCAGGCCGCCTCGAGGGAGCGTTTCAACGCCTGACGGAAGGCCGCCTCGGTGTAGCCATGTTCGGCGAGCCAGGCGGAGAGCTTATCGTTGCCGCCGGCCTGCGTGGCCAGGGCGTCGAACCTGGACTGCAGGGCCGCCTCTGACGCCTCGAAGCCGGCCGCCCGCGCCGCCTGGCTTAGCAAAAGCTGGGCGATGAGATCCTCGAGCACGGCCTGGCCGGCCTGTGCCTCGCTCACCGTCCTGCCCAGGGCGGCCTGGGCTTTCTGATAACGAGCCAGTTCGGCTTTGAATTCGGCCACACGGATGCCCTCACCGTTGACGATGAGGGCCATGGGTTCGGGAGTGGCCGTGGGCGGTTCGGGCGTGGGCGTCGGCCCGCTGGGGGTGGGCGTGGCTTTTGTTCCGAAGAGGGAGGCGCAAGAGACGAGGCTCAAGCCGAGGATCAGGCCCAGCAACGAGGTGGCGATGAGGCGGGAGTGCATCGTTTGAATTATACCAACAGAAAAAAAGGCCTTGCGTGGTTTTCGCAAGGCCTCGCAAGGGACTTAGTATTCGGGCATGGGGGGCGCGGCCGGCTTTTCTTTTTCGGGCACATCGGTGATGAGCACATCCGTGGTCAGGATCATGGCGGCGATGGAGGCTGCGTTCTCCAGGGCGCCGCGCACGACCTTCACCGGGTCGATGATGCCGGCCTTGATCATGTCGATATACTCGCCCGTGATCACGTTGTAGCCGATGTTCTTGTTCTTCTCCTCGCCGGCCTTGCGGCGCACCATGTCAATGACCACGGAGCCGTCCTGGCCGGCGTTGGCCACCAGTTTGCGAATGGGAGATTCGAGGGCCTTCTTGACGATGTTGATGCCGACGCGCACCTCCTCGCTTTCCTCGTCATTGCTCTTGATCAACTTGTCGAGTTTGTGGGCGGCATTGATGAGGGAAATCTCGCCGCCGGCCACGATGCCTTCCTCGACGGCGGCGCGGGCGGCCGAGAGGGCGTCCTCGACGCGATGCTTCTTCTCCTTGAGTTCGGTCTCGGTCGCGGCGCCGACGCGCACGATGGCGACGCCGCCGCTCAGCTTGGCCAGGCGCTCCTGCAATTTCTCCTTGTCGTAATCGCTGGTGCTCTTCTCGATCTCGGCGCGGATTTCCTTGATGCGGCCCTCGATGGCCGATTTCGAGCCCTTGCCGCCGACGATGGTGGTGTTCTCTTTATCCGCCACCACCTTCTCGGCGCGGCCCAGGTCTTGGATGGTGGCGGTCTCCAGCTTGCGTCCGGTCTCCTCGGAGATCACGGTGCCGCCGGTCAGGATGGCGATGTCTTGCAGCATGGCCTTGCGGCGATCCCCGAAGCCCGGCGCCTTGACGGCCAGCACGTTGAGCATGCCGCGCAGTTTGTTCAACACCAACGTGGCCAGGGCCTCGCCATCCACGTCCTCGGCGATGATCACCAGGTCGCGCTTGCCGATCTGCACCAGTTTCTCCAGGATGGGAACGATGTCTTGGGCAGCCGAGATCTTCTTCTCATGCACGAGGATGTAGGGCTCACTGATCACGGCTTCCATGTGCTCGGTATCGGTGATGAAATAAGGCGAGATGTAGCCGCGGTCGAACTGCATGCCCTCCACGTATTCGGTCTCGAATTGCAGGGATTTGGACTCCTCGACGGTGATCACGCCGTCCTTGCCGACCTTGTCCATGACCTCGGCGATCAGGTTGCCGATCTCGGAATCGGCTGCGGAGTTGGTCGCCACAGAGGCGATTTCCTCCTTGGTGTCGATCTTGACCGACATCTTGCGCAATTCTTCGACCACCGCTTCGGTGGCCATCTCGATGCCGCGTTTGATCAACATGGGGTTGTAACCGGCCTCGATGGCCTTGAGGCCCTCGTTCACGATTGCATGCGCCAGAACCGTAGAGGTGGTGGTGCCGTCGCCGGCAATGTCATTGGTCTTGGTAGCCGCCTCTTTGAGGAGCTGGGCGCCCATGTTCTCAAACGGGTCCTCCAGTTCGATCTCCTTGGCCACGGAAACGCCGTCGTGCGTGATGGTGGGAGAACCGAACTTGCGATCCACAGCCACGTTGCGCCCCTTCGGGCCGAGGGTGGCGCTGACCGCGTTGGCCACGATGTTCATGCCGTTCTTGAGTTTGCGGCGCGCCTCTTCCGAAAATACGAGTTGCTTTGCTGCCATGGTTCATTACCTCCACAGGGAATTAAGATTGGCCTTCTACTGTGGCCAGGATATCGCTCTCGCGCAGGATGAGCAATTTCTTGCCTTCGACCTTGACCTCGGTGCCGGAATACTTGGCGAAGATCACCCGGTCGCCGATCTGCACATCGAGGGGGAGGCGCTCGCCCTTGTCATTGCGATCGCCGGGGCCCACCGCCAGCACCTTGCCCTCCTGCGGCTTCTCCTTCGCCGTCTCGGGCAAGAGGATTCCGCCGGCGGTGGTCTCTTCCTGTTCGATGGGCTCGACGATCACACGCCCGCCAAGTGGTCTGAGTTTAAGTTTGCCTGCCATATTGGACCTCCTGATGATCTGGAATGAGCACGAAATTAGCACTCTCCCTTTTTGAGTGCTAAACGTATGATAGCCGAACTGACAAACCTTCGTCAAGGGGAAACGGAAATCTCTTATAAAATTCTGATACTCAAGGGGCGGGGGTATAGGTCGAGAGGGGAGTGGGGGTGGGGCCGAGCACCGTCCCGGAGGGGCCGCCCTCGCTCAGGGACTGACAGATCAACTCGCCGGCCTGGATGATGGCCGCGACGGTGGAATCTGCGGCATAGCCGGCCGCCCGGATTTCATCGAAGACCTGTCGTGCCTCAGGGCACTTATTGTCCTTGGGGCGGCTCAAGGCGGCCAGCACCGAGCCGTAGGTATAGTAATAGACCAGCGTGTTGGCCGAGAGCGGCAACCCACTGACCTGGGCAGGGGTGTCATTCCGGCCACATCCGCCGCGTCCCTCGCAGGATTCCTCGGGCGTACAACCGCGTATGGCGCACTTGAGGGCCGGGATGGAGCCCTCATAATTGCGCGACTTGAAGTAGATAATGCCCAACTGGCCATAAATATCGGGGTTCTCGGGCTGGAATTCCAGCGCCTTCTGCACGTTGCGGGCAGCAATGAAAAACTCGCCCTCTTGCGAGTAGGTCTTGGCAATCGAAAGATAGGGGAGGGGGTCTCTGATTTGCAACTGCTCGTTGATGCGCGCCGCCGCCGCGAAGTATTCCAGCGATTTGTCGAACAACTGCTTCTGCGTCTCGGGGTTGGGGCTGCGAAATCCCAGGGCGCGATAATTGGCTCCGGCGCGCAGGTGCAGGAAGGTCAGGTTGGGCGCCAGGCGAATGGCTTTGTCGTACTCCTCGATGGCCAAGTTGTACTGTTGCAGGGATTCGAGCACATAGGCATAGACGCGATGGATATCCATCTTGGACGGATCGCGCTCGACAGCCTGTCGGATGTAATGCTCGGCCTCCGTCCACTTCTGCTGGTCAACGAGAATCTCGGCGTAGAAGGCCAGGGCCAGCACGTTAGTATTGTCGAGTTGCAGGGCGCGCACCGCCTCCTGCTCGGCTTCGGTCAGGTAAGCCTGGGCCTGCCTCTCGCCGACCAGGGCGGGGTTGGCGTTCCAATCCAGGGCAAAGGCCCGAATGGCATGCACGAGACTGTCCTCCGGGGCCAGGGCGACAGCCTGATTGGCAGACTGAAGCGCCTCGCTCAGGCGCGCCTTGCGTTCCGCATCGGTGGTGAGCAGGGCGGAGGAATAGGTCTGAATGCGCGCCATGTTGGCCCACGCCTCGGCGTTTTTCGGGTCAACGCGCGTCGCCGCGGCGTAGGCCTCGATGGCGGCGTTGAGATTCCCGGCTGTGAAGTGGGCTTCGCCTTCCAGAGCGTAGGAGGTCGAGGTGCGGGTGGGCGTGGGCAGCGGGGCGAAGGGTGACTTGACCTCCCCGCGCTGCATCTGGACGATCAGCCAGATCCCGCCCAGAATCAGGATCGCCCACAAGAACATGCGATACACGTTCGACTCTGCCCGGCGATGAAAGATGGGGCGAGGAGAGAGGATGTTCATGGCGTCGGGGTCGGCAAGGTGGGTGGCGGGAGGGGCGTCGCGGTGGGCGAGGCAGGCGAGGGGAAGGGCGTCAGGCTCTTCTGGCAGATGTTGATCGCTTCGGCCGCGTTGGTCATGGCCAGTTCATCGGCCGGCACGCGCGCCTGGATCACCTGTGCGATCTGCAGCGCCTCGCCGCAACGGTTCGTGCGCGCCAGCACCAGAGCGTAGGTGAAGTAATACTCGGCAATGCGCGGGTTGGGAACGAGCGCAATCGGTTCGATCTTTCTGCCGTCCTCGCTCGTGCCGCCCAGGATGGCCAAGGTCAACTCCCGCAGGGCGTCGGGCCACAGGACGTTATGATAGTACATCACGCCCAGGTTGCCGCGCAGGTTGGCGTCGGTGGGATCGTCCCTCACGGCGGTTTCGGCATACTGCATGGCCTTTGCGAACTCGCCGATGGTGGAGTAGGTGCGCGAGATGAGATAATCGGGCGTAGGATCGGAGGGGTTGAGGGCATTGGCGCGGGTGAACTCCTCGATCGCCTTGTCATAGATGCGCAGGGCGCGATAATTGCGCCCGACTGCCAGGTGCAGATCGGGGATGTTCTCGTTGATGGCCAGGGCGGCCTGATATTCGCGGATGGCCTCTTCGTAGTTGGCGGTGGCTTCCAGGACATAGCCGCGGGCGCGATGGGTTTCGAGCGCGTTCGGGGCAAGCGCCAGGGCCACTTTGGACTCTTCAATCGCTTTTTGGATGCTGCCCGCGCCCTGGTCGGTCAGGATCTCGGTGTAATAGGCATGGGCGATGGCATTGTTGGGGTCGAGTTCCAGGGCGCGCTTGATGGCCGCCTCGGCTTCCAGGTAACTCCCCTGAAAGTCGAGCGCCCACGCCCGCACGGCATGCGCCATGGCATTGTTGGGGTTGAGCAACAGCGCGTCCTCGGCGCTGGTTTGCGCCTCCTTATACTGGCCCGCGAAGACCTGCGTGCGCGCCAGGGCCACATAGATAGCCGGGTCCCTGGGGTTGACGGCGATGGCCTGTTTGTAGGCCTCGATGGCTTGAAGCAACTTCCCCTGGGCAAACAGGCTCTCCGCCTCGGTCAGGTACGATTCGGGCGGACGCGTGGGCGTCGGCGTTGGCACAAAGGGGGAGGGGATCGTCGGGAGGATATATTTATCGAGATACAGCCCGGCGGCAATGAGCAAAGATAGCAAAATAATGCGGAACCAGTTCGGACGCTGGCGCCGTTGCTGCATTCTCCATTTGCTGCCCTTGAGATACATGCAATCATCTTACCATCCGCAGCGAATCAACGTCAAGGCAACTCTTTAAGGCTGTGCTCATCCATGCTAAAATTGGCCTGTGGATTTCATCCACCATCAAATTATCAGACTGTCGGTGCTAAAATCAGCCCATGCGTTTCGATGTCTTCACACTCCTGCCGCAGGTCTTCTCGCCCTATCTGGAGCAGAGCATCCTGGAACGGGCGCGGGCGCGCGGCCTGCTCGAAGTATATGTGCACAACATTCGGGATTATGCACGCGACAGACATCGCACGACCGATGATGTCCCTTACGGCGGCGGCGGCGGGATGGTGATGAAGCCGGAGCCGATCTTCGAAGCGGTCGAAGCGGTGCTGGGAGCGCGGCCGGAGTGCCCCATCATCTTGCTGAGTCCACAGGGACGGCTGTTCAACTACGATCTGGCGCGCGAACTGGCGCGCCTCCCCCATCTCGCGCTGCTCTGTGGGCGCTACGAGGGAGTGGACGAACGCATTCGGCAATTCCTGGCCACGCAAGAGATCTCAATCGGGGATTACGTGCTCACCGGCGGGGAGCTGCCGGCCCTGGTGGTGATCGACGCCGTGACACGCCTGCTCCCCGGCGTGCTGGGTGATGCCGACGGCGCGCTGGATGATTCTCACGCTTCGGGCCTTCTGGAGTATCCGCATTACACGCGCCCGCCCGAGTTCCGCGGCTGGCGCGTGCCGCAGGTCCTGCTCTCAGGCGATCATGCCCGCATTGCGCGCTGGCGACGCGAACAATCCTTATGGCGCACCTGGCAACACCGCCCCGACCTGCTGGAGAAGGCCCGTTTGAGCGAAGAAGACCGCCGATTCATTCAAGGCTTGCAGGATGGAAGCCAACAGCCCTGATCGATGCTTTGTTGCAATCACCCTGACAGGCTGTCACTGCGAGGGCGCCCATGCGCCCGAAGCAGTCTTCCGAGAGGACGGGATGGCTTCCCCCACGCTTCGCTCGGGGCCGGCGCTTCGCAATGATAACTATCGCAAAGGGTTGCATGCCTGACCAGTATAGTATTGCTCTCGAGAATCTATCACAACCGTAAAGATTCTGTACCGCCGCGTTTGGGTTGTAGGATAAATCCCGCGCTACGGAAAGCGGCAGGTAGGTACCCGCTTCCCGGGCAACCGAATCACCGAAACATCGGAGGCAATACGCATGAAGTTCAACTATGGCAAGATCTTCCTGCTCGGCTTTGGCTTCTTCGGCGTGAGCGTGATCTGGACCGTGTATAACGCGTTCGTGCCGCTCTTTCTGGCCAACCGCTTCGGCCTGGCTCCGGCTTTCATCGGCTTCTTCATGACGCTGGACAACATTGCCGCCTTGTTCATCCAGCCGCCGGTCGGGGCCTGGTCGGACAGGCTGCGCACCCCGATCGGAAGGCGCATGCCCTTCATTTTGCTCGGTGCCCCCATCAGCGCTCTGGCATTCGGTGCCATTCCTCTTGCAGCGGTGCTGCCCTTCTTCGTGGCTTGCACCAGCACGCTGTTGTTGAGCATGGCCTTCTGGCGCACGCCGGTCGTGGCGCTGATGCCCGATATCACACCCTCCCCGTTCCGTTCGCAGGCCAACGGCGTTATCAACCTGATGGGCGGGCTGGGCGCGATCATCGCTTCGCTGGTTGGGAGCTCGCTCTATGAACGCAACCCTGCCCTTCCGTTTTGGATGGGCTCGGCCCTGGTCGTGCTGGCAGCCCTGCTGGTGTTTTTATTCATCAAGGAGCCGAGGGAATACGCGCTGCAGGCCAGGGAGCCGAAGCTGTTCGCGAGCCTGGCTGAACTGAGCCGCGACCCCGATAAGAGCGGCCTGCGCCTTCTGCTGGCGATCTTCTTCTGGTTCCTGGCCTTCACCGGCATCGAGGCCTTCCTCACGCTCTATGCCACCAGACATGTGGGCCTCCCGGAAGGCGACGCCGGACGCCTGGTGGGCCATCTCGGGCTGTTCTTCGTGTTGTTCTCTATCCCAGCCGGCCTGATCGGCGGACGCCTGGGGCGGCGTGTGACTATCTCCGGCGGCATCCTTTTGCTGGCATTTCTGATTGCGACTCTGTTTCTTCTCCCGCCGGCTACCCTGGCAGCCCCTGTGGCCAGGCTGCCCCTGTTGGGCAATGTCCACTCCGTCAGCCTGTTGCTGATGCCGGCCGGGATCGCCTGGGCATTGATCAATATCAACTCCCTGCCGATGGTGGTCGATCTGACCACGACCGCGCGCGCGGGGACGTTCACCGGACTGTACTACCTCTTCTCAACGCTCTCGGCCATCGCCGGCCCGAACGTCAACGGCGGGCTGGTGCAGATGGCCGGCAGAGATTACAACATGATCATGCTGACCTCGCCGCTGTTCCTGCTGGTGGCCCTGGTTCTGATGTTGGGCGTGCGCAAAGGCGAGGCCCAGGGAGGGGTTGCCCCATGAGGCTTGGCGAAGTGGTTTCAATCCAGATCGCGCCCGAGGCCACCGCCCCCCTGGTGGCGCTCGAACAGGTCAGGGCAGTGGCCGGCATGGGCCTCGAAGGCGACCGCTATTACCACCGCCGCGGCACCTATTCGACCAGGCACGATTCGTCGCGCGAGGCAACCTTCATCGAGATCGAGGCGCTGGAGGCCCTGCGTCGCGACTACGATCTCGATCTCAACCCCATGGAGAGCCGGCGCAACATTGTCACGCGCGGCGTGGCCCTGAATCACCTTGTCGGCAGGGAGTTCAGGGTGGGGGAGGCCGTCTTTCGGGGGATTCGCTTGTGTGAGCCGTGTACGCATCTGGAGCGGGTCAGCGGAAAGAAGGTGCGCACGGGGCTGATCCATCGCGGTGGGCTGCGCGCTCAGGTGCTGCACTCCGGCCTGGTGCGCGTCGGGGATACGGTAGAACTGCTCTCCTCGTGACCCCCAGACGGTTCCTGTTCGCTCTCCTTTGCCTGGCTGTTGCCCTTCCGGCCTGCGCTCCGCCTCCGCCTGAGTGCGGACGCGCGGAGGTCTTCTGTGCCGGCCTGGTGACCTCCTTCGGCGCGATCGGTGAGGGCGTCAATCGGGAGGCCTGGCTTGGCGTGCAGGATGCGCTCGCCGCAGGATGGCTGGATCACGCGGACTATATCGAGAGTGTGGACGGGCGCGATTACGAGAAGAACATCGCTTTCTTTGCCGAACGAGGCTACGATGTCATCATCAGCGTGGGCGCCGCTTTGCGTAAAGAGACGGCGGCGGCGGCGCTCACGTATCCGCGTCTCTTCTTCGTCGGCGTGGAACAGGAGCCGGCTGAAACGCTTCCCAATCTGGTCGGCCTAGTGTTCCATGAGGAGCGCGGTGGATTTCTGGCCGGCGCGCTGGCCGGGTGGATCACGCAGAGCGGTCGCGTGGCAGCCGTGTGCGAAGCGAAATCCATTGAGAGCATGCGTCGCTATTGCGAGGGATTCCGGGCCGGGGCGCGCGCCGCCCAGCCGCGCCTCTACGTGGAGGTGGTCTACCACAACGGCCCCAGCGACAACCCCTCCAGGGATGTGGAGTGGGGACGCGCCACCGCCCTGGCGCTCGTGCAACGCGGCGCGGATGTGCTGTTCGCGGTCGGCAACCCCATGGCCGACGCGGCGCTCGAAGCCGCGGCCGGGGAGAATGCCTATGTCATCGGAGCCGAAAGCGATGCCTATGAACGTCTGAAGGGCGCCCGTCCGAGGCTCGTATCCAGCGCGGTGAACCACATCCGGGACGGCGTGCGGGACCTGATGCGGGCGGCAGGCGCGGGGTCGTTCCCATCGGGAGAGTACTTCGGAGCAGTGGGCCTGGCGCCGTTCCATGAGTTCGAACGCTGGATGCCGCAAACCATCGTCGAGCGCTTGCAGCAACTGCAGCGCGATCTCGAAAACGGTTCCTTGTGGCTGGATGTGCCCTATCACAGCCGCTAGGCGACCGCCGCTCCTGTGGCGCTTCGCCCGGAAGCTGAAGGAATTCCCTTTCGGCTTTCTGCCTCTCCAAGATGCTCGCAACTCGAGTTGCCGGGTGGAAGGGCCGGATGGGTAGAGGTGGTTGCACGGTTTGACCCTCGGATTGTTCGAGCGCTTCCCGGCCGGTGGTACAATCGGTGAGCGTTCGACCCGCCGCTCGCAGCAAAGGAGGAACTTTGTCTGGCCTGAAGGATGACGCATGGCACTGGTCACCCCCATCCGAACACCCCATAATGCGGGCGAGGAGATATTTCGCTAAATTTCCCCCAACTTCTCACATAAGGAGGCGGCATGCCTGCCAAAGGTTGGATCGAAGTCAATGACATGTACTGCAAGGGCTGCGAACTGTGCATCCATGCCTGTCCGCAGGAGGTGATGGAACTGGACATGTCGCGCCTCACACCGAAGGGCTATCATCCCGCCCGCCTGTTCAAGGAGGGATGCACCGGGTGCGCGGTTTGCGTCCTGGTCTGCCCGGACGCGGCCATTACGGTGTATCGCGAGATCACCAGGGCCGTGCCTGCGGTGGCATGACGCCCACAGAATGGTCACAGTGGAGAGGCTATGACGCGTGAATTATGGAAAGGCAACGAAGCGCTTGCCGAGGCGGCGGTGCGTGCCGGCCTGGAGGCCTACTTTGGTTACCCCATCACTCCGCAGACCGAGGTGCTGGAATATCTCTCGCGCCGCATGCCCGAACTCGGGCGCGTCTTCGTCCAGGCCGAAAGCGAACTGGCGGCCATCAACATGGTCTACGGCGCGGCCTGCACGGGTGCGCGCGTCATGTCCACCTCCTCCAGCCCGGGCGTGAGCCTGATGATGGAGGGGCTCTCGTACATCGCGGGCACGGAGGTGCCGGCCGTGCTGGTCAACGTCATGCGCGGCGGACCCGGCCTGGGCAACATCGCTCCCTCGCAAGGCGACTACAATCAGGCTGTGCACGGCGGCGGGCACGGCGATTACCCGCGCATCGTGCTGGCCCCGGCCTCGGTTCAGGAAGCCATCGACCTGATGGGGCTGTCCTTCGATCTGGCCGAGAAGTATCGTATGGTTGTCCTGCTCATCCTGGATGGTTCGGTCGGACAGATGATGGAGCCGGCCGAGATGCCCGCAATGAAGCCTGTGCAGCGCAGGGATTGGGATTGGGCGGTGAGCGGCAAGGGTCAGCGCGAGCGGCGCATCCTCACCTCGATCTATCTGGATCCCCTGGTGGAAGAGAAAGTCAACCTGCGCCTGTTGCAGCGCTGGGGGGAGGCCCAGGTCAACGAGGTGCGCTACAAGGAGTATTACCTTGATGATGCCGAATTCGTCGTTGTGGGCTTCGGCACGGCCGGGCGGGTAGCGCTCTCTGCGGTGCGCGCCGCGCGCCAGCGGGGGCTCAAAGTGGGCCTGTTGCGGCCGATCACCGTCAGTCCATTCCCGTTTCAGGTCCTCGAGCAACTCGCGGCCCGTGTCGGCGGCTTCCTGGTTGTTGAAATGAATGCCGGTCAGATGCTCGAGGATGTGCGTCTGGCCGTGAGGGAGCGCGCCCGGGTTGAATTTTACGGGCGGATGGGGGGTGTGGTTCCATTCCCGGATGAGATCCTGGGCGAGATCCAGCGCCTCGCCGCCGGCCAGGCGCGCCCACAGGCTCATCCGCGCCAGGCCTGGTTCGAACGCATTTCGGCTTGAGGTGAATATGGCTGTCCAAACTGCAAGCAACCTCGTCTACCAACGACCGCAGGGCTTCACCGAGATCCCCACGCATTACTGCCCGGGCTGCACTCACGGCGTGGCCCATCGCCTCGTGGCGGAGGTGCTGGAGGAAATGGGCGTCTTGGAAAAGACCATCGGCGTGGCCTCGGTGGGCTGTTCGGTCTTTGCTTACAATTACTTCGATGTCGATTTCGTCGAGGCGCCGCACGGGCGCGCCCCGGCCATGGCGACGGGCATCAAGCGTGTTCTGCCCGACCGCATCGTCTTTACCTACCAGGGTGACGGAGACCTGGCCTCGATCGGCATGGGCGAGATCGTGCACGCCGCGGCGCGCGGCGAGAACATCACGGTCATTTTCATCAACAACGCCAACTACGGCATGACCGGCGGTCAGATGGCCCCAACCACCCTGCCCGGCATGAAGACCACCTCCTCGCCCAACGGCCGCGATGTGGAGACCCAGGGCTTTCCCATTCGCATGGCGGAGATGCTGGCCACGCTGGATGGCGCCGGCTACATCGTGCGGCGCGCCCTGCACGATCCCAAGAACATCCGCCTGGCCAAGAAGGCCATCCGCCTGGCCTTCGAGACCCAGGCGCGCGGCCTGGGGTTTTCCCTGGTGGAATTGCTCTCGACCTGCCCCACCAACTGGGGTTTGACGCCGGTTGAATCGCTTCGCTTCGTGGAAGAAAAGATGATCCCCTACTTCCCCCTGGGAGATTACAAAGTCAGCCCGATGGTAGCGCAGATCAAGGCCTAGGAGAGAAGCCATGCAGAAGGAAATCCTCATCGCAGGCTTTGGCGGACAGGGCGTGCTTTTCGCCGGCCAGGTTCTGGCTTATGCCGCCATGGACAGCGGCAAGGAGGTAACCTGGATCCCCTCCTACGGCCCCGAAATGCGCGGCGGGACGGCGAACTGCACCGTGATCATCGCCGACGAAGAAATCGGCTCGCCCCTGGTCAAGAATCCGCCGCTGGCCATCGTCCTCAACCTGCCCTCCTTTGACAAGTACGAGGAGTTGCTACAGCCCGCAGGGACGCTGGTGGTCAATCGCTCGATGGTGGATCGGGGGCCGAAGCGCAATGACATCACCACGCTGCTCGTTCCCTGCAACGAGCTTGCAGAGGAGATCGGGGATAAGCGTCTGCTGAACATGGTGGCGACCGGCGCGCTGCTGACGGCCCTGCCGGAACTGAGTCTGAAAGACGTGGAGGCGGCGCTCGAGGCCCATCTGCCATCGCGCCATAAGGACTTGCTGCCCAAGAACTACGAGGCGCTGCGGCGCGGCTACGAACTCGCCTTGTCCGTCGCGCGGGGGTAGATAAATCATCGCCCGACGATAAATCGTCGGGCTAGGGGACGCCGAATGAATTCGGCTAGCCCCATTCATGGGGCGTTGCCCAAAGCCATCGGATTGATCCGATGGCGCAGATGGCAAAAGGTGCG
>JBBIKK010000030.1:0-30600 GCA_037445475.1 Chloroflexota bacterium
CGTTGATTTCATGCGCTTGCGGTTTGCGGCTTTGGCCTTGCGTGAGTTGGTTTCAAGGGCAGCAGCCAGCACTTCGTCTACGGTTTCGACGAAGATGAATTTCATAGACTCTTGGATTTCGCCCGGCACATCGTCCAGGTCCTGGGCGTTGCGCTTGGGCAGGATGACCGTGCGCAGGCCGTTGCGATGGGCTGCCAGGACCTTCTCCTTGACGCCGCCGATCGGCAGCACGCGGCCGCGCAGGGTGATCTCGCCTGTCATGCCCAGATGGGGCTTGACCTTCCGCCCGGTCAGGAGCGAGACCAGGGCCGTGGCCATGGTCACGCCGGCCGAGGGGCCGTCCTTGGGCGAGGCGCCGGCCGGGATGTGCAGGTGGATGTCGCTCTTCTCGAAGAACTCGGCCGAGATGCCCAGCGATGCGGCCCGTGAGCGCACATAGGAGAGGGCAGCGCGTGCCGATTCCTGCATCACATTTCCGACCGAGCCCGTGATTTGAAAGCCACGGTTGCCGGGCATGCGTGTTGCCTCGACGAACAACACATCGCCGCCGAATGGCGTGTAGGCCAGGCCGGGCACCACACCGGGCACGGAAATGCGCTCGTTCAGTTCCTCGGCGCCAAAATAGATCGGGTGTTCCAGGAACTCTTCCACCCGTTCCGGGGTGATTTCGAATTTCTGGGCCTGCCCCTCCGCCAGGCGCGTGGCGACCTTGCGGCACACCGCCCCGATCTTGCGCTCCAGGTTGCGCACGCCGGCCTCCCGCGTGTAGTTGCGAATGATCTTTTCCAGCGCCTCATCGGTAAAAACGATCTCCTCCGGGCGCAGGCCATTCTCGCGCATCTGGCGCGGGATGAGGTAGCCTTTGGCAATGGCGATCTTCTCGTTATCGGTGTAGCCGGAGATGTAGATGACCTCCATGCGATCCAGCAGAGGGCCGGGGATGCTCTCGGCTGTATTGGCGGTTGTAATGAAGAACACCTGCGAGAGATCGAAGGCCACCTCCAGGTAATTATCGCGGAACTCGGTATTCTGTTCCGGGTCAAGCACCTCGAGCAGGGCCGAGGCCGGGTCGCCGTGGAAATCGAAGGTCAGTTTATCCACCTCATCCAGCATGAAGACCGGGTTCTTCGATTCGACGCGCCGCAGTGCCTGGATGATGCGTCCGGGCAGGGCGCCGATGTAGGTGCGGCGATGGCCGCGAATCTCGGCCTCGTCGCGCACGCCGCCCAGGGAGGCGCGCGTGAACTTGCGTCCGAGGGCGCGGGCGATGGATTGTCCCAGCGAGGTCTTGCCGACGCCGGGCGGCCCGATGAAGCACAGGATCACCCCCTCGCGCTCGCGTCGGATCAGGTCGCGGGATGGCTGCTCGAACTCGCCCCGCCGTTCCAGACGCAACTTGCGCACGGCCAGGAACTCCAGGATGCGGGCTTTGACATCCTCCAGGCCGTAATGATCGGCGTTCAACACCTGGCGCGCGTGTTCCATATCGAGGTTGTCCTCGGTGGATTTCGACCAGGGCAGGGAGGTCAACCAATCGAGATAGGTGCGGATCACGCCATATTCGGCCGAGGCAGTGGAGAGGCGCGCCAGGCGTTCCAACTCGCGCCGCGCCTGGTTTTCGGCCTCCTCCGGCATGTGGGCTTCCTGGATTTTCTTGCGGAACTCCTCTACTTCTGCCGCCTGTTCGTCCTTCTCGCCCAATTCCTTCTGGATGGCCTTCAACTGTTCACGCAGGAAGAACTCACGCTGGACTTTCTCGATCTCGCCGCGCGCTTCGTTTTGAATCTTTTGCCCCAGCGCCAGGACTTCAGCCTCGCGCACCAGCAGGCCGATCAACTTGCGCAGTTTCTCGCTGACCGAATCGATCTCCAGCAATTCCTGGGCGTCCTTCAAGTCCATGCGTTGAAAGTTGGCAATGGTGTAGACGGTCAGCAGGGGGTCTTCGATGGCCATGATCGAAGCCACCAGCTCCTCCGGGAAGGAGGGGATCATCTGCGTGATCTGCTGGAATTGCGAGCGGGCGTTGCGGGCCAGGGCCTCGATCTCCAGGCCCTCTTCGATCTTTTCGGGAGCCGGATGAACCCGCGCCTTCAGGTAGGGTTCCTCGGCCAGGAATTCGCCCAGGCGAATGCGGTCCAGGCCCTGCACCAGCAAACGGATCGTCCCATCCGGGGCGCGCAACAAGCGATGCACCATGGCCACCACGCCCACGCGGTATAGGTCGCCCGGCCCGGGCACCTCCACCTGGGGGTCCTGGGCGGCTACCAGTCCAACCAGTTTGTCGGAGGCCACCACATCGTCCACCAGGCGGATCGAGCGCGGCTGGCCAACCGTCAGAGGCACGGCGGTTTGGGGGTAGACCACCACGCCGCGCAGCGGCAGGATCGGCAAGACTTCCGGGTATTTGGGGGCTTCTGACTTGGGCTGATCCACCACCTCAGACGCCTCGTCCTTCTTCCCGAACAACGACAGAACCGATGGCAGCAGCAGGCTCAACGCCTCGTCCGCCGGCTCACTCCACTCCAGAAACTCGTTCATGGTTACGTGCCATCTCGAGGCGGGCATTTACTCCTCGATCTTGACCTGGACGGAGCGGGCTTTTTGCAGGCGCACCGTCAGAAAGCCATCTTCGTATTCCGCCATGGAGTTTTCGATCTCGATCGGGCCGGGCAGGACGATGGCGGTTGAGAACTTCCCGAAGCGGATCTCCATCTGGTGATAAGCGCGCCTCTCCAGCACGTCCGGGCGAAATCCGCTGATGACCAAGAACTCGTTTTCCAACGTGACCTCGAAATCGGCCTGGCGCATGCCGGCGATCTCAACGCGCACGACGTACTCGTCATCGGTTTCGTAGAGATCGGTGGGTGGGTTCCACGCGCCGGGTCGCACCTGCCAGCCGAAGGCATGGATGATCTGGCGGTGCTTCTCGCTCAGGATCACGGTTTCCGACTTGCGTATCACGGGGGACATAGCCTCACTCCTCACTGCTCTTGGGGAGCCTCTTCATGCATTCAGGGCTTTTCTGGCTGCCTCCAGCACTTCGGCGTAGTTGGGCTCATCGCCCAGGGCCGGCATGTAGGCCACGTACGCGAGGCGATCGTCACGCCCGACCACGAAGACGGCGCGGCGCAAGATGCGCCGTTCTTTGATCAGCACTCCGTACTTCTGTCCGAATTCCACGTTCATGTGATCGGAGAGCGTCATCACCTGCTCCACACCTGCGGCGCCGCACCAGCGCTTTTGCGTGTAGGGCAGATCGGTGCTGATGACCTCGATGATGATGTCCTGGCTGAGCGAGGCCGCCTCTTGATTGAAGCGGCGCGTCTCGCGATCACACGTCTCGGTCTCCAGAGAGGGGACGGAGGCCAGGATGCGCACCTTGCCGCGCGTATCTTCCAGGCCACGCACCCAGGACCAGTCCGGGGAGTGAGCCGTGAAGTCGGGCGCGACCTGACCGACCTGTACATCCTCGCCGATGATGGTGGCCTCCTTACCGGCCACGCGGATCAATCCAACACGTTCAACAGCCATGATTGTAAAGACCTCCTGTTGTTGCGCCCCTGGCGGGACTCGAACCCACAACCAACTGCTTAGAAGGCAGGTGCTCTGTCCATTGAGCTACAGGGGCCTCAGCCCGTCTCCAGGGCGACTTCCTCGCGCCTCTCGGGCAGGCAGGGCCGCAGGCCACGGTAGACGCGCGGCCCGGATAAGGTGCGCAAGATGGTTTCCGCCGGGCGGTTGAGGCGCTGGGCCAACTCCTGTGCGCTCAGCGCCCGATTCCCATTGGCAAGGAAGATGCGAAAGACGGCCTCGACCAGCGAGGTGCGCTCGTTGACGAAATCCGGCTGCAGGGCGCAATGGGTCATCAGGGCATGCTGGATGCCGTTCACCGCTTTGACCTCCGCTGTCTGCGGATCCACCCAGTCCACCAACTCGCCTTCCTGTACTTCGGCCAGGGATTGCTGATGCTCAGGGCACAACAACGAACGCAGGTAGACGTGCCAGTCGCGATCGTTCTGTTCCCACCAGGCAAAGTCAATATGGAAGGGTGTCTGGAGCGTCGGCTTAAGCAGGCTCATTCTGCTCCTCCAGACGGTAATGCAGATCGCCGACGTGGATGAAGCGCGGCTGGCTGGCCAGGAACGCCAGCAGAGGCGCGGGAGGCACGCGACGCACCAGGTTGACGGCCGCGTATAGTTCCTGTGCGTGGACATGTCCCTGGGGATTGAGCTTGGTCAGTTCATGCATCATCGCGAGCACGATCTCCTCGAACGGCCTCGCTCTCTCCCAGAATGGATCCAGAGCCTTGAAGTCCGGGACGTAGATGGCCATGCGTTCATTGAACTCGGCTGTGATGGGCTGTTTCAGCATGGCGAACACCAGCCCGCCATCGGCGGCGACGATCACCGTGCGAATCCAGTCCTTGGCGGAGCGTTGGGTGCGGGCCTCGATGCTGACCTCGCCCGGCTTCTGCCCGCGACGGATCGAGACCAGGCTGCCCGGCATCAATTGATGGGATTTGTACCACTCGCGCAGCCCGAACACATAGGCCTGCCGGCGCACCACCCAGCCGGGCATCTTGAGGCCCGAGCGCGCATCCACGAGCGTGAAACGAACGCGCGGCGATTCATGCGCCGTGGGAAACAGCCCTCGAGTGCGCGCCGAAAGCGGCAGGGTGCCGGCCCGCAAGTGCGGGTAGATCAGGCTGATCGTGGCCTCTTTGAGTTCCTTCGGTTCGAGGGACGGCTCTTCGCTCAATTCATCGTCCAGCTGGCTTTCGAGTTTGAGCATGGCCTCGTTGAGCAGGGAACGATCGTGCTCGATGGGAGAGTAGCGCAGGAAGAGGGGCACCTCGCGCACCCCATCGGGCTCCAGGCGCCGCAAACACCACAGCACCTCGCCGGCCGGGCCGACCTCATCGAAACGCCCATCCTCTTGAAGCGCATAATTCAAAGAGAATTCAGCCAGTTTGGGATTGACGCCGGCTGGGAACTCAATCTCCTTGAGCAGGGCCGCTGTGGGCAGGGGTGTGCCCTGGGCCATGTCCAGCGCCGCCTCGGCCAGATTGAGTTGTCCCTGGCTGACCTCGATGAGCAGGCCGCGCGGGAACCAGCGCCCAGCGATTTTGATGAACGCCTCATCCTGGCAGAATGCTGCTTCCAGTTTGGATTCGATCTCCTTCCCGAACTCTCGCAAGATGTCCTCGAGTGCGGGTTCATTTTCATCCATGGGTGCCACAGGCTGATGGTTCAAAGCGTGCTCGGCCAGAGCGGCCGCAAACAGGCGCCTCGAACCGTCTTCCATTTCGACCGTGAGCACGTCGAAGGCTCCGATTTCGGGGTTGAGGCCTGGGCGCTGTCCGGTGACCCGCCCCCTCTGCCAGTTCAAGGCGGGGAACACCAGTTGATCGCCCGGCTGATATTTCTCTTTTGGCAGATATATCTTGCCACCTGCCCGCTGCTCTTCCAGGCGCGC
This sequence comes from Chloroflexota bacterium, assembly GCA_037445475.1. Lineage (GTDB taxonomy): Bacteria > Chloroflexota > Anaerolineae > Anaerolineales > Villigracilaceae > Fen-1038. Next base: position 5,476 of record JBBIKK010000030.1, read on the forward strand.
GGCGCGTTCGGCCCGGCTGCGCATTTCCACAAACGCCACGGCCAGATCGTGGAGCGTGAGCGGCGTCTCAACCTCAAGCAAATGGGTCTGAAGGGCCTCCAGGTCTTGCCTGGTAACTTGGAGGTCCTTCCAATAGTTGAGCGCTAATGAGAAATCAGCGGTCACGGTCATCTGCAACGCGGCGTAATTATACACTACCTGCGGGGAGAGTCTGAGAGTCTCATAGACTCACAGATCTACAGGGGGCTTCTCTGAGGTGCGGCCGGAGAGGAGCTCACGATACACGTCAACGATGCGGGCGGCGATTCCATCCCAGGCGTAGGTGCGAGCATAGTCAGCGGCGCGCCGGCCCATTGTCTCGCGCAGCGGCGCATTGCCCAGCAGACGCGCCAGCCGATCGCACAGCAAGTCGACGTCGTCACGCGGGATGGTGAAACCGGTCTCCCCATCTTGCACCAGAAAGCCCAGCCCGCCGATGTCTGAGGCGATGACGGGAGTGCCGCAGGCCATGGCCTCCAACGCGACCATGCCAAAGGATTCATAATGCGATGGCATCACAACGACTTCTGCCGCGGAATAGTAATACGGCAGGGTATCCTGGGCGCGCTTGCCCAGGAAGACCACCATCCTCCCCATGCACAACTCATCGCACAACCTTTGCAGGCGCGCCATCTCCCCCGAGGCGTCTTGTGGCTCCACGTTGGGGTCTCCCCCGATGATGGCCAGGTGCACAGGCTGTTGAAGTGCGTTGAGGCGCAGGCACGACATGGCGCGAATCAGGGTATCAATGCCTTTGAGGGGTTCAATGCGACCCACAAACAGGACCATCCGGTCCTGGGGCTCGAGGCCGATGAATTGCTTGGCCTCGTCGGCCGGGATGGGGTAGAAGCGGCTGGTATCTACGCCGGGGGGAATCACCACCAGTTTGCGGGCGCCGGCCTTGTACAAGAAGCGCAGTTGCGTCTGTTCAGCCAGGGTGGCTGCAATGATGCGCCCGGCGCGCTGGAGGATGCGCTTCTCGGCCGCGATCCGCTCCGGACTCTCGCGCTCGGTCTCGTTCCGGGCAACGCGATTCTTCATCTCGCCCAGGGTGTGGAAGGTGTGCACTATGGGCACGTCGCCCCAGGAGTCAGAAAGCGCCTCCGCCGCCAGGCCCGAGAGCCAGTAGTGGCTGTGGATCAAATCGTAACGGATGTTCTTCTGCACCGCGAACTGCCGGACGCCCTCTACAAACTGGGGCAGGTATTGCGACAGCTCGTGCCTGGGGAGCGGAACCTCGCGGCCGGCCGGCACGTGGACGACGCGATTGCCATAGCCCAGATCATGCAGCACATGGGGAATATGGTCGTCCTGCGAGCGCGTGAACACGTCCACGTGGAAGCCCATGCGGCCCAACTGGCAGGTGAGGTCGCGCACGTAGACGTTCATCCCGCCCGTGTCCTTGCCCCCCAACGTGGCCAGCGGGCAGGTATGATAGGAAAGCATGGCGATGTTCAGCCCAGACATGGTGGCGCCCAAGGTATGCCCCTCCCCGTTGCAAAGAACACACACGATTAAGACATGCCTTCGATGTGCCCGGCTCCTTTCAGCTATGAAGTGTGAAGTGTGCCTGCCGGCGTGACCTCAGACGGAGCGCGCCAGGGACGTACTGCCCTGCCCCGAGAGCGGCTGGAGGCCGCAGCCCGGAGCGCCTCGCGCCTTCCCCGCCGAAAGAACGAAACCGATGCCCTTTGCTTCACCGGACGGTGGGCATATTCTTTCCGACGCCAACGCTGGCAAAGGTCATTCCAAGGCGGCCGCAGCGGGAAACTTGCAGATTTGTGCTTCATCCTTTATAATCCGCGCCGCTCGCCAGGCCACCTTAGCTCAGCCGGTAGAGCAGACGATTCGTAATCGTCCGGTCGTGGGTTCGAATCCCACAGGTGGCTCTGGTAGTATATCAGAAACCCGCCCTGGCACGGAGGGCGGGTCAGCATTTCTCCAGCGGTGATGGCCGGGCATTCTGACGCCGGATCGCTCAACCGCTTTTTCCCGGCGTTCTTTGCAACCCGGCCGTTGACACCGAAGCCGCCCCTTCTTCGATATCTTCGAAGATGCTGTCCAGGTCCTGTTCTGCCACATCGAACGTGGTGTTATGGGGCGGGAGCGGCTCGCGCCTCATCCATTCGGGCAGGCGATCGTCCTGGGCAGTGAATCCGGCGCGGCGGTTGAATTCGCGCTCCATTCTGATCGTCTGCCTGCCCAACTCCTGCAAGATATCCTCGGGCACATCCTCCCAGCCATAGCGCGCCTGAAGGAGGCGCTTCACCACGCTATCGGGTGTGGCGGCATAGCCGAAGCCGGCAAAGATGCACGCGCCGAGGGTGTCGTAGCCGGCCATGTTCAGCTGCGCGGCGCGTGAAACATTCTTTTGCACCGTTGGGTCGAGGTGGTTGACCTTGGCGCGGATGGTGAGGCCGGCCGTGTGGTCGGCGCCTTGGGGCGAGGTCGCATAGGTCACCCCTGTGCCCTTGATGGCGCGTGGTTCGTAGGCTGACATGGCCTGCCCCTTGACAGCCGGGACGCGCTCCACGCCGAATTTCTGACCGCTTGCCACGGCACCGTTCCCCAGCGTGCGTCCCAGTTCAGAGCCGCGGCGTATCTCCTCAATCAACTCGAGGGCGCGGGCGCCGTCTCCCCAGGCCATCAACCCGGCCTGCGCGGCCACGCCGAGCGCCGCGCCGATCTCGATCGAATCCAGACCCAGATCATTGACCTGCCAATTCAAACGCCCAATGGTATCCAGCGAGGCAATGCCGAGGTTGGAGCCCATCAAACCGATGGTCTCGTATTCGAGCGGCGAGACGATGACCTGGCCATCCTCCCCGCCGAAGATGTTCGAACACTTGATAGCACAGCCGGCCATGCAGGCATGGGAGGGATTGGAGGGAGCGCCGCGGCTCAGGATGAAATCGCGCAGCCTCTCGCCGCTGATCTCATCCACGTGTTCAAAGTGTCCTGAGGAGAAGTTGCGCGTGGGCAGGCCGCCGAAGCCATCGCACATGTGCGCCATGGCTGCCGTGCCGTAGTCATGGTAGGTCCTGGTTTGGGGGTGGTCCATCAGAGCCCGGGTGTAATCCTTCTGGGCCTGCTTGAACGCGGGTGGATCGGCGATGGGCGGCCTCTTTCCGCCGCGAGGATCAAACACGATGGCCTTCAGGCCCTTCGAGCCCATGACGGCGCCCAGGCCGCCGCGTGCGGCGATGCGGGAGGGCACGCCGTCTTTGTCCAGATTCTGGATGCCGGCCGCTTTCAGTTTCATCTCTCCGCCGGGGCCGATCAGGGCTATCGCCACCTTATCCCCGTACCGTTCGATCAGCCTGGAGGCACTTTGATAGACTCCCAGGCCAACCAGATCATCGGCGCGCTCCCAGCGGACGCCCTGGCGGGAGAGGTGCAATATCCAGAAGGCGGGTTCTCGGGGCTGGTCCTCGATAATGAGGGCGTGAATGCCCAGGAAGGCCATGTGATAGCCGGTGCGCCCGCCGGCGTTGGCTTCCTTGATACCGCCCGTCAGCGGCGACTTGCCGCCGACCGAGAGGCGGTCGGTGGATGAGAGCATGTGTCCCACCAGCAGGCCGGGGGCGAAGAGGAGTTTGTTGGCAGGGCCAAGCGGATCGCAGCGGGCGTCCACCTCGTCGAGCAGGATGCGCGCGATCAGGCCGCGCCCGCCGAGGCGCTGCCAGGCCGCGGGAACGGGTTCGAGCTTGAGTTCGTGCGTGCGTGCATTAACGCGCCAGATCTGCATAATTTCCTCGCTCAGAATTATACCTCGCGCCGAACAACGATTGCACGGCTTCTCGAAACACCTGCGTGTGATGTTCCACATCGGCTGCGGTGGTGTCGGGCGAAATCAAAGCCATGTTGTGGAAGGGGGTCATCAGGATGCCGCGGTTGAGGGAGAAGAGGTGCATGTACCGGTCGAGCTCATGATCCACGGCCGCGGCGGCCTCGCCTCCGTTTCTGGGCGGAGTCGGGCGAAACCAGTATTCGGAACGGGTGCCCAGGCGCTTGACGATCCACGGCAGTTGAAACTCCTCGATGACCGATTCCACGCCTGCGGTGAATCCCTCCTGCAAGGCAATGGCTCTGGCGTAGAACTCGTCGGTGAGGACGTTTTGCAACGTGGCCTTCATGGCTGCAATGGACAGGGCATTGCCTGCCAGCGTCCCGCCGATGCCGCCGACATCGGCGTCGTCGAGGGCGAGACGGGCGGCGAAGGCCTGCGCGACCTCCTCGGTGAAGCCGTAGACCGCGGCCGGCACACCGCCGGCAATGGGCTTCCCGATGGTCAGGAAATCCGGCTGCAGGCCGTGCGCGGCGGTGTATCCGCCGGGGCCGGCGCAGATCGTGTGGGTCTCATCGAGGATGAGATAAGTGCCGTACTTGCGCGTCAGTTCCCGAAGCGCATCGTGATAACCCGCTTCGGGATGGATGATGCCGATGTTGGTCATGACCGGCTCGGCGAGGACCGCCGCCACGTCCCGAGGGGCCAGAGCGGTCTCCAGCGCGGCGAGGTCGTTGAATTCGATCACCTTCGTGGTCAGGCGAGGATCGAGTGGCGGGCCCAGGTTGTTCGGGCGCGGGATCGGCATGCCCTCCCCGTCCAGGGTGATAAAGGCCTCGTCCACCGTGCCATGATAGCAATAATTGAAGACGAGGACCCTGGGGCGCTCCGTGATCCGACGCGCCATGCGCAGTGCGAAGCGGTTGGCATCGGTAGCCGTGAGGGCGAATTGCCAGAATGGAAGCCCAAAGCGACGTTGCAGTTCCTCGCCCACCCAGATTACGTCCTCGTAAGGGAGCATGAGCGTGAGGCCCTTGCGGATCTGTTCCTGCACGGCGGCGACGGTTGCCTCAGGGCTGTGGCCGGTCATGGCGCCGGTATCGCCGAGGCAGAAGTCAATATAAGTATGGCCATCCACATCGGTGAAATGCGCCCCTCTGGCTTCTTTCACGAAGATGGGGAACGATCCCGCCCAGCGCACCATCCAGAGCATTGGCACGCCGCCGTGCAGCGACTGGCGCGCCCGCTGGTAGAGGGCATAGGATTTGGGGTGAGTCTCGTGGAAGAGGGCTTCTTCGTCCTGCAGCCGCTGCTTGAGTCTCTGGCGATCGAGAGCGTATGTCATGATGGCAATGGGGATCAAAGGCCGAACATCGGGGTCGGAGATTTTCAACGACGGACCCGTAACTATTGAGCGGATTTCAACGCCTCGCCAAAGGCCTGCAGCCCAGCGTGGATCTGCTCGGTCGTCACATTCAACGGCGGAATCCAGCGGATGGTGTTGTCATACGTCCCGCAGGAGAGCAGGAGCAGGCCACGTGCCTCGGCGGCGTGGATGATTTCCTTGACCAACGGCTTGGCTTTTTCGGGACGGCCCTCCACGACGAACTCGCTGCCGATCATCAGACCCAGGCCGCGCACATCGCCGATCTGCGGATACGCCTCTTGAAGTTTTCGCAGGCCTGCCATCAACTGCATGCCGCGCTCGACCGCATTTTCGAGCATCTTCTCCTCCTTCATCGCGCGGATGGTGGCGACGGCGGCGGCGCAGGCGAGGGCGTTGCCACCGTAGGTGCCGCCATGGGAGCCGATTTCCCACTTGCGCATCAGATCGAGGGGCGCGAAGACGCCGGAAAGGGGCAGTCCCGAGGCAATCCCCTTGGCCACCGTCATGATATCCGGCACGACTCCAGAGTGCTCGAAGGCAAACCATTTCCCGGTGCGGCCAAAGCCGGATTGGATCTCATCGCAGATGAGCAGGATGCCATACTTATCCGCTATCTGGCGCAGGCCCTTCATGAAACGGATGGGGGGAACAACGTAGCCCCCCTCGCCCAGCACGGACTCGATCAGGAGGGCAGCGGTCTCCTGCGGCGCGGTTTGCGAGGCGAGCAGGAACTCCAGTTGTTCGAGGGCATAGGCGGAGGCCTGCTCCTCGTTCATGCCGAGGCGAAAGGCGTATGGGAACGGCGCGACGAAGACGCCCGACGGGAGGGGGCCGAACCCGGCGCGGTAGATCGTCTTCGAGGTGGTCAGGGCCATCGTCCCCGCCGTCCGTCCATGGAACGAGCCGCTGAAGACGATGATGTTCTGTTTGCCCGTGGCGGCGCGCGCCAGTTTGACCGCGCCCTCAACGGCTTCTGCGCCCGAATTGGAAAAGAAGAAGCCATCGATCGGGGGCGGGACGATCTGGCGCAGTTCCTCGATGAGCTGCAACATCGGCTTGTGGATGACGATGTTTGCCTGGGCGTGCAGGAAGAGCCCCGCCTGCTCGCGGATGGCCGCGACCACTTTCGGGTGGCAGTGGCCGGTGTTGGTCACACCGATGCCGCAGGTGAAATCGAGCAGTTTGCGACCATCATCTGTGTAGATGTAAGCGCCCTCGGCGCGCTCGGCAACGAAGCTGAAGAGGCGCGTCCAGACCGGCGACATGTGAGGGAAGTTCTCTGTGTAAAGAGTGTTCATGGAGTATAGAATATTGCTCTTGAGAATCTATTCCAACCGTAAAGATTTTTTACCGCGACACATCGTCCCCGTAGGGGATGGAAGTCGCGTTTGGGTTGCGGGATAAATCCCGCGCTAGGCTTTTGTGTCAGGCGCCCATCTCTCGGGCAACGGATGGTATGAGCCATGGGTGACCGGGCTGCGTGACGGACGCGGCGCGGCGTGGGGCCGCTCATGCAGGCAGATCCTCCGCGGCCCACTCGAGATCGAGTTTCCGGAGCGTTTCTGGCGTGGGGATGCCCCTCGCGCTCCAGCCCGCCAGGCGGTAATAGGCCTCCTTGGCAGCCTCGATCTCCTCCTGCGTCAGGGCCACGCCGGCCGTCGGGCCGGAGCCCTGAAGCGCCCGGAAGAACTTCTTCGGCAGTTTGTCGGCCTGGCGATCGAAGCCCTCGCGGGCGTTGAAGGCGCGCAGGAGGTTCAAGCGCCGGGCGCCGACCGTCATGAGTTCCTCCAGGGTCACGTCCCAGCCGGTCACGGCGCGCACGAAATCCACCGTCTCCTGCGGCCCGTACAGGGTCCAGGCCGGGCCCCATACGAACTGACATAATTCGAGGGTGTCCAGCATCGAGTAGAAGACCTCGGTCAGGTAGGCAAAGCGGACTTTCTGCTCTCCGAGCGAGAGGGGCTGGAGTCGCTCGGGCATGCCCAGCAAGGCAAGGCGCTGCATGTACAGGTCGGAGGCGATGCCTTCCTCGATCATCCAATCGTGCTCACTGGATTGATGGTCGGCGCCGAAGGGGTTGACGGCATAGATCAGTCCAAGGCTGCGTTTGGCATGGGGCATGTGGGCCGGGGCTTCTGCGCCCTTGACGGTGATCAGGCATGCCTCTGTGCCGCGTCCCCAGGTTCTGGCGGCACGCTCGGAGCCCTGCGAAAGCACGCCGCCCAGAGGGCCCTCGGCGCGCACGATGGAACGCAGCGCGGCCAGCATGGCCTCGGCGTTTCCGAAGTGCAACTCGAGGCCGCCGGTCTGCTCCTGGGTGATCAGCCCCTTCTCATAGCATTCCATTGCAAAAGCGATCGTCGCGCCGCAGGCAATCGTATCGACGCCGTACTGATTGCAGATCTGATTGGCCAGGGCAATCGCCGCCAGATCGTTGATGCCACAATAGGAGCCGAAGGTGCTCAGGGTTTCGTACTCGGGGCCGCCGTAGTAAGGATCCACCGCATAGGCGCCTTCCCGAATTTCGACCACGCGCTTGCAGCGCACCACGCAGGCGTAACAGGTCTCGCGGTCCTTCAAGATGGTCTCGGCCATCTTCTCGCCGCTGATGGCCTCGCAGCCCTCGAACTGGCCTTCGTTGTAGTTGCGGGTGGGGAGCGTGCCCATGGCGTTTTGTGGCATCACCACGCTGGCGGTCCCGTATTTGGCCAGCCCATCCATATCGGGGTTGGCCGGCAGAGCCTTCGGTCCAAGGCGGTGGAGGGCTGCCAAGGCCTTGGGATCGGCCAGTGCCACTTTCTTCCTGCCGCGCACCACCACTGCCTTGAGGTTCTTGGAGGCCATCACCAGCCCCATGCCGGTGCGGCCGTTGTTGCGGCTGGACATGTTGACCAGCGAGGAGAATCGCACTCCGCGCTCGGCCGCCGGGCCGTGCTGGAGGATTTCGATCTGGTCATCGCCGATCTCCTGGCGCAGCACGGCGTCCACCTCGCCCGTGATCTTGCCCATCAGATGGGCAGCCTTGTGCAACTCGGGCTTGCCATCGAGGATGGACAGGTAAACAGGCTCGGGCGACCTGCCTGTGATCACGATCCCGTCGAAGCCGGCGAACTTCATTTCGGCCGGAAAGTAGCCGCCGGCCTGCGAATCGCCGATGCCGCCGCTGATAGGCGATTTGGCGTTGGCGTTGATGCGACTCTGCCCCGAGATCGGCGCGCCGGTCGTCACGCCCGTGAAAAGGGTCAGGACATTCTCCGCCCCCAGCGGATCGGCCCCCTTGGGCATTTGGCGAAGGATGTAATACAGCCCCATCGCTGATCCACCCATGTATTTACGGTAGAACGCTTCGGGCGGCGCCTCGATTGTGAGATTTCCCGTGCTCAAGTCCACATGGAGAATCTGGCCGTTATAGCCGTAGGGCATGGTAGCCTCCTCAACTCACGGAAAAAACGCAATGACCCACCCTGGCTGCCGCACGGCGGTTGAAGTGTGCGCTGCGGCTTGGCGAAGCCGTCAAATAGTCGGGTAGGCAGATGCTGAAGAAACAAGGTGAGCGGATTATAAAATTGAAAATGGCAAACGGCAAACAAATTTTTCCGAAAGCGACAGAGCAATCCCTTTCGGAAGGCAGGCCCAGAGCACGGCGGTTGCTTCCCGAAGGAGCACTTCCGGATGGCCGGGTGGGCACGCGCCTTGGAAGCCTCGAAGTCCCGGCGGGTTCTACGAGCGGACGACCACCTTCGGCAAGTTGAGATGAAATGGGGGATAGACAATGCCCTTCTCGGTGACGATGGCCGTGATCAGCCGATGCGGCGTGACATCGAAGGCGGGGTTGCGTGCACGGGCGTGAAGGGGCACGACGCGCTCGCCCTGGAACTGAATACCAAGCACCTCCTGGGGATCACGTTCTTCGATGGGAATGTGCTCCCCATTGGGCAAGGTCAGGTCCACCGTCGAGGTGGGAACGACGGCATAGACCGGCACGCGATTGTCCCAGGCCGCCAGCGAGAGCATGTACGTGCCGATTTTATTGGCCACATCGCCATTGGCGGCCACGCGGTCGGCGCCAAAGAAGACCTTCTGTACCTGGCCGCTGCGCAGGAAGTGCCCGGCCATGTTATCGCTGATGATCTCGTAAGGGATGCCGTATTGCTCCAGTTCCCAGGCCGTCAGCCGCGCGCCCTGCAGGCGCGGGCGGGTTTCGTCCACCAGCACATGGATGCGCTTGCCCTGTTCGTGCGCCAGGCGGATCACCCCCAGGGCCGTGCCCCAATCCACGGTGGCCAGGGCGCCGGTGTTGCAATGATGGAGGATCGTATCGCCATCGTCGATCAAGGGCGCGCCGTGCTGCGCCAGGCGCCTGTTGATTTCAACATCCTCATCGGCAATGCGCTGCGCTTCTGAGAGCACAGCCTGGCGCAACGCCTCAACGGGAAGGTCTTTTCCATCTACGCTGCGCAGGACGCGTTCCACGGCCCAGGCCAGGTTGACGGCGGTCGGGCGCGCGGACTTCAAGGCGGAGGCGGCGGCCCTCAGGTCGGCCAGCAGTTCAGGGGTCGAGGCGGCTGCCGAGCGGCGCGCCGCCAGGGCCAGGCCGAAAGCGGCTGCCGCGCCGATGGCTGGCGCGCCGCGCACGACCATATCCCGGATCGCCCGCGCCACGTCCTCATATCTTTGATAAGCGACGATCTCCAGGGCCGTCGGCAGTCGTCGCTGGTCGATCATCTTGAGCTGGTCATCTTCCCAGAAAACGGTTCGCATCGCGGTTCACCTGTTGAAGTATTGCGCGCGCAGGGCCAGCAACGCCTGGCGCGCCGGGGGCGGGAGAGTCTCCACGCGCCCCAGCACCCTGGCGCGCCAGAACACCTCGGCCACGTGCTCAAGACGCTCTAAATGGATCAGGGCCTCTTCCAGGTCCCTGCCCACCGTCAGGCTGCCATGCTGGCGGAGGAGCAAAGCATCGTGATGGCGAATGAAGGGGCGGATGGCCTCCGCGTCCTCGTGGGAGGAGGGAGTGGCATAGGCCGTTGTGGGCACCTCTCCCAGCGTGAGCAACACCTCCGGCAGGATGTCGTTGGGAAATTCCAGGCCGGCCACGGTCAGGGCTGTGGCAAAGAGCGGATGGGCATGGATCACGGCGCGCACCTCCGGGCGCTGGCGGTAGACCTCCAGATGCATGGGGGTCTCGGAGGACGGCTTGCGCTTCTCTTTCGGGGAAAGCGGATCCCCATCGAGCCCGATCACGAGGATATCTTCGGGTTGCATACGTCCTTTGGAGAGGCCGGAGGGCGTGATGAGCAGGCGTTCCGGATCGAGGCGCGCCGAGATGTTGCCATCATTGGAGGTCATCAGGCGGCGCTCGTAACATACTCGCCCGCATTCCACGATCGCCAGGCGCAGTTCGGCTTCCGAGGCAGAGGGGGAAAAGCGCAGCATGAAGAGGATTGTAACCCGAATTCCGGAGGGCGTGGAAGGCGCCGGCTCACCCGCTATGGTTTTCTCAAGGTCGCTCGACAAAAGAATGATGTCATTGCGAGGGCAGTGTTTTTTTGCCCGAAGCAATCTCCGAAAGGTCAGTTTTGCCCATTCTTGTGGAAGACTGCTTCGCCAAAGAGCGGCTCGCAGTGACATTTCCCGGACTTTGAGAAAGCCATGTCACCCGCTCCATTCCTTCGGCCTCTCGGCATATACCCCCCGCATTTCCTCAGGCAGGGCCGAGGCCAGGGTGAACATCAAGCGGTCGGTCAGGGCCAGGGGCGTTTCGCCGGGCATGGGCCACAAAGGGGGAAGGAATGTGACGGTTACAAGCGTGCGGCGCGGGAAATCCCGAAAGAAGCGATCGCTGCCGGTCAGGGCGAGGGGCACGATCGGGCTGTGCGTCTCGAGCGCCAGGCGCGCCGTGCCCGTCTTGGCCACGCCCAGGCCCTTGCCCCTGGAACGTGTTCCTTCGGGGAACATACCGAGGGCCTGCCCGTGCTCCAGCACCTTGCGCGCATGGCGCATGGCCCAGGCGTCCTTTTCGCCGCGATAAACAGGAAAAGCGCCCAGGTCGCGGAGCAAAGAATCCATCAAGGGAAAACGAAACAATTCCGCTTTCGCCATGAAGAAGATCGGGCGCGGCAACGCCAGTTGCATGGGGAACACATCGAAGTTGGTGACATGGTTGGCCGCCAGAATGACAGCGCCTTGCATGGGCACGTGTTCGAGGCCGCGCACGCGCAGATCCATCATGCGTTCAAAGAGAGCGCCCAACACAACGACGGCCAGTTTGCGCAACGGCGTGGCATGGAATACAAAGCGCTTGCGGTCGCGCACATCGAAGTCGGCGAATTCGGAGGTCATTTGGACGCATGCTCCTGAGCGTTTGCGATTATACTTAGCAATTGGCAACGTTTATAACCCCCGGAGTCGAAAATGGACACCACCATTGAAAGCATCTCTGCGCTGGAAATCCTCGATTCGCGCGGCAACCCCACCCTGGAGGTCGAGGTTCTGCTGGCAGACGGGGCCTGGGGGCGCGCCGCGGTACCCAGCGGCGCCTCGACCGGCAAGCACGAGGCCCTGGAACTGCGTGACGGCAACCAGGGGCGCTACCTCGGCAGGGGCGTCGAACGGGCGGTGGCCAACGTCAACGGCCTGATCGCCGAGGCGCTTTGCGGCTGGGACGCTGCAGAGCAAAAGGCCATCGATGCCGAATTGCTGCGCCTGGATGGCACCCCAAACAAGTCGAACCTGGGCGCCAATGCCATCCTCGGAGTCAGCCTGGCCATCGCTAAGGCGGCGGCCAATTCACTGGAATTGCCGCTGTATCGTTATCTCGGCGGCGTGTATGCGCATGTGTTGCCCGTTCCGATGATGAACATCCTGAACGGCGGCGTCCACACCAACTGGCAGTCCACCGACATGCAGGAATTCATGATCATGCCTCTGGGCGCGCCGACGTTTGCCGAGGCGCTGCGCTGGGGCGCGGAGGTCTATCACGCCCTCAGGGCCGTGCTGAAAGAGAAGGGCTATGTCACGCTCGTGGGGGATGAGGGGGGCTTTGCCCCCGCGCTGAAGGCCAACCGCGAGGCGCTCGAACTGATCCTGAGCGCAGTGGAAAAAGCCGGCTTCCGCTTCGGGCGTGACAAGGACATCGCCCTGGCCCTCGACCCCGCCGCCTCAGAACTCTACGAGCCCCAGACGAAGACCTACAATCTGCGCCGGGAGGGCAAGAAACTGAGCGCCCCTCAAATGGTCGAATTCTGGGAGCAGTGGGTCGAGGCGTACCCGATTGTCTCGCTGGAGGATGGGCTGGCGCAAGATGATTGGGACTCCTGGAAGTTACTCACTCAACGATTGGGTGATAAAATTCAGATCGTCGGCGATGACCTGCTGGTGACCAACCCGGCGCGCGTGCGCAAAGGGATTCAGGATCATACATGCAATGCCCTGTTGGTCAAACTCAACCAGATCGGCACGCTGAGCGAAACCATAGAGGCCGTTGAACTCTGCCATCGCGCCGGCTGGCGAACGGTCGTCTCGCACCGCTCCGGCGAGACCGAGGACGCCACCATTGCCGATCTGGCCGTGGCCTTGAACAGCGGGCAGATCAAAACCGGCGCGCCGGCCCGTTCGGATCGCGTCGCCAAGTACAACCAATTACTGCGCATCGAAGCCGAGTTGGGCGCGGAGGCCCGATACGCCGGATGGGGCGCCTTGGGACAGTCGCCCAGAAACTGAAACCTCGGGCTGTTTCATTACAAATGGCAGAGCAACTGCCTGCCCTCACCCTGACCCTTATCATCTCCGAAGGGGCTCCCGGGTTGACCTGTCAAATGCCGACATTCACTAGGCCCCCCGGACTGTATCCAGCCCATCCTTCCGGTTTAGGATTAGTTAAGCCACCATACTCTGCGGACTGGAGGTTCATCCACGATGGCCAGTGTGACCTTCGACCACGTGACCAAGCGATTTGGTGAGACGGTAGCGGTGAACAACCTCAACATCCATGTCGACGATAAAGAGTTCCTGGTTCTGGTCGGCCCTTCCGGCTGTGGCAAGACCACAGCCTTGAGATTGCTGGCAGGGCTAGAAGAAGTAACCAGCGGCATCATCAAGATCGGCGATCGGGTGGTCAATGATATTGTTCCGAAAGACCGCGATATTGCCATGGTGTTCCAATCCTATGCCCTGTACCCTCATTTCTCCGTGTTCGACAACATGGCCTTCGGCCTGAAATTGCGCAGAGTGCCAAAGGAAGAGATCAAGCGACGGGTGCATGAAGCCGCCGAGATTCTGGGCATCGCCGAGTTGCTGGATCGCAAGCCGCGCCAGTTATCGGGCGGACAGCGGCAGCGCGTGGCGGTCGGGCGCGCCATCGTGCGCGAGCCGAAGGTCTTCCTCTTCGATGAACCGCTCTCGAACCTGGATGCCAAACTCAGGGTCCAGATGCGAGCCGAGATCAGTAAACTGCATCAGCGCCTGCAGACCACGTTCATTTACGTAACGCACGATCAGGTCGAAGCGATGACCATGGCCTCCCGAATTGCGGTGATCAACAAGGGCAAGTTGCAGCAAATGGACACCCCCCAAAATCTGTACGAGAAGCCCCAAAATTTGTTCGTGGCCGGCTTCATCGGTTCGCCGGCGATGAACTTCTTCCCGGCCAAACTGGTGCAGGAAAACGGCAGGCTGATGGTGGATAGCGGCGACTTTGTCATAAGACTTCCGGCCAAGAAATCGGCGCCCTACTATCCGCACGTGGGCAAGAACATTCTCTTCGGCATCCGTCCGGAGAACATTCACGATCCCGATTTTGCCCCGCCGAACATCGAGGCCGAGCGCGTGGCCGTCAAGGTGGATGTCACCGAACTGATGGGGAACGAAATCTTCCTGTACCTGATCAGCGGGCGAAACACCTTCGTCGCCCGCGTCGATCCGCGTTCCAGGTTGCGCGTCGGCCAGCAGGCCCAGGTGATTTTCGATATGGACAAATTCCACCTCTTCGATGCGGCCACAGAAGAAGCCATCCGTTAACTCTCTCGGAAGGAGGTGATTTCTCCGGAAATTCCTGGTATTGCGTTCGCGAAGAAAGCTTGGGAACAGGAGGGCGAAGAAGTTGACGTGCTCCTGGATCAACCGATCCGCGAGTTCCAGGCTGCTAACCCGAACATCACGATTGAGCGCACGCACGATGAGAACGAAACGCTGCGCAACCAGCTCCAGGCTGCGGCGTTGGCCGAGGCCGCTCCGGAAGTGGTGCGCGTGCCGACCGACACCAACCACACGCGCATCATTGACCTGGCCTGGGATGGCACCCCCACCCAGGAGATCATTCTCTCCACCTATTCCTCCAGCAATGTCGACCTTGCTACCCTGGGCGCCGATGATCTCGCCCAAATCCCTCTTCTCCTACCAAAATAACCCCTGTTTCTGCGAGGCCATCCATGACCGTTGCCACCCCAGATTGGGTTAAGGACGCCATCTTTTATCAGATCTTCCCCGATCGCTTCGCCCGCAGCCCGCGCCTGGATGCCCTGCGCGCCGGCCTGCGCTTTGAAGCCTGGGATTCACCCCCCACCGTTTATGGCTTCAAGGGCGGCGACCTGTACGGAATCGCCGAGCACCTGGATTACCTGCAGGATTTGGGCATCACCGCCCTCTACCTGAACCCGATCTTGGCTTCGGCCTCCAATCACCGCTATCACACTTATGATTACTACCAGGTGGATCCCCTGCTCGGCGGCAACGAGGCCCTGCGCGACTTGCTCGATGAGTCCCATCGCCGAGGCATCCGTGTCATCCTGGATGGCGTCTTCAATCACGCCAGCCGCGGCTTCTGGCCGTTTCACCACGTTTTGGAAAACGGCGATGGCTCGCCCTACGTGGAATGGTTTCACTTCGACCCGGAAAGGCTGGCGCGCAAAAAGCCCTGGGGCGCCTACCCGCATTCCGTCGAGAGCGCGGCTCTCAAGCGCGGCGAAGACAGCCTGACGGCCATCGGCTACCGCGCCTGGTGGAACTTGCCTGCCCTGCCAAAATTCAACATCCGCACCCCGGCCGTGCGTCAATTCCTCTTCGGCGTCGCCGAGCACTGGATTCGCTTCGGCATCGATGGCTGGCGGCTGGACGTCCCCGCCGAGATCGACGACGATTCTTTTTGGCAGGAATTCCGCCAGCGGGTGAAATCGCTCAACCCCGATGCTTATATCGTTGGCGAAATCTGGGAGCGCGCCGATCGCTGGCTGCGCGGTGATCAATTCGATGCCGTCATGAACTATCCGATCGGCGAAGCCTGCATCTCGTTCCTCGGCCGCGCCGGGCTGAACATGCAGGAGATCCGCAAAGCCGGCTATGGCCCCCGCATTCACCCCATAGAGGTCGGCGAATTCGCCCGCCGACTGGATTCCATCCGCACCTGGTATCCCCCCGCAATCGTCCAGGCGCAACTCAACCTGTTCGACAGCCACGACACGCCGCGCTTTCTCACTGCCGTCGGCGGCGATCGCGACGCCCTCAAACTGGCCTGGCTCACCCTCTTCACTTACCCCGGCGCCCCCTGCATTTACTATGGAGATGAGATCGGCCTGGACGGGGGCCATGACCCGGAGTGCCGAAGATCCTTCCCGTGGGATGAAAGCCGCTGGGATCGCGACCTGCTGGCCTACCTGAAAGCCTGCATTGCCCTGCGCAAACTCCACCCGGCCCTACGCCACGGCGACTACCAGACGATTCACGCCGCCGGGGATGTTTACATCTTCGTCCGCCGCGATGAACGCGAGGCGCTCATTGTTGCCATGAATGCATCTACCTCAACGGCCACGGTGCGCGCTTCCTGCCGAGGTTTTTCGCTTCCCGAAGGGCCGCTCACCACCCTCTTTGGCTTCGCCTCTGCCGAAGTCAAGGGAGGAGAGCTTCACCTGCCCGCCCTGCCTCCCCGTAGCGGTCAGGTATTTTCCGGCCCGGCAGAGTGAATTCGTCCTGCCTCCATGCGTCCTCACCTCTCCGTCATCATTCCCACCCTCAATGAAGAAAAACGCCTGCCGGCCCTCTTGCAAGCCCTGCAGGCCCAAACGCGCCCTCCCGATGAGATCATCGTCGCCGACGCCGGCTCGCAGGACCGCACCGCAGAAATTGCTCGCCAGGCAGGGGTACAACTGGTGGCAGGTGGGCGCCCTGCTGTTGGACGAAACGCCGGCGCCCGTCAGGCACGGGGAGATTTGTTTCTTTTTCTCGATGCCGACGTCTTGCCCACGCCTTTTTTCATCGAAGCATTCCTGCGCGAATATCATCGCCGCCATCTGGACGTGGCCTCGCCGCTGATTGGCCCGCTCGAACCGACGGCCCTGAATTTTCTGGTATGCGAAATCACCAATCTGTATCTACAAGTCATGGAGCCGATCTCGCCGCATGCCCCCGGCTTTTGCCTGCTCGCCCGCCGCCAGGTCCACGAACGCATCGGCGGGTTCGACGAAACGGTCTGGCTGGCCGAAGATCATCGTTACGCGCAAATGGCGGCTCAGGTTGGGCGATTCGGCATCATCACCACCGTGAGAATCCCGGTCTCGATGCGTCGCCTGGAAAAAGAGGGGCTGGTACGCCTGGCGTTCAAATACGCTTACAGTGAAATTTATGCCCTGAGCGGACGCCCAATTCGCAACCTGCCGTTTACGTACGAATTCGGACACTTCCCGGAACGCGCCCGCCCGATCGTCAACATCGGGGCGCTGCGTCAGGCGCTTGGTCGTCTTGCCTCTCCGCTCAACACCCTCAGTGAAGCAGGGCAACGCGCTTTGCAAACGCTTGGTCAGCTGGATGCCAGCCTGGAGACCTTCATCCACGCCCTAAACGCCCTCAAACCGGATGAAATCTCCAGCCTCGAGCGCTATGTACGCCGCCGCGTGCGTCTGCTCAAGACTCTTCGCCGTCTCACCCTCTCTCACGCCCGCACCGAATTCATCTGGCTGGAAAAAAGGCTTCCCGATTCGCTCAAAGGCTTATTTCGCCCAAGATAATTATCGGACTATTTGATCATCTTGACCAACCCTGGCAACACCTCTCCCGATCTTCCCTGTAAAAAATAATGTGCTTTCCCGGTCAGCGGCGTGGCTTCCACGTTGATCTCTACCACCGTCGCGCCGCGGTTCAGTGCCGCGTAGGCCAGCGAGGCCGCCGGCTGGACGAGGCCCGACGTGCCGATCGAGAAGAAGACCTCGCACGCGCGCGCCGCCTCCACGGCCGCCTCCAGCGCCGACCTCGGCAGGGCCTCGCCGAACCAGACGACATCCGGCCTGAGCATTCCACCGCAAGTCGCGCACCTCGGAACCTCCTTGCCCTCTTCGCTCCAGGTCTCGGCCAGACGACCGCACTGCGAGCAACGCACGCGCTGGATGTTGCCGTGCAACTCGATTACGTTGCGGCTGCCGGCCAGGTGATGCAGGCCGTCCACGTTTTGGGTGATCAGCGTAAATTCCGGGAGGCGCTTTTCCATTTCGGCGAGAGCATAGTGACCGGGGTTGGGGCGCGCTCCTTTCAGTGCCTCTCGCCGCCAGGCGTACCAGTCCCAGACCAGTTTCGGGTTGCGCGCGAAGGCCTGCGGACTGGCCAGGTCTTCCGGGCGATATTGCCTCCACAGGCCGTCCTGGGCGTCGCGAAAAGTGCGCAGCCCCGATTCGGCCGAGACTCCCGCACCCGTCAAGGCCACCAGGCGCGTGGCTGTTCGCAAGAGATGAATCAGGCGCTCCGAGAAATTCGTGTTCTGCACAATCATTGCTGTTCATCCCCGCCTTTCGAGGGGGACGGGCAGTTCCACGGAGCAGTATACTACAGGTACCCCCAAACGGAGATCGGGGAACCGCCTCGCCTCTTTTCTGGTATAATTTTCCATCATGACTGGTCCTGTTGCGCGGTCCTGGCTGCGCACACGGAGACCTGCAACCAGAAAGGAAAGCACACGTCATGCCTCTTGCAAAGGAAGCCAAATCCAAACTCATTAGCGAGTATCACCGCCACGACACAGACACCGGCTCTCCAGAAGTGCAGATCGCCATCCTGACCGGGCGCATCCAACAACTGACCGAGCATCTGCGCCACAACAAGCACGATGAATCCTGTCGGCGCGGCCTGCTGAAGTTGGTTGGCCGGCGCCGGCGCATGTTGGCCT
The DNA here is from genome assembly GCA_037445475.1 of Chloroflexota bacterium. GTDB lineage: Bacteria > Chloroflexota > Anaerolineae > Anaerolineales > Villigracilaceae > Fen-1038. The sequence goes on from JBBIKK010000030.1 coordinate 23,833, forward strand.
ATTTGCGCCGGGCCGATTATCAGCGCTACCTGGCTGTCACAGAGAGCCTGAATCTGCGTCACAGATAGTGTCAGCCCGAGTAGATGGGCAGCGCTCATCTACTCTTTTTTTGAAACCACCCGCCTGTCAGGAATTGAACAGTGTTGGCAACCTCGTTGCCGCCGCTCTTCAGTCCCTGACTCAGGCGGGAATACCGGCGCCGCAACATGGCGCCATGACAGGAGATTCCTTATGAAACCCGAAGCAAAACGTTACACGGCCGTTGTCGGCACTCATACAGTGACGTTCGAGACCGGCAAACTGGCTGCCCAGGCGGGCGCCGCCGTGACGGCGGGCATTGGTGAGGCCATCATCTTTGCCGCGGCCACCATGGGCGAGGTCCGCGAGGGCATCGATTTCTTCCCGCTCTCGGTCGAATACGAAGAACGCTTGTACGCCGGCGGAAAGATCCCCGGATCGTTCTTCCGCCGCGAGGGCCGGCCGTCCACCGAAGCCATCCTCACCGCCCGCCTCACCGACCGCCCCCTCCGCCCGCTGTTCCAGCATGGAATGCGCAACGAGGTTCAGGTCATGATGTTCTCCCTCTCGGCCGATAGCGAGAATCCGCTCGACATCCTGGCGATCAACGCGGCCTCCGCCGCCCTGATGATCTCGGACATTCCATGGAACGGCCCGGTGGGCGCAGTGCGCGTGGGTCGCCTCAACGGCGAGTTCGTGATCAACCCCACCTTCAAGGAGCTGGAGGCCTCGGACCTCGACCTGCGGATCGCCGGCACGCGTCAGGCCATCCTCATGGTCGAGTGCGGCGCCAATGAGGTCCCGGAAGAGGTCATGGTCGCCGCGCTGGAGTTCGGGCACCGGGCCCTGCAACCGCTGATCGATGTCCAACTGCAGATGGCTGCCGAGGTGGGCAAGCCCAAACGCCAGCCCACCCTGGAATTGCCAAGCGAGGCCCTGCAGGAAAAGGTCTTCAAGCGCGTCAAGGATGCCATGCAGGCGCTGCTCGAAAAGCCGCTCAGCAAAGTCGAATACCAAAACGGGATGGACGAATTGCTCAATACCCTCATCGCGGAGATGTGCACCGTCCCCGAAGGCGCCAACCCGGCCGACTTCCCCGCCGAAAAAGAGGTGCGGCTGGCTTTCGGCGAGGCAGAGCACAGGATCGTGCGCGAGCATATCCTGAGCACAGGCCGGCGGCCCGATGGCCGCACGCCGGGCGAGATCCGCCCGATCTGGTGCGAGGTGGGCGTCTCGCCGCGCGCCCATGGTTCGGGCCTCTTCACGCGCGGCGAGACCCAGGTCCTTTCCCTGGTCACCCTCGGCACCCTGGGCGAGGCGCAGGAACTCGATTCGCTCACGCCCATCGAAACCAAACGCTACATGCACCACTACAACTTCCCGCCGTTCTCCACAGGCGAGGTCAGGCCTTTGCGCGGCCAGAGCCGCCGCGAGGTCGGGCATGGCGCCCTGGCCGAGCGCGCCCTCGAGCCGGTCATCCCGGCAGAGGAGACCTTCCCCTATGCCATCCGCGTCGTGTCCGAGGTCCTGTCCTCGAACGGCTCGACTTCCATGGCCTCCGTGTGCGGCTCGACGCTGGCCCTGATGGACGCCGGGGTGCCGATCAAGGCGCCGGTGGCCGGCGTGGCCATGGGGCTGGTCACCGATGAGAGTGGAAGATACCAGGTCCTGACCGACATCCAGGGCGCCGAAGATCACCTCGGCGATATGGATTTCAAGGTGGCCGGCACGGCGCAGGGCATCACCGCCCTGCAGATGGACATCAAGACCAGCGGGCTGAGCACCCAGGTGATGAAGGAGGCGCTCGAGCAGGCGCGTCAGGCGCGTCAGTTCATCATGGAAAAGATGCTGGCGGTGATCGACAAGCCGCGCCCGGAACTCAAGCCACACGCCCCGCGCATCATCACGGTCAAGATTCCTGTGGACAAGATCGGAGCCCTGATCGGTCCCGGCGGAAAGTCCGTTCGCGCCCTGCAGGAGGAGACCGGCACCACGATCGATGTGCAAGAGGATGGGACGGTATACATCGCCGCGACCAATAGCGAGGGGGGGCAGCGGGCCAGGGAGCGCGTCGAAGCCCTCAGCGAAACGGCCATGGTCGGTCACATCTATACCGGCAAGGTGGTGCGCGTCACCGACTTCGGTGCCTTTGTGGAAATCCTCCCCAGCGTCGACGGCATGGTGCATATTTCGCAACTGGATACTGAGCACGTGCGGCGCGTTGAGGATGTGGTCAGGGTAGGCGACGAGATCACCGTCATGGTGACGGACATTGACCCCCAGGGCAAGATCCGCCTCTCGCGTCAGGCCGTTCTGGAAGGCTGGACGCCGGAAGAGGCGCGCCAGCGGGATCAACGCCGCGAGGGGGGCGGTCGCCCGAGTCCACGCCGCGGCGGGACGCGAGCGCCCTCTGCCGGCGCCAGGCGAGGCGACCGCAGCCGCAAACGCTAAAGGCGGCGCCCCACGCCAAGCGCTTTTTCCTCCTGCGCGGAGATCATCGAGAAGGTGGTCTCCGCGAATTGTCGCCCATCCCAGCCGCTATGTTCCAAGACCTCAAGCGCCTTTACGCTCAATATCCCTCCCAATACTGGCTGATGGTTTCAGGCGTCTTTCTCAGCACCGCCGGGGCCAGCATGATCATGCCGTTTATGATGATCTATGCCACTGCCCGGCTCCGCGTGTCCATGACGACGGCGGGCACCTTGCTCACCATCCAGGCTGGCACGGGGTTGTTCTCTTCGTTCATAGCCGGCTCTCTGGCCGATCGGATCGGACGCAAATTCGTGATGAACATCAGCCTGAGCGTCAACGGCCTGGTGTATTTCTTCATGATGCAGGCCGAGACGTATTCGCAGTTTGCACTGCTCATGTTCCTCATCGGCCTGTCCAATCCCCTCTATCAGGTGGGGGCCGATGCCATGTTGGCCGACCTGATTCCCTCCGGGAAGCGCGCCGACGCCTATGCCATCCATCGCACCATCAACAATGCGGCCTTTGCGATTGGGCCGGCAGTGGGCGGCTTTCTGGCTTCTCGCTCCTACGACCTGGTCTTCCATGGCGCCGCCGGCGGGATGTTGTTGTACAGCGCTCTGCTGTTTCTGTTTGCTCACGAAACGCTTCGCCAACCGCTCGCGCAAAGTCCCCGCGCCGCGAACAGAGCCAGAGGATACGAAGTCGTGCTCCACGATCGCGGCTATCTGGCTTTCGTCTTCACGGCGGCGTTCGGCCTGATCGCTCCTTCGATGCTGTGGATGCTGCTCTCGGTCTATGCCAAGTCCAACTATGGACTCAGCGAACGTCTCTATGGCTGGCTTCCCACCACGAACGCGCTGATGTGCGTGTTCATGCAATACGCCGTGACGCGCCACACGCGCCGCTATCGCCACCTTCCCGTGATCGCGGTGGGCATGGCCGTCTATGCTTTGGGCGTGGGCAGCGTGGCCTTCATGTCATCCTTTTGGGGTTTCTGGCTGAGCATGGTCATCCTGACGGTGGGCGAACTCATCCTCGTCCCGACTGCCAGCACCTACGTGGCCAATCGCGCCCCTGCCGATGTACGCGGCCGCTACATGAGCGTTTACTGGCTGAGTTGGGGCCTGGCCCGCGCCCTGGCACCCCTGCTGGGCGGATTTCTGAACGATCGCCTCTCCCCGCGCAGCATCTGGTATGGAGGCCTGTTCATCGGGCTGCTCAGTGCCCTGGGTCTGTTTCTCTTTGCCAGAGCGCAGAGTGCAGAAACTCAGTCCAGGGAGGCACCCTGGGTCACATAGCCTCGTTCGCCATCTCTGTGCCCGGCGGACTCGCCAGCATCGCTTCCAGGCGTGTCTTTACGGCCGGCCATTCGTGATCCAGGATGCTGTAGTACACCGAGTGGCGCACGCGTCCATCGGGGAGGATCATGTGGTTGCGCAGAATGCCCTCCTTCACGGCGCCGATTCTCTCAATGGCGCGCTGGGAACGTTCGTTGAGGGAATCGGTCTTCAATTGAACCCGAATGCACTTCAACTCCTCGAAGGCGTGCTTCAGCAGCAGGTATTTGCTCTCGGTGTTGACAGCTGTGCGTTGGAACTCCAGGCCGTACCACGTGCCCCCGATTTCGAGGCCGCGATGTTCCGGGCGAATCTCCATGTAGCGCGTTGCGCCGGCCACGCGCCCCGAAGCGAGGTGAACAACCACAAACGGCAGGTCGCTGCCCTGGGCCGCGCGCGCCAGCAGATCGCGCACCCAGCGGCGCATATCCTCCTCGTTGCGCATATGGCCGTAGAGCATAAAGCGCCAGATTTCCTCCTCCAGGCCCACGGCGGCCAGGGCAGGCACATGCGCCTCGCTCATGGGTTCGAGACGCACATAGCGGCCCTTCAGGATGACGGGCTTCACCCACATTCGGATAACCACTCCGCCTCACTTTTATCTTGGGTGGGCAGGTAGGGCATTGGCGGGCCCTCCACGCCCAGCAACTCCGCCAGAGCGGCGCGCAGCGCGACGCGGTCGTCCCAGGCATACTCCACGTGTCCGAAACACATGGACTGCTCATGCCCTTTGCCGCACGCCAGCAGGATGTCGCCGCGGCGCGCCAGGCGCATGGCAAAGCGGATGGCCTCGGCGCGGTCCGGGATGCGCCAGAAGGTCTCGCCCTCGCGTCCGCCCCGCGACCGCGCGCCGGCGGCCATCTCCTCCAGGATGCCGTCCAGCGATTCGGTGCGCGGGTCCTCGGCCGTCAGCACCGTCAAATCGGCCAGCGCGGCCGAGACCTCGGCCATCATGCGGCGCTTTTCTTTATCACGCAAGCCGGCCGAGCCGAACACCGCGATCACCCGACCGCTCGTCATGGCGCGCGCCGTCTGGAGGGCAACCTGCAAGGCGTTGGGGGTGTGGGCAAAGTCCACAATGGCCGTGAACGGCTGGCCCATCTCAATCCGTTCCATCCGGCCGGGGATGCCCTCCAGCGAGGCAATGCCTCGCGCCGCGACCTCGGCCGGGATGCCCAGGCCATGAACGGCGGCACTGAAGGCTGCCAGGCAATTCGAGACGTTGTACGCCCCCACCAGTTTGCTTTCGATCCTCGTGCTTGCCCCACCATCCACAGCCACAAAGCGAATCCCGTCAGGCCCGTACTCGATGCGTTCGGCGCGCACGTCGGCCTCTCCCAGGCCATAGGAGATCTTTCTTACCTTCGTGATCGCATCCAGGTATTCGTAGGAGCGATCATCCCGATTCAGGATGGCCAGGCGAGGGTTCCCCTGCGGCTTGGGCCGTGTGCCTTCCAGGCTGGTGAACAGGCGTGCCTTGGCGGCGCGATAGTTCTCATACGAGCCGTGGTGATCCAGATGTTCATGGGTGATGTTGGTGATCACGCCGATGTCGAACTCGCAGGCATCGATGCGATGTTGTGCCCAGCCATGTGAGGTCGTTTCGAGCACCACGTGGGTCAGGCCGGCCGCGACCATTCTGGCCAGGTAGCGCTGGACATCGTGCGCATCGGGTGTGGTCACGTGCAGACCGGTATCCAGCACTTCGCCTCCGATCACAGCGTTGACGGTCGAGATCATGCCGCCCCTGAGCCCGGCCGCCTGCATGATGCGGTCGATCAGGTTCGTCGTGGTAGTCTTGCCGTCGGTGCCGGTTACCCCGATGACGGTCAGGCGGCGCGCCGGCCAATCGTAGAAGGCCGCTGCCAGCCAGGTCAGGGCCTGGCGCGAGCTTTCAAGCCGCACATAGGGCACGGGCAGCCCCCTCAGGTCCCTTTCCCCGGCCACGGCCGAGGCGCCGTTCTGCAAGGCTTGCGGAATGAAATCGTGACCATCCGCAAGGCTTCCCCGCAGGGCTACGAACAGGCTACCGGGAGTCACGGCGCGGCTGTCAATGGCAATGCTCGTGATGGGCACATCGGGCAACCGTCGGGGGGAATACGAAAGCGGAAGGGAGACAAAGAGGTGGGAGAGGGGTTTGGCCAGCATGGTAAAGATTCTATCGCCGAAAGCCCTTCTTGAAAACGTGGGAACGGCCGGCCCTTTTCCCCTCTTGCCTGCACACGGCGACGTTTGGTTGTTTGAGGCCCCTTCGACCCACGTATAATCACCCCAACGTAATTGCCTGCCCCGCTTTCAGCACAGCCGCTGAAACGGTGTGCTACGTGGACGGTGGACGGAGCCGATCGGCTTCCACTGCCTTCATAAACGTAGCCCGCAACTCCAGGGGCAGGGACGCCGGGCGGAATCGCCACAGATGAGTAGTTCCCAATCGCGGTATAATTCAAGCCGCTGAGGTGAAAGATGTTGCTGGAATACCTTCATAGCGCCATGCGGCTGGCAAAATACGAACTGCTTGCCGATGGAACCTACTACGGGGAGATACCGGGCTTTGACGGCGTCTGGGCGCAGGCCGAAACCCTGGAAGACTGCCGCAACGAACTGCAAAGCGCTCTGGAAGACTGGCTCATCCTGGGTCTGCGACTGGGTCACTCCCTGCCGGAGGTGGCTGGGATTCGTCTGGTGCCGGCCGAGCCGTAAACATGCCGCCGCTTGCACCCCTCAATCGCCGCGATTTTATTCAGGCCTTGCGACGTGCCGGCTTCGCTGGTCCTTTCACGGGCGGAAAACATGAATTCATGGTCAAAGGGGAACTGCGCCTCGTGTTACCCAACCCGCATCGTGGAGACATTGGCAAAGACCTGCTAATGCGTCTCTTGCGTCAGGCAAAGATAAGCCGCGAGGAGTGGGAAAAACTGTAGCACTTTCTTCTATCCCCTCG
>JBBIKK010000031.1:0-30592 GCA_037445475.1 Chloroflexota bacterium
CCCTCTACCATCACACCCCAGCAGGTGCGAGAGTGGGAACAGAAGGGCCTCGTTGAATCCTGGGGCTGGCGCACGGACATGGAAAAAATATATGCCAGCGCGCACATCGTTTGTTTGCCCTCTTATCGAGAGGGCGTTCCCAAGTCGCTGCTCGAGGCCGCTGCGGCTGGGCGCCCCATTGTCACTACCGATGCACCGGGTTGCCGCGAGGTGGTGCGGCACGGCGAAAACGGCCTGCTGGTGCCGCCCCGCCAGGTTCAACCGCTGGCAGAGGCGCTCAGGCAGCTGATCGAGGATGCGGGCGCGCGCGCCCGCATGGGAGCACGCAGCCGCTCCATAGCCGAATCTGAATTTGCGCTGGAAAAGGTGATCTCTGCCACGCTGGCGCTTTATAGTATTGCTCTTTGAAAACCGCCTCAACCGTAAAGATTCTGCACCGCGACAGCGATGTCGCGTTTGGGTTGCGGGATGAATCCCGCGCTACGGAATCAAACCATGACCACGGAAATCGTTCAATTCATTTTAATTTCAGCCACGGTGACATTCATCGCTGCCCTTCTTGCCATCCAGATCGCCCATCGCCTTGGATTGATTGACCGTCCGGGTGCGGCCCCCCACAAACAGCACAAGCGCCCCACTCCATTGGCCGGCGGGATCACCATTGTTCTTGCTCTGGCAGTGGTTGCATTGCTTGACCGGGGATGGTTCTCTTCCATCACCTCCGCTTTGTTAATGGCGGCGGCAGTGATCTTCATCTTTGGAATGTGGGATGATGTTCGCAGCGTTCCTTTTTGGGTTAAACTGATCGGTCAAACCATAGCCGTGGTTATCCTGATAAGCCGGGGAATTGAAGTTCATCTGTTTGGCCCTTTCTTGTTTGGAATCAAGGGATTGCTTTTAGGGAACTTCTTGAACTGGTTCCTCACCTGGCTATGGATCGCCGGCCTGGTGAATGCCTTCAACCTGGTAGATAGCATGGACGGTCTGGCTGTCGGCATTGCTGCCAGCGTGCTGGGATTCTTGCTCCTGATGCTGGCCGGAACAAAACAAATGGCCCTGATCCAATTGACGGCTGTTACACTGGGCATTTGCCTGGGGCTTTATTTCTTTAACGCCCCCCCGGCATTGCTCTTTTTGGGAGATGCAGGTGCCCAATTGCTTGGCCTTTTTTCCGCGGTGATTGCCATCCTGTTCACCCCTCAGGCCCCCAGCAAGGCCTCCTCCTGGTTTGCCCCTATCCTGATGTTGGGAGTGCCCATCTTCGATACCAGCCTGGTGGTGATCTCCCGAATGCGGCGAGGCCAGCCTTTCTACAGCGCCGGGAGGGACCATACTTATCATCGCCTGCTCGCCCTCGGTTTCGATTCCAATCGGGCTGTCTTGCTCATGCACGCGGCTTCGCTTTTCCTGGGCGGCATGGCCTATATTGCCCTCAGCCTCCAGCCTTTCTATGCCAACCTGATTTTTGGCCTCGCCCTCCTGGCAGGCGCGGTCATTCTTTTCTTCCTGGACAGCAAGAAGCGATGGCCCTGATCGCACGCCGAATCACGATTCTGCTTCTAGATTTGAGCCTGCTGGCATTTTCTCAACCCACTCGGGCGGCTCAAGCGGAGGAGGGAAGGGGTGAATTTGTCGCCGGCGAATTGATTGTGGGAATCAAGCCGGGAACGAGCCTCAACGCCCTGCGCCTTCCCGAGAACGCGGCTCTCAAACGGACCAGTCATCAACTCGCTCGCTTGAATGCGGTTTTGCTCAGCGTTCCGCCTGGGGAGGAACAAAAGTTGGCGGCTGAACTGCGTCACACTGCCGGCGTACAATTTGCCGAACCCAATTACCTGGTGCGGCCCGATCTTATTCCCAACGACCCTCGCTGGGGGCAGCAATATGGCCCGCTTCACATCCAGGCTCCGCAGGCCTGGGACATCACGACCGGCTCCTCCAGCGTCATAGTCGCCGTGATCGATTCGGGCATGGATGCCGGTCATCCCGAATTCAGCGGGCGTATTCTCCCCGGCTACGATTTTATCGAGCAGGATGCCACGCCCCAGGATGGCTGCGGGCACGGCACCCATGTAGCCGGCATCCTGGCTGCGGAAGGCAACAATGCCACTGGAATCGCCGGCCTGACGTGGGGAGCGCACCTCATGCCCGTACGCGCCCTCGGTGATTATTGCGTAGGCACCGTCCTTGCGGTGGCGGAGGGCATCGTTTGGGCGGTCGAGCGCGGGGCGCGCATTCTCAATCTCAGCATCGGAACACCGTTTCCCTCCTCCTTGCTGGAAAACAGCACCTACTATGCCTACACCCACGGCGCCGCCCTGTTCGCTGCGGCAGGCAATTCTGGTACAAACTCTATTATTTACCCGGCCCGTTATTCCTGGGTCATGGCTGTTGGCGCCACCGATTCCGGCGATCTTCGCGCCTCCTTCTCCAACACTGGCCCCGAACTCGACCTGATGGCCCCCGGCAAGGACATCCTTTCCACCACGCCGCTGGGGCCCTTCTATTACGAAATCTACGGCGTCACTCGTGAGTATGGGATTCTGAGCGGCACCTCCATGGCCACCCCCCACGCCGCCGGGGCAGCCGCTCTGCTTGCCTCCCTTCCCCAATTCGATACCCCCGACAAGATCTACCAGGCCCTGACCCAAACCGCCCTCGATCTGGAGGCCCCCGGCCGGGATGACAACACCGGCTATGGCCTGATCCAGACCTACGCTGCCCTGAACTTCATCCCCACCATCGTCCCCACGCCCACACCGATTCCGCCGGTCATCTCCTACGATCTTCTTAAATCCACGACGTGCAGCAACCTCCTTCAGTACCAGTGGCGGGACGCTACTCCCGGCAGCCAGGTCCCTATCTTCGGCAACGATGCCTATGCCAGCCTCTCCTTGCCGTTCCCGTTTACCTTCGGCGGAGTTTCCTATACCAGCGTAACCGTCAGTGCCAACGGCTATCTGACTTTCGGTGGAGCCGGCGGTGTGGCGGATAATTTCCTCATCCCCGGCATTGCTCAACCCAACCAGTTCATCGCCCCCTTCTGGGACGATTTGAATCCTCAGCCGGGCAATGTTTATCAACGCACGCTGGGCAGCGCTCCAAACCGCCAGTTCGTGGTGGAATGGCGCGACGTGCCAACGGTTGCCTCGCCTACCAGCCAACTTACCTTTGAGGCGGTGCTCTTCGAGACGAGCCACAACATCCTCCTCCAGTACCACACCATGCAAGGCAGCGACGCCGATGGGCGCTCGGCCACCATCGGCGTGGAATGTGCTGATGGCACGGCTGCACGGGAATATGCCTATAACCAGCCAGGAGCCGTGAAGAACGGCCTGGCGTTGCTCTTTGTGCCTTATAGCAGTGGCTTGCCACCCTCGTTGAATTGCCAGGTTTATACCCGCCAGGCAGATCAAAATGGGGGGCTGTTCACCGCCCCACCTTTCTGCGTGGAGATTCCGGCCGGCGCGCTACAACATGCGGCTACGCTGGAAATCCGCCCCCTTTCTGAAGCGCCGCCGATGCCCTCCGACTGGCTCGACTTGCAACATGCGGCCGAGATCACCCTTTCCCTCTCGCCACCCCCACCGCTCTCCCCATGGCCGGAGGCTTATGTCTGTTACCATTACACCGCCGAGGACTTAATACGGGCCGGTGGCTATCCCCAGAATCTCTTCCTGGCCATCTACGAGCCAGCCACCAGAAAGTGGCAAAGCCTGGCGACCATCGCTCAACCGGCTCAGGGGACCATTCTCGCCCGGGCACCCCACTTCTCGATCTACGGCGTTGCCACCTACGCCCGCCCCGGCCGCCTGCCGGTCACCGGTGCTCCCCTTTCCCCCGGCCTGATCCTGCTCCTGGTGCTGCTCGGCACCATCGCAGTGGGAGGCACAGCATGGCTTCATGGGCGGCGAAGGTCATGATGAGCAGATTCCTCCTGGCAGGTCTCTTTCTCCTCTCATTCTCCGCCTGTGCCCCCTGGTCCACCCCCAGCCTTCCGCCACCGCGAGTGTACATTACGCATCCGGCTCTACCCACGCCAACGGCCACCCTCCTCCCCACGCCGACCGCGCCGGTCACCTCGCCCTTGGCCATCCTGGCGCAGCAAACCTACGGAGCACGCCTGATCCAGCGCCTGCGCATCCCCACCCTGGGGGTAGATAGCGCCGTCATCCCGCTCGGCTGGCGGCAGGATTCCGCCGGCAACGTCACCTGGGATTCGCCCCAGGAGGCCGTCGGCTGGGTGATCTCCAGCGCGCTCCCGGATCGGCCGGGCAACATTATCCTCTATGGCCACAACAACACCTCTGGCGCGGTCTTTCGCGACCTGTGGCGCCTGCAACCCGATGCTCCCATCTTTCTCCAAACCGCTCAGCAGGAATGGGAATACCGCGTGCGGCAGGTGAACATCTTGCCTGCTCTGCTCGACCCGACCGCCGGCGCAGAGTATCTTCAAGCCAGTCCTACCCCACGCCTGACCCTGATCTCCTGCTGGCCTCCCCAGAGCAACACCCACCGCGTGATCGTCCTCGCCGAACCATGATTTCGGTGGCATGCCACGGCTTTGCAAAATCGGGCATTGACTTTTACAGCACTCTACCCAGGGCCTTTTCTAAAGATCAACATGTGTCTGTTCGGTGTACTGCCAGGCCTGGCAAGGCCGACCAGAGGTTGGCGGTACAATATCCACCATCAGGAAGGCACAGCACAACGGAGAAACACCAAAAGATTGGCTTTAAAAACTGCCGCCCTCACCCCCATCCTCTCTCCCGCTGAGAGAGGGGCGCAAAATCCAGAAAAATTTGTCGTTTTTGGTCACAACATTTCATTTTGGTTGCCGATCCCCTCTCCCTTTGGGAGCCCCCTTCGAGGATGATAAGGGTCAGCGTGAGGATAGATAGTTACGATTCCCAAGAGTGACACTATAAATGTTCCTGTTATTTGTAACCACCCGCCCTGTGATGTCACCGCGAGCACAGCGTGGCGGTCTCCTTCGCCGAGGAGGAGATTGCTTCGACCCGCAGCGCGGGTCGCGCAATGACAACTACCGCCAAGGGTTTCACGCCTGACCAATATAGAAAGTGGTGTGTAGTTACCAGGAAGGCGGTTATCGAGAAGCTACCACAACCGTAAAGGTCCTGCATCGCGACACATCGTTCCCGTAGGAGATGGATCTCGTCTTTGGGTTGCAGGATAAATCCCGCGCTGCGGATTGAGGCAGGACTTTAGTCCGCCGAGAGCTTTTGAGTGCACATCCGGCAATCGCCAGGGTTGACAGACTGCCAATTTGGAGTATATTATCCACCACCAAGACAACGGGGAGCCTGTGTGCCAGGCTGAGAGGAGCGCATCACGCTCGACCCGCATGACCTGATCTGGTTAATACCAGCGGAGGGAACATAGTTCATTACATATGCCATCCTCCGCCGAGGATGGTTTTGTTTTCCGGAGCCGCCCCGATGCACATCCTGATCTTCGCCAACGGCCACCTGCCCGATCTCGAACGGGCGCGCACCATCGCCCTCGCCACCCCAGAAAGCGGGACAACGCGCCTCCTCTGCGCCAACGGCGGGACGCGCCGCGCCCTGGCACTCGGCCTCACGCCGCACGTCATCATCGGCGACCTCGATTCGCTCGCGCCCGAGGATAAGGAAAGAGCCGAGGCGGCCGGGGCGCGCTTCCTTCAGCACCCCCGCGACAAGAACGAGAGCGACCTCGAACTGGCCCTGCAGTACGCCCTGGCCCAGAAGCCCACCTCCATCTGCATCCTCGGCGGACTCGGCGGCCGCCTCGACCAAACCCTGGCCAACCTCTCGCTGCTGAGCGACCCGCGCCTGGCCGACATCCCAACGCGCCTCGACGACGGGGTGGAGGAGGCCCTTTTCTGCCGCGCCCGCTGCGAGGTCCGGGGCCGCCGCGGCGACCTCGTCTCGCTCCTCCCCTGGGGAGCAGCCGTCCACGGCATCCACACCGAGGGCCTCCAATGGCCCCTGCATGGCGAGCCGCTCTTTCCCCATCAGACGCGCGGCCTCAGCAACGAGATGACGGGCGAGGTCGCCACCATCCGCATCGCTTCCGGCTTGCTCCTGATCGTTCATCGTCGTCAACCCTGATCCCATGAGAGGTTCCCATGAAACGCTTCTTCCGCATCCCCTTCCCCTTTCCCCTTTTCCCCCTCCTCGTCCTGCTGCTCCTGACGGCCTGTGCGAGCCGCCCGGCCGGGCCACAAACCCTGACCGTGATGACACACGATTCGTTCGCCGCCACGGAGCAGGTCATCAAGGCCTTCGAGGAAGCCAATCAGGCTAAAGTCACGTTCCTCAAGAGCGGGGATACAGGCGAGGCGCTCAACAAAGCCATCCTCTCCAAAGGCGCGCCGCTGGCCGATGTGTTCTACGGCGTGGATAACACCTTCCTCTCGCGCGCCCTGGAGGCGGACATCTTCGAGCCCTACGCTGCGCCGGCCCTCCAGAATATCCCGGCCGAATTCCAGCTCGACCCCAGGAACCGCGCCCTGCCGGTGGATTACGGCGATGTGTGCATCAACTACGATAAGGCCTACTTTGCCGCGCATAACCTGGCCGTGCCGCAACGCCTCGAGGACCTGACCCGCCCCGAATACAAGGGACTGCTGGTGGTGGAGAATCCGGCCACTTCCTCGCCCGGCCTGGCCTTCCTGCTGGCCACCATCGCCCACTTCGGCGAGGCGGGCTATCTGGACTATTGGAGAGAGCTGCGCGCCAACGGCCTGGTGGTGGTGGACGGCTGGGAGACGGCCTATTACAGCAACTTCAGCGCCTCCTCCGGCAAGGGACCGCAGCCGATGGTGGTCTCCTACGCGACGAGCCCGGCTGCCGAGGTGATCTTCGCCTCCGCCCCGCTCACGGACGCGCCCACCGCCTCGATCCTCGGACCCGAGACCTGCTTCCGCCAGATCGAGTTCGTCGGCATCCTGAAGGGGACGCGCCAGCGCGCCCTGGCCCGCAGGTTCGTGGACTTCATGCTCGGCCCGCAGTTCCAGGCCGACCTGCCCGGGCAGATGTTCGTCTACCCGGTCCTGCCCGGGGTGGAGTTGCCCGAAGCGTTCGTCCGCTACGCCCAGATTCCGCCCCAGCCGGCCAGGCTCGATCCAGCCAGGATCGCCGAGAAGCGCGAGGCCTGGATCCAGGCCTGGACAGAAGCCGTCCTGCGCTGACCCTCCTCAGCAGGCTTCCGGGGTCTTCGCACACCTCGGAAGCCTGAAATCGCGGCCTCTTCCATGAAACGCGCTCTGCTCTGGCTTGCGCCACTGGCCTTCGTAGCCCTCTTCTTCTTTTACCCGCTCTTGCGCATCCTGGCGCTCAGTTTCCGCCCCGATACGCTGAACGCGGCCAATCTTCAAATCGCCGGGCGCGTTTCTGCCTTCACGTTCTACCAGGCGCTGCTCTCGACGCTGCTGACGCTCCTGGTCGGCGTGCCGGGGGCGTTTCTGTTTGCCCGCTATCGCTTCGCGGGCAGTGCCCTGCTGCGCGCCCTGACCGCCGTCCCGTTCATGTTGCCAACGGTGGTGGTGGCAGCCGGCTTCAACGCCCTGCTGGGCGGGCGCGGCTGGATCAATCTGCTGTTGATGAGGTTGCTGGGGCAGAGCGATCCGCCCCTCGCGTTTACGGGCACGCTCTCGGCCATTCTCCTGGCGCACGTGTTCTACAACACGACGATCGTGATGCGCATCCTGGGCCATGCCCTGAGCCACCTCGACCCCCGCCTGGAGCAAGCGGCCCGCTCGCTGGGCGCCGGCCCGCTGCAGGTCTGGCGGCATCTCTATCTGCCCCTGCTGGGGCCCGCCCTGCTGAGTGCCTCGCTGCTGGTCTTCTTGTTCGATTTCACCAGTTTTGGCGTCATCCTGCTGCTGGGCGGGCCGCGCTTTGCCACACTGGAGGTGGAGATTTACATCCAGGCCCTGCAATTGCTCAACCTGCCGCTGGCGGCTTTGCTGACCCTGATCCAGTTGGCCTGCACGCTGCTCTTCACGATTCTCTACACGCGCCTGGCGGCGGGCGCGGCCGTTCAGAGTCTGCCGCGCCCGGCCGAGAGCAACCTGCGCCGGGCACGCACCCCTGCGGAGCGAGGCTTTGTCCTTCTCTGCAGCGCGCTGCTGCTGGGCCTGTTCGTTGGGCCCATGCTGGCCCTGCCACTGCGCTCGATCGCGCGCCTGGAGGCGGCACGGGGCGAACGCAGCCCGATCCAGGCCGGACTGACGCTCGATTACTACCGCGAACTGTTCATCAATCGGCGCAGTTCCCTTTTCTATGTGCCGCCCTTCCGCGCCGCCTTGAATTCCCTCGCGCTTGCCGGCGCGACCATTCTGCTCTCGCTCCTGATGGGATTGCCGGCGGCCTTTGCGCTCGCCCGTCCCACCCGTCTGGAGAGAATCCTGGATCCGATTTTGATGCTTCCACTGGGGGCTTCTTCCGTCACGCTCGGGCTGGGCTTCATCGTGGCCTTCCATCGTCCCCTGCCGCCGCTGTTCGATCGGGCCGCGGTGACGCTTCCCTGGATGTTGCCCCTGGCCCACACGCTGGTGGCCCTGCCCTTCGTGATTCGGACGCTCCAGCCGGCTCTGGCTTCCATCCCGCAACGCCTGCGGCAGGCCGCCGCAGTCCTGGGTGCCTCGCCCTTTCGCGTCTGGCAGACGGTGGACTGGCCGATCTTGCGCCGCGCCACGCTCACGGCCATGACCTTTGCCTTCACGATCTCGCTTGGCGAATTCGGGGCCACGGCTCTGCTGGCGCGCCCGGAATATCCCACCATCCCGATTGCCATTTACCGCTTCCTCTCCCAGCCCGGCGCTTTGAACTTCGGCCAGGCGATGGCCATGGCCACGCTGCTGATGGCGCTGACGACGCTGGGCGTGTTTCTGATCGAGAAACTGCGCCTGCCGGGCGCGGGAGAGTTTTAAGCTCGCAAGTTCTATTTGGCCAGTTCGGTGGCGCGCGTCTCGCGGATGACCGTGACCTTGATCTGGCCGGGATATTGCATGGTCTCTTCGATCTTTTTGGCAATGTCGCGCGCCAGGCGGGAGGCGGATAAGTCGTCAATGACCTCGGGCTTGACGATGATGCGCACCTCACGCCCGGCCTGAATGGCAAATGCCTGCTGCACGCCCGCGAAGGATTGCGAGAGCTCCTCCAGGGCACGGATGCGTTTGATGTACGCCTCCAGGTCCTCGCGGCGGGCGCCGGGCCGCGCCCCGGAGATGGCATCGGCTGCCTCGGCGATGACGGCCTCGACGCTCAGTTGCTCGACCTCGTGGTGGTGCGATTCGATGGCGTTGACCACGATCGAGTGCACCCCGTAGCGATGGCAGAACTCGGCCCCCAGTCTGGCATGGGTGCCTTCCTGGTTGTGATCCATGGCCTTGCCGATGTCGTGTAAAAAGCCGCTTTGTTTGGCGAGTTCGACGTTGGCGCCGATCTCGGCCGCCAGGATGCCGGCCAGGCGGGCGACCTCGACGGCATGAGCCAGTTGGTTCTGCCCATAGGAGGTGCGGAACTTCAAGCGTCCCATCATGCGTAGCACTTCGGGATGCAAGCCGGCGATTCCGGCCTCGAAGGCTGCCTGTTCGCCGGCTTCGTTGATGATCTTCTCCACGGCTTTGGTCTCTTCTTCGATGATCTTTTCGATG
This sequence comes from Chloroflexota bacterium, assembly GCA_037445475.1. GTDB lineage: Bacteria > Chloroflexota > Anaerolineae > Anaerolineales > Villigracilaceae > Fen-1038. Next base: position 9,665 of record JBBIKK010000031.1, read on the forward strand.
TGCGCCGGGTGAATGCGGCCATCACTGGTCAGGCGCGTCAGGGCACGACGGGCGATCTCGCGGCGCACCGAGTCGAAGCACGAGATGGTGACGGCCTCCGGGGTGTCGTCCACGATCACATCCACGCCGGCGGCCTGCTCGAAGGCTTTGATGTTGCGTCCGTTGCGGCCGACGATGCGGCCCTTCATTTCCTCGTTGGGCAGCGGCACGACTGCAGTCGTCACCTCGGCCACGTGCTCGGAGGCGACGCGCTGGATGGCCTCGGCGATGATCTTGCGAGCGCGCTTCTCGCCCTCCTCACGCGCCTGGGCTTCGATCTGGCGGTAGATGCGCGCCATATCGGCGCGGGCTTCCTTCTCCACGGCGGCCAGGAGTTCCTGGCGCGCCTCCTGGCGCGAAAGCTGGGCAACCTGTTCGAGGCGGGCAAGGGCCTGCTCGTGGAGTTTATCCACCTCGTTGGCGCGTCGATCCATGGCGCTCTGACGCTTGTTGAGGGCCTGTTCGCGCTGCTCAAGTTTCTCGGCGCGCGCCTCCAGTTCCGAGCGACGTCGCTCCAGACGTTCGGCCTCGCGGCCGAGTTCGATGCGGCGCTCCTTGAGTTCGGCCTCGGCGGCCTGCACGATGCGGGTGGCACTCTCGCGCGCCTGGGTTTCGATCAGACGCGCCTGTTCATTGGCGGCCCTCAAGATGCTCTCGGCCCTGTTCTGTTGATCCTTGAAGGCGCGCTCTTGCTGATACCGATGAAAGAGATAACCGGCCACTGCGCCGACGATCAGGGCCAGGATATCTACAATGAGGCTCAATGGGCTCATAGGCTTTCCTCATCTTCAGAATGTGGTCCGACATGCCCCTCGTCCCACAGACGAGAGACGATGGGTGCAATGACGGAGTAGGAGAACCCGCGCCGGGCCAGAAATTGCGAGAGTTTCTTCCGAAACTGGTCACGCGGCGCATCCTTGAGATGGCGCGCCTTTTTCAAGGCAGCGGCATAGGCCAGGGCTTCTTCATCCACCTCGGACAGGGCAGATCGGACGCTCTCCTCGGAGAGGCCCTTTTGGCGCAGTTCCGTGGCCAGGGCGCGCCGGCTGCGTGGGCGGAAGGCGGCGCGGTTCTCCACCCAGGCGCGGGCAAATTGAGGGTCATCTGCAAGATGCTCGGCGCGCAGGCGCTCGAGGGTTCGTTCGATCACGTCCTCGGCAAAGGCGTGCCGGCGCAGGTTCTGGCGGATCTCGGCTTCCGAGCGGGGGCGAAAACTCAGGAACAACACGGCCTGTTGATAGGCACGCTCGCACGCATCCTGAGCCTGGAGGGCGGCGATCTTCTCCTCGTCCAGGTCTTGCCCCACCTTCAACCAGGCCGCCACCAGACGATCCAGCCCAAAGGCATAGTGCCCATCGAGGTAAATGTTGACCCGGTGGGGAGCACGCTTTTGGGGTTCGATGGCGGTGATCCTGGACATAACGCGCGCAGCCGAGGTCCTGCCGAAGCGACCCCGGCTGCGCGAAGGGTCTGGGTTGGAGAAACCGGCCCCAGGTCCCGCGGGAGGGCGGGATGGGTAGGGAAAATTCAGAGCGAGGCGCTTAAGGCGCGCCGATCGCTTTTTCTATCCGAGATTTTCCGTCCATCCAAAAGACGGCTACTTTCAAATCTCCTGAAGCCAGAATGAACTGCGGGTTCCAGATATCCGTAGGCAAGCCAGGCCGCCAGGGCGGCAGAGATCCTCTTTGCAGATGGAGGCTATTATACATGATTTTGAGAACGTTTGGTGATTGTCGACGCCGTGGATGCGAATCCACGCCCAGGGCCTGGTAAATCCGCCCAGGCGGTCTCGCCCGGCTTCCGCTCGCCTCCCGGCCCCCGAGGCGGGACTCCCGCCCGCCGCATCAGCCCGCGCAAAGGATCGCCGGCGCGGCGGAGGTCAGAACTTTTCGGGCAATCTGGGGTAAGATACGGTAGCGCAGGATTCATCCCGCACCCCCAAACGCGGCACAGAATCTTTACGGCTGTCAAGAGCAATACTATAACTATCGTGCCCGCCCAAAATGTGACAAAAGGAACTAGCCGAAATGTACACTTTGTGTCATAATTTCATTCACAAAATGCGAAGGAGGTCCCATGGCCACCATCACGCGTGAAGACGCGCTCGAATATCATCGTTTGAAGGGCAAGCCGGGCAAGATCGCGGTTGTCCCCACCAAGCCGCTCGATACGCAGCGCGATTTGAGTCTGGCCTACACTCCGGGCGTAGCCGAAGCCGTGCTGGAGGTGGAGAAGAACGCCGAAAATGCGTATGAGTTCACGTCGAAAGGCAATCTGGTGGCGGTGATCTCCAACGGCACGGCCATCCTGGGCCTGGGCGATCGCGGCGCCCTGGCCTCCAAGCCGGTGATGGAGGGCAAAGGGGTGCTCTTCAAGAAGTTTGCCGACATCGATGTGTTCGATATCGAAGTCAATGCGCACGATCCCGATGAAATCATCAAGGTGGTAGCCGCCATTGCCCCGACGTTTGGAGGCATCAACCTGGAAGACATCAAGGCCCCCGAATGTTTCTACATCGAAGAAGAACTCAAGAAGAGGCTGGATATTCCCGTCTTCCACGATGACCAGCATGGCACGGCGATTATCTCGGCTGCCGGCCTGACGAACGCCCTGGAACTGGCCGGCAAGAAGCACAGCGAGATTCGGATGGTCATCTCGGGCGCCGGCGCGGCCGCCATCTCGTGCGCCGAACTGGCCATCCGCTGGGGGGTGAAGCGCGAGAACATCATGCTGGTGGATTCCAGGGGCGTGGTGTACAAGGGGCGCAGGGAGGGCATGAACAAGTACAAGGAGCGCTTTGCCGTGGAGACCGAGGCGCGCACCCTGGCCGAGGCCGTGCGCGGCGCGGATGTGTTCTATGGCCTCTCGGTGGCCAACGTGCTCACGCCCGAAATGGTCAAATCCATGGCGGAAGACCCGATCATCTTTGCCATGGCCAATCCCGACCCGGAAATTCGCCCGGAACTGGCGAAGGAGGCCCGCGCGGACGTGATCATCGCCACCGGCCGTTCGGACTATCCGAATCAGGTCAACAATGTCCTGGGCTTCCCCTTCATCTTCCGCGGCGCGCTGGATGTGCGCGCCCGGGCGATCAACGAAGAAATGAAGCTGGCGGCCTCGAAGGCCCTGGCGGCCCTGGCCAAAGAGGACGTCCCCGATTCGGTCCTGCGCGCCTACGGACTGGATGGCTTGAAGTTCGGACGGGATTACATCATCCCCAAGCCGCTCGACCCGCGCGTCTTGCTGTGGGAGTCGCCCGCCGTGGCCGAGGCCGCCATGCAGAGCGGTGTGGCGCGCAAGCTGATCGACCTCGAAGAATACCGCCAGCAACTGGCCTATCGCCAGGGCAAGGGCGAACAGGTACGTTACTTCTTTCGCAACAAGGCGCGCTCCTCGGGCGGGGGGAAGCGCATTGTCTTCGCCGAGGGCGAGGAGCAGAAGATCATCCGCGCCGCCTATCAGGTGCGGGAGGAGGGCATCGGCATCCCCGTGCTCATCGGCGATCCGCACACGATCCAAAAGCACATTCAGAGCCTGGCCATCGATTACCAACCCGAAGTGGTCGATCCGCTCCATTTCGAGAAGGCCGAGAAATATGCCCTGGCCTACTATGAACTTCGCAAGCGTAAGGGGGTCACCCTGAACGATGCCCGCAAGCGCGTGCTGGACCCGAACGTGCTCGGCCCGATGATGGTCAGGATGGGCGATGCTGAGGCGTTCGTCTCGGGCCTGACATATGATTACCCGGAGGTGATCCGCCCCGCCTTGCAAATCCACCACACGGCGGCGGGGGTCACGCGCGCGGCCGGGGTGTACATCATGATCGTAGAGGATCGGGTGTATCTGTTCACCGACGCCACGGTCAACATCGAACCCTCGGCGGAGGACCTGGCGGAGATCGCCGGCCTGGCAGCCGACTTTGCGAGGCAACTCGAACTGGAGCCGCGCGTGGCCTTCCTCTCGTTTTCGAACTTCGGCTCCACGCCGCACGCGCTGGCGGAGAAAGTGCGCCGGGCGGTGGAGTTGTTCAAGCAACGCCGGCCCGAGATCGCTGCCGATGGCGAGATGCAGGCCGACACGGCCGTCGTGCCCGAGATCGTGGAGGCGCGCTATCCCTTCAGCGCGGTCAAGGATGCCAACGTGCTGGTCTTCCCCTCGCTCGAGTCGGCCAACATCGCTTACAAACTGCTGGCACGCCTGGGCAAGGCAAAAGCCATCGGCCCGATCCTGCTCGGCGTGGGGGCGCCGGTGCACGTCCTGCAAACCGGCGATGATGTGAACGCCATTGTTCAAATCGCGGCGGTGGCCGTGATGGACGCTATGCGACGCGCAGACAGCGCCCAGGGCGGCGGGGCAAAGAAGGTGGCTGCCAGGAATCGCGCCTCTGGCAAATCGTAGCGCGGGATTCATCCCGCGACCCAAAGGCGACATCCATCCCCTACGGGGACGATGTCTCGCGGTGCGGAAGCTTTACGGTTGTGATAGATTCTCGAGAGCAATGCTACAGGCGGGCATTTTCCTTGGCCCACACACTCAGCACCGCCAGCGCGTAAAGGCGCTTGCCGTGATCGGCGCGGCCGCGGAGGTGTTCTTCCAGCAAGCCCTGCAGGGCCTGCCGATTGAACCATTCTGAGAGCGGGCTCTCGGCGCCGAGCAACATCTCGCGCGCCCAGCCGGCCAGCGGCCCGCGAAACCAGGCGGCCAGCGGGATGCCGAAACCCTGCTTGCCATGGCGCAAGACGTCTGGCGGTAGAGAGGCGGCAAAGGCCTTCCTCAACAGATACTTCCCGCGCCGGCCGCGCACCTTGAGCGCATCGGGCAGGCGCGCTGCCCACTCCACCACTTCGTGGTCCAGAAACGGCGAGCGCGCCTCCAGCGAGGCGGCCATCGTCATGCGGTCGGCCTTGACCAGCAGATCGCCGGGCAGATAGGTGTGCAGGTCGGTGTAGAGGGTGCGGTCGAGGTAGGAGCCGCTGGCCACTTCGAAGTGCTCAATCAGGTAAGATTGGGCGCTCCCGGCGCGCAGAAGCGGCTGCCATTCGGGCCGCCACAACGCGGCGCGCTGCGAGGGCGAAAAGTAGGAGCCCCAGCGCAGGAGGCTGGCGCGCGGGTCGATCTCCGTCAACTGCGGCAGGCGTTTGAGGCCGTTCAGCAGGCTCTGCCCAACCGGGCGGTCGGCATTATCGGGGAGGAGACGCGCCAGGGCCGGGACCAGGCTGCGGGTCAGGAGGCGAGGTGCTCGCAGGTAGAGGTTGGCCAGGCCATCCAGCCCGTAGCGCGCGTAGCCGGCAAAGTCCTCATCGCCGCCGTCCCCGTTCAGGGCCACGGTCACGTACCGGCGCGTCATGGCCGCAAGGTGATAGAGCGGGATGGCCGAAGGGTCGGCGAAGGGTTGGCCAAAGTGGGCCGTGATCCTTTCCAGCGTGGCCGGGATGTCACCATAGGTCAGGATGAATTCGTGGTGGTCGGTGGCGTAACGCCGCGCCACGGCGCGGGCGTAAGGCAATTCGGAGAAGGATTCTTCTTCGAAGCCGACCGAGAAGGTCTTGACCGGCGCGTGGCCGACTTCGGCCATCAATGCGACGACGATGCTGGAATCGAGGCCGCCGCTGAGGTGCGCTCCCAGGGGCACCTCGCTCATCAGGCGCATCTGCACGGCCTGACGCAGGCGGGCGCGCAGTTCCTCGGCCAGTTCGTCCTCGGAGGCCGTCCATTTGGGCTGATAGGTTACGTCCCAGTAACGCTGCCGGCGCATCTGCCCGCCTTCCCACAGCAGGGTATGCGCGGGCGGCAGGGAGAACACGCCCTCGTACACGGTGAGCGGATCGGGGATGTATTGCAGAGCAAGGTATAGGTCGAGCGCCTGCAGATCGATCTGTGGCTTGTGCGGCAGGGCGGCCAGGAGCGCCCTCAATTCCGAGGCGAAGTACAGCGTCCCCCCTTGAACAGAGTAGTAAAGCGGCTTCTTCCCCAAGCGGTCGCGCGCCAGGAACAGGCGGCGCTTCCCTTTATCCCAGATGGCCAGCGCAAACATGCCGCGCAGGCGCAGGACGGCGGCCTCGCCCTCGTCCTCGTACAGGTGAAGGATGCATTCGGTATCGCTGCGCGTGCGAAAGCGGTGTCCGCTGCGTTCCAGTTCGGCGCGCAGTTGCAGAAAGTTGTAGATCTCGCCGTTGAAGACGATCCACAGGCTTTCGTCCTCGTTGGCCATGGGCTGATCGCCGCCCTGGAGATCAATGATCGCCAGGCGGCGCATGGCCAGGCCCACTCCGGCGTCGGTGTAGAACCCCTCGCCGTCGGGGCCGCGGTGGATCAGGGCGGCGTTCATCTCGCGCAGGAGTTCCAGATCGCCGCGCTGCCCGCCGGAATGGGCGAGGCCGCCAATGCCGCACATCAGGCAACGCTCTCCAGCAATTGCGCATACTGACGGGCAACGGACTGCCAGGAGTAATGCGCTTCCACCCTTTGGCGCGCGGCCTCGCCCATCTGTTTGCGCATCGCTTCCTGGACCAGGAGGCGGCGCAGGGCCTCCTGCAGAGCGGTCACATCCTCGGCCGGCACCAGCACCCCGCTCACTCCATCCAGCACCAGTTCTTCGTTGCCGGCGATGCGCGAGGCAAGGACGGGCAGCCCGCTGGCCATGGCCTCCAGCACCGCGTTGGGCATGCCCTCATGCCGCGAGGGGAAGAGGAACAGATTCGCGCCTGCGTATTGCTCCTTGAGTTGAGCCGCGCTCTGCCACCCCAGTATATGAAAGCGTTCGCGAATGCCGTAGCGGCGCGCCATCTCCTGCAAGGCCGGCGCCTGCGGGCCATCGCCGGCGATGTACCACTGCCAGTCCAGTTCCTTCAACCCGCCCAGGGCGCGCAGGCCAAGGTCGAATCCCTTCTGATACACGACGCGCCCCACGGACAAAATACGCGCCGGAGACCAGGCGCGCGGCGCGGCGCAGAATTCCGTGGTCTCCACCCCGTTTGGGATGATGGCGATCTCCACACCCCGATCAAAGGCCAGGGCCAGCTCGCGCAGCCCGCGGCTGTTGGCAACGACCGCGCCGGCCTGGTGCCAGATCACGCGCAGGAAGGGCGCCGCCAGGCGATGATAGAGCCGAAAGTCGTACGGACGGAAGCCGGGCACGTCCCCCCCTCTCAACGAGACCACGTAGGGAAGGCGATAGAGTTTCCGCAACCACCAGGCCACTCCGCCGGCCGGCAGCCCGAAGAAGGCCAGGCTCACATTGGGGCGAAAGCGACGCACCAGGCCCATGCTGTGCAGCGCGGCGGAGCCCAGATAGGCGAGTTGTTCCAGCGCCGTGGAACGGTCCATCCTGCGACGCAGGGCCGGCAGGCGCACGATCTGCACGCCCTGGCGCTGCTCGTGCCGCGGAAGGTGAGCGAAGCGCGCCGTCAACAGAAGCACCTCATGCCCCATGCCGGCCAGGTGCCGCGCCAGATAGGCACTGGCATGGCCGGCCCCTCCGCCAACGGGGGGATATTCACTGTTGAGAAGCAGGATTTTCATTCAGCCTCAACCACAAACGCCGGCCGGGCGCACTGCAGCGGGGATGGTGCGCCATCACGGCTTCTCGAGCACAAAGGCATTGAGGAAACACCAGTTCGGATAAGCCAGCAGACGATTATACAGCCTGTGCATCCAGATCACACTCGAGGGCATGATCACGGTGAACATGGAGATCACCGGAAAGGTGGGGAAAAAGCCCTTGCGCTGACGAATGCGAAAATGTTTCTCAATCAAACGGATGTATTCTCCCACCGGTCGATCGCCGGGGTGGCGCTCGATGCTCGAGGTGCGCACCAGTCGCCCGCTGAAGAAAAAGGCCACGCGCGAGGCCAGGTGCGCCAGATTCGGCACCGTGACCAGGGCGCGCCCGCCCGGCTTGAGCATACGCGCAAACTCGGCCAAGGCCCTCTCCTGCTGCGGGAAAAACAGGTGCTCGATCACGTCCAGGCACAGGATCACATCCACCGACGCATCCGCCAGCCCTGAATTCAGAAAATCTCCCTGGACAATGAACTCGGACAGGTAGTTCAGGTCCAGGCCGGTGATCTGGTACCCCTTCTGGCGATATTCGTTGACCAGCACGCCCTCCCCGCAGCCCATGTCATAAATAATATCCTGCGGGGAACACGAATCCAGGAAGCGGCGCGCCATGGCCATCTTCTCCAGATAGACCGGCAGATACGGCCAGTCCTTCTCGGGATGCACATGATAATCGCCGCGATGGGCATATTCACCAAAACGTTTGCTCATGGGGGCTCAAGGCTGATTCGGCGGTGGGAGAGGCGCCGGGCACTGGGGAGCGCGCCGCGGCACAAAGACCTGAATGTTGGCCGATGGCAGCGTGAGCACCGGCTCGTACTCGCACAGCAGGAAATAAGCCACGCGCCGATTCCACATGGCGCTCTCCTCGGCGAAGTCACCACTGTGGGCATCCAGATTCTGTCGCCGCGCGACAATGGCCGCAAAGCGATGGTTCTGCAGGTCGCGATAGAAACGTTCCAGGTAGGCCGCATTGCCGGAGATCGCCATCTCCATCAGGTAAATCACCTCATACTCTGGAACCAGGGGCACCTCGCGAATCATGCCGAAGGTCAGCAGATGGCGCTCGTAGATGAAGAGCACCTCGCCCGAGCGGCTGTACGAGCGCACAGCGGCGCGCAAGGTGGCCAGATCGTGCATGGCCTGAGCGCGATCGTACTGGATGGGCGGGGCGAGGCGTGCCAGCGCAAAGGCCAGCGGGACGAGCAGCAGCCCCACAACGATCGGCCAGGGCGGGGCCTCACTCCCAGAGGAGGGGGCAGATTCGGCGGCCAGGCGCGGCGTCACAGAGCAGGCCCCGATCAGCGCCAGCATCACCATGTAAGCGTCCATGTTGTGCAGATCGCCGCCGCCGCCGATCTTGGAGCTGACAATCAGCCCGCCGGCGAACAGCACGAGCAGCATGGCCAGCAGCAATCCACTGCGCAGGGGATGCCAATCGAGCAGACGCTGGCGCAGGCTCCAGCCCAGAAGCACAACCAGCGGCAGCGAGACCAGCACGATGCCGGGCACGATCCCCAGCGGGTTGGTCGCGTTCGGCCACCAGCGGTAGAAGAGCAAAGGCGAGTGCAAACTGGAGGCGAAGGCGCTCAGGTCGCGGTTGCCAGAGATGACAATGTAGAAGGCCTGCCCGGCCAGGGCTGTCATCAGGCCGGCGAGAGCCCAAAGAACAGGCGGAAAGGCATAGCGCCAGAGACTCCCGCCACGCGAGATGGGCTCCTCCAGCGCATACAGCGCAATGGCCAGCATGGCCGGCAGCGGATACCAGTTCAGGCGGCTCATCCCCGCCCAGAACGAGGCCAGGAGAACCGCCAGCAGCGAGCGCCAGACATGCTTTGAAGAAACGCCGAGCAGGATGATCAGGACGCACACCTGAAGATGATAATAGACCGCTCCCTGAAACAAATACAAAAAGAACCAGCCTCCCAGCAACAACTTCCTGAACCCGCCCTCTGGCCGCAGACGTCGCACGAGCGCCCAGGCGCTGAGGCTGCTCAGCCCAAGCCACAGGAGGGATTGCCACAAGCGCGCCGCCCACAGCGGCAAGCCCTTCAGCACGAACGGAATGGAGAGCAGCAGGTAGCGCGTCGGGTGCCAGACGGAAAGCGGCAGTTCAACGCCGTATATGGATCGGCTGAAGGGCAGGGAGGCATAATAATAACGACTGGCCTCCGACCAGCCCAGCGAGAAGGGATAGTCGCTCACCGGCTGAAAGATGACATATGCCTGCAGCACAAGGCCGCTGAGCAGCAAGGCCAGGCTGAACGCCCTGGCCCAGGAGCCGCGAAACAGCGCCCGCAGACCGAAGGCCTGCAAGAGCATCAGCCACCACCACACCCAGAGCAAAGGGAAGAAGGCCGTCAGGGCTTTGCCGAAGAACACGTATTTCACATACCACAGGGTGGGGAAAGGCAGGAGCAGCAAGAGGGGGCCAAGGATTCTCCCCAAAGCGGGCGGAACCCGTATCTCGAGCCACTCCCCTGCCCCTTGTTTCCTCCACAGCCCATAGATGCCGAGCAGCACGTTGAGGGCGAACACAGCCATCACCACCACCCACTTGTAGCGCGTGCGCATCTTCAGAAGGGCCTGAGTCTGTTGCTGAGTCTGATACAGAGCCAGAAGTGCAAGACCCAGGCTGAAGGCCAGAAACGTCTGCCAGAAGCGTTTCGGGGGGACGCTCATGGCGCGCTCCGTTCTGCCTGATCGGCATCAATGGCAGCCAGGATGATGGGCATGTACGCCGCGCCCGGCAGGCTGACGAGCATGTAGAACAGGCGGATCAGCACCGCCACCGTCAGGCTGGTAGCCAGGCTCAAGCCGCCCACGGCAGAGAAGAGGAAGGTGAGGGACAATTCCTGCACGCCGTAGCCGTTGATGGAGATCGGCACCAGAGTGACGAAGTATGCCAGGCTCCACAGGCCGGCGATCAGCCAGAAGGTAAGATGGCCGCCGAGCGCCCCGATCAAAATGGACAAGGCCCAGAAGGTGCACAGCATATGCCCCCAGGTGCAACCCAAAGCCGCCAGCAGGACCTGAGGCTTGTTCAGCCAGATGGAGAAGGTCTGGAGCGTGCTCCTGGCGAACTCTCGCAGGCGGATTCCCCAGGCAAGCAGGAAGCCGGAACGGGTCGTCCCCGGTCCGAGCGCCTGTAGGGTGGGGGGCAGGCCGAGGGGCAGGGCAAAGGACATGCCCAGCAGCCCCACCAGTCGGTCGGCGGCGATCGATGCCAAGCAGGCGGCGCGATCGTAGCCCATTTGCATCGCGCCGGCCAGACGCACCACGTCTCCGCCGATGGTCGTCGGCAGAAAGTTGGAGGCGAACAGGCCCGTAAACGTCAGGGCCATGGAGTCGGAATAGGAAATCTTCACCCCCCCGGAGCGCAACAGGATGTGCCAGCGGGTGATCACAAACAGGCGCGAGAGCAACACCAGCAGCACACCCAGAGCCACCTGGCCCGGCGAGATCTGCTTCAGGGCAGCCCGAACCTCGCTCCACCCCTGGCGCTGCACCAGGAGCAGGATCAGCCCAATGGCCAGCAGGGTGCCCAGCAGGCGCAACAGGAAACGCCGATTGACCGCCAGCCACTCTATCATTTGCGGCCCTTCCTGGGGAAGACTTCTCGAACCGTATAGATGGGCTTGCTCTGCGATTCGTGATACGTGCGCACCAGCAGTTCGGCGATCAGCCCCATGAGCATGGACTGGAAGCCCAGGATGAGGAACATCACGGCCAGTTGGAAGAGCGGCGAGCCCAGGACGGGGATGCGCTCCAGCGTACGGCGGAGGAAGAGGTATAGCAAAAGGAAGGCCCCGCCCCCGCCCAGGAGGAGGCCGGTGCCGCCGAAGAGGTAGATCGGCTTGGAGGAAAAACTCAGCAGGAACTTGACCGTGAAGAGATCGAGCAGCACCTTGAGCGTGCGTTCCAACCCATACTTGGCCTGGCCGAATTTGCGCGGGTGATGGCGCACCTCGATCTCGGTGATCCTCGCCCCGACCGAGTGAGCAAAGATGGGGATGAAACGATGCATCTCACCGTAGAGGCGAAAGCCCTCCAGCGCCTGGCGGCGATAGGCCTTGAGCGTGCAGCCATAATCGTGCAGGTGGACGCCGGTCACCCACGAGATCAGGCCGTTGGCCACGATCGAGGGCAGGGTGCGCGTCAGGGCGTTGTCTTTGCGATTCTTGCGCCAGCCGCTGACCAGGTCATAGCCCTCGTTCAGTTTGTCCAGCAGGCGGGGAATGTCGGCCGGGTCGTTCTGCAAATCGGCGTCGAGCAGGATGATGATCTCGCCGCGCGCGTGATCCACGCCGGCGGTGATGGCCGCCGTCTGACCGAAGTTGCGGCGCAGGGCCACTACGCGCACGTGGCGGGCGTCCTGCGCGGCCAGACGACGCAGCACGGCCAGGCTGCCATCGCGGCTGCCGTCGTCCACGAAGATTGCTTCCCAGGATCGCCGCATGGGATTCAGGGCGCGGCGGATCGCTTCGAAGAGTGGCAACAGGTTTTCTTCCTCGTTATAGACTGGGATGACCAGGGAAAGTTGCATACGCTTCGCGGATGTGCGCCTCAGGGCTTCTGGCTCAAACGCGCCAGGTCTGCTTCTACCATCATGATCACCAGTTCCTTGAACCCGATGCTTGGCTCCCAGCCCAGCACGGCATGTGCCTTGGACGGATCGGCCACCAGCAAGTCGACCTCGGCCGGGCGGTAGAAGCGCGGGTCCTGGATGACGAAGTCATTGTAATCCAGGCCGACGTGCCCGAAGGCGGTCTCGCAGAACTCGCGCACGGAGTGGGTTTCGCCGGTGCCGATCACGTAGTTATCGGGCTTCTCTTGTTGCAGCATCAACCACATCGCCTGGACGTAGTCGCCGGCGAAGCCCCAGTCGCGGCGGGCCTCCAGGTTGCCGAGGCGCAACTCCCTGGCCAGGCCGAGTTTGATGCGCGCCACGCCATCGGAAATCTTGCGGGTGACGAATTCGAGGCCGCGGCGGGGAGATTCATGGTTGAACAGAATCCCCGACACAGCAAACAAGTCAAACGACTCGCGATAGTTGACCGTGATCCAGTGCCCATACACCTTGGCCACCCCATAGGGGCTGCGCGGGTAAAAGGGCGTCGTCTCCTTCTGCGGCACCTCGACCACTTTCCCGAACATCTCGCTGGAGGAGGCCTGATAGAACCGGATCTTCGGATTGACGAAACGGATGGCCTCCAGCATGCGCGTCACGCCCAGGGCGGTCACATCGCCGGTGAGGGCCGGCTGATTCCACGAGGTGGGCACGAACGACTGGGCCGCCAGGTTGTAGACCTCGTCCGGCTCGTACTCCTCCAGCATGGCCAGCAGGGAGCCCTGATCGGTCAGATCCCCCTGGATCACGGTGATCTCATCCAGGAGGTGGTGGATGCGCTCATAGGTCACGGTGCTGGCGCGGCGCGCCATTCCCACCACGCGATAGCCCTTGGAAAGCAGCAACTCGGCCAGATAGGACCCATCCTGCCCGGTGATGCCGGTGATCAAAGCCGTAGGCACGGGTTTCTCCTTGAAAACATGAGATTCAACCGCTGAATTATAAACGACAAACCTCCCTCGCAGAGCCGCTTCCTGCGGCGGGCAGGGCTCTTCAACAACCCGATCATAGCACAGCCTCCTGCCGCAACCAAACTGGCCTGTCATTGCGAACGTTCTTCTCGAAGCAATCTCCTGGCAGGCCGGGAGACGGATTCGTTCCTCGCAGTGACATTGGCAAAAGATTTGCGCGTTCAATGCAAATGTTGCGGAGTAATACTACAGCACAGCCGCTTGCCGGCTGTGTGATCTTATCGAGACCAGGCGGCTCCGCGAAGCACTCTTTAGGGTTGGCCTGCGGTATGGGATGTGGATAATTCACCGCGAAGCGAGCACTTGAAATGCGAGAGGATTTGTTATATAATCATTTTGCAGTTCGGTCCGTCTTCCGCACCCTGCGACAGGGGGCGAACCAAGCAAAGGGCTCACAAGTCCGAAATGGATGAAAACCACTTTCGTCAAGCTGGTGCAGAGTTGCTTTCTTATGCGAGCGGGCAACAGGTTTGCAACGAGGCATTGAGGCACCCGTTCATCGTCGCTCCTCAATTCCCAGGGTGTGGAATGTAGCGCGCCCGCGGCGGGAGGGCCGCAGCAGAACCTGCGCAGCGACATCACTTATGACGCGAACGGGCGCCGCCGCACCAGCAGCGACCCGCTCGGGCACATCACCCGCTACGCCTACGACGAACTCGGCCGCCTGACACAGGTCACGCTCAACGAGCTGGCGGGCCAGCCACAGAACTATCTTGATACGTTCAACCTCGTCACCGCCTACACCTACGACCTGGCCGGGCGGCAGGAGAGCATCACCGACACCCTCGGCCATGTGACGCTTCAGGCCTACGATCCAGCCGGCCATCTATTGAGCGTCACGCGCAACTACCTGGCCGGCCAGGAGCCGAACTATCAGAATCAATACAACATCATCACCTCCTACACCTACGATGCGGCCGGCAACCGCCGCACCGTCACCGACCCCAACGGCCACACCACCTCGACCGACTACGATGCCCTCGGCCGCCCGATCGCCATGACGGACGCCAACGGACACACCACCATCAGCATCTACGACGCCGGCGGCAACTTGATCTCTGTCACCGATTCCTTGCAGAACACCACCACCTATACCTACGATAACCTCGGCCGGCAGATCGCGCTCAGGAATGCACTGGGGCAGGAGACGCGCTCTCTGTACAACGCCCGCGGCGAACGCCTCGCCATGACCGATGCCAACGGCGTCGTCACCCGCTACGAATACGATGCCCTTGGCCGCCTGAGCGCCGTGCTCGAAAACTACAGACCCGACCAGCCGGCCGGGCCCGACACGAACGTCCGCACCGAATACACCTATGATGCCGGCGGCAACCGTCTGACCATCCGAGATGGCAACGGACACGTCACCACTTTCGTCTACGATGAACTCGGCCGCCTGGTAAGCGAGAGCGATGCGCTCGGCCACACCTGGCAATATACCTACGACGCGCTGGGCAACCGCCTCACCCTGACGGACGCCAACGGCGCCATCATCTCTTATACCTACGATGAGGCCAACCGCCTGACGGACATCACCTACCCCGAGGCCGCCGTGGCGTTCACCTATGATGCCCTCGGCCGCCGCACCTCCATGATGGACGCGCAGGGCATGATGACCTGGAGTTATGACGCCCTCGGGCGAACCATCTCGGTGACCGACCCGTTCGGCAAGACCGTCACCTATGCCTACGACCCCGTGGGCAACCGCACCGCCCTGGTTTACCCCGATGGGCGGACCGTGCACTACACCTACGATGCTGCCGGGCGGATGAGCGGCCTGTCCGACTGGGAGAACCGCATCACCACCTACCTCTACGACGACGCCGGCCGCCTGAGCGGGATCGGCCGCCCGAATGGCGTGCTGAGCGCCTACACCTACGATGCCGCCTCTCGCCTGCTCTCCATCACACACGCCCTGGGCGGGGTGGAAGTGCTGGCCGCCTACGCGTACACCTACGACAACGTCGGCAACCGCCTGCAGGCGGTGGAAAGCATGCTGCGCCCCATCCCGCCCACTCCGACCCCGACCGAGACCCCCACCGAGACCCCCACCGAAACCCCGACATCGACCCCAACCGAGACCCCAACTCAAACCGCCACCGTTCCCCCCACTCCGACAGCGACCTTCACCCCCCAAGAAGCCATCCAGGAACTGCAAGCCGACGTGGAGGCCTACGTCGCCTCCGGCCAGATTGACCCCAAAATTGCCTCCAGCCTGCAAAGCAAACTGCAGGCTGCCACCGAGAGCCTGGAGCGCGGACAGGTCAACGCCGCCATCAACCAACTGAACGCCTTCCTCAATCAGGTGGCGGCGCAGCGCGGCAAGAAGATCACCGAAGCCGCTGCCGATGACCTGATCGCCCAGGCCAACGCCATCAATGCTGCCCTCTCTCCCACGCCAACCCCCACCCCAACCCCGACGCCCTTCGCCCACTTGCCGCAGGGCGTCCTGGCCATCTCGCTCAAACTGCCGCCTCGACCCGAGCGCACAACCACCGGCTATTCGACCACCATCACCTACACCTACGATTCCCTCTACCGCCTCACCGCCGCCGATTACAGCGATGGCGCCTACTACCACTACACCTACGACCCGGTCGGCAACCGCCTGACGCAGGAAACCCATCTTGGCATGACCACCTACGCTTACGATGACGCCAATCGCCTGATCGAAGTCAACGGCGTTCCCTACACCTGGGACGCCAATGGCAATCTACTGAACGACGGCGTGAACACCTACACCTACGACTCCGCCAACCGCCTCACCACCGTCCACGGTCCATCGTCCACCGTCCGGTTCGCGTATAATGGTTTGGGAGACCGCCTGGCGCAAACCGTGAACGGACAAACCACCCCCTACACCCTGGATTTGAACGCCGGCCTCACCCAGGTCCTGGCCGATGGCGAGCGCACCTACCTCTACGGCCTGGCTCGCCTCGCCCAGGTTGATAGCGGAACGCCGGCGTACTTCCTCGGCGACGCTCTCGGCTCGGTGCGCCAACTGGCCGATGAGAACGGCGAAATCACCCTGGCGAAAGACTACGAGCCTTACGGCGCGCCCACTCAAACCATCGGGCCTGCCCAGACCCCCTACGGCTTCACCGGCGAGTGGACCGACGTCACGGGATTGGTGTACCTGCGGGCGAGGTACTATGCGTCCTGGCAGGGGAGGTTTGTCAGCAGGGATGTGTGGGAAGGGGATATCTACAGACCAATATCACATAATCGGTGGGGATATGCTTATGCAAATCCCATCAATTTCACCGATCCTAGCGGAAACAGCCCTTTCCTTCCCCCAAAGTGTTGGCCCCTGGCAGGAACGGCGCGGGAATGCGTGGATAATGCGGCGTGGCTTTATAGCCAGAGTGGCCCAATAATTATTGCGGGAAAACTGCTTGGCCTGCAAAGGTTTGATTGCAACAACCGCGCCTGGTCGAAACCGGATGATGCTACCGACTTGTTAGCAGATTATATCTGTGAACGCGGGCCAGAACTCGTGCCGTTCTACAGCAACGATGCACTCACAAGAGAACTGGCATACTCACAAGCAATAGATAATTTGCGTAAGCGGTTCTATAGGGAGGGTGATATACCCAAACCCGGCGAGGATACCGAATATAGGTTTAATGTGCCTCAGTTTATGGAAGCTATTGAAGATTGGAGAACATCGGGAAGAGCGATTCCCATCATGCACTTCATTGGAAGCTTCGACTATGATGTATCCTCGGCTCTCCAAAGCGGATTTGTCGGTGTTCGCTTTTTCGTGAGCAACCAAACCGATCTGTCTTCTGGCACCCATTGGCCGGGAAGATTCCCTCCCGAGTGGGAAAAGCGCAATCCGCTGTCCCTTGAAAGGCTGATTGAGGAGCACCCTGAACTTGCTGACGACAATGCCTGGGACTTGCTTGATAACTATCGTGATACGAATGGCAATCCGATTGTCTCGGTCCTAAAGCCAAGATTTCGTACGCAAACAGAGGGCTCTCAAGGCGGGGGGATTATGTGGCAAACGTTTACCTGGACAGAACAATATGACTGCGAACTCGGGCGCATCCCCTGGCCGGCTGTCACGAAGTATTTGAGGATACATTGACAGAGGTTTCCGATGAAAAGAACCCATTTGTTCGCTTTATTGTCCATGTTGGGTTTGCTTACCCTGAGCTGTTACTCGCTTGGGATTATTCCAACTCCCACTTCCCCCTATGCCCCCTACGATTGCCCACCTTTGCCCGAGACCTTCACAGAAGCAGACCTGATTGGCACCTGGGTGGCAGAATACCACGATTCATCCACTACCGACATGCTTATTTTGAGGCAGGATGGCAAATATAAGCAAATCTTCGATAGTTATATCCATTTTGAGAGCGATTGGCAGAATTGGTGGATTGAGTATAGACCAAGCGGCTTTTTGCGCTTGCATCTTGAAGGGATGAGGCGATGCGACAGCATAGAATCCTTATGCGAGAAAGAGGACGGTGGGTTATTGGAGAACATGTGGGCAGTGGATGAATGCGAGAACGAGATGATCAGAATGCCCGGAGAAATTGTCCTTATTGTTACCGGCGTACCCGAGAGGTACCTCAATGTGCCCCGACGTATAGAGTTGCAGCATGCCCGCTTAGCCGGCTCAGATTGGTATTATACCTTTCGACTTCAGGAAGAGCCATGATGTCTCTTGCGCCTCACATCATGTTGAGCTCCTTACTACACCTGGGACGCCAACCCCCATCCGCTTCGCTACTGGGGGCAAGCGGCAACCTGCTCTCCGACGGCATGAACACCTACACCTACGACTCCGCCAACCGCCTCACCACCGTCCACGGTCCATCGTCCACCGTCCGGTTCGCGTATAATGGTTTGGGAGACCGCCTGGCGCAGACCGTGAACGGACAGACCACCCCCTACACCCTCGACCTGGCCGCCGGCCGGCTGTTCGGACTCAGGCGGCAGCTGACCTGCACAAATCACCACTGCGCTGCCATCCCGTAGCGCGGGATTTATCCTACAACCCAAATGCAACCTCCGTGTCGCGATGCAGAATCTTTCGGTTGTGATAGATATTCTCAAGAGCAATACTATACTCTACCTGACACGCCGTAGTTTGGAAGTGCACATGCCCGTCAGAGCATGACGGGCACATCAATCTTAAAAATGGTCGGGGCGTTTATTCCCCGGTCCCAGGGGCAGCGCCGGGCCCCACTTCGGGCAGCGGCGGGCACATGGGTTGCGGCCCCAGCGGCCAGGCGCTGGTAAGCGGTTCGAAGATGAACGAAGACGAAACTACAGTTAAGAGTTGAATCCATAGGGAAACTATCCAGGGCACGGATCGGGTACAGAAGACTGAATGTGGGAAACAGGGGCGTGTTGCCCTTTCAAAAGACGATCACTACGGCTGCGTCCATTGTTCCAGGGCGGAGGGGTCTGCGATGTGAATGTGGTGATCTTCGATGCGGATCGCTCCGCTGCGCTCCAGCTCCTTGAGCGCGCGCGCTACCACCTCGCGCACCGTCCCAAGTCGCGCTGCCAGTTGCTCCTGTGTCCAGCGCGGCACAGGGCGGCCCTGGGCATCGTGCTGCGGCAATTCGCTGATCAAGCGTGCCAGGCGGTGAGTGACCTGATAGAATGCCATCTCGCTGATCTGGCTGACCATGCCGCGCAACATTTTCCCAAAATTGACCAGTATCTTCTGGGCGAACGGCGGATATTCCAACGCCAGGCGGCGCAGGAAATCAGCCTCAATAACCCATACGCGGCAGGCCTCCAACGCTTCCGCGTTGACCGGCATCGGCCCGCCGTCGAAAGTCGGCACTTCGGCGAACGTATCGCCCTCTTGCAGGATGCGCACGATGTACTGGCGTCCCTGAGGGGAAAGACAGTAAATCTTGGCACTTCCCTGCTCCAGGATATGCAGTCCGGCGCAGTGGTCGCCTTCCAGGAAAAAAATATCGCCGCGCTGGTATTCATATAATTGCATCCGCGCCGCGATTTCTTTCCACAGGTTTTCGGGCAAGTCATTGAAATATTGAGCGCCGCGCAAGGCGTCGATTCTCTGGGCCAGAGTAGTCTGAATCTGCCTCATCGGTTTGATATTATAACCAAACTCATCGTGGCCACCGGCAGGGTCCGGCAACCATCACCCGTGCCTGATCTTCTGCGCCACCCGTCAATGTGATTTATGTCACAGATTTCCCGTGCTGTTTGTGCAATAATTCACTTGCAGGGCAACTGTATGGAGCTTCGTAATTTCACGATAAGGAGAATGCCATGAAAGACACCATCTTCCTTCTGCTCACCGGCTTGCTAGCCGCGTACCTGTGCTGGGTGTTTTACCAGCGTTACTCCCAAAGCAAAGCGCTGCACAACCTGTATTATCTGATGGGTTTTGCCGTGCTTTTGATTTCGGGCCTGCTGCTCATCTTCCTCGGCCTGGGTATCTTGGGCAAACCGGCGGTGTTGACGGTCGCCTCGCTCATCCCGCTGGGGATCTCGATGGGCATCATGGAACAATACTTCCCGCAGTGGAAGAAGGCCTTCAAGTGGTTCGCCCTGATTGGCTTCCTGGCAATTGCGGTGGCCAGTTTCGGGCAGATTGACCTGTTGCGCAAGATTGCCGTGCCGCTCTTCCACGGCGCGGCGGGACTGGTCATCTTCCTCGGACCATTCTTCGCCAAGGGCGCGGCCAGGGGCTTCCAATGGGTCGGCATCGGCGGGCTGCTCATCGGTCTGGGCGGCATCGCGCTGGCCTTCATTTCGCTCGGCAAGCAACTGCTCTTCTTCAGCCCGCCGTTCGTGATGACCGTCCTGACACCCCTGCTGTTGCTCATGACGCTGGCGTTCACGTTTGGGTTCGTGAAAGATATTCGGAAGTAGACCGTGGACCGTAGACCGTGGACCGTCCACCGTCAACGGTCTACCGTCCATCGTCCCCAAAGGAGTTGCCATGCAGTTTGTCAGGGAACGTTTCCACTATCTCTTCGGCACGGCCAAGGGCCTCATCCTGGTAGCGATTGCCATGACGGCCATGGTGACGGCGCTCTTCGGAATGCTCTCCGGGCCGATGGCCGAGCTCGGTGTGCGCGATGTGGTCGTCCGCGCCCTGCACATGGACCTGCAACCGGCCGAGCGCGAGGGGCGCATCATCATCCTGTACCACTCCATTGCCATGGCGGTCGTTGCTATCGAGACGTACATGATCACGGGCCTCCTGGCCATGCGCGAGTTCTACAAAAAGGCCGTGCGCGTGCTCATCACCGTCGGTTACCTGATGGCGATGATCTTCGGCATGGGCTTCGCCTACTTCGGCCATAACTGGGCCTTCCACGGGCTGTACATCACCGGTCTGTCGCTCATCTTCTTCGCCGGCGTGCTGTTGACCATCGCCCTCTGGCCCTGGGATAAGACCTACTATCAGCCCGATCCGGCCTATGCCCGCACCAAAAGCGGCCTCGACCTGGAACGCGCCACCTTCTTCGCCACCGCCCTGACCACGGTCATCTCGGCCATCTTCGGCGCGGTGCCCGGCTCGTACTTCGGCAACGGCTTCGAGGTCTTCCTGGCCGAGAACATCATCCGCCTGCCCGAAAAGACCACAATGCAGTATTCCGTCATCGGCCACCTGCACATCATGCTGGCGCTCATTGCCATCATGCTCACCCTCATCGTCGGGCGCTGGATGGACTTCAAGGGTATCCTGCACAAGATCGCCATGCCGCTCATCATCCTCGGCAC
>JBBIKK010000032.1:0-30246 GCA_037445475.1 Chloroflexota bacterium
CATGAGCGCCGGCGCATCAAGCATGCCCTGGAGACGAGCATCCGTCGCGTGTACGTAGAAATGAGTTTGCAGGGCTACCATGGCGTCCCGCTGCCCCACTGAGTCCCGAGGCTTCCCTTTTCACGGCGCGCTTCTCCGTTTATACTCTCAAGGCTCATGCCTCCATCCATGTGGAATGCGTTCATTGCGTCTCTGCCCAATCCGCATCTGCTCCAGACTCTTGAGTGGGGACAGGTCAAACAAGGATACGGCTGGTCTCCGCTCTATGCCCTCTGGACCGAACGCCGCTTTCTGGTCCAGCCGCGAGCCGAAGACTGGGCCCTGGGGGACGAAGCGGTTGTTGCTGCCTGCCTGATTTTGAAGAAACCGCTTCTGCGGCGCGTGTTGGCCGCCCGGCTCACTTTGCTGTACGCGCCGAGGGGGCCGCTCCTGGACTGGTCGAACGAGCCGCTGCGCCGGCGGGTGCTGGACGACCTGCAGGCTCTCGCCGGACAGCAGGGAGCCATTTTTCTGAAGATCGACCCGGAGGTGGTCCTCGGGCTGGGTCCTCCCGCCGCGCCCGCGGCTGTCGAGCACGAGAACGGCCGCGCCGTGATGTCCGAATTGATACGCAGGGGCTGGCGCTATTCTGCCGAGCAGATACAGTTCAAGAATTCTGTGTTGATTGATCTTTCCGTTTCCGAAGAGGAATTGCTGGCGCGCATGAAGCAGAAGACGCGTTACAACCTGCGCCTGGCTCAGAAGAAAGGCGTCGTCGTACGCACGGGCACGCCGGCCGACTTTTCGTGGCTCTACAAAATGTATGCCGAGACCAGCCTGCGCGACGGCTTTGTGATTCGCGAGGAGGATTATTATCGAACCGTATGGCGGACGTTCACACGCCCATCCTCGAATCATGCCGTGCCTTCGGCGGTCCCCCTGATTGCCGAGGTGCAAGGGCAGCCTGTGGCCGGGCTCTTCCTGTTCATGTTTGCTCAGCGTGCCTATTACCTTTATGGAATGTCGCGGGAAGTCCACCGCGAGAAGATGCCGAACTACCTCCTGCAATGGGAGGCGATGCGCCGCGCCCGCGCCGCCGGATGCAAGCTGTACGACCTGTGGGGCGCGCCGGACGAATTCCAGCCCTCTGACCCGCTGTGGGGCGTGTATCGCTTCAAGGAGGGGCTCGGTGGCCAGGTCGTTCGCACGCTTGGGGCCTGGGATTATGTTCCCCAGCGCCTATGGTATCGCCTGTATTCCGAAGTCGTTCCACGCATGCTGGAGGCAATGCGCATCCGAGGACGGGCGCGCACGCAGCAGAAGCTGGAGCGCGGCGCAGGCATTTGAAGCAGATTCGTTGTGTGCAGCTCGGAGAAGAACAACAGATGATCCCTCGCCTCCGTTTCGCTCACCTTCCCACACCGGTGGAGGAACTGGCGCGCCTTTCCGAGACCCTGGGCGGGCCGCGCCTGCTCGTCAAGCGCGATGACCAGACCGGGCTGGCCTTCGGCGGCAACAAGACCCGCAAGCTGGAGTTCCTGGTGGCCGAGGCGCTCGAGCAGGGGGCGCGCACGTTGATCACGGGCGGAGCGCTTCAGTCCAATCACTGCCGGCAAACGGCGGCTGCTGCCGCTCGCTTCGGCCTCGATTGCATCCTTGTGCTCGACGGAGAAATGCCCGCTCAGCCCTCGGCCAACCTGCTTCTTGACCGGCTCTTCGGCGCTCGCATCCTGACCGTCTCTGATCGTAAGGATCGCAATCGTGCCTTGCAGGAAGCCTTCGATCAGGCCCTGGCGGAAGGGAAGAAGCCCTATCTTATCCCATACGGTGGTTCAAGCCCGACGGGCGCCCTGGGCTACGCCTTTGCGGTGGAAGAACTCATCCAGCAGAATGTGCACGCCAATTGGATCGTATGCGCCACCTCCTCCGGCGGCACCCAGGCCGGGCTGCTCCTCGGACAGCGCCTGTTCGGTTTCAAGGGCCGGGTGCTGGGGATCAGCATTGACGAGTCGCTGGAATGGTTGCAGAGCCACGTCTCGCATCTGGCCTGGCAGGCGAGTCAAAAACTCGGCCAAGCGATTGCGTTTGAGCCGGCCGAGGTGCTGGCCAACGCCGATTACTGCCGCGCCGGCTACGGCGTCCTGACCGAGGCGGAGCGCGAGGCCATTCGTTTGTTTGCTCACACCGAGGGGCTGCTGCTCGACCCCGTCTACACAGGACGTGCGGCGGCCGGCCTGCTCGACCTGATCCGCCGCGGCTTCTTCAAGCGCGAGGAGACGGTTCTATTCTGGCACACGGGCGGTCAGCCGGCGTTGTTTGCCGAGCGCTATGCCAATGCAATTTTGGAGAAGTAGTCCACCGGGCAGTCATCCCTCAAGACAGGCGCGGATCAGGGACTGCCCCTCGCCCTCCTCGCAGCCTGGCGAATTGATTTCCTCTTCGAGCCGGTCGGCATACAGGCGGGAGATCGTGATGCACTCCACCCCGCGTTCCGTGAGCATGGGCAGAACTTTGGCCAGGATGGCCATGTCCTCCTGGCCGGGCTGCTGGCGCGTGTGCATCAGCACGATGTCCCCGTTTTGGACGCGCTCGGCCGCGTGCACGCCGACTTCCAGTGGGCCGCCGAAGCCGGTTGACCACATCGTGGCTACCAGGCCGCGCGCGGTGCACATGTTCAGGAAGGACTGGCTGAGCACGCCGTAAGGGGGGCGCGCGAAGCGCACCGCCGGGCGGGCGTCCAGCACCTGATACAGGGCTTCTAACCAACGGTCGAAGTCTTGGATGACTTTCTCCGTGCGCAGCACGCCGGGGTTGGTGTGATCGAAGGAGTGATAGCCGAATTCGTGGCCGTGCCCGAAAAAGCGCTTCCAGATTCCCGCCTCTTTGCTCTCGTTGTTCAGCAGCGCTGTGCCCTTGGGGAACAACGTGACGCGCACGCGCGGGTTCGCCAGGAGCGTTTCCTCCAGCATGTGCAGGCGGGTGAGGAGATCGCAATCATCGATCGTGATGGCAATGCGCCGATAGCGGCGGCTGCCATGGTAGAGAATGGGGGCTGAGAACGAATCGGTGTTGGAGGGGCTGTGGGGCGCGAACGCGCTGGCCACCAGGATCAGGCCGCCTGTTTTGAGAAAGTCGCGCCGCGAGAGCATGGGACAAATTTAACCACAGCCGGGTCAAGAACGCCAGGGCCTCCTTACCTTCCCCTATGGTTTTCTCAAGGTCGCTCGACAAAAGAATGATGTCATTGCGAGGGCAGTGTTTTTTTGCCCGAAGCAATCTCCAAAAGGTCAGTTTTGCCCATTCTGTGGAAGACTGCTTCGCCAAAGAGCGGCTCGCAGTGACATTTCCCGGACTTTGAGAAAGCCATGTACCTTCCCCCTGCCCCCCTCCTTCCCATGCCCCTTTTCCCCCTGCTCCTCCTCTCTCGTGTGCGGAATCACCATCGCCCCCAATGCACGATCTCATCCAGCTGTTTTCGCCCGCCCCGTCTCGGCGGCATGGATAACTTCGCTTCGTCCGCCGCATAGCCGAATGACAGAGCGATGCGCAGATGCCATTCGGGGGGAAAGCCCAGGATGGCGCGCGCCCGCTGCGGGTCGTAGATAGAGGCCGGGCACGAGCCGATGCCCAGCTCCCAGGCCGCCAGTTGCATGTATGCTGCCGCCTGGCCGGCGTCGAACATCGTCTGAAAGCGGGCGAGCGGATCGGGCGTGAGAATCGCAACCCCCAGCGCGGCCCCGGCCAGGTGTTCCGCGTACGTCCCGCATTGAGCCAGCGCCGCCAGCGTCCCTTTATCCTGGATGGCAATGAAATGCCATGCCTGCTCGTTCTTCGACGAGGGAGCCCGCCGGCCGGCATGCAGAATGGCCTGAACGGCATCCGGCGGCAGGGGCTTATTTTGAAAGGCACGTACCGCGCGTTTGGTGCGAATGGCCTCCAAGACGTTCATCCTGACCTCGCTTCCTTGACCTATCGAGCTTGGGGGGTGGGACCAGAGTCCCACGCCGGTCTGCTAGAGTATAATTCGTTTCAGTGAACACTCTGCCCTCTTCTCGCTCCTATCTTCTCTCGTCTTTCATCTTGATTTGCATGGGCTGGGGCGGATTGGCGCTCCTGCTCTTCGTTTTCCAGATTCCGCCTGTCGTTTGGGCGCGCTGGGGATTCTTCGTGCTATGGTTCATAGCCCTCAGCGGCTCTGCCTTGCCCGTTGTTTATTTTCTGCATCGGCGTTTCTCGTCTCTGCCGGCTGAACCAGAGGTTGTCGTGCGCCAGGCACTATGGGTAGGGGTATATGGTACGGTGCTCGCCTGGCTCCAACTGGGTCGCCTGGTCACGCTGTGGGTATGGATGGGGTTGGGAGCGGGCCTGGCGGCCATCGAGTACCTCTTGCGAGTGCGCGAAGGCGCGCGTTGGACGCCTCCGCAGGCGGACGAGCCGGATGACCTTGATGAAACCCGCCCTGAGTGAATTGCCCTCGGTCGAGCAACTGCTGCAGAGCGCGGCCGCCGGCGATCTGATCGAACGATACGGCCGAGCGCTGACGGTGGAGGGCCTCCGCGCTGCCCTGGAGGAGGCACGTGCCCGCCTCCGCTCCGCCCCTCTGGCCGGAGTGCCCTCGCCGAGCACCATCCTGGCTGAGGCCGGGGCACGCCTGGGACAGTGGACGCGGCCGAGCCTCCAGCCGGTGATCAACGCCAGCGGTGTAATCCTGCACACCAACCTCGGGCGCGCGCCCCTGTCCAAAGCGACGCTCGCCGCGATGAGCCAGGTCTCGGCCGGCTACTCCAATCTCGAATTCGATCTGGCAAGCGGCAAACGCGGCTCGCGCCTGGTGCATGTTGAGTCGGTGTTGCAAAGATTGCTGGGGGTGGAGGCCGCGCTGGTGGTCAACAACAACGCCGCCGCGGTCTTGCTGGTTTTATCGGCCCTGGCGGCGCGGCGGCGCGTGATCGTTCCGCGCTCGCAACTGATCGAGATCGGCGGCGGCTTCCGCCTCCCGGACGTCATGAGGCAATCCGGCGCCAGGCTGGTGGAGATTGGCACGACCAACAAGGTGCACCTTTCCGATTACGAGGAGGCCCTGGCCGCTTCGGCTGCGCTGGTGATGCATGTCCACCGCTCGAACTTCAAGATCGTTGGCTTCACGGAGGAACCGGCGCTGGAGGAAATCGCTGCCGTTGCCCATCGCGCCGGCGCGCTCGTGGTGGATGACCTCGGCTCGGGCGCGCTACTGGATACGGCTCGATATGGCCTGGCTCATGAGCCCACCGTGCAGGAATCGCTGGCAGCCGGCGCCGACGTGGTTTGCTTTTCGGGCGATAAGTTGCTGGGCGGCCCGCAGGCCGGTCTCATCGTCGGGCGGGCGGAGGTGCTGGCCAGAGTCAAGAAACACCCACTGGCGCGTGCCGTGCGAGCAGACAAGACCTGCCTGGCGGGAATCACGGCCACGCTGCTGCACTTCCTCAAGGGCGAAGCCGAGCGAGAGATCCCGGTCTGGAAGATGATCTCCATGCCGTTGAGCGAGGTCCGGGCGCGGGCCGAGGCCTGGGCGCGTGAGGTGGGCGCCGGCCGCGTCTCCGAAAGCCGGGCAGCGGTGGGGGGCGGCAGCCTGCCGGGCGAATCGCTGCCGTCCTGCGTGCTCGAGTTGAACGTGCACAGCGCCGCTCGCTTTCTGAGAAGATTGCGCCAGCAAGACCCGCCCGTGGTTGCCAGGACCGAGAGCGAACGCGTCTTGCTTGACCCGCGCACGGTGTTGCCCGAACAGGAGGCGCGGCTGATGGCCATCCTTCAATCTCTCCTGGCGGAGGAAGCATGAAGTCCGATCTGGACGCCCTGATGCAAGAAAGAGAACTGGATGCGCTTCTCGTGTTTGGCCATGCAGAGCACAACCCGCCGATGTACTATTTCTGCGGTGGCGGCCATGTGAGCAATGCCTTGCTCATCAAACAGCGCGGCCGGGCCCCCGTGTTGTTCCACAACGACATGGAGCGCGAGGAGGCGGCCAAAAGCGGCCTGCAGACCCGCTCGTTTAGCGATTATGATTTGGAAGAGTTCAAAAAACAAGCCGCAGGCGACTTGCTCCTGGCCGGCGCGCTGCGTTTGCAGAAGATGCTGAGCGATCTGGGCATAGAACGCGGCCGCCTCGGCGTGTATGGACGGACAGAGTTCTCGGCCATCTTCGGCCTGATCACCAGGCTACAGGCTCTGAGGCCCGAGATCGAATTCGTCGGCGAGCCGGAAACGGCCTCGCTCTTCATGAAGGCGATGGAGACCAAGGGCCCCTCCGAGGTCGAGCGCATCCGCCGCATGGGGAGGATCACGGTAGAGGTGGTGCAGCGCGTGGCCGAGTATCTCACCCAGCGCGAGGTACGCTCCGACGAAGTGGTGCTGCGCGAGGATGGTCAGCCGCTCACCATCGGCGACGTGAAGGCGAAGATCAACCTGTGGATTGCCGAACGGGGTGCCGAGAACCCCGAAGGGACGATCTTCGCCATCGGCCGCGAGGCCGGCCTCCCTCATTCCACAGGCAGAGCCGGGGAGCCGCTGCGCCTTGGCCAGACGATCGTCTTCGACATCTTCCCCTGTGAGGCCGGCGGAGGGTACTTCTATGACTTCACCCGCACCTGGAGCCTGGGGTATGCCACGCCGCAGGCGCGCGACCTCTATCAGCAGGTGTACGAGATCTATCAACAAGTGAGGGCAGCCCTGCAGCCCGACACACCGTTCCAGGAATACCAGCGCAGGGTGTGTGAGTATTTTGAAGCCCGGGGCCACCCATCCCCGCTCCATACGAAGGCGCCTCTGGAAGGCTATGTACACTCCCTCGGTCATGGAGTGGGCCTGAACATTCACGAGCGACCATTCAGCGGTTTGCACATGGAGGAGCATCGCCTGGTGCCCGGAGCGGTGTTCACCCTCGAACCGGGGCTGTACTACCCGGAGAGGGGCCTGGGCGTTCGCATCGAGGATACCTGCTGGTTGCGCCCCGATGGCCAGGTGGAGTTCCTGGCCGAATATCCTTATGACCTGGTCCTTCCAATGAAGAGATGGAAGAGGGGTTGAGGAGGAGGTATCTCAAGTACCTTATCGTAACTACCTGTCCCTACGATGTCACCGCGAGCGCAGCGTGGTGGTCTCCTTCGCCGCAGAGGAGATTGATTCGACCTGCGACGCGGGCCTCGCAATGACAACTGCTACATAGGGCAGTTACGAAATTCTTGTTTTTTGTGCGAGAATCTTTCTCCGTTTGGTTTCGGCCTGTCCGGGTTAGGAGGTTGATGTAGCGCTATGTATTGGTTTTGGACGGATCCCTCTCCGTGGATTTTGATCTGGCTCTCGATGATCGCTCTGGTCACCACGGGAGGTTGGTTCATTGCTTCCACCTGTTTTGAGTTGGACCGGCATGAAAGGGTCCTGGTGGGGTTCGGATTGGGCCTGGTGCTGTTTTCATGGGTGGCCAACTGGCTGGGAAGGTGGATTGCCCCTTATTCGGCTTTTATCTTGAGCAGCGTGGCGGTGTTCCTGGCCGGAGTGGTTTCCTGGTGGAGGCGCCCGGCAGATCGCCCCAACGTAGGAGATTGGAACATCCCCCTCTGGCTGTTAGCGGGCCTGATCCTGGGGCGGATGTTCTTGAAGGTGAGCATGGGGACAGGCATGTTTGATGAATACAAGAATCTTGCCCTCATCTCAACCCTGGCCAATGGCGGCCTTCCGGTCGTTGCTCATTTTGGTAATCCCGCGTTATTGCTTTATCACTATGGTTTCCACCTGCTCGGTGCAAGCATGATGCAAATTGGGCACTTCATGCCCTGGAGCGCCTGGGATCTCTCCAAAGCGATTATCTGGGCTGTGTCTGTGCTGCTGGCCGGGCTGGTTGGCAAACGCTTTCTGAAATCAGACCTTGGAGCCGTGATGGTGAGCCTCGCCATGACCCTGGCGGGCGGGACGCGTTACCTGCTGCTCCTTTTGCCATCGAGTTTTCTGCAAGGGCTGGACTCGGTGATCAAAATATTCGGTTCGAGCATAGGGACAGCGGATACTTTTTCAAAAGCCCTGGTTTCCACCTGGGTGGTCGATTCGGGCCCGCCCATCGGATACCCGTTCGCATTCCTGAGCGGGATCTTCCCACCTTACATCATTGCACATGGGGGCGAGTCCACCATTTCCCTTTTTCTTTTCCTGCTGGTTCTTCTGTTGGTCACGCGTGGAAGAAATTGGGCAAGCGTCGTCGTGTACATCGTTTTGTTTTCGTTTTGGGCGTTGGCGAACGAGACGGCTTTTGGGCTGTTGGCCCTGGCCTGGCTCCTTGGATTCGGCATTCAATGGCTGCGTTCTCCGCGCTTCGGTTTGAGGAGAGTGGAGATCGATCGGGTTACCCTTGGCCTGATAGCATCTTTCCCTCTTATTCTGGTGGAAGGGGGCGTGCTCAGCGCAATCGCACAAAAGATTCTCTTGCCTGCTGCGGCGGGGACGTCTACGGGCGCGCTCCTCTCGAGTGCCTCCACGGGCTTTTCCCTGCAGTGGCCGCCGGCGATCATTTCGGCTCACTTCGGCGCTCTTTCGATCACGAATCCAGCAACTCTTCTCGTCGCTCTGCTCGAGATGGGGCCGGTGATGCTATTCCTGCCCTGGCTGACTTACGACGGGTGGAAATCCCGAAAGGAAAACGACTGGCTTTCCACCGTCCTGCTCCTGAATTCGTGGCTGGGAATATGGATCGTATTGTTCTTTCAGTACCAATCGCGGCGAGACATTGTAAGCCTTACGGGACCCGCTGTTCGATCTACCCTCTTGATGTTGATGTATCGCATGGATAAGCTGACGGCTCAGAGCCCGCATCTTCGCAAGCGTCCCCTCTTCTGGATGGCCGCAGTGGCGATTGGACTGATGTGTGTCAGCGGCCTGGTGTTGGGCGGAGTTCAGTTGTCGGCGACTCAACAAACCATGCTGACTTCTCGGTATGGCGATAAGGAGGTCGCGTTGCTAAAAGAAGTGTGGGGTCGGCTGCCGCGGGACGCGAAGGTGTTCGGCCCTATAACAAAAGCCAACATCCTCACCGGCCAGCTGACGGGAGGAATATTGACCCCTCCGCCGGGCGATCAGGGCCTGGTATGGGATGCGTTGACGCGGGCCCCCACGCTGAGCCAGTTGCTTCAGAATCGCTTTGATTTCGTGTTCGTGGACTCTGCCTGGTGGCGCAGCCTTCCCAGAGCCTCTCAAAAACAGCTGGAAGATACCTGTATTTCTGTCTTTGCAAAGAGCGGCGATGAGACCAGCCCATTCTTCTTGAAGATCTTAGACTTGCGAAGATGTTATTGACCCTTATCGGAAGCGCTGATGTATGAAGAGGATTGACCCGGTGACCGATGTTCATCAGGCCGGCGGAGAGAGCGGGAACTCCCGCCGTCTGGTTGAGGTTTCTGCCTGCAGGCGCTGAACATGAGCCTCCCTCCCGCACGTCTCCTGGGCATCGAGACCTCCTGTGATGAGACCGCCGCGGCGGTGGTGGAGAACGGACGCGTCTTGCTTGCCTCAAGCGTCGCCTCCCAGATGGAGGTCCATGCACGCTATGGTGGCGTCTTCCCGGAGGTCGCCTCGCGCCAGCACGTGCTTGCGATCGTGCCGGTCGTGGAGGAGGCTCTCGCCAAGGCTCATCTTTCCCTGCATGAGATGGATGCGATTGCCGTCACCTGCGGCCCCGGCCTGGCCGGCTCGCTGATCGTGGGGGTCAACGCAGCCAAAGGCCTGGCGCTGGGGGCCGGGCTGCCCCTGGTGGGGGTGAATCATCTCGAGGGCCATATTTATTCGGCCTGGGTCTATGAAGCAGGCGGGACTCCGCGTCCCCCTCCCCGGTTTCCCCTGATGATCTTACTTGTCTCCGGCGGACACACAGAACTGGACCTGATGAGCGCCCATCTGGAATATCGGCGGCTTGGAGCCACGCTGGACGACGCCGCGGGTGAGGCCTTCGACAAGGTGGCGCGCCTGCTCGGGCTGGGCTACCCCGGCGGTCCTGCCATCCAGAAGGCGGCGGAGGAGGGAGACGCCCAGCGCTTTCCCCTGCCGCGCGCCTGGCTGGAGGAGACGTGGAACTTCTCCTTCAGCGGACTGAAGACGGCGGTGCTCCGTATCGTGAAAGAATATCAGGCCGGCGGCAGGGCGTTGCCGCTGGCGGACCTGGCGGCCTCCTTCCAGGCTGCCGTTGTGGAGGTGTTGTTTACGAAGACCATGGAAGCCGCGCGACAGTTCGGCGCCAAAGAGATCCTCGTCGCCGGCGGGGTCTCAGCCAACCGGGCGCTGCGCCAGGCTTTCCTGGGGCAAGATGAGTTTCAGGTGCATATCCCCCCGCTTTCCCTGTGCACCGACAACGCGGCCATGATCGCCGCGGCTGGTTATTATCATTTCGTGTCAGGCCATACCTCCTCCCTGGATGTGGATGTGCAGCCAACGTGGCCCCTGGGGTGAAAAGAAAATGTCCCCTTAAAAACCCAAACCGCGTTTCGGGTCGGCCCACAACCCTTGCGCGGTTTGTAGAGGAGAATGCAATTGTCATTATATTCAGGTGCATGAAAAGAACCTGAATCGTGATTAAGAAGTAGATTAGAGTTTCAAATGGCCAGGGCTGGAGGGCGCGGCCAACGTCTCCTTGCCGGCGAGGTGCGCACCGCGGCTTCAGGGGGTGCCTGACAGAGCCGCCAGGATGGCCTGTCGCGTGATGGGTCCCTCGCGCAAAATCAACGGTTCTGCAGCCGTGCAATCCACCACTGTGGAAGGCCTTCCGCCCGGGGTGCGTCCCCCGTCCAGGATCAGAGCGATGCGGCTGCCCAATTGGGCCAGCACCTCCTCGGCGGTGCAGGGGCTGGCCTGCCCCGAAAGATTGGCAGAGGTCACCGCCAGGGGGCCGGAGAGACGCAGCAGGGCGCGGGCAACAGGATGATCGGG
Organism: Chloroflexota bacterium; assembly: GCA_037445475.1. GTDB lineage: Bacteria > Chloroflexota > Anaerolineae > Anaerolineales > Villigracilaceae > Fen-1038. Next base: position 10,921 of record JBBIKK010000032.1, read on the forward strand.
CACGCGTACGCCGACGGTCGGCTTCGTGGAGAGCACCGCGGGGAGATTCGGCCTCTTGGGGACGACCAGGGTCAGGGGTCCGGGCCAGAAGCGGGCGGCCAGTTTGCGCGCCATCTCTGGCACGGCGAGGGTCACCTTCTCAAGGTCTTCAGGCTCTGCGATCAAGACGGGAATGGCTTTTTCTGGGGGCCTGGACTTGGCGGCAAAGAGGGCGGCGATGGCTCTGGTCTCGAACGCCAGGGCGCCTACACCGTAGACCGTGTCGGTGGGGAAGGCCACCGCTCTCCCGCCGCGCAGGGTCTCTACGGCGAGAGATAACGCCTGAGGCGAATCGGCGGGGAGGACTTGTGTCTTCATTGGGGCTGGATTTCGAGCAAGCGGTCGCGGCCGGCCGGATCTTGTTTGAGGCGAATGACGGCTGTTTCAAACGCATCATAGGCCAGAGAGAGGACCTGGAGGCCTTTTGTAGATTCGATCTCGAGCAGCATCATTCCTCCGGGCGCGAGCCAGCGAGGTGCCAGCTTCAACACACGGCGGAAGGGTTCGAGGCCGTCGGGCCCGCCGTCGAGGGCCAGGGTGGGCTCCCGGCCGTAGATCGGGAGGCGGTGCAGTTCCTGCGTGGGAATGTAAGGCAGATTGGCACAAATGAGATCGAAGCGCAGGCTGGCCGGAAGATGGTTTGGGTAGGGGGGCAAGAGGTCGCATTGCAAGAAAGCAATGCGCTCGGCGACGCGATGTTTTTGCGCATTGTGCCGCGCCACTTTCAATGCCGCGAGGGAGATGTCGGTGGCGAGGAAATGCACTTTTGGGAGGTGAGCGGCGATGGCAACCGCGATGCAACCCGAGCCGGTGCCGATGTCGGCTACGAGACGGCGGCCCGGAGTGCGTTGTAACCAGGCGATGGCGCGCTCGACCAGCAATTCCGTCTCCGGCCGCGGGATGAGCACGTCGGGGGTGAGATCGAAATCCAGGCCGAAGAATTCCCAATGGCCGAGAACATAAGGGAGGGGTATGCCGCGCTCGAGTTGTTGGATCCGGTCGTCCAAGACCGCGCTTTGTTGTGGTTCGAGGGGAGCGGTGGGATGGGCCAGGAGCCACGAACGCGTCTTGCCCATTCCATGAGCCAGCAGAACCTGGGCATCCAGTTCGGGCGTGTCGCTCCAGGGGAGGAGGCGCGCGGCCACCGAATCGAGCATGTCGCGTACGGTGGGAGAGACGAGCTTATCACTCATCGTTGTCGACGCCGCTTGCCGCGAGTCGTTCAGCCTGTTCGCGCGTGGAAAGTTCTTCGATGAATGGATCGATCTCGCCATCCAGCACAGCCGGCAGATTGTAAATTGAGAGGCCGATGCGATGATCTGTGACCCGATTCTGGGGGAAGTTATAGGTGCGGATTTTTTCGGAGCGTTCGCCGCTGCCGATCTGGGAGCGGCGCGTGCTCTCGAGTTCGGCACGCCGCTTCTCTTCCTCCATCTGGTAGAGACGGGCGCGCAGGATGGACATGGCCCGCAGGCGATTTTGCAATTGCGAGCGTTCATCCTGGCAGGCGACCACGATGCCGCTCGGGATGTGCGTGAGGCGCACCGCCGTAGCGTTTTTTTGAACGTTCTGCCCGCCGGCGCTCGATGAGCGAAACACATCCATGCGAATATCCGCTTCGGGGATGTGAATATCCACTTCTTCCACTTCGGCCAGCACGGCCACGGTGGCCGTGGAGGTATGAATGCGCCCGGAGGCCTCCGTGACGGGGACGCGCTGGACGCGGTGCACCCCCGACTCGTACTTCAGCTTGGAGTAGGCGCCTTTGCCTTTGATGGCAAAGATGATCTCCCTGTATCCGCCGATGCCAATGGCGTTCTCGGAGAGGATTTCCGCTTTCCAGCCCTGCCGCTCCGCGTAACGCGTGTACATGCGGAACAGGTCGGCGGCGAACAGGGCGGCCTCGTCGCCCCCCGTGCCGGCGCGGATTTCCACGATGACGTTTCGCTCATCACGCGGGTCTTTGGGAATCAGCAAGTCTCGGATTTCTTTTTCGAGTCTCTCGACCTGCGGCGTCAGTTCCTCGATTTCGGCCTCGGCCATCTCATGCAGTTCTGGCTCTTGCTCCGATTCCAACAGGGCGCGTGCCTCTTCGATCCTTTTCAGAGCCTGGCGGTATTGGCGCGTCTTGGAGACGATCGGCTCCAATTCGCTTCGCTCTCTGTTGATCTCTACCGCGCGTTGATAGTTTACCCCAACCTGGAGCAATTCCTGGCCGAGATTTTCGTAACGTTGTTCGATTCCGATCAGTTTGTCGAGCATAATCCCTTTCTTCATGAGGGGGTGTTTTCCGCGTCCGTTCGCAGCGGCGCCTGATTCTACCGCGTAATGCTCCCCGCCGCCTCGGCTGCAGAAAGGGCGTTGGCGTCGCCGTGCGCGGAGGGGATGCCTTGCTCTGGCGGCCTTCTGCGCTTCCAGGACGCCCGAAACTTCAGTTTCTGGGCGGAAGTGCCAGAGGGATGAGAGGCAATTACGCCCAGAGGGTTTTTGGAAGAACTCCGCGTGCCCTGCGGTGAGTCTTTGTGTGGACTCGGAGCACGGGATTTATCCCGCAACCCAAACGCGATATCAGCGTCGCGGCACAGAATCTTCACGCTTGTGACAGATTCTCAAGAGCAATACTCATAGATTGACGATCAGCGACAGGATCCAGGAGAGGATGATGATGATGGAGATGGCAATGAAGATGATCTGGTTGAGGCTGAGCGCACGGCTCTTCTTCCTGTTCTTGCTCTTCGTCATGACTATGGCAATCCTTTCTGGTGTTTCTGGAAGGCGGTATGAATGGCCTGTTCCAGTTCGTCGAGGGTGACTGGCTTGCAGATGTAGCCATCGGCTCCCAGTTCCATGGCGCGGTCGATGGTGACATCGGCCGCCTCGCTGGAGAGCATGAGGATCGGCAAGTCTTTCCATTCCGGGCGGCGACGCAGGAATTCCAACAGGTCCAGGCCGCTGACTTCGGGCATATGGATATCCACGATGAGCAGGTCGGGCGTTTTGCCCGAGAGCAGGCTCTGTGCTGTGGAGCGCGCGTTGAGGAAGCCCGTCGCTTCACAGTCGAGCAGTCGAAGCATCAACTGGATGGCGCGGGTCATTTCTTCATCATCGTCCACGATCCACACTTCTCTCATGGCGTGTCCGCCTCAGAGGTGGGCCTTGATGCGTTCTGCCAGGGAACGGGTGATGCCCTGAATGGCCATGAGTTCCTCGATGGAGGCCTCCCGAATCTTATCCAGGGAGCCGAAGTGTCTCAAGAGGGCCTTGCGGCGCTGGGGGCCGATGCCGGGGATGGTGTCCAGTGTGGAGGCGAGCCCAAGGCGAGTACGCTGCTTGCGATGTGCCGTGATTCCGAAGCGATGCGCCTCGTCACGGATGCGTTGCAGCAGGTACAACGCCGGCGAGTGGCGCGCCAGGAGAAGCGCGTCGGCCCGATCGGGGAAGAAGATTTCCTCCTGCTGTTTCGCCAGGCCGATCAGGGGCACTTTTCCCAGGAGGCCGAATCTGTCCAGCACCTGCCGGGCACGGCCTAACTGCCCCTTGCCGCCGTCGATGACGATCAAATCGGGCAGGAGCGCAAAGGCTGCATCCGGCGTGGAGCCGGGCTGGGCCGAGGCCTCCTGAGCCGCCTGCCAGCGGCGGAAGCGGCGCGTGAGCATCTCCTCCATCGAGGCGAAGTCATCCGGCACGCCGACCACGCTCTCGATGTTGAAGCGGCGGTAGAGTTTCTTGCTTGGAACGCCTCGCTCGAAGACCACCATGGCGCCCACAATGGCCGTGCCCTGCGTGTTGGAGACATCATAGCACTCGATGCGGTTGGGTGGAGTCGGCAGCTGCAGGGCCGACTGTAATTCGGCCAGCGCCTGCTCCTGTCTGTGCGTATCTGCTTGCCATTGCGCCCGCAGCGCGGCCAGCGTCTCGACCGCGTTCTCCGTGGCTAGTTGCACCAGATCGTGGGGCTGTCCCTCTCTGGGTACGAAGATCTCCACCTTTTGTCCACCGCGCCGGGACCTCAGCCACTGGCCGATGATCTGGGCTTCCTCGATTTCCTGAGGCAGCATGACCTGGGCCGGGACGGCTGCCGCCTCGGTGTAGAACTGCTTGATGAATTGAGCCATGACCTCGGCGTTGGGGGCGCCCTCCGTGCCTTCCAGGACGAAGTATTCGCGCCCGATCAGTTTGCCACCCCGAATGAAGAACACCTGCACACAGGCCTCCCCGTCCGAGCGTGCCATGGCCAGGACGTCCGAATCGAGGTAATCTGTGGCAAAGACCACTTTCTGCCTTTCGATGACGGCCTGAATGGCCCGCAGTTGATCGCGCAGGGCGGAGGCCCTCTCAAAGCGCAGTTCCTCGGAAGCCTTGAGCATTTCGCTCTGCAGCCGGGCCACGATCTCTTCGCTGTGCCCGCTGAGAAAGGCCATCAGGTCGGAAATCATCTGGCGATAGCCTGCCTGATCGATGGCACCAATGCAGGGCGCCGCGCACAGTTTGATGTCGTAGTACAGGCAGGGGCGCGCATCCCGGCCGGTGATGGCGCGATCGCAGGTCAGGTAGGGGAAGATGCGGCGCAGGACGTCCAGCGTCTGATGCACAGCCCAGGCAGACGTGTAGGGCCCGAAGTAGCGCGCCCCATCGTTGACCATCTGGCGCGTCACGGTGACTTTGGGGAAGGGCTCGGCCCAGTGAATCTTGATATACGGGTAGCGCTTGTCATCCTTGAGGCGGATGTTGTACTTGGGGCGATGTTTCTTGATGAGGTTCATCTCGAGGATGAGCGCCTCGAGTTCGGAGCCGACCAGGATCCACTCGATCTCCGCGATCTCACGCACCAGGCGGCGCGTCTTGGCGTCGTGGCCGGCCTCGGCGTGAAAGTAGGAGCGCACCCGGTTGCGCAGGTTGACCGCCTTGCCAACGTAAATCACCTCGCCGGCCGCGTTGCGGTAGAGATAGCAACCGGGCCTGGGCGGGAGCGTATCTAGAACACGCTGCAGGTTTTCGGCCACTTCCATACGTCCTGTATTTTACCCGCATCTGTTGTAAAGGATAGGTGTTTTGGGCTATTGAACGTTCCTTCCGGCCATGCTATAAAGTGCAATGAAAAGCGTAGCGCAGCCTCCAGCCGCAACCGGATGTCACTGTGAGGAGCGCTTCGCCGGGCTCAGCGTAAACTCCGCGACGAATCAGCTCCCTCGCCCACCAAGATTGCTCCCTCCACGCTGCGCTCACCATGCCCTCGCGAAGGATCTTCACGGTTGTGATAGATTCTCAAGAGCAATACATTTAAGGAGGCTCACATGTCCGATTCGTTTTCCCCTGTGCCGGCAACCTCAGAGGGCGCGACCTCCGTGTTTCAAACATGGGTGGACGCCCTGACCAAGCCCAACGAGCAAACGTTCGCGAAGATAGCCGCCTCGCCCCAGGCGAGGGCCAGCACCGCCTACCTGTGGGTGTTCATCGGCGCTCTGGTCCAGTCCTTTGTTGTCTCCCTTGCTCAGGGAGCAGTCATTCGGAACGCTTTGCGGCAGCAAGGGCTGGCCGAGAACCTTCCTGCCGGCGGACTGGGCCTGACGTTGATCACAGCCATCTGCGGCGCGCCGATCCTGGCCGTGATCTCGGTCATCTTCTTCGCGATCTGGGTGGCCCTGATTCAATGGCTGGCAAGGATGTTCGGCGGACGCGGCGCGTTTGATCAGTTGGCGTATGCATTTGGCGCCATTGTGGCGCCGTTCTCTCTCATTTCGGCCGTCTTTGCCTTGCTGGGCGCCATTCCCTTCATCGGCTATTGTTTCGGCCTGCTGATCAGCCTGGCGGGGCTGTACGTTCTGGTGCTGGAGATCATGGCCGCCAGGGGCGTTCATCAATTTGGCTGGGGGGCGGCAGCCGGCTCGGTGTTGATTCCGCCGCTCGGCATTGCCGTCCTTTGCTGCTGCGCGCTTCTGGTGGCCGGCACGGTGATGGGCGCGGCCATCGGCAACATCTTCAGCACGCTCAACCGGAGCTTGATCATGCCTTAGCGCCGGCCGTGGATGCGCAAATTACGACCTGCACTCTGGGGCAGGTTTGTCGAACCTGCCCTATAATCGCGGCATGTCAACCTGTGAGCTGATGGACACGTTCCCCGCCTTTCTGGCCTGGTGGAACAGGATTCGGCAGAAGCCGCTGGATGAGCAAGTCGAGGCCTGGGCCTCTGAATACATGTCCCCCTGGCCCGACCTTCTCCACAAGCAGATAGAGGATTACGCCGACCAGGGGGTGGATTGGCGGCAGATCGCAAGAGAGAGAGTTTTCCCATATCTGGAGGCGCGACTGGCTGCCATGCAAGAAGCGCACAGCAACCTGTTGGAACAGTGCCTCCCCCTCTACGCACGGGCGCAAGGCACGCTTGGGTTTGAAAGCCGCGCCGTCCTTGTGATCTACGTGGGGATAGGCTGCGGCGCGGGATGGGTAACGCCCTTTCGCGAGACGCTCGCCATCCTTTTTGGCCTGGAGAACATTGCCGAGTGCGGTTGGAGCGGCGCGGCGACCCTTAGCGGCCTGATCGCTCACGAGATCGGACACCTGGCACACTACCACTGGCGCAGGCAACATCGCAAGACGATCGGCCGTGGCGCCTGGTGGCAAATTTACGAGGAGGGGTTTGCTCAGTACTGCGAAGGCATGATCCTCGGCGCCCCCACCTGGCATCAGGCGCGGGAAGAGGATTGGCTGAGGTGGTGTCGCCATCATCGCGGCGAGCTGGCGCGCCGGTTCTTGCGAGGGGTGGATTCAGCCGAGTCGCTTGCGCCCTTCTTCGGATCGTGGCTGGCGGTCGAGGGCCGCCGCGAGACAGGCTATTACCTGGGATGGGAATTGATCGGGGAATTGCACAGGGAGCTCGACCTGAAGAGCATTGCGCTGCTGGATGACCCGGAAGGCCATCTCCGTCCCTTGCTGGAAGAGATGGGGAAGTCAGGATAGCCGTGCTTCGCGGGCTGAGGGCGTTTTTATCTCGCGGCCCTCGCGCAGGCGCGGACTATCTTTTGCTTCGCAAGTAGCGGTCAATGGCCAGCGCCGCCTTGCGTCCGCCGACCATGGCCGTCACGACCAGATCGGGGCCGGTGACACAGTCGCCGGCCGAGAAGACCCCCTCGCGGCTGGTCTCGCCGGTCTCCTTATTGACGACCGTGATCAATCCCCAATCGTGGGTTTGAAGATCGGGCGTCGTCTCGCCGATGATCGGATCGGGCCAGTAGCCCAGGGCCAGGATGGCCGTATCACAGGCCATGCTGAAGTTGGAATTGGGAACGGGCACCGGCTTACGGCGGCCCCTGGCATCGGGCTCGCCCAGGGTCATCTCGATGCACTCCACGGCGGCCAGGTGGCCGTCCTCGTCGGGGAGGAACCTCACCGGTTGCGTGAGGAAGCGGTATTTTGCGCCTTCCTCTTTCGCCAGGGTGCGGTCCTTCTTTCCACCGGGCATTTCTCTTTCGGTGCGACGATAGAGGCAGGTGACCTCCTCGGCGCCGAGGCGCAGGGCTGTGCGCAAACAGTCCGAAGCAGTGTCACCGCCGCCAATGACCACCACGCGCTTGCCGATCTCCAGCGGCCGGTGCATGTCTTTTGGCAAGAACTGAGGATCGACGTTGGCGCGAATCAGGAAGTCGGTTGCCTGGTACACGCCGGGCAGGTCTGTGCCGGGGGTGTCCTCCATCTTCGCGTCCACCTCCGAGCCAACGCCAATGAACACGGCCGCGAAACCCTCTGCGAAGAGATCATCAATGGTCTTGTCTTTCCCAATGTAGGTATTCGGAACAAACTCCACGCCGGCGCGTGCGAACTCTTCCCACTTTTCGAACCAGACGCGCTTGGGGAGTTTGAAATTGGGGATGCCATAGAGGAGCAGACCGCCGGGGGCGGGCCTGGCGTCAAAAAGGGTGACCGCGTGTCCCTTTTGGACGAGGAGGTCGGCACAGGCCAGGCCAGCCGGGCCGGCCCCGATGACGGCCACCCGTTTCCCCGTCGGCGCGCCGAGGGGGATGGCGTACCCTTGCGTACGCCGCTCGTAGTCCACGGCAAAGGCTTCCAGTGCGCCGGTCAGCACGGGTTGATGATGCTTGTTGAGCACGCACGATCCCTGGCACAGTTGCTCATGCGGGCAGACGCGGCCGCAGATTTCGGGGAGGGAACTGGTTTGATGGTATAACTGAGCCGCCTCGACGAAGCGGCCCTGTTCGATCAGCCACAGGGCGGAGGGGATGTCGTTGTGGGCCGGGCAGGCCAGCATGCACGGCGCCGGATCCGGACAGTGAATGCAGCGCGAGGCCTCCAGGCGGGCGCGCTCAGGGTCGAACTCGATCACCACGTCCTCGAAGTCGCCGATGCGGACCTGCGGCGGGCGCAGATCCAGGTCAAGGAAGGGCTTGTTCACGCGCTCGCGTCGATCGATTTCAAGGAATTCACCAGGAACGGCCTGCATAAAACCTCCGAAAGATTGAAGGCATCCAATGTCATTTCAGGATGATACCGAAGGCCCTTTCATGGACACAGGCCCTAATGTCACCTAACTTGACGACAATCGTCACAATTTTATCACGGCCGCCCTCGCATAAAGAGAGGTTCCCGCTCCAGGGCGGGGTGGCCCGATTTTTCGGCGGCTGAAACTTTTTGGGGAGGAATGCGTGTTATTGAATAGCGAACGGCCGCGCCACGCGATATGGCCGGATGATCCTGAGAGTTGCTCTTTTCGCGCCGGCGGCGCTATACTGAAAAGGTCAGAAAGCCCCACGATGGAAACAGACCTGACCGACCCCCTTCTCATCGAGCAGGCCCGGCAGGGAAACCTCGAGGCCTTCGAGGCTCTGGTGCATCGCCATGCGCCGAACCTGTATCGTCTCGTGCGCCGCATGAGCAGTGATGCGAGCGAGGCCGAGGCCGTTGTCCAGGAGGCCTTCCTGCGGGTGTGGGCTTCGCTGGATCGTTACCAGAACAATCGTCCCTTCTTCCCCTATCTGGCCACAATTGCCGTTCACATCCAGCGCGATCAGTGGCGCAAGGATCGTCACGAGGAGCTGGACGACCAGGACAGGCTGGCCGAGATCTCCAGCGAGGCCGACGACGATCCCTTAATCCTGGTGGAAGAGGCCGAAGCATTACAGGCTCTGGCCAGAGCGGTGGCTCAGTTGCCGCCTCTCTATCGTGCGGCCATTGCCTTGCGCTACGAAGCCGGCTTGCGTTACGAGGAAATCGCCGCGGCCATGAACATTCCACTCAATACCGTACGCACGTACCTGAAGCGTGCCAGGGCGCGCCTGCGCCGCGATCTGGAGGAGGTGTTCTATGCTCCGGTTGGATGACTTGCTTGTTCATCTGCCGGCCGAGCCGGCCCCGCCGGGCCTGGCGCTGCGAATTTGCCGGGCCGTGCGCGCTCAGGCGCGCCGCGAATATCCACTCTTCTTCGACCGCCGCGCCCGCCAGGCAGGCTGGGGACTGGAGGCGCTCAGTCTGCTGCTCTTCGGCCTGATGCTTGCTGAGGCGGCGGGCGGTTCGCTCAGCCTCCTGGTCCAATCCCTTTCAGAGGGGTGGGGTCGACTCACCGACGCCCTGCCATCTGCGGACTGGGCCTCCCTGCGCAGCCTTTGGGATGGAATGCAGGCTCTCGGCGTTACGGCTTTGCCGCTGGCACTGGCCTCTGTGGCCCTGGGCGCGTTCCTGTTGGCTGCCTCCAGCCTCTTACCCTGGGCGAACTTAGAACGTCCCGGATGATCGGAAGCAGCCTGAAACTTCGCTCTCCGGACCACTCGCCAGGATGGCGGGGTTGGTGGTTCCGTGGACTCTATAGTACTGCTTTTGATATTGCAACCGTGAGGATTCTGTGACGCGCTATGGATGTCGCGTTTGGGTTGTGGGATAAATCCCGCGCTACGACACTTACTTCAAGGAGAAAAAATGTCCCGTCGTGCATGGTTGACTCTGCTTGGCCTGCTGGTGCTCAGTCTGGCGCTTGCTTTTGTGATCGGATGGGGAATGCGGAACTTTGGGAAGACCTTCTGGGTATCCCGTCCCGGCTTCGGATTCGCGTCGCCCGAGAGGGGCTTCGAGAGTCATCCGCGCCTGAGTCCACCCTGGCGGCCTTTCTTCACCCGTCTCTCCCCCTTGTGGATATTGGGGCGTGTGCTGGCCTCGGAAATCTCCCTTTTCCTGATCGGCGCGCTGGGCCTGCTGCTCTTCCCAAAGCGCACGCACGCGCTGTTATCTGCCCTGAGCCTCAAAGGGAGGACGGGCAATTTGCTTGGGATCGGCTTCCTGTCGCTCCTGTTGATTCTGGCACTTTTCGTCCTGGCCGCCTTCTCCCTTGTCGGCCTGCTCTTCCTGCCGGCGCTTGGGTTGTTGCTCTCGCTGGCAGCCGCCCTGGGGCTCATTGGAGTGACCTGGAGGATCGGGGTGGGGATGCGCGACCTGGCGCGCCTTCCCGATCGGCAGCCTTTGCTCGAACTGGCGTTGGGCACCCTGACCTTGTTCAGCGTGGGCAGCCTCCCGATCGTGGGCGGGCTGGCACTGCTGCTGGCCGGCCTGTGGGGGCTGGGCGCTGTCGTCGCTACCCGTCTTGGTACAATTGAAATGCCTGTACAACAGAGCGATGCGCAGGAGGTGGAGCCATGATGAAGAAGCTGTTGGATTGGACCAGGCGCCATATCCGTGCCGTTTTGGTGATCGGCGCGCTGCTGGCCGTGATCCTGTTTTTCGTTGTCTCACGCGCCAACGCCGGGGAGCAGACCTTTTATCAAACCGCCGTATTGGAACGCGGCGAACTGATGGCCAGCGTGGGGGCTACCGGTACGGTGCGCGCTGTGCAAAGCGCCATCCTGACCTGGCAGACCAGTGGCACGGTGGAGCAGGTGAACGTCGGCGTGGGCGAGCGTGTGAGCAAGGGCGATGTGCTGGCCACGCTGGAGAGGACCTCTCTGCCGCAGAACGTCATCCTGGCGCAGGCCGACCTGGTCAACGCCCAGAAGGCTCTGGACGATTTGCTCCATTCGGATACTGCCCGCGCCCAGGCCTGGATCGCGCTGCGCGACGCGCAGGATGCTTACAAGAAGGCCTATGATTATCGCCAATCCTTGAACAACAAGACCTGGGTCTCCAAAGTTTATATTCGCTACATTGGCGGGAAGCCCTTCCCGATCGTCAAATGGGTGCGAGATTATCCCGACGCGGAGACGATTGCCAAGGCGGAGGCGGACCTGGCGCTCAAGAAGGCCAAACTGGATGATGCGCAACGCGCCTATGACCGTCTGAAAGGCGGGCCGAATCCGGACGATCTGGCGGCCGCGCAGGCGCGGGTGGATGCTGCACAGGCGACCCTCAACTTGGCGCGCATCCTGGCCCCCTTCAACGGCACGATCACGCAGGCCGAGCCCCGGCCCGGCGATCAGGTCACGGCCGGCCAGGTCGCCTTCCGCATTGATGACCTGTCTGAACTCCTGGTGGATGTGCAGGTCTCCGAAGTGGACATCAACAGTATTTCCATCGGCCAGCCGGCCACCCTTTCCTTCGACGCCATCTCGGGCGAGACGTATCATGGCGAGGTGGTGGAGGTTTCCCAGGCCGGCGATGTCGTTTCGGGGGCTGTGAACTTCACAGTGACGGTGCGTCTGAGCGATGCCGACGCGCGCGTCAAGCCGGGCATGACCACCGCGGTGAACATCATTGTGCAGCAGGTGAAGGATCAATTGCTGGTGCCCAATCGTGCCATTCGTCTTGTGGATGGGAAGCGCGTGGTGTACGTCTTGAAAAACGGCCAGCCGCAAAAGGTAGTGGTGACGCTCGGCCCCTCATCGGACACCATGAGCGTCGTGCTGGAAGGGGATGTCAAGGAAGGAGATCGGGTGGTCTTGAACCCGCCCATCGAATTCCGGGCGGGGCCGCGCGGCCCTTTCGGAGGAGGCAACTAAATGGACTGGGTCGTTGATGCCAGAGACCTGGTCAAGGTGTACAAGATGGGCGCGGTGGAGGTGCCGGCCCTGCGCGGCGTGTCGGTCAAGATCAAACGCGGCGAGGTCGTGGCGATCATGGGGCCCTCGGGCTCGGGCAAGTCCACCATGATGAACATCCTCGGCTGCCTGGATCGTCCGACTTCGGGGGAGTACATCCTGGACGGCGAGGCGGTGGCTTCGCTCGAGGATGATCAACTGGCAGCCATCCGCAACCGCAAGGTGGGCTTCGTCTTTCAGTCCTTCAACTTGTTGCCGCGCCAGACTGCCCTTGAGAACGTGGAGTTGCCGTTGCGCTATGCCGGCCTCACCAAAGGACGGCGCGAGGTCGCCCGCGCCGCCCTCGAGGCCGTGGGCCTCGGCGACCGCCTCCAGCATCGCCCGACCGAACTCTCCGGCGGCCAGCAGCAGCGCGTCGCCATCGCCCGCGCCATTGTCAACAACCCGGCCATTGTCATGGCCGACGAACCCACCGGCAACCTGGATTCCAGAGTCGGCAAGGAGATCATCTCTTTGCTCCTGCAACTCAATCGGGAACGCGGCACGACGTTGATCATCGTGACCCATGATCCGGTGGTGAGCGAGCAGGCCCAGCGCATCATCCGCATTCGCGATGGTTTGGTGGAAGACTCATCGGAGAAGAAGAGATGAACCTGACCCAAGTCCTGATCGAGGCTTTGGAGAGCCTGAGCGCCAACAAACTGCGCTCCGGCTTGACCGTGCTGGGAATCGTCATCGGCGTGGCGGCGGTCATTGCCATGCTGGCGGTGGGCAGCGGCGCGCAGGCCTCCATTACCGGCTCGATCAACAACATCGGGACGAATCTGCTGTTTGTCTTTCGCGGCGCGGAGAACAGCGACGCCGTGCGCAACCCGCGCCCGCTCACCCTCGGCGATGCCAATGCCCTGCTGGATGCGTATGTTGCCCCGCATGTTCAGGCCGTTGCACCCATTCTGCAGGGCAACGCAGAAGTGACCTTTGGCGGAGAATCCAGAAACACCACGGTCATTGCGGCCACGCCGCAGTATTTTCCCGTGAGAAGTTTGGGGCTGTTGGAGGGGGAATTCATCGCCGAAGAACACCTGCTCGGCCGTGCCTCGGTGGTCTTGCTGGGCGTGGATGTGGCCGATCGACTCTTCGGCCGCCATGATGGTCTGGTGGGCGAGACGGTGCGCATCGAGGGTCAGCCGTTTCGCGTGATCGGCGTGCTCGAACCCAAGGGCGGCGGCTCCTTCGGCTCGCAGGACGATCGTGTGATCGTCCCGTTCACCACGGCCCAGGCACGCCTGATTCGCCGCGCCAACCCAGATAGCGTCGACCTCATCTTCGTTCAGGCTGTCGATTCGGCCTCCGTGCCGTTGGCGGCCGAGGAAATCTCGCAGATTCTGCGCATGCGCCACCGCACGCCCATTGGCCAGGATGACTTCACCGTCTTTACCCAGCAGGACTTCCTCAACACCGCCATGAACATCACCAACATCCTGACCATCTTCCTGGGCGGCATTGCGGCCATTTCGCTGCTGGTGGGCGGCATCGGCATCATGAACATCATGCTCGTCTCGGTCACCGAGCGCACGCGCGAGATCGGTTTGCGCAAGGCGCTGGGGGCGCGCAAGCGCGACATCCTCATTCAGTTCCTGGCCGAGTCATCGCTGCTCAGTTTGATCGGCGGCCTGATCGGTATCCTGTTTGGCTGGCTGATTGCTTTTGTCATTGGCCGCATCGCTGCGGCCTCCAACACCGAGTTCACCCCCATGGTTGGGATGGATGCCATCTTGCTGGCCACGCTCTTCTCGGCTGCCGTTGGCCTGTTCTTTGGCATCTATCCGGCCAACCGCGCCGCCAACCTGGAACCCGTGGAAGCACTGCGCTATGAGTAAAGTGTGAGGCGGAGAGGCGGATGGGGAATGGGCTTTGGCCACTCTCATTCTGCCTTCTGTATTCCCAGAGTGCCGGAGACTTCGGTTTTCTGGGCGGAAATCCCCAGAGGGGCAGGTAATTACGGTAAAATAGGGCTATGCCGGAGTTTCGCATTCTTCTTACCGATGGACTGGAGGAGAATGGCCAGTCCATTCTTCGCGCCGTGGCCGAGGTGGACGACCGGGCGGGCATCTCCCCCGCCGAGTTGCTCTCGGCCGTTGGTGGATACGAGGCGCTCATCGTGCGCGGCCGCACCAGGGTCACGGCCGAGGTCCTGGCTGCGGCCAGGAGGCTCAAGGTGATCGGGCGGGCCGGCGTGGGCGTGGATAACATTGACCTCGAGGCCGCTAAGAAGCACGGCGTGATCGTCGTCAATGCTCCCCTGGCGACGACGCTGGCCGTGGCAGAATTGACGTTTGGCTTGCTGCTGGCCCTGGCACGCGCCATCCCGCGCGCCGATGCCGCCATGAAGCAGGGCGCCTGGCTCAAGAAGGAACTGGAGGGTGTGGAACTCTACGGCAAGACCCTGGGCATTATCGGCTACGGACGCATCGGCCTTGAGGTGGGAAGGCGCGCCGCCGCTTTTGGGATGAACGTGATCGCCTACGACCCGTTCGTCTCGGAGGAGGAGATCCGCCGGCGGGGCGCGGAGCCGGTCTCGATCCAGGACCTGTACCGCTGGTCCGATTTCATTTCCCTGCACCTCCCGCTCAACGTGCAAACGCGCGACCTGATCGGTCACGAAGCTTTCTCGCAGATGAAAGATGGTGTGCATATCGTCTGCGCGGCGCGCGGCGGCATCCTTGACGAAGCGGCCCTGCTTGCCGCCCTCGATTCCGGGAAGGTGGCCGGTGCTGCTCTGGATGTCTTTGCCGTCGAGCCGCCGGGGGCCACGGAACTGGTCAGGCATCCCAGGGTGATCGCCACGCCCCATATCGGCGCGCAGACGGTCGAGGCGCAAATCCGTGCCGCTACAGATGTGGCTGAGGAGGTTCTGGCTGCCCTGCGCGGCCAGCCCTTGCGTTGGAAGGTGGTGTGATTCCGGCGCGGCAAGAGCGCGCCCTGGCAATGGGAGGCCGCGCCATGAAAACCAACTTGCTTGAACAGGAGAATCCATGAGCGAGAAACTACAACAACTGAAAGAGACCCTCGGTGAGATTGCCGATCTGAACAGCGCGGCGGCTTTGCTCAGTTGGGATCAGCAAACGTACATGCCGCCGGCCGGTGCCGAGGCGCGCGGCCGGCAACTGGCCACATTGAGCAAGATTGCCCATCAGATGTTGACCTCGGAGAGAGTCGGGCGGCTGCTCGACGACTTGAAGCAGGAGTTCGCCGGCACCGATTCCGACTCGGACGAGGCGGCCCTGATTCGCGTCGCCGCCCGCAACTACGATAAGGCCACGCGCGTCCCGGCCGAATTCGTGGCCGAGATGGCGGTCGTGACAACTCAAGCCTTCGAGGCCTGGGTGCAGGCCAGGAAGGGATCCAATTTCTCGCTCTTTCAGCCGCATCTCGAGAAAGTCGTCGAGATGGTCAAAAAGTACATTGCCTTCTTCCCTCCCTCCGATCATCCTTACGACATCCTGCTGGATGAATACGAGCCGGGGATGAAGACGGCTGAGGTACAGGCCATCTTCGATGACCTGCGCTCTCGCCAGGTGGAATTGATCAAGCGCATTGCCGAACGCCCTCCCATCAAGGATGCTTTCTTGCACAAGAAATACAGCGAGAAGAAGTTGTGGGATTTCGGCGTGGAGGTGGTCACCCGCTTCGGCTACGATTGGCAGCGGGGACGGCAGGATAAAGTGCCACATCCCTTCGCGACCTCCTTCAGCATCAATGATGTTCGCATCACGACCCGCTTCGAGCCGGAGAATCCCCTGGCCATGCTGTTCAGCACGATGCACGAGGCCGGCCATGCCATGTACGAGCAAGGCATTCACCCTGCCTATGAACGCACGCCGTTGGCCAGCGGGGCCTCGCTGGCCATTCACGAGTCCCAATCGCGCTTGTGGGAGAATCTGGTTGGCCGCTCGTTGCCTTTTTGGGAGCATTTCTACCCGCACCTCAAGAAGCACTTCCCGACGCAACTGGATGGCGTGAGTCTCAAGAGCTTTTACAGGGCGATCAACAAAGTGGAGCCATCCTTCATTCGGGTCAATGCCGACGAGGCGACGTATAACCTGCATATCATGCTGCGCCTGGAACTGGAGATTGCTCTGGTCGAAGGGGGGGTGGCCGTCAGAGACCTGCCCGAATTGTGGAACGCTAAAATGCATGAGTATCTGGGCATCACTCCAGCCGACGACGCCCACGGCGTCTTGCAGGATTTCCATTGGTCCTATGGTTTGATCGGATACTTCTCTACCTATGCCCTGGGCAACCTGATCTCTGCCCAATGGTGGGAAAGGATCCAGCAGGATATCCCCGATCTTGCCGAGCACATCCGCAAGGGTCGGTTCGAGGCGTTGCTCGGATGGCTGCGAGAACATATTCATAAGTTCGGTCGCAAATATGAACCGCAAGCGCTGGTCGAAAAAGTAACCGGATCGAAGATCGCAGCCGAGCCCTACATTCGCTATCTGACAACGAAGTATGCTGAGATCTATGGCCTCTAGGCCGCTGCCTGCCCATCCCCTTCAGCCCAACAAGTCTATGTCAGGTAGACTTGTTGGTTTTTTGAACCTGTGATGATGCTGCGAAAGACCTTTCTCTTTGCCTGGCTTGGTGGATTCCTGAGCGCCTGTGTGGCGTGGAATTCGACGCTCCCTCCCACGCCATTTCCCCCCGCCTACCTGCCGACGGTGGTGTATCTCACGGCTCAGGCTTTGAAGGGGACGCTCGCGATTCAGACGGCTGCCGTGACGCCCACCCCCACGCCAACCCCGACCCTCACGTTCACCCCTGCCCCCACGAGCACTCCCACTCCCGTTCCTGCGGCGCCTCTGGCGAGCATCCGGATTCTGGCCCCCGGTCCGGCCTCCAGGATCGCCTCTCCTCTGGAAGTGCGCCTGACCGTCCTGGCCGGGAAGAGCCGGAACGTGGAAATTGCTTTGCTGGGCGAGGACGGGCGTGTCCTGGCTCGGCTGGTGAAGCCCGTATTGGGTTCCATGCTGGGCGATTCCGTGTTCGTCAAGATTCCTTTCGAGATCCGCGCCGTGGCAGAGGCCGCGTTGCTCCAGGTCAGCACCAAAGATGAACGGGGGCGTATCCAGGCGTTGAATGCGGTGCGCGTGTTGTTGCTCTCCAGCGGGGCAAGCCAGATCAACCCGCCCGGCGACGCGGTTTACGAACACATCGTTTTGGACAACCTGCCGCCTCGGGCGGCGATCTCCGGCGGCACGCTCGTGCTGGAGGGACGTTTTCTACCCCTCAGCCGTCAACCCCTGATTTTCGATTTGCTCTCAGACGATAACGAGGTGAGGGTCTCGCGCATCCTGGCCGTGACGGGCCTGGAATGGCAGGGCTTCAGCACCACTCTTCCCTATAAAGTGAAGGCTTCCACTCCGGCGCGGCTTTTTGTCCGTCAGGCCGATGAGGTGCTGGATGTGCCGTTGTATGTGTATTCTCAGGAGGTGATCCTAAGCCCGTGAAGGGGGCGCAAGCGATTATGGTATAATGCCACCTGCTGTTCGGGGCGTGGCTCAGCCCGGCTAGAGCGCACGGTTCGGGTCCGTGAGGTCCCCGGTTCAAATCCGGGCGCCCCGACTGAGGTATCCATCCTTGCTTTGCGGGTTATCCAATTGCCCTGGGAAGTCTGCGACACACTTTCGTTGCCAACGACTCTGTCATGGCAGGGGAGATTTTACGGGAGATCGCTCGCGCTGAGATGAGTGTATACTCAAGCGGGTTCTCCATCGACATACACAGCCTGTTGACAGGATGAATGGCCATTGAGCCTCGCAATGCCGGGGCACTCTTTTGGAGCCAGATCGGCTTCCTTTTCGCGCAAGCAGGCTGTGGCAGGAGGCGGCGCTATGAAATCCTATCGCAAAGAACTGTGGTTCCACCTCCCCAGCCGGCGTGGTTTTGTGAACATCACCCCGCAGGTCGAAGAGGCGCTGCGCGAGAGCGGGATTCGCGAGGGGCTGTGCCTGGTCAACGCCATGCACATCACGGCTTCGGTCTTCATCAATGATGATGAGGGCGGGCTGCATCAGGACTATGAAAAATGGCTGGAGGAACTGGCGCCTCACGAGCCGCTCAGCCGCTATCTGCACAATCGCACGGGGGAAGATAACGCGGATGCACACCTCAAGCGTCAGATCATGGGCCGCGAGGTGGTAGTGGCGGTGACGAACGGCCAGCTCGATTTTGGGCCCTGGGAACAGATCTTCTACGGCGAGTTCGATGGCCGCCGCCGCAAGCGAGTATTGATCAAGATCATTGGGGAATGAGGCCGGGCGGAGAGGATGGCGATGGTGGGGGCAATCGTCCATGAGGCCAGCCGCGCAGGTGAAACATCAGCAGCAAGATGCGTTTGTGCAGGTTGATGATCCGCCGATTCCAGTCGATCCGCTCATTATCCGGGTCGATCTGAAAAATCAATTGCATCTCTTTGATGCGATCGTAAATGCCCTCGACAAGATTGGCCACATCCTTGCCGATGAAGGAGGCCAGGTCACTGTCTTGCAGCCGGGCATCCCCTTGGATGATGCGCTTCCTGGGTGCAGCCAGTTTGTTGAAGTTGTAGCCCGTTTCGAGCAGTCGGTCGTATGCTTTGACGCTGAACTGCGGGATGACCTTCACGGGTTCCACCTCGCGCTCGACGACCAGCCAGCACAGGGTGGAGTTCTTCTTCAGCTCCTCGAGCAGGAGGCGCGCCTCGCCCTTGCGCTGCTTGAGCAGGTCTTGAAAGGCTTTGGCCGTGTTGGCTGCCGTTCCCAGCGTGGAGAAAAGCGAAGAGATTGTTTCGAGGACCATTCGGACCTGCTTGCAAAACAGGATGAGGAAGAAGCCGTTGCGCTGTTCGCTGACCCTTGCCCAACTTTGTGCTTTGGATGGTAGGCTGTTCTCTGGACGCCATTATAACGCAATGGCGCGCATCGGCCGAACAGAGTGGCGACGGCTCTATCTTCATCAACCGCCGCGTAGCACGGGATTCATCCCGCAACCCAAAGGCGACCTCACGGCCGCGCCGTAACCACCTGTCTGTCCCTGCGAGCATGGCTGTCTCCTCGCTAAAGGCGGAGACGGCTTCGGGCATGGCAGGCAGTTGCGTCCAAAAGTTTTGCTGTCGGTGTAGTTTCTGCGGAGCCATATTGTAACTATCTACCTGTCACTGCGAGCGAGCGCAGCGAGCGTGGCAGTCTCCTCGCAAATGCTGGCGATTGCTTCGGGCTGCGCCCTCGCAATGACACACGGTGGCAGGTTTCTTCCCGCTTTTGGCTGCCGGTAG
>JBBIKK010000033.1:0-30050 GCA_037445475.1 Chloroflexota bacterium
CGACCGGCTTTTCGTCCAGGCCGAGAGGCGGGCGGACTGGCCCTTCGACCTGGCCCTCACCGGCCTCCTGCTGGGCTTCCTGTGGACGGTCGCTCTCCTTCCTCGTTATCGCACTTATTTCGAAAGAGAGGCGCATGAACGAGAATCCAAAGATACGTCAGTTGCATGATCTGAAGGCCAGGTCGCGCTTGGGCGGCGGCCTGGAACGCATCGAGGCCCAGCACCAGCGCGGCCGCCTGACGGCGCGCGAGCGACTCGACCTGTTGCTCGATAAAGGCTCCCTGCGGGAAGTGGACGCGTTCGTCCAACATCGCACCCACGATTTCAACCTGGATGAACAGAGGTTCCTGAGCGACTCGGTGGTGACCGGTTGGGGCACCATCGAAGGTCGACTCGTGTACGTCTTCTCGCAAGACTTCACGGTCTTCGGCGGCTCGTTGGGGGAGGTGCACGCCGAAAAGATCTGCAAGATCATGGACATGGCCATGAAGAGCGGCGCGCCCGTGATCGGCCTGAACGACTCCGGGGGGGCACGCATTCAGGAAGGGGTGGTTTCCCTGGGAGGCTATGCCAACATCTTCCTGCGCAACACCCTGGCTTCCGGCGTGATTCCGCAAATCAGCGTCATTATGGGGCCCTGTGCCGGCGGCGCGGTCTACTCGCCGGCCCTCACCGATTTCATTCTCATGGTGCGCAACTCCAGTTACATGTTCGTGACCGGCCCGGACGTGGTCAAGGCTGTGACACATGAGGACGTCTCGTTCGAGGAACTGGGTGGCGCCAGCGTGCACGCCGAAAAGTCGGGCGTGTGCCATCTGGTCGGCGACAATGAGGCCGACACGTTATATCTGACGCGCAAACTGTTGAGTTACCTCCCCCAGAACAACATGGAGGACCCGCCCTTCATCCAGAGCGGGGACGATCCGCTGCGGATGGAAGTCGCGCTCGACACCCTCATCCCCGACGCGCCCGACAAGCCCTACGACATCAAAGACGTCATTCGCCTGATTGTGGATCAGGGCCAGTTCTTCGAAATTCACGAGAACTTTGCGGCCAACATCGTGGTGGGCTTTGCGCGCCTGGGGGGACACGTTGTGGGCATCGTCGCCAACCAGCCGGCGGTGCTGGCCGGCGTGCTGGATATCGACGCCAGCGAGAAGGCGGCGCGCTTCGTGCGCTTCTGCGATGCCTTCAACATCCCGCTCGTGACGTTCGAGGACGTGCCCGGCTTCCTGCCCGGCACGCATCAGGAACATCACGGCATCATCCGCGCCGGCGCCAAGTTGCTGTATGCCTACTGCGAGGCCACCGTCCCCAAGTTGACGGTCATCACGCGCAAGGCCTACGGTGGGGCGTACTGTGTGATGTCCTCCAAGCACATTCGCGGCGACGTGAACTTCGCCTGGCCCAGTGCCGAGATCGCCGTCATGGGGCCGGAGGGTGCGGTGAACATCATCTTCCGCAAGGAGCTGGAGAGAGCCGGGGATCCGCAGAAGAGGAAGAGCGAACTGGTGGCAGAGTACCGCGAGAAATTCGCCAATCCCTACGTGGCAGCCAGCCGCGGCTACATTGACGACGTGATCGAGCCGAAGGAGACCCGCCCGCGCCTGATCAACGCCCTGGAGATGCTGCAGAACAAGCGCGACGCCAACCAGGCCAGGAAGCACGGGAACATTCCTCTGTAAGGAAGGCGCGAGATGTTCAAGAAGATTCTGGTTGCCAATCGAGGCGAGATTGCCGTGCGCATCCTGCGCGCCTGTCGCGAACTGGGGATTCAAACGGTCGCCGTCTATTCCGAGGCCGATCGCAGCGCGTTGCACGTCCGCTATGCCGACGAGGCCTACCTGCTCGGCCCGGCCCCGGCCCGCGAATCGTACCTGCGCGGCGACAAGATCATTGAGATTGCCCGCAAGTGCGGCGCGGATGCGATCCACCCCGGCTACGGCTTTCTGGCCGAGCGCGAGGCCTTCGCCGCGGCCTGCCTGGAGGCCGGGCTGGCTTTCATCGGGCCGAAGCCCTCGGCGATCGCGGCCATGGGCGATAAGATGACCGCCCGCCAGACGGTCATGGCGGCCGGGGTGCGCGTCGTGCCGGGCACCGAGGGGAAGGGCGCCATGAGCGATGAGGAACTCCTGGCGGTCGCGCCCCAGATCGGCTTCCCTCTGCTGATCAAAGCCTCGGCCGGCGGCGGAGGCAAGGGCATGCGCGAGGTGAAATCCCTCGAGGAGATGCCGGCCCTCTTGCAGGCGGCGCGGCGCGAGGCCGAAGCCGCCTTTGGAGACGGAAACGTCTACCTCGAAAAGGTGGTCGAAGGGGCGCGCCACGTCGAAATCCAGATCCTGGCCGATCAGCACGGCAACGTCATTTATCTGGGCGAGCGCGATTGCTCGCTTCAGCGCCGCCACCAAAAACTGATCGAGGAGGCCCCCTCCCCTTTCCTGGACGAGGCCCTGCGGCGCAAGATGGGCGAGGTGGCCGTGAAAGCCGCTCAGGCCGTGGACTACGTCAACGCCGGAACGATCGAATTCCTGGTCGATAAAGATAAGAACTTCTACTTCCTGGAGATGAACACCCGCCTGCAGGTGGAACACCCCGTCACCGAGATGGTCACCGGGGTGGATATCGTCGCCGAGCAGATTCGCATCGCGCGCGGGCGGCAGTTGAGTTATAAGCAGAAGGACATCAAGATTCGTGGCCATGCCATCGAATGCCGCATCAACGCCGAGGACCCCTACAACGGCTTCCTGCCCTCGACCGGCCGCATCCTGCACAGCCTCCTGCCCACCGGCCCCGGCGTGCGCGTCGACACCGGGGTCTACCCAGGCTTCGAGATCACGCCCTACTACGACTCCCTGATCGCCAAACTGATCGTCTGGGGCGAGACGCGCGGCCAGGCCATCCTGCGCATGCGCCGCGCCCTGGAAGAGTATCGCCTGGTCGGCGTGCGGACGAACATTCCCTTCCATCAACGCATGATGGACTCGCCGCGCTTCATCGGCGGGCAATACGACACGCGCTTCGTCGAGGAACGCTTCTCGATGCCCGAGCCGGAAGAGAATCACGAGATGCATCATCCGGACGTGGCAGCGGCCTTCGCCACGATCGTCGCCCACCGCCAGGTCGAGCGCGCCGCGCAATTCGTCCTGCGCAACGAGCGCGATACCAGCAACTGGAAATGGGTCAGCCGTTGGGAACGCCTGCATCGTTAGGCTGGTGAACCTATGAGATACATAACCACAGTTGGCGATCAAGAATACCTGGTTGAAATCGTGGATGAAAAACACATCCGCCTCAACGATCAACTCATGGAAGTGGACTTCGAATCGGTCAGCGGGCAGCCCCTGTACTCCCTGATCATAGATGGCAAGTCCTATGAGGCCTACGTCTATGAGCGCGAGGCGCCGGGCGAGTGGGAGGTGCTCCTGTTGGGCAGGCAATATCCGATCAAAGTCGAGGACGAGCGCGAGAGGCGCCTGCGCAGCGCCATCGGCCGCAGAGTGGAGGCCGGCGGCGAGTTTCACCTGAAAGCGCCCATGCCGGGGCTGGTCGTCTCCGTGCCGGTGAGCGAGGGCCAACAGGTCGAGAAGGGGCAGGTGCTGATCATCCTTGAATCGATGAAGATGCAAAATGAACTCAAGGCGCCTCGCCGCGGGACCGTGGCCCGCATCCGCGTCAAGCCGGGCGAGAGCGTGGAGCAAAAACAAACGTTGTTGAGCGTAATTTGAGTTTTCTTCGCAAGGCCGGCATGGAGGCCGCATGAACGCACATATTCTGCGCACCCCCCTCGACTTCCTTCACCACGCTCTGGGCAGTGTCCCGCAGGCCGAGGCTCTGGCCGAATACCAGGCCTGGTGGGAAACGGAGGGAAAGGCCATCTCCGCCGCCGTCGATCGCGCCGGCACCCCCTGGCTGCGCATGTACGATGCCCTCGGGCAGCGCGTGGATGAAATCCTCTTCCCCCCCGAATACTGGAAGATGCTCAAGAAGGGCTATCAGGCCGGCGCCGTCTGGCGTGCCTTCGAACAGGGTTCGTTGCTGCCCTCCTACTTGCTCGGCTATGTGACGGCTTTCTTCGACACCGGCCTGTACTGCCCTTACATCGTCTCGCTTTCCACGGCCGTGCCGCTCGAAAAGTACGGGAGCGAGGCACTCAAAGAGCGCTTCCTGCCCGCCCTGCTGCGCCGTGACGAGTCGGTCTGGCAGGGGGCGACCTGGATGACCGAGATCGGCGGAGGCTCCGACCTGGGCGCCAATGTTGAGACCCGTGCCCGGCCCGAGGGAGGCCTCTGGCGGCTCAGCGGCGACAAATACTTCGCCAGCAACGCCGGCGCCGAGCTGGCCGTGGTGGCAGCACGCCCCGAGGCAGCCAGCCGGGATGTGCGCGGCCTGGCCCTCTTTCTCCTGCCGCGTCGCCGCGCCGATGGCAACCTGAATTACACCGTCCGCCGCCTCAAGAACAAAATCGGCACGCGCTCCGTTCCGACCGGCGAGGTGGAACTGCGAGAGAGCGAAGCGTATTTGCTTGGCCGGGCCGAGTGGGGCATCTACCTGATCCTGGAGGTCTTGAACCTCTCACGCGTGGCCAACAGCATCGGCAGCGTGGCCCTGGCCCAGCGCGCCCTGGCCGAGGCCCTGGCCTTTGCCCAAAAACGCGTGGCCTTTGGACGGCCCATCCTGGAGCATCCCTTGCTCCATCGTCAATTCAAAGAGCGCATCCGCGAGCTGCAGGCCGCCTTTGCCCTGGCCTGGGAGGCCGTAAGGCTGCTCGACGAAGTCTGGCGTCAGAAACCCAGGTATTCCGAACGCTATCATCTCTTCCGCCTGATCGCCCATCTGGCCAAATACTGGACGGCGGAGTTCGCCGTGCAGAGCGCCAAATGGGGCATGGAGGTACACGGCGGCCTGGGCACGCTCTCCGAATTCGAGGCCGAGCGCTGGCTGCGTGAGGCCATGATCCTGCCCATCTGGGAAGGCACTCCCCACCGCCAGATTCTTGACGGCCTGGAAGTCATGGAGCGCAAGGGCGCCCACCGCCTGCTCTTCCAACACCTGGCGCCCTATGCTCATCCGCAGCAGCTCGAGGAGATCGCCGCCCGACTGGAAAGCCTCCTTGCCCTGCCCCAAGCAGAGAAAGAAGCCGGTGCTGAGGTCGCCTTCCGCGACCTGGCGATCTTTACCGCCCAGACTCTGGCCGCGAAACAGGTTCACACAGGCGGCGCATAGCTCTGCTGCGTGGCTCTGTTGCAGGGATGCTCTGATGCATTAGCTCACCTCAACCCGGGTGAGGGCAAAACCACTTGAGAAGGTGTTCGCAACAGAGCACGGCCACATCTTTGCCGTAGGGTTGACTATAATATCGAGACCAAGCCCATCTGCGCGACGTTTGGTGGTGAAGGAAGGCTATGGACATCACGGTTGCATTGGGGGGCGGAGGGGCGAAGGGCAACTCCCACATCGGAGTCCTGCGCCGCCTCGAAAAGGAAGGCTTTCGCATTCGAGCCGTGGCCGGCACCAGTTTCGGTGGGCTGGTCGCCTGTTTCTACGCGGCCGGCTTTCGTCCAGACGAGATCGAAGCCCGCTTCGCGGCCGTGGATCAATCGCGCCTGTACGATCGCGTCGGCGAGGAGAGTCCCTCGCTGCTCGGCCTGGGCGGGGTACGGAAATGGCTGGAAAACGTGATGGGCGACCTGACGTTTGACGATCTGAAGATCCCCTGTGCCGTGACGGCGGTCGATCTGCAGGCAACGCGCGAGGTGGTCATCCGCCAGGGACGGCTGCGAGATGCCATCCTGGCTACCATTGCCTTGCCGGGCATCTTCCCGGCCTTCTCGCTGAACGGGCGCGATCTGCTGGATGGCGGCGTGCTCAACCCGGTGCCGGTCGGGGTGGCGCGTGCGCTGGCGCCGCGCCTGCCGGTGGTGGCCGTCACGCTCACCCGTCCGCTGGGCGCGCCCACGCACCCGCTCTCCCTTCCGCTGCTGAGCGGCCTGCCCGCCCCGCTGGTCTCGCGTCTCAGTCAATTGCGCATCGCCAGAGCCTTCGATATTTTCATGCGCTCGGTGGAAATCGGAGGCCGCCAGATCACCGAACTGCGCCTGCAATTGGAAAAGCCGGAGGTGCTCATTCGGCCACACGTGGACGACATCGGGCTGCTTGACCGCGTGGACGTGCATCAGGTGGCGCGGCGCGGCGAAGAAGCCGTAGAGGCCGTGCTGCCCGAATTGAAGCGCGCCGTGGCCTGGCCCTCCCGCCTGAGCCGGCTGCTGCGAGGCATTCCATGAAGCGCGATCTGCGTCAATACGCCGCGGGCACCCATTTCCGTCTGGCGCTGGGGGCGTTCGTTTTGTTTTTCGTCGTTGGCCTCGGGTTGATCTACCTCATCTATGGCCGCGGCGCGGCCGCCATGGGCCTGCTCTGCCTGACGGCCGGGCTGGCGCCCGTGCTGCTCATCCTGCTCGTCTTTTACGGGCTGGACTGGATTCTGAGACATGCGCGCCCGAAATGAAAGCGAACGCATCGAATTTCAAGACTGGACCGTGCGCGTGCGCCCGGCCCAAAGCGCGCCGGCGCGTCTGCTCCTCCTGCTGCATGGCTGGACAGGAGACGAGGACTCGATGTGGGTCTTCGTGCAGAACTTCCCGCCGGATTATTGGATGATCGCCCCGCGCGCCCCGTACGCCGCCGAACAAGGCGGCTACACATGGCGCCCGCCGCAGACCTCCGGCCGTGGCTGGCCCGGACTGGAGGACTTTCGTCCTGCCGGCGAGGCGTTGATCTCCCTGATGGAGGCCTACGCGGCCGCGAACAACCTGGAGGCAGACTCCTTTGACGTGATAGGGTTCAGTCAGGGAGCAGCGTTGACGATCGCTCTGGCGTTGATGCACCCACAGCGCATCGGCCGTGCGGCCGCGCTCTCCGGATTCCTGCCGGCCAGGTCAGAAGAGATGCTGGCAAAGCGTCCATTGAACGGCAAGCCATTCTTCGTCGCCCATGGAACGCTGGATGAAATGGTCAGGGTCGAACATGCTCATCGCACGGTGGAGTTCCTCGAACAGGCGGGAGCGCGCCTCACCTTCTGCGAGGACGAGGTCGGGCACAAAGTGGGAGCAGCCTGCCTGCGCGCCCTGGAACGCTTCTTCGAGGCATGAGGCCGGCGGCCACCGCGCATGGCGCGGCCGGGCAAGCATCCGCACATTAAACCCTTCTCACGCACACGTTGACGCCTCCCCCCTTTGCGGGTATCCTTGTTCAAACCATGCCGCAACAGGACGAAGCGCTGTGAAGAACTTTCCCCCTCTCTCCCGTCGTGATTTCCTCAAACTGGTCGGCCTGGGTGCCGGCGCCCTGGCATGGAGCCCCCTCCGGCGTTCACGGGCATTGCCCACCTTCCCGGCCGGGGAGCGGTTGGGCCGCGTGGTGGTCACACCCAATTTCTATTCCACCGAACTCAAGCCGCGTCCCGATGCGTCGGCGCCGACCATCCGCAACGTGGCGCAGGATGAGGTCGTGATCTGGAACCGCGAGGTGGTCGGGACGAATGCCTACGGCGGTCTGAGTCGCAGGTGGGTGGAAACGCCGGAGGGCTACATTTACGCGCCGCATCTCCAGCCGGTGCGCAACCTGCCCAACACTCCCCTCACAGCCCTCCCGCCGGGCCAGCCCGGCTTCTGGGCCGAGGTCACCGTCCCCTACGTTGATCTGCAAATACAAAATCCCCCCATCTCGCCGGCCATGAAATACATCATCAACGATCTGCGTCAGTTGCCGCGCCTGTATTACAGCCAGGTGGTGTGGATCGATCAGGTGGCGGCAGATGCCGGCGGGACGATCTATTATCGCTTCAACGAGGCGCCGGGGCGCGGCTATGGCTATGGCGACCTCTTCTTCGCCGATGGCGCTGCCTTCCGCCCGCTGAGCGAAGAAGATGTGGCCCCCATTCACCCCGAGGTCGACCCGGCCATCAAGAGGATCGAGATCGACGCCACGCCCGGCTATCAGACGCTCTCCTGTTTCGAGGGCAACACCGAAGTCTACTTCTGCCGCGTATCCACCGGCTATGGCGAGCGTTTCTCCACCCCGCTCGGCGATCAGGCCGTGTCGTGGAAGATTTTTTCCCTTCACATGGCGGCCAACACGGCCTCCGATACCGGCTACGACACGATGGCCGTCTCCTGGCCTGTGTTCTTCAACCGCGACGCCGGCGCGGCGATCCACGCCGCATTCTGGCATAACGACTTTGGCGTCCGCCGCTCGCACGGCTGCGTCAACGCCGCTCCCGAGGACGCGAAATGGATCTTCCGCTGGACCACCCCGTTCGTCTCACTGGCACAAAGCGAAATTCGCCTGGACTGGCCCAACGTCGGCGGAGCGTATAGCACTTCTGTGATTGTGAAAGAACTGCGCATTTCAGGACAGTAACACGGCATGCCTTTGCGAAACCGCCCTGCAGCGCTCGGGCGAGCCGAAATCAGATCGTCAGGCAGTGGCCCGGCTTCGGACCCCCGCAGGAGGCCTCGCAGCCGGAAAATTGTGAGGAGGTAAAAGTAACTACCCACCCAGTTCAGGCGGACGGAAGTTCTTCCTCAGGTCATGAAAAGTCGGATGAATCCGACGGCCTGTGCCGGCCCGCAGGGCTTCCATGTACGGCAGGGCGCTTGCCCCCGTCCAAGGGTTGGCCCGCCGACAAGATACAAACCATGGCAGGCAGTTACAGGTAAAGAGACATGAACATTTCCGAGGTCACCATAGGACTTGCTTTCCTGGCCGGGCTGGCCTCGTTCCTCTCGCCTTGCGTGTTCTCGCTCGTCCCGGCCTATGTAGGGTATCTCGGCGGGCGTGCGGCCGGCGGCGAGGCACGGGAGGATCGGCGCTGGACGACCTTCACACACGGCCTGGCGTTCGTGCTGGGATTCAGCCTGGTGTTCGTCATGCTGGGCGTGGCTGCCTCGGCGGCCGGCGGGCTTCTGTTCGAGGCGCGCAACTACGTGGCCAAGATCGGCGGCCTGATCGTCATCCTCTTCGGTCTGCACATGATTGGGGTCGTGCGCATCCCCTTCCTGTACTACGATGTGCGCCTGCACACCACGCCGAACCAGAAATGGGGGTATCTCTCCTCGGCCCTGATGGGTGTGTTCTTCTCGGCCGGCTGGTCGCCGTGTGTGGGGCCGGTGCTGGGCGCGATCCTGACTCTGGCGGTCAACGGCGGTTCCGTTCTGCTGGGCACCCAATTGCTGAGCGCCTATTCGGCCGGGCTGGCCATTCCCTTTCTGGCTGCCGCGCTGGGCATCGGCTGGGTGAGCACCATCCTGCGCAAGTACAGCCGGCTGATGCGCTATGTGGAAAGCGCGATGGGCGTGGTGCTCGTCTTCGTGGGCGTCTTGCTGTTCGCCGGCGTGCTCGAGACACTCTCACGCTACGGATTCTTCGTCAATTTTGGGTTGTAGGGCGAGGCTGGAATCGCCCCTTGAGTTTCTTACGGTGTATCCCCATGTCTGAATCGACCCTGCTTACTGTTACCCTGTATGCCCGTCCGGATTGTCACCTCTGTGAACAAACCAAAGCCGATCTGAAGGCCCTGGCCGAAAAATATCCGCATCGCCTGGTCGAAGTGAATATCGAGGCGGAGCCGGCGCTGCACAAGGCCTATCTGGAGAAAATCCCGGTTGTGGAGGTCGGCCCCTATCGCCTCGCGGCCCCCATCTCGAAGCAGGACCTGGAGATGACGTTGGGTGCGGCCAGCGACCGCCACCGTCAACTCCAACAGACGGAAGGCCAGGCCTACCAGGAACGCCTGCGCCAGGGGAGAACCATCTCCCGCAGCGATCGGGTCTTCTTCTGGATTTCGAGGCATTATCTGGCGCTCCTCAACTTCTTCCTCTTCCTGTACGTCGGCCTGCCGTTTCTCGCGCCGACTCTCATGAAAGTCAATCTGGAGGCGCCGGCACGCCTGATCTACACTCTCTACAGCCCGTTGTGTCATCAGTTTGGCTTTCGTTCCTTCTTTCTGTTCGGCGAACAGCCTTACTACCCGCTGGGCGAGGCCGGCCTCTCCAGCCTCAAGACCTTCGAGCAGATCACGGGCTACACGGACGTGAGCAACCCCTACAGCCTGGCGCGTCTGTACGCCCGCCAGTTCATCGGCAACCCGAGCGTAGGCTACAAGGTGGCCCTGTGCGAGCGCGACGTGGCCATCTACCTCGGCCTGCTGCTCTTTGGCCTGCTCTACGGATTGCTCGGGCGCCGTCTGAGGGCCCTGCACTGGACGTTGTGGATTCTGATCGGCCTGGGGCCGATCGGCCTGGATGGGTTCTCGCAGCTGTTCAGCCAGATGAACCTGCCCGGGCTGGCTGCGATCCTGCCCTATCGCGAAAGCACTCCCTTCCTGCGCGTGCTGACCGGCGGTCTCTTCGGTTTCGCCACAGCCTGGTTTGCCTATCCCAACATCGAGGCATCGATGCGCGAAACGCATCAGGCTTTCATCAAGAAGTTCGCCGTGGCGCGCTCCCTGCGCGCCCAAAGCGTGAGCGGGTAGTATGCCCTTCGTTCAGCACCCCGGCGGCGTCCGCTTTTATTCGTTCGATATCTTCCCGGCCTCCGTGACGCAGGCCATCTTCACCCGACAGGGAGGCGTCAGCCCACCGCCATGGGACACGTTGAACGTGGGTGGAACAGTGGGAGACGAGGCGGCCCGTGTGCGGGAGAATTGCCTGCGCTGCCTTGCCGCCCTGAAGCGCGATCCCGAATCGCTCTTCCACGTCTGGCAGGTGCACTCCGCGACCGTCGCCTGCGCCGAGGCCCCCGCGCCCGCAGTGGACAGGAAGGCCGACATCATCCTGACCAACAACCCGCAGGTCACGCTCTTCATGCGCTTTGCCGATTGCGTGCCCGTTTTGCTCCACGATCCGGGGCAAGGCGTGGTAGGGATTGCCCATGCCGGCTGGCTGGGCACGCTGCGCAACGCGGCCGGCGCGGCCGTGCAAGCCATGCAGGAACGCTACGGCTCGAAGCCTCGGGACATTCTGGCGGCCATTGGCCCCTCCATCGGCGTGGATCATTACGAAGTCGGGGCCGAGGTCAGCGCTCAAGTCGAGCAGGTGTTCGGCAGCGAAGCGGAGGGGCTCATCCAGCGACGCGATGGGCGGGGATACTTCGACCTGTGGAACGCCAACCGAATCCAACTGCAGCGAGCGGGCGTGGAACAGATCGAGATCGCCGGCCTGTGCACGGCCTGCCACCTGGACGATTGGTTTTCGCACCGTGCCGAGAAGGGACGCACCGGGCGCTTCGGCGCGCTGATCGCCCTGAACGAGGCATGAGCGGATAAAACGAGGCCGCCATGAGCGAGGTCGCCGCGATTCGGGAGCGCTACCTGAGAACCCTGGAGGCCATCGCCCTGGCCGCAGGCAGGGCCGGCCGTCGCCCCGAGGCGGTACGGCTCGTGGTGGTCACAAAGGCGCACCCGCTCCAGACCGTGCGGGCCGCCATCGAGGCCGGGGCGCGGCGGCTCGGCGAGAACTACGCTGAGGAGGGCGTGGAAAAGATCCTCGCCCTGAAGTCATACACCTCCGAATCCCAAATTGGGGTAGAATGGCACATGATTGGCCATGTGCAGAGCCGCAAAGCTGGCCTTGTGCTCGAACACTTTGCTCTTTTCCACGCCCTGGATAGCCTGAAACTGGCTCGCCGCCTGGATCGCCTGGCCAGCGGGCGGGGGAGTCCCTTCCCGGTTCTTCTGGAGTTCAATGTGAGCGGAGAGCCGAGCAAGTATGGCTGGCCGGCGGCCGACGAGGCTCGCTGGCCGGAACTGCTCCCGGACCTGGAGGAGGTCGTGCATTTGCCCAACCTGAAAGTGTGCGGGTTGATGAGCATGCCGCCGCTCTCCACCGACTCACAGGCGGCGCGCCCCTACTTTCAACACCTGCGCCGCCTGCGCGACTTCCTGGCCATCCGCCTTCCGCAAGTGGAATGGCAGGAACTTTCCATGGGCACCAGCCATGACTACACGGTGGCTGTGGAGGAGGGCGCCACGCTGGTTCGCATCGGCCAGGCCATTCTCGGGCCCCGTCCCGCCGGGAGATAATACATGAGCCTCTACATTCTCATCCAACTCATCGATCTTTGTGCCGGCCTGCTCACCATCCTGGTCGTGATTCACGCCGTTCTCTCCTGGTTCATGCCGCCCTATCATCCGCTGCGCGCCGCGCTCGATCGCATCGTGGAGCCCATGCTGGCGCCGATTCGCCGCTTCGTGCCGCTGGCCGGAATGTTCGACTTCAGCCCCCTCATCTTCATCCTCCTGGTGCAGTTCATCAGTCAGGTGCTGATCGGCTTCCTGCGATCCCTGTAACGAGGTAGAGATGCCCAAGCGCAGTTTTCGTCTTCACGATGGCAAGAGGGGGGCGGCCCTGGCGGTGCGCGTCGTGCCTCGCGCCAGCCGCACGAAAATATCCGAGGTGATGAACGACGGCACGATCAAGATTCACCTGGCGGCGCCGCCTGTGGATGGCGAGGCCAACGAAAAGCTGATCGAGTTCCTGGCCGAGATCCTGCACGTGCCCAAGACGCGCATCGAGATCGTGGCCGGTCAAAGCGGGCGGGATAAACTGATCTCCATCCTCGACATGGACACCACCACAGCCCACAAGCGCATCGTCGCTCACCTGGATTAGCGCCGGGCCCATCCCAACCGAAATGTTGTGCAAGGGGAAAGCGCCCGCCGGCCCGCCCCAACGCCTCCGGCGAGCCCCATGGGGCTCGCCGGAGCATTACAGGTTATCCATCGATCTGCGAGGGCGCTACTGCACGCTGAACGGTTGCTCGCCGACCTTGTTCCCACCCATGTATACTTCTACTTTGTAATGACCTGTTGGCCAGCCGCTGCTGTTGGTTACTTGAAAATAGATGGTGGAAACACCCGATTCGTAACTGTAGTCAATAGTCTTGAAGGGCTCGTTCGGGCTCTGCCCTTCAACATCCAGCGCGTACCAGCGCGACTGGAAGTTCGTGCCCGCCTAAATATTCTCCACCTTGAAGAAGATGTAGAAATCTTGATCGGGCGCAAAAACGGTGGTCTTATTCTGGCCACCCTCATCAGAGGCTATATAGAAGTTCGATACCGTGGGCGTGGTGGACAGCGAAATACACGCCAGGCCGGCCATCAAAACTGCGGCGATGGCCAGGAAAACAGGGAACTTACGAACAGACATGGAGCATCCTCCTCTTGACGTGAGTTGGTCTACAATGAGGTCGTTATGTAGACCAATTATGTCATCAAACCCGCAATTCAATGTAAATGCGCTTGTTGATTGCGCCCTTGCTCTTGTAATCCACAATGCGCATCTCCCCGACCTCAGCGGTATTGCGGACATGGGTGCCGCCATCGGCCTGCAGATCGAGGCCGACGATCTCCACGATGCGCACCTGCTGGATGCCCGCGGGCAGGAGATTGATCCTGGTGCGAATCAGGTCTGGGATCCGCAACGCCTCCTCGCGCGGCAGGAGGCTCACCCGCACCTCCCGCCCGGCCTCGATCTCGCGATGGACGGCCGCCTCGATGACCGTCACCAATTCCCTGTGCAACCGCTCGAACTCGAAGTCCATGCGTCCCCGGAGCGGCTCCATATCGCCGCCGGTGACCAGGGCCCCGTAATCGCGGAAGACCACCCCGCACAGAATGTGCATGGCCGTGTGAGTGCGCATGAGGCGATAGCGGCGCTCCCAGTCAATCACCCCGTGCACCTCCTCGCCCACAGACGGCAAAGCGCCTTCGAGAACATGCAACACCTGTTCGCCCTCCTTGCGCACGGCGATCACAGGAATGCCATTGAGATGACCAAGGTCATGCGGCTGGCCCCCCCCGCCGGGATAGAAAGCCGTGCGATCGAGGACCACGGCCCTGGTCTGCGGGAGAGAAGCGGTGACCCTCGCCTCGAACTCGCGTAGATAACTGTCGGTCTGATACAGCAACTCCGTCATCGCGCCTCCAGAGATAAGTCTAACGAGCCGGATGGGATACAAGATTAGGAACAGATTAGAGTTTTTCCATCCACTTGACTTCATCCCTTGAATTTTGTATAGTATTCAACGGGCATGGCCCGCCCAGACGGTGCTGTGCCTTTTGTTTCGCCACTTCCTGGCATCCATAGCGCGGGATTTATCCCGCAACCCGAAGGCGACATCCACGTCGCGGCACAGAATCTCTACGATCGTGATAGATTCTCAAGAGCAATTAAAGGAGCACCCATGATCCAAGTGGAGGGCCTGACGAAAGATTATGGCGCGCGGCGCGCCATCGAGAATCTGCATTTCGAGGTCAAGCAGGGCGAGATTGTCGGCTTTCTCGGTCCCAACGGGGCCGGCAAGACCACCACCATGCGCATCCTGACCGGCTACATGCCTCCCAGCCAGGGCTCGGCCACAGTAGCCGGGTACGATATTATAGAGGAATCGCTGGAGGTTCGCAAGCGAGTGGGATATCTGCCAGAAACGGTTCCCCTCTACACCGACATGACGGCCTTTGAATACCTGCAATTCATGGCCGACCTGCGACAACTGCCGAATTCGGCCGAACGCGCCGCCGAGGCTCTGGAAATGGTGGGAATGGAAAGCCGCGCCCGCAGCTACATTGGGAGCCTCTCCAAGGGCATGCGCCAACGCATCGGCCTGGCCCAGGCGCTCATCCACCGCCCGGAGGTGTTGATCCTCGACGAACCCACCATCGGCCTCGACCCGGTGCAGGTCGTGGAAGTGCGCAACCTGATCCGCGAGTTGGGCAGGCAGCGCACCGTCCTGCTCTCCACACACATTCTCTCCGAGGCGCAACAGGTCTGCGACCGGGTGCTGATCATCAACAAAGGCAAGATCGTAGCCGAGGACACACCCGAAAATTTGCAAGCCCGCCTGGTGGGGGTCGAGCGCGTCTCGCTGCGCGTGCGCGGCGAAGCCGATGGGCTGACCAGGTTGCTGAGCAAGATCAAGGGCATTCAGAACGTCAAACCGAACCCGGATGGATCGCTGGAATTCCAGTTCGCCCCCGGGCAGGACATCCGCCCCGAGGTCGCCAGGGCCGTCGTCAACGCCGGCTACGCCCTTCTGGAGATGCGCCCCATCGGCATGAGCCTCGAGGAGATCTTCCTCGAACTCACTCGCGAAGATAACTCCGTCCGCCCCAAGGAGAAAAAACGCGTATGAGAAACGTCTGGACGATTGCACGTCGCGAATACAGCCGCTTCTTTGCCAGCCCGATTGCCTACGTGGTGGCCTTCGTCATTTTGCTCACCCTGGGCATCATTTTTGGGCTTACCATCCTTATCTACTCTCAAAACGCGCTCAGCGGCGGCTTTGGCGGCCCGCCCTCCGCCCCCGATGCCAGCGGCATCACGGGCACGTTCACCTTCCTGCTCGTCCTCTCGGTGCCTGCCCTGACCATGCGCCTGATCGCGGACGAGAACCGCATGGGCACCATGGAGCTCCTCCTGACGGCCCCATTGCGCGACTGGGAACTGATCATCGGCAAATGGCTCGGAGGCTTCCTGTTCATTCTAACCCTGATTGCCATCTCGTTGATCTATCCGCTCATCCTGAATAACCTCGAGAGCCCCGGCCTGGATCAGAAGATGCTGATGAGTTCCTACCTCGGTCTGATCCTCGTTTCCGCCGCCTTCCTCGCCCTGGGAGTGGGGATGTCTGCCCTGTTCAACAATCAGATTGCAGCCTTCTTTGCCACGTTGGGGCTCTTCATCGTCCTGTGGTGGCTGATCGGCTTCCCGGCCCAATACGTGCAAAGCGGCGCAGACCTCTTTGCCTACCTGGACATGAAAGCCCACTTCTACGACTCGCTCAATCAAGGCAAAATCTACCTGTCGGACGTGGTGTATTACCTCAGCCTGATAGCCCTGGGATTGTTCACGGGAACCGCTGCCGTCGAAACCCGGAGGTGGAGCTAATGGCCAAGAAAAAAAACACCGCCGCGCGCTATGCCGGCCTGGGCCTCGCCCTGGCGCTGCTCGCGGCCATCGCCACCCTCTTGCTGATCGCCGTGCAGGGCCTGAGAGCGCTGAAACTGTTCTCGCCCGCCCGGCCAGAACTGATTTCTCAGGCGACGGCGGTCAGCGCCGGCCTGCTCGTGATTGGACTGGCGCTCTATGCCATCCTCAACCCTGCCGCCGTGCGACGCTTCTTGGCCGGACGCCAGGCGCGCTACGGCTCGAACACCTTGATCATGTCTCTGGCCTTTGCCGGCATTCTGATCACCGTCAACGTGCTGGCTTACCAGAATCCACAATCACTGGATTTGACCGAAGACAAACAGCATACGCTCGCCCCCGAATCCATCCGCGCCTTGGAGGCCCTCCCGGAAAAGGTCACGGCCATCGCTTTCTACTCAAGCCAGATGTCCTCGGATAGCGCCAGGACGCTGCTCAACAACTACAAAGAGAACAGCAAAGGAAAGTTCGACTACCGCTTCGTCGACCCCAATCAGGACCCCCTGCTGGCGCGCCAGTACGGCATCACCGGCGATGGGAAGATCGTCCTGATTATGGGCCAGGCCTCCGAAATCGCCTCGTACGCCAGCGAGAGCGAAATCGTGCAGGCGCTCCTGCGCCTGATGAGCCCGGAGCAACGCACGGTCTATTTCCTCACCGGCCACGGTGAAGGGGACATCAACGGCAGCGGCGACACGGCCTTCTCCAGCGCGCGCCAGACTCTGGAGAAGAAGAACTACAGCGTGAAGACCCTCAACCTGGCCGCCGAGAACAAGATCCCCGAGGACGCCAAGGCGATTGTCGTCGCCGGCCCCCTGCATCCGCTGCTGGATCAGGAAGTGACCTTGCTCAAGGAATATCTCGATAAGGGCGGCTCGTTGATCGTCCTGGAAAACCCCACGCCCTTCACGGACTACGGCACAAGCCCGGATCCCCTGGGCGCTTACCTGAAGAACGAGTGGGGCATCGGGCTGGATGACGATGTGGTGGTGGATACCACCTCCAACCAGCCGCTGTTCGCCATCTCCTCGGCCTTCAGTTCGACCCATCCGATCACCGCCCATATGACGACCCTCGCCATCCTGCCCCAATCCCGCAGCCTGAGCCTGAGCGACCCGGCCCCACAGGGCGTCACGCTGACAAAGTTGATCCTGACCGCCCAGCAATCCTGGGGTGAGACCGATTTCGAGCTGCTGAAGAACAGCCAGCAGGCCCGCTTCGACCCCGCCGGCGACATCCCCGGCCCGCTCACGCTGGCTGCCAGCGGCGAGAACCTCACCACCCAGGGACGGGTGGTCGTCTTTGGAAATTCCGTCTTCGCTTCCGACAGCCTGTTCGACCGATACGCCAACGGAGACATCTTCGTCAATTCTGTGGACTGGGCCGTCCGGCAGGCCAACCTGGTCAACATCACGCCCAGGCAACCCATCACCCGCACCTTCAACCCACCCTCGCAAATCCAGTTCGTCCTCATCCTGTTGACTTCGATTGTGGTCATGCCCGGACTGGTAGTGGGTCTCGGAATCTCCACCTGGCTCGCCCGACGCAAACGAGGTTAACCCCATGATCCGCAGAAGCACCTGGTTCCTGCTCGTCCTCCTCGCCGCGTTAGTCGGCCTTACTTTCTACCTGAACAACCGCAAAGCCCGGCAGGCCCTGCAAACGCCCACGCCAGCCTCGTCTCCACTCTTCGATGTGGAAGAGGGACAAATCAGCCGCCTCCGCATCGAGGACGCAAGCGGCCAGGCGGTGGAAATCGTCCGCGACGAGAACAGCAAATGGCAAGTCAAAGCCCCCCGCGAGGCCGAGGCCGACCAGGGCAAGGCCGAAGCCGCAGTCACCCAGGTGGGGACGTTGCAAGCCATGAGTGAGGTGCAACTCGGCCCGCAGATCGTCGGCCTGGATAAGCCATCTTACACGATCACGCTGGCGCTCAAGGATGGCACCACGCACAAACTGACCATCGGCGCGGTAACGCCCATCCAGAGCGGCTACTACGTGCAACTGGATGGGGGCAGGATTCAGATCGTGGCCAAGTACAACATCGACCCCCTGCTGGAATGGCTGAAAGAGCCCCCCTACCCACCCACGGCCACGCCGACGGTCACCCCCACGCCGAGCGCCAGCGAGACCCCCACGGCCGCTCCCCTGCCGAGCGAAACCCCGCCCGCCCCAGGGACGCCTACCTCCCCCATAACGGAGACCGCCACAAAGTCCCCGTAAGAGGTCGGGAAATGAACCCGACAGACAGGGTGTAAATCGTGTATTGATTTTTGCCTGAAAAAGTTGTATTCTGTACCTGGAGATATGGGCAAACGAATGAATGTGGAAAAAATCGTCATGGCAGACGAGGAGGACGAATACCCCGCCCTGGCTCGTCTGATTGAACTTGGGCGCCAGAAGTCCTATGTGACGCTGGATGACATCCTGCATTTCTTCCCCGAAGCCGAGCAGGATGTCGAGCAACTGGAAGAGGCCTTCTCGGCTCTGCTCAGCGCGGGCATCCCCTTTGTGGAGGACACCACCACAGGCGAGCCAACCGAGGAGGAGTTGGCCGCCGTGGAACAGGCCGAGCCGGAGCCCGACCTGAGCCTGGATGACTACCTGGCCAACATCGACACCGACGACACCATCGGACTGTACTTGAAGGAAGTCAGCCGTGTCCCGCTGCTCACTGCCGAGGAGGAGGTCTCCCTGGCTCAACGCATCGAGCGCGGGCGCATGGCGCGCGAGGAACTGGCCCGAGGCAACATCGGCGCCCGCCGCCGGGCCGAACTGCGCAAACTGATCGAGGATGGCTGGGCGGCGCGCGAACACCTCATCACGGCCAACTCGCGCCTGGTCATCTCCGTCGCCAAGAAGTACATGGGGCGCGGCGTGCCCTTCCTCGACCTGATCCAGGAAGGGAACATCGGTCTGATCCGTGCGACCAAGAAATTCGATTACCGCCGCGGGCATAAGTTCTCCACCTACGCCACGTGGTGGATCCGCCAGGCCGTCACGCGTGCCATTGCTGACCAGGGGCGCACCATCCGTGTGCCGGTCCACATGGGCGATCAAATCAACAAGTTGCTGCGTGTGCAGCATCAATTGACGCAACGCCTGGGCCGCGATCCCAGCGTGGAGGAACTGGCAGAAGCGTTGGATGTGCCTCCCAAGAAGGTCGAGAACATGATCCAGGTAGCGCGGCGCCCGCTCTCGCTCGAGACGCCCACGGATGACGAGGAGGACTCCGTCCTGGGCGATTTCATCGAGGACGAGGAGGCACCCCCGCCCGACGATACAGCCACATATAACCTGTTGCGTGAGCACCTCGGCGAGGTATTGAACAGCCTGCCGCCGCGCGAAGTGCGCATCCTGCAACTACGCTACGGCCTGCTGGACGGACAGGCCTACACCCTGGAGGAGGTCGGCCGCAAAATGGGTGTGACGCGCGAGCGCGTGCGCCAGATCGAAGCCCAGGCGCTCAGCCGCCTGCGCCATCCATCCGTGCGGCGCAAACTGCGCGACTATCTGGGAGAATAACCCCAAGAGCGGCCTCGTCGGGTGCCGCTCATTTTCCTGTCCGAACAAGGCGTGAAGAGGGGCGAGTGGCTTTACAATAAGACCATGTTACGCACCCTGTCCGGCCCGAGATGGTCTCTCTTGCTTACTTTAGCGCTTGCTCTGGGCATCCGCCTGGTGGGAATTGCCTCGCGTCCGATCTGGTACGACGAGGCATTTTCGATGCTGATCTCGGACGCAGGTCCCTCCGCCATCCTCTCCGGCACGCTCGGCACAAATGCAGACTCGTCCGCCGCGGAAGAACATCCGCCCGCGTATTACTTCATGCTGTGGGCCTGGATGAAAGTCTTCAACAACTCGCTCGTTTCCGCGCGCCTGCTTTCCGTTCTTGCCGGGATCGGCGTGGTCGCTGCTGCCTATCTCATCGCCAGGAGGCTCTTCGACGGACATGTGGCAGGACTCGCGGGACTCCTTGCAGCCACCCTGCCGTTTCAGGTCCATTACGCGCAGGAGGTCCGCATGTACGTCTTCCTCGCGTTCTGGCTGACTCTGGCAACGTATGCTTTCCTCCGCAGGCAGTGGATTCTCTTCGCCGCCTCTGCCGCCCTGGCGCAGTACACGCACAACCTGGCCGCGATCTATCTGATCCCCCTGGCCCTCACCGCGGTTTTTCAAAGGGATTGGAGAACGCTGCGCGCCTTGACCCTGGCCGGACTCGCCGCCATCGTCATGTACTCCCCGTGGCTGATCCATCTCCCTGCACAACTCGCGAAGATACAGGGAAACTTCTGGCTTCAACGCCCCGGCCCGGAACGGCTCCTCACCCTCTTTTTGTACTATCTCCCCAATTTGCCCCTTCCCCCCTCCTGGCTGCCCGGCGGCTTGCTCCTGGCGACGCTGACGGTTGCCCTGGCCGCATACCAGACCTTCCGCGCCGCAAAGCAAAGACGGCCCGAAGCAACGCCTGGACTGTGGCTCGCCCATCTCTCCTTTTCCCCACCCATGCTTTTATGGCTTCTCTCGCAAATCCAACCGATCTACCTCGAGCGCGCCCTGCTCCCTTCACACGTTATCTTTTGCATCTGGCTTGCCTGGGCCTTGGCCAAAACAAACATGCCGCGCCGTGTCCGGCGAATGGCGCTCGCGTTCGTCATTGCCGCAGCGGCAATGGGTCTCTACCAGCACATTGCTTACAAGGGATTTCCATACGGCCCGTACGCGGCGCTTGACCGATCTCTGCGCGCACGGCTCAAAGCGGGAGAGGTCATCATCCACTCGAGCAAACTCTCCTACCTTCCGGCCTTCTACTTCGACCGCGAACTGCCCCAGGTGTTTATCGCCGACCCGGCCGGGAGCGAGACCGACACTCTTTCCACGGCGACCCGGCAAATCCTGGGGCTGAACGCTGCCCAAGATGTGAAGTCTGCTTCGGGGGGTGCCTCCCGCGTGTGGTTCATCATCTTCCAGCGCTCCATCGAGGAGTTTACGACGAACGGCTACGAGACGCATCCGCATCTGGAATATCTCGGCGAGAATTTCGAGCTCGAGTCCGTTGAGGAATGGGACGACCTCCGGCTGTATCTTTATGCGAGGCGCGCCCCATGAACTCGCGCATGGACAAAGAAGATTTCGTTTGGCTTGCGCCGATCGCCCTGATCGTTCTCGCGCTCGGCTCCCTGCCGAACTGGATCGGGCGCGCCTCCGAAACCGCCGACCTGCGCTTTCGCGGCTCGTTCTTCGATCAGGCTGACTACGCGGTTCATGTTTCCATGATGCAGGCCGGGCGCATGGGCGACTGGGCATATCAAATGCGATTCACAACCGAGCCGCACCGCCCCGCCTTCCTGCGAATGTTTTACATCACGCTTGGACACTTCAGCCGATGGATCGGCCTCGCGCCCGAACCCACGTATCACCTTGCGCGTTGGTGCCTTGGTTTCGTTGCTTTATTTTTTATCTACCGCCTTGGCCTGAGATTTTTTTCGGATCGAGGCCGCGCCCGCCCGGCATTTTTACTCGTCACGCTTGGCTCCGGGCTCGGCTGGCTACAACTTATGCTGGGCGCTCCGCTCAAGCCCATCTCGCCGATCGACTTCTGGCTGGTGGATGCGTACGTGTCTTTCAGCATTGCGCTCTTCCCTTCATTCGCCTTCACGCTCGCCCTCATGGCCGCGGCCATGGACCTGTACCTCGATTACCTCGAATCCCCGGCCTGGAAAAAGATCGCCTGGATCGGCGTGCTTGCCCTCGCCAGCCAGATGACAAACCCCATCGCCTTCGCCACAGTGGACGCGGCATTCGCAAGCGCAGCCCTCTTCAAATGGTGGAAGGACAAAAAAATTCATCGCGCCCATATCCTTGGGCTGGGCATCCTTGCCGCGGCTCAAACTCCGCTGCTGCTTTACCACTTCACCCTCCTCAGCCGCGACCCGATCTGGAGTCGGTACACGATACAAAACCAGACGCTCTCTCCCCCGCCCCCGTTTTATTTCTGGGGGTTTGCCCTGCTCTGGCCACCCGCATTGTTCGGTATGTATCGCGGGATCAAAACGCGCCTGCCCGTCTGGAGCGCGCTCAGCGCCTGGGTCATCAGCGGATTTCTGCTCGCTTATCTCCCCGTCTCCATCCAAAGGCGTTTCTTGCTCGGCATCACGATTCCGCTGGGACTGCTCGCCGCGTTTGGATTGTTCGAAACACTGAACTTCCTATCCACGAAGAATCGAGGTTTTAAGATTCACACCAACGCCATCACGTTGGTTTACGTTCTGCTTGCCTCCGTTTCATCTATCTATCTCCCACTCGGTCTCAGCCTGTACATGCAAACACGGCCGGAAAGCGCTTTTTATCCAAGGGACTTGGAAGACGCCTTCATCTGGCTCGATACAAACGCCGCGCCGAACGACTTTGTCCTGGGCAGCATGAAAACGGGTCAACTGCTGGGACAGCGAACACGGCAAAAGGCATATATTGGACACGAAATGGAAACGCTTTACATCGAGGACAAGGCCGCACTCGTCAAAGCGTACTTTCAGGGACTCGCGCCTCCTGATTGGCTTTCGCAAACCCCAAGCCGCTGGGTCATTTATGGGCCCTATGAACGGGAGCTCTCTCCGCTCTTTCGAGTGGACAGGGCCCTGACCATTGCATATCAAAACAAAACTGTCACGATCTATAGTGTTGCTCTTGAGAATCCAGCACAACCGTAAAGATTCCGCGCCGCGACAGTGATGTCGCGTTGGGCTGCGGGATAAATCCCGCGCCATGAGAGCACGTGATTGATCATGAACCTCCTCTGTTGAAATGGATATAAAGGCTTATCGCCGACAATGAGAGCAGAACGTATGCCACGCCTGCAAAACATTCTGTTCCTCGCGGTCTTTGCAGGCGCCCTGCTCCAGGGCGCGCACATGCTCAACACCGACAGCGACCTGGGACGCCACCTGGTGCTCGGCAACTACATTCTCCAAAGCCGGCGGATTCCCTCGCACGACTTGCTCTCGTTCACCATGGCCGGGCAGCCTCGTCCGCCCTACGAGTGGCTGGCGCAGGTAGCCTTCGCCATGAGCTACCGCTTGCTCAACCTGGATGGCGTGGTGCTCGCCACGGCTCTGGCCATCGCGCTGGCATTTGCCCTGCTCTACACGGATGCGGCGGAACGAAGCGGCCTGCCGCTCTTGGCACTGGTGCCGGTGTTGTTGGCAACCGCCGCCGCAAGCATCCACTGGCTCACGCGACCCCATGTGTTCACCTTCCTCTTTCTCGTTCTGTGGAGCCGGCTGCTGGAAAGGGCGCGCCTCGGCCAGCCGGTTGCGCTATGGACCTTCCCAACCTTGATGCTTCTATGGGCCAATACGCACGGCGGGTTCATCTTTGGGTTCCTGGTTTGGGGTGCCTATTTTGCCGATTGGCTGCGCGGGCTTTGGCTGCGCTCAGCCAAGAGCAGCACAGGCAAAGCCCTGATGGCCATCGGGTTCTCCTCGCTGGCGGCCAGCCTGCTCACCCCCGGCCTCTGGCACAACTGGATAGCCGTCCTGCGCAACAACAGCACTTACATTCTCACCCACACCCTGGAAACCATGCCGCCGAACCTGGGCGCTTATGGCTTCTGGCCATTCATCGCACTTCTGGTGTTGGCGCTGATTTTGTTGCTCTTGGGCTGGAAACAGGCAGCGGGCCGTCATGTTCTCCTGCTGGTGGGATTTGCGCTCCTGGGGCTGCTCATGGCACGCAACATTCCCTTGTTTGCCATCGTTGCTGCACCGATCCTCGCCCGCTGGGCAGGGTTTTTCACGGAAAAGTTCATGCGCTGGGCAAGCCTTGAGGCAAGGTTCAGAGAAATGAACCAGACCAGGCGCGGCGGCTGGGAGGTGGTCATAGCCCTGACCGCTGTGAGTGGCTTCTTCGCTTCCTATCAAGCAAAGGCCAGCGCTCCCTTCTATCAGTTCGACCCGCGCCTGTTCCCGGTGCAGGCCGTGGACTGGCTCGAAGCCCATCCCGTCAAGGGGGCCATGTTCAACGATTTCAACTGGGGTGGGTATCTGCTCTATCGGTTGTGGCCAGGCCAGCGCGTCTTCATCGACAGCCAGAGCGATTTCTACGGCGAGGAATTCGTTCGGCGCTATGCAGCCATCCTTCTCGCCGAGGCGAATTGGGAAGCAGAATTAGACCGCTATGGGGTGCAATGGATCATCGTCCCGCGAGAGAGCAGCCTGGCAAACGCTGCAGGCCACAGCGCCCGCTGGGCCACCCTGTACACGGATCCCCTGGCCATCGTCTTCGTCCGCAGGTAACAGCCCTTCGCCTGCCCCGAAATCATCGGGAGAGGCCTCCCTGCCCTCCTGCCAACGGCGTCTACCCGGCGGCAAACAAAAAGAGCCTCGCGGGCTCTCTGTGTGGGCGGAATAGGGCTCGAACCTACGACCTCTGCTATGTCAAAGCAGTGCTCTAACCAACTGAGCTATCCGCCCGAAGCAACCAAATTATAAACGAGGCAGGCGGGTTTTGGCAATGGGTCTCTGAGCGATTCCGGGCTCTTCTCTAAAGCGTTGCTCTTGAGAATCCATCACAACCGTGAAGATTCTGTACCGCAACACATCGTCCCCGCAGGGGATGGACATCGCTTTGGGGTTGCAAGACAATTTCGCGCTGCGAGTTGCAGGCAAAGCGGAAGGTCCTGACGGAGAACCGAGGCCGATGTGCAGGGCACATGGCTGTACAATCACCAGTATAATCTGGAATCATGTCCAACGATCTGCTGGCCCTTTCCTCCCTGGACGGGCGGTACGCCAGGGAGAGCGCGGCGCTCCGCGAGTACTTTTCGGAGTTTGCCTATCTGCGCCAGCGGGTGCGGATCGAAATCGAATACCTGTTGGCGCTGGCGCATCAGACGAACCTGATCCGCCCGCTGAGCGCCTCCGAGGCAGACGCCCTGCGCCGCATCGGGCAGGACTTCACGCTGGACGAGGCGCGCCGCGTCAAGGAACTCGAGCAGGCAACCCGCCACGACGTGAAAGCCATCGAGAACTTTCTGCGCGCCAAGCTGGCCCCAACCTCGTGCGCGGACCTGGTCGGGTTCGTGCACTTCGGCCTGACCTCCGAAGACGTGAACAACCTGGCCCAGGCGCTGGCGTTGCGAGAGGCGCGCGAGCGCGTTCTGCTGCCCGCCCTCGATCGGGTGCTGGAGCAGCTGGCGGCGCTGGTGCGTGCTCACAAGTCCACGCCGATGCTGGCACGCACGCACGGTCAACCGGCCGTCCCCACGACCTTCGGCAAGGAAATGGCCGTGTTTTACGCGCGCCTGCGCCGGGCACGCCAGATGCTCGCCGCGCATCGCTTCGAGGGCAAGTTCAACGGAGCGGTAGGCAACTTCAATGCCCTCTGCGCCGCCGCGCCCGACGTGGATTGGCTGCGCTTCAGCACGGATTTCGTCCGTCAGCTGGAGCTGGAACCCAACCTGCTCACAACCCAAACCCTCCCCTACGAGAACTGGAACGAGTACTTCCAGACTCTGCAGCGGGTCCATTCGATCTTGCTCGATCTGGCACAGGATTTATGGCGCTACGCGAGCGACGGCTACCTGGCGATAAAAGCCGTGACG
The DNA here is from genome assembly GCA_037445475.1 of Chloroflexota bacterium. Taxonomy (GTDB): domain Bacteria; phylum Chloroflexota; class Anaerolineae; order Anaerolineales; family Villigracilaceae; genus Fen-1038. The sequence continues at coordinate 25,585 of JBBIKK010000033.1, forward strand.
GACGAGGTCGGCTCTTCGACCATGCCACACAAGGTCAACCCGATTGACCTGGAGAATGCAGAGGGCAACCTCGGCCTGGCCAACGCGCTGCTGGAGCAATTCGCCCGCAAGCTGCCCATCTCGCGCCTGCAGCGCGATCTGTCGGATTCCACCGTGCGGCGCGCCTTCGGCACGGCGTTGGGACACGCCCTCGTGGCCTACACGGCCCTGAGCCGTGCACTGGAGCGGGTTGAGGTGGCGGAACCCGTGATGAGGTCCGATCTGGAGGCGCACTGGGAGGTGATCGCCGAGGGCGCGCAGACTCTCCTGCGTTCGCTCGGTCTCCCTGATGCCTACGAGCAGCTGAAGTCCCTCACGCGCGGCCGGCGCCTCAGCGAGGAGGCCTTCAAGCAGTGGATCGAGAAATTGCCGATAGACGAGGCGGCGAAGGCGCGGCTGCGCGCCCTCTCTCCCCTCTCCTACACGGGGCTGGCGGAGCGGCTGGCAGAGCGCGCCCTGAGTGACGAACGATAGATGAGCGCGGAGGCAGCCATGTCGGTTACGATTGTTCTCGGCACACAGTGGGGAGATGAAGGGAAAGGCAAGGCGATTGATTACTTCGCCGCCGGCTACGATTACGTAGCGCGCTTCAACGGCGGCAATAACGCCGGGCACACAGTGGTCAACGAGTATGGCACATTTCGTATCCATCTGGTGCCCTCGGGCGTTTTCCATCCGCAGATCAAATGTCTGATCGGGGGCGGCGTGGTGATGGACCCGGCCGTCCTGCTGGAGGAGCTGCGCTCATTGCAGGCAGCCGGCCTGCGCCTGGAGAAGCGCCTGTTCATCTCCCGCCGGGCGCACGTCATCTTTCCTTACCACAAAATCCTGGACGGTCTCTACGAGGAGGCGAAGGGCCACGCTGCCACCGGCACCACCCGGCGCGGCATTGGACCGACCTTTGCCGATAAGGTCAGCTACAACGGCATCCGCTGGAGCGACTTCGAGCACGAAGCCCTCCTGGCACAAAAACTGCGCCTGCAAGTGGAACTGAAGAATAAGATCATTGTGGCGCTGGGTGGCTCAGCCCTGGACTTCGACACCACTTACGAGACCTATCGCGGCTACTATGCCGAGTTGCGCCCCTTGATCACCGAACTCTTCCCCATCGTGCAAGACGGGCTGAGGCGCGGCAAGAAGTTCCTGCTCGAGCAGGCCATGGGGGCCGGCCTCGACACGGATTGGGGCACCTATCCCTTCGTGACGGCTTCCACCACCCTGGCCTCCGCGGCCACGGCCGGCCTGGGCATCCCAGCGGGCGCCATCGCTCGCATCGTGGGCGTGACCAAGGCCTACACCACGCGCGTCGGCCACGGCCCCCTGCCGACCGAGATCCACGAGGCGCACGTGGCCACGGCCCTGAGCGAGGTGGCCGCCACCACCGGGCGGGCGCGCCGCGCCGGCTGGTTCGACGCCGAAGCGGTGCGCTTTGCAACCCGCCTCAACGGCGTCGACCGCCTGTTCCTGACCAAACTGGACGTGCTGAGCGGGCTGGAGGAGATTCCGATCTGCACGGCTTACGAGTACAATGGCAGAAGAGTGCATTACCACGACCTGGATGCATACCAGCTCGAAAAGGTGAAGCCGCTCTATAAGACATTGCGCGGCTGGAAGGAGGACATTCGCGGCCTTCGCACATACGCCGATCTGCCCCCACGCGCGCGCGCTTATGTCGAGACCATCGAAAGGCTGGTTGGCGTCAGGGTCGGTTGGGTCGCCAATGGCCCCGAGCGCGCTGCTGTGATGCGGAAGCCCTGACTGGTCTTATAGCATTGCTCTTGAGAATCCATTACAACCGTAAAGATTCTGTACCGCGACGTGGATGTCGCGTTTGGGTTGCGGGACGAATCCCGCGCTACGGAGATGCCATGTCCAACGTATTTGCCTCCACTCACCCTCTCGTCGCACACAAACTGACGCGCCTGCGCGACCGCAACACCGATCCCAAGCGCTTTCGCGAGCTGGTACGTGAGATCTCGGCCCTGCTAGCCTACGAGGCCACGGCAGACCTCCAGACCATGCCCCGCCCGATCGAGACTCCCCTGGCCCCGCTGGTGGGCGCCGAACTGCGGGAGAAGATCGGCCTCATCCCCATCCTGCGGGCCGGCCTGGGAATGGTGGAGGGGATATGGGAACTGATGCCCACGGCCGAGGTCTGGCACATCGGGCTGTATCGCGATGAGCGCACGCTCAAGCCGGTCGAATATTACAACAAGTTGCCGGTCGAGCCGACCGTCTCCGTCTGTCTCATCCTGGACCCCATGCTGGCGACCGGCGGATCGGCAGTTGCCACAGCGGACATCCTGAAGCACTGGGGCGTGAAGAAGATCAAGTTCGTTGGGCTGATCGGCGCGCCGGAGGGGATCAAGAACATGCAGGAGCATCACCCCGATGTTCCAATTCATCTGGCGGCCATTGACGATCACCTCAACGAGCACGGCTACATCGTGCCCGGCCTGGGGGACGCCGGAGACCGTCAGTTCGGGACAGGATGAACACCTCGAGGAAGAGCCCGATGAAAGCCATGCTCTTGCGGGAACTTGCCCCGCTCACCCAAAACCCTCAGCCTCTTTCCCTGGCTGACGTTCCGGAACCAACGCCGAACGAAGACGAGATTCTGATGCGCGTCACGCGCTGCGGGGTCTGCCACACCGAGCTGGACGAAATCGAAGGGCGCACGCCGCCTCCGCGCCTGCCGGTGATTCTGGGGCATCAGGTTGTGGGCATCGTGGAGAGGGCCCCACAGGCCAAGCCGGCCCCGCCGGTGGGGCAGAGAGTGGGCGTGGCCTGGATCTTCTCCGCTTGCGGCCGCTGCGAGTACTGCCTGAGCGGCCAGGAAAACCTGTGCCCCGCGTTTCGAGCGACGGGCCGGGATGCCAACGGGGGATACGCTCCATACATGGTCGTGCCGGCGGCCTTCGCACATCCCATCCCAGATGCCCTCTCGGATTCGGAAGCCGCGCCGCTGCTGTGCGCCGGCGCAGTCGGGTATCGCGCCCTGAAGCTGAGCCGCTTGCAGGATGGGCAGACATTGGGATTGATGGGATTCGGAGGCTCGAATCATCTGGTTCTCAAGATGGTTGCCCATAAGTACCCGCGTACAAGAATCTTCGTCTTCAGCCGCAACCCGGCCGAGCGCGAGTTCGCCCTCTCGTTGGGAGCCGCCTGGGCCGGGCCGATCGAGGCCGTCCCGCCCGAGGAGATGAATACGATCATCGACACGACGCCGGTCTGGGGTCCGGCTTTGGAGGCGCTGAAGCATCTCAAGCCGGGCGGCCGGCTGGTCATCAACGCCATCCGCAAAGAGGCCACCGACCGGGAAGTCTTGTTGAGCCTGGATTATGCCTCCCAGGTGTGGATGGAGAAAGAAATCAAATCGGTGGCCAATGTGACTCGGCAGGATGTGCGCGAGTTCCTGGGGCTGGCCGCAGAGGCCGGCCTCAAGCCGGAGTATCAGGAATACGAATTGCAAGAGGCGAATCGGGCTTTGCTGGAGCTGAAGCAAGGGAAGATTCGCGGGGCGAAGGTGCTGCGGATATAAGGCGTATGACGACAGAGAACGCGCCATGTTCTCCTCGAGGGGGTCTGTGTTAGAATGAAAACATGGCCGAGAACATCAAGGTCGTTGCCACGAACCGCAAGGCGGCTTTCGAGTACTTTCTGCTCGAGCGCTTCGAGGCCGGCATTGCCCTGCAAGGGAGCGAGATCAAATCCGTTCGGGCGGGGCAGGTCAGCCTGGCCGAGTCCTATGTGGACATCGAGAACGGAGAGCAGGCCTGGCTGGTCGAAGCGCACATCGCGCCCTATGAAGAGGCCGGCCGCTTCAATCATGATCCCAAGCGAAGGCGTCGCCTCCTGTTACACAAGAAGGAAATTCTCGCGTTGTGGAACGCTGTGCGCCAAAAAGGGATGACCATCATCCCCACGCGCCTCTATCTCAAACACGGGAGGGCAAAAGTAGAAATTGCGCTGGCGCGCGGCAAGAAGGCGTATGATAAACGCGCCGCCATTGCCCGGCGCGATCAGGCCCGCACCCAGGAACGCGAGCTGCGGGTGAGGTGACCGGCCTTATGGCCTGAAGGCCAGCATGCCCAATGAACACATCCTTCACCATTGGTGGCATCAACCTGCTTCCGGAGGCGGAGAAGCGCGCCATCTACGGCAGCCTGATTCCAGCAGAACTGATACAGCGCTTCCACCTGCCGCCCGACCTCGTTGATTCCGAGGGCCGTTCCCTGCTTCGAGCCCGGTGGGCGCCCGGCAGCCCATCCGTAGAGCTATCGCTTTACCATCGGGCGGACTTTGCGGACCCGATCCTTTACGGGCACCTCGCCGACACCATGAACGGACAGATTCACGTCCTGCTGTATGTTTTGAACGACCCCGACTCCCCTCGCTTCGATGTCGACCGCATGCCGGATGGCCGG
>JBBIKK010000034.1:0-29802 GCA_037445475.1 Chloroflexota bacterium
TGCGGTGCAAGCCCCGGGCTTATGGATGACCAACAACGGCGGACTCATGGCGTTCATGGGCGGCTTGGTCGGTCACATGATCTTCGGTGTCGTGGTGGCGCTGGTGTACGCGGCGCTGTAACGCATGTCTCTTCTCCTCCTCAACCTGCCGCCGGTCTGATGACGGGCGGCAGGCATCCGGTTGTAAAATAGCAGGCTCAGTAGATCACAGACTCGCCCCGTCACTGCGGGGAGGGCGCTCTTCCCTACGAAGCAGTCTCCTTGCGCAAGGGGAGATTGCTTCGCAAAGAGCGCTCGCAATGACGGTCACCAGTGGTGTTTATGCAAAATCATGATCTACTGAGGCTACATAAAAGCGCAAACTGAAGCTTGCAGTACAAAATTTTGGAAAGGATTTTTTCTCCATGAACGACCCCCGTTTGAACCCTGAAATCATCACCTTGTATGGCACGGGCTGGTGCCCTGACTGTAAACGCTCGAAGCAGTTCTTCGGCGAGCAGCGCATCCCTTACCGCTATGTTGACATCGAGCAGGACGCCGAGGCGATGGCGTTTGTCGAGAAGACCAACAACGGGATGCGTATTATTCCCACTATTGTGTTCCCCGATGGCGCAATTTTGGTCGAGCCGTCGAATGCGCAACTGGCGGAAAAACTGGGAATGCAGAGCCGCGCCCAACGGTTGTTTTATGATGCGATTATCATCGGCGGAGGTCCCACAGGCTTGACCGCTGCCATCTACCTGGCACGCGAGGGCGTGGAGACGCTGGTCATCGAGAAAGCGGGGCTGGGCGGTCAGGCGGGCATCACGCAGACATTGGACAACTTCCCTGGCTTCGACGAGGGCGTTTCGGGCGCGGAGTTCGCGGCGCGGCTCACCCGTCAAGCGCAGCGCTTCGGTGCGGAGATTTTGCAGGCGCAGGAGGTCGCGTCCATTGATCGGGACGGTCAATATCTGTGCGTGCGAACCGCCGACGGGTCCGAATATGGCGCGAGGACAGTTTTGCTCGCTACGGGCGCGCGCTATCGCCGTCTCGGAATCCCGGGTGAGGATGAACTGATCGGCGTGAACGTCCATTTCTGCGCCACTTGTGATGGCGCGTTTTACAAAGGGAAAAAGGTTCTGGTGGTGGGCGGCGGAAACAGCGGCTTCGAGGAAGGTCTGTTTCTGACGAAGTTTGCCAGCCGCGTGGACATTGTGGAATTTGCTCCGCAGGTCAAAGCCAGCAAGATTTTGCAGGAGAAGGTGGCGGAAAAGGAAAATATGTCCGTGACGGTGAATCACGCCGTGAAGGAATTGCGCATCAAGGATGGTAAACTATCCTCGGTGATTGTGGAAGACCGTGCCACGGGCGAGCGCAAGGAGTGGCAATACGACGGCGTGTTCGTGTTCATCGGTCTCTCGCCCAACAGTGATCTGCTGAAAGGCAAGGCGGAGGTCGACCGCTGGGGAGCGGTCGTCACCGACGGAACACTCATGACATCCATACCCGGTCTGTTTGCGGCAGGGGATGTGCGCGCCGGTTCCACCAAGCAGGCGGCGGCTGCAGCGGGCGAGGGAGCAAGCGCGGCCTTGATGATGCGCCAATATTTACAGAAGAACAGCTGAACGTAACTGTCTACCCTACCCTGGTTTCTTCTTTGTATCTTGTTGGCGGGCTAACCCCCTGACGGGGGCAAGCGCCCTGCCTCAGTATGGAAGCCTTGCGGGCCGGCGCAGGCCGTCGGATCATGACCTGAGGAAGGATTTCAGTCCGCCCGAACCAGGCGAGTAGATAGTTACCCTCTCGGGTTATAATTTTTCTCATGTCTCTCATCCCTTCAAAACTCCCCTTGCCATTTGCACAGCGGAAGGGCAATCCGATACGCCATGGGTGCCTGGCATGGGTTCGCACATGAATCCGACCTTCCAACCTCTATCACTTGACCTGGCCGCCGATTCCCTGAACGAAACGCAAGGCGGAACGCTTGTGCCCGCTGCGCGCCTGACGCTCTCGCTGCCCTCTCGCCCGAGGCGCTTCTTTCGCCATGGCTGGCATTCATGGACGCTGGCCTGCTGGCTCGATCCCTCTCAACCCCCACTCCCCATTCGCTCCCCTCAGTTCCGCGCCAAAGACGAGGACCCGCTCTACGCCTTCCGTCCGAATCACATCGGTGCCTGGGTGGGCGCCGTCGAGCTCGACGGGGAGGACATCCTGCTCGTGGGCGCGCTCTCGCCGGGCGGGCGAGTCGAACTGGCGGGCACCTCCCTCCAGGCGTTCTACGAACACGGCGAGCGCGGCGACTGGCTAATCACACGCGGCCCCGAAGAGGTCGTCTTCGAGAAATACGCGACCCGGCTGAGAGAGCGCTATGGGCGGGGGCGTTATGAGCGAGCACCGCGCGTCTGGTGCTCGTGGTACAGCCTGTACAAATGGGTGAACGAGCCTCTCATCTTGAAAGTGCTCAACGAGTTCGGCGACCTGCCCTTCGATGTTCTGCAGATCGATGACGGCTGGCAGGATGCGAGCGGCCACTGGGAGGCGGGCAGGAACTTCCCAGGCGGCATGGCCGCATTGGCCGCGAAGATCCGCACCAGCGGCCGCATCCCAGGGCTATGGCTCTCGCCCTTCATCGTCACTCCGAATCTGACCCTGTTCCATGAACACCCTGACTGGCTGCTGCGCGACGAAAGCGGGCGACCCGTCAAAAGTGGATTGAATTGGAGTGGCCAGACCTATGCCCTGGACGTGACCCACCCGGCCGTCCTGTCCTGGCTCGAGGGCGTGATCCGCAAGGTCGTGGGGTGGGGCTATGGGTACCTGAAACTCGACTTCCTCTACGCTGGCGCCCTCCCCGGCAAGCATTACCAGGAAATGCCACGCGAACTGGCCTATCGCCAGGCCTTGAAGGTCATGCGCGAGGCAGCCGGCGAGGCCTACATCCTTGCCTGTGGCGCGCCCATTCTCCCTTCCCTTGGGTTGTGCGATGGCCTGCGCATCGGCCCGGACGTCACCCCCTACTGGCTGAACCGCCCGCTTAGCGTGTGGTTGAACAACCCTAATCACGCCTCCACGCAGAATGCGATTCGCACAAGTTTACACCGCCTCTGGCTGGCGCCGCTCGTTCATACCGACCCGGATGTGGTCTTCTTCCGCTCGAAGCACAACAGAATGAGCGCGGAGCAAAAATCGCTGCTGCGCGACCTGGCCCACATCGCCGGCTTCAAGGCCACCTCCGACCTGCCGCAGTGGCTGAGCCGCAAAGAACGAGAGGCCCTGCGCCAGTTCCTGGAAAGGACGCCAGAGGTCAGGAAGGTGGGGCGCTATCAGTACCACCTCGATGGCCGCGCCGTGGATCTTCGCCCGGTCGTGCCCCTGCCGGCCTCCCGCCCGCTCCCGGCCGCCCTGGCACAGAATCTGGGCCTGCTCGATCTGGTGATGCATGAGGCCCTGCCGGCCCTCTGGGAGAGCCGAAAAAGGGCTTGAGGCCGGGTGGAGGGGGCCTCAGGCGCTCAACAGGCGGTCGCTCCTGGCAGCCATGATGAAATCATTCCGATGCAGGCCGCCGATCTTGTGCGTCCACCACTGCACGGTCACCCGCCCCCATTCGGTGATGATCAGCGGGTGATGCCCTTCTTCTTCAGCCAGAGCGCCAATGCGGTTGGTGAAACGCAAGGCCTCGGCGAAATCCTTGAAGCGAAAGACGCGTTCCAAACGTAGAACGTCGTTCACACGGATCACCTGCCACTCGGGCACCTGGAGCTGGAACTCGGCGATCTCTGCTTCGCTCAGGGCAGGATCGCCGCGGCGACAGACCGTGCATTTCAGCTGGTATAACTCGCCCATGATTGTATGGCCTCCACCAGTAATTCAAGTTCAGCGGGTGTTCGAAGAAGAACACGCATGGCGCGCCGCTGCCGCGCCAGCAGAGTCTCGTAATCGCCCAGCGCCTGGGCGCGCAGGAGCATTCCAAAGGTCAAACCCTGATGCGGGATGGGAAGGTCCTCCTCGCTTTGATCCAGGATTTGGACAAACAGCCCGCTGTTGGCCCCGCCCTTGTGCAACTGGCCGGTCGAGTGCTGGAAGCGCGGGCCGAAGCCGGCGGTGACGGCGCAACGCGTGCGCTCGCGAATCGCCACGCGCAGTCGTTGCAGGTGGGCCTCGATCTCAGCCGTGCGGGGAAGATAGGCATTGAGCGCCACATAGTCGCCGGCTCTGGCCTGCCCCAGGAATGCGAACAGTCTCTCTGCCTGCTCGATCCCGATTCCCGCTTCCTCTTGCGACCATCCGCTGCCGGCGCGGTACGCAGCGATGCGGGCCTGCGTGCGTTGCTTGCTTTCCTGCACATCGGGCTGGTCGAAGGCATTCACGCCAAGGATGTGACAGGCCACGGCGGTGGCAATCTCCCAGCGGTAGAACTCGCCTCCCACCTCATACGAGTCGGCGATCGAAAACTCGATCACGGGATGACCGGCAGCGCGCAGCGCGGCAAGCCCGGAATCGAGTTCGCCGTTCTGCCGCAGATAGACGAACAAGCGATCGCCCCCATAGACCTGCGGCGCATCCAGCGGCTCCAGTGCGACCGGCACGATGCCCTTGCCATCCTTCCCGCTCGATTCGGCCACGAGTTGTTCGATCCAGGGTGCCAGGGGCGCCAGCGGGGCATCGGCCAGGATCGTCAACTTGTCACGGCCCTGCAACGCGGCTTCGGCCATCACCACGCCCAACGCCAGGCCCGGGTTGCGGGCGGCCGGCACGTCGCGGGCGCACTGCCGCCTCATCCACTCGGCGCGCTCGAGCAGGCGCCCGAGGTCCACGCCCAGCAGCGCGGCGGGCAGCAGGCCGAAATCGGTGAGAGCGGAGTAACGCCCCCCGACGGTTTCATCGGCGAGGAACACCCGGCGAAAGCCGCGCCGATGCGCCATCTGCTCTAAGGGGCTGCCGGGATCCGTGATGGCCACGAAACGCGCTCCATCGGCGCGGTTCAACTCCCAGAAATAGTCAAAGGCCACCATGACCTCGGCTGTGGCCCCGGATTTGCTGGCAAGGATGTAGAGGCTGCGGCCCGGCGGGAAGTCTCGCGCCGCCTGGAGCACCTGTCGGGGATGGGTGGAATCGAGGATCGCCAAGCGAGGGGCGCCATCTGGGAGAGCCCGGGACGAGGCGAACAAGCGCGAGAGCACTTCCGCCGTCAGCGAGGAGCCACCCATGCCAATCACCAGGATGCGCTCGAGGCCCTGGTTGCGCACTTCTTCTGCGAAGTCGTGATAGGAGGCCAGTCGCTGGCGCGCCTGCGAGGGCGAATCCAGCCAGCCCAGGCGCGCCCGTATTTCCGCCTGAGCCAGTGGCGCCTCCGACCACAGGCCTGGGTCGTGCTCCCAGAGCCGCGCCGGCACCCGCTCCACCTCCAGACGCGCCATCCGTGCGGGAACGGAATCCGCCGCCAGGGGTCCAAGGGAAGAGGCGGCTTCCTGGCGGCGTTCTTCCAGGGTCTGCAGCAAGGCGCGCATCGAATCGGCAAAAGCCTTCACGCCCTCCTCCTCGAGTTCCTGCGCCACCTCGGCCATCGAGATGCCCCGTTGTTCAAGGGCCGCCAGTGTCTCGCGGGCCTGCTCCACCCCGCGAGTCAGGGTGAGATCGGCCTTCCCATGCTCCCGAAAGGCTTGCAATGTGGATGGCGGCACGGTGTTGACGGTGTGGGGGCCGATGAGGCCATCCACGTACAGGGTATCGGGATAGGCCGGGTTCTTGGTGCTGGTGGAGGCCCACAGGGGACGTTGCAGGCGGGCGCCCTGCGATCGCAGTCGCTCCCAGCGTTCGCCCTGGAAAAAGTGCAGGAACTCCTGGTAGGCAAGTTTGGCGTTCGCAATGGCAGCCCGGCCGCGCAGGGGCGAGCCTTCGGGCAAGCGTGCGTCGACCTTGGTGTCGAGGCGCGAGACGAAGAACGAGGCCACCGAGGCAATGTGGTGGATGGGGCGTCCGGCGGCCAGACGATCCTCGAGCCCGCGCAGATAGGCCTCCATCACCTCGAGGTAACGCGGCAACGAGAAAATGAGCGTGACGTTGATGTTGAGCCCAGCTGCGATCGCGCTGCGGATGGCCGGCAGGCCGGCCCTTGTGGCCGGAATCTTCACCATCAAATTTGGCCGGGCGAGGCGCGCCCAGAGTTCCTGCGCCTGGGCGAGGGTGGCGTGGGTGTCGTGGGCGAGGAAGGGGCTGACCTCGATGCTCACATAGCCATCCTCGCCGTTGCTCTCTTCGTAGATCGGGTGCAGGAGATGACAGGCCTGGCGGATGTCTTCGATCACCAGTTCCCAGAAGATCTTCTCCGCGCTCCACCCGGCCCAGGCCAGCGGGATGAGAGCCGAATCGTAGTCGTGGGATTTGGCAATGGCGTTATGAAAGATGCTCGGGTTCGAGGTGAGGCCGCGCACCTCGCCGCGTGCGATCATGGCCTGCAGTTCGCCGTTTTCCAGCAAACGGCGCTGGATGTTGTCGTACCAGAGGGATTGGCCGAGAGCGTGCAGTTTTTCAACGGGATTCATCGTGCGCCTGTTCCAATCTTTTGATCTTGTTTACCCGGCGGGCGAAGCGTTCCCCGCCCGGCTCGTTCCCCATGTAGTGCGCCCCGAGGAAAGCCATCACCAGGACTCTGGCCAGTTCCGAGCCGATGACGCGCGCTCCGAGGCACAACACATTCATATTATCGTGCGCGACGCCCTGCGCCGCCGAGTAGGTATCATGACACACGCCGGCGTACACGCCTTTCATCTTGTTGGCCGCAATGGAGGCGCCGATCCCCGAGCCACAGACGAGGATGCCGCGCTCGGCCTCTCCGCATTGCAAGGCGCGGCCGACCTTTTTGGCGTAATCTGGAAAGTCGACCGGCTCTGCGCTGTAGGTGCCCAGGTCGAGGGGCTCATGGCCGGCGGCGCGGACCGCGGCCAGCACGGTCTCTCTCAATGGAAAGCCGGCATGATCGAAGCCAACGGCCACCTTCATGGCGCCACCTTTCGGGGGGCCGTGCGCCGTCTGGTCTTGAGCATGTCCTTCGCTACAGCCACCACGTTCTCGACCGTCAGGCCGAATTTCTGGAAGAGGATCGGGTACGGGGCCGAGGCGCCGAAGCGCTCGACTGAGAGAATGCGCCCCTGCGAGCCCACGTACCGTTCCCAGCCGAGGCCGGCGCCCGCCTCGACCGCCAGGCGGGCCCTCACCGCGCGCGGCAGCACGGCCTCTTTATAAGCCTCGTCCTGTTGCTCGAAGAGCCGCCAGGCAGGGAACGAGACGAGGCGCACGCGATAGCCCTCCTCGGCCAGCCTCCTGCCGGCGGCATGGATCAGAGACACCTCGGAGCCCGAGGCCATCAGGATCAGATCGGGCTTCTCCCTGCCGAGGGAATCCAGAACATAAGCGCCCCTCTCCAACCCCCGCGCCTGCTCCGGAGTGGTGATGATCGGCACGGCCTGGCGCGTCAGGATCAGAGCCGTGGGGCCATCTCGGCGCAGAATGGCCATGCGCCAGGCCTGGGCGACTTCGTTGGCATCGGCAGGGCGGATCACGAGCAGGTTCGGCATGGCCCTCAACGCCGCCAGATGCTCCACCGGCTGATGAGTGGGGCCATCCTCTCCCAGGCCGATGCTGTCGTGGGTGAAGACGAAGATCGAGGGGATGTGAGCCAGGGCCGCCATCCGAATGGCCGGCCGCATGTAATCGGAAAAAACAAGGAACGTCCCGCCGTAGGGGATCACACCGCCGTAGAGCGCCATGCCGTTCAAGGCGGCGGCCATGGCATGTTCGCGCACCCCAAAGTGAACGTAACGCCCGCCGCGGTTGTCTTTTTGAAAGGCGGTCGCCGATGCAAATTTGGTGTTGTTGGAGGGTGTCAGATCGGCCGAGCCGCCGAGCAGCTCCGGGAGCACTTCCGAGAGGGCATTGAGCACCTGCCCGGAAGCCGCGCGCGTCGCCATGCCTTTGGGGTCTGGGAAGAAGGACGGCAGGGCAGAGGTCCAGCCCTCGGGCAACTCTCCACGCAGGCGGCGCTCCAGCTCGGCGGCGCGCTCGGGATGAGCGGCCTTGTAGGCGGCCAGGCGGGCGTTCCACTCGTCCTCGGCCTGTCGGCCACGCTCAAGTGCCTGGCGATAGAAGGCCAGCACATCCTCGGGAATGTAAAAGCGGGGCTCCAATGGCCAGCCGAGCCTTTGCTTGGCGGCCCGCAGTTCCTCCTCACCCAGAGGCTCGCCATGCGCCTTGGCCGTGTCTTGCCGGGTCGGCGCGCCAAAGCCGATGTGCGTGCGGCAGAGAATCAACGAGGGACGAGGCTGAGCGCGGGCGGCACGGATGGCGGCGTCGAGCGCCTCCACATCATTGCCATCCCCCACTTTTTGGACGAACCAGCCATAGGCCTCGAAACGCGCCGCGCGGTCCTCGGTAAAGGTCAGATCGGTGGGACCATCGATGGAGATGCGATTGTCGTCGTAGAGGTAGATCAATCGCCCCAGTTGCAAATGTCCCGCCAGGGAGGCGGCTTCGGAGGCGACGCCTTCCATCAAATCGCCATCGGTGACGAGGGCATAGATGTAATGGTCGAACAACTCTGGCGCGAAGAGCGCGGCGAGGTGGGCCTGGGCGATGGCCATGCCCACGCCTGTGGCAAAGCCCTGTCCCAGCGGGCCGGTGGTCATTTCCACGCCGGGGGTGAGGCCGCGTTCGGGATGGCCGGGTGTCTTGCTTCCCCACTGTCGAAAGTTCTTGAGTTCATCCAGGGGCAGGTCGTAGCCGCTGAGGTGCAGGAGCGCGTACAACAGCATCGCACCGTGCCCGCCGGACAGGATGAAGCGGTCACGCCCTGGCCAGTGCGGATTGCGCGGGTTGTGGCGCAGATGACGCGTCCACAAGGTAAAGGCCATGGCGGCCGCGCCCATCGGAAGTCCAGGATGACCCGAGTTGGCCTGCTGCACTGCGTCGGCCGAGAGGAAGCGCAGGGTGTTGATGGCACGAAGAGTAAAAGCAGCGTCCATATTATTCCTGACGAGATGGATTTCGCCGATTGTACCAAAAGCGATTCAGCGCCCTCATCCTTTCAGACTTTCCCCGGCAACACAATTTGCCCCTCCTCCGCATCGCCGAGACGAGAGATCTCCTCCGGCTGCTGCACCGCCAACCAGGCCGTATAGGCAGCCACGAGGGCATCGAGCTGTTCGGGCAAGGGCAGCAGATCGAGCGGCAGGTGGCCGCTCAGGAGACGGTGGCGCGTGACCTCCTCGAAGAAATCCATCGGGTCTCGGAGCTGCAGGCCGCGCTCATACAGGATCAACGCTCGCTGCAACCTCCCCTCCAGGCTCGTCCGGTGGAAGGGGCTGCGCTTCAACAGGGCGCAAAAGCAGGCATGTGGGTGGGTCTCCAGCCATTGGCGCGCCGCGCCCTCTGCCGGGTAGGGTCGGAAGCCCTGCTCGCCCAATCTGCGGTACAACGTGAAGCCGAGTTGCACCCAGGGCGGGCACAGCGCCTCCGTCTTCCCTGTTCCACCGACGGGGATGCCACGCCGGCGCAGCTCGTATTCAGCCTGGCGCATACTGCCCATGCGCGCCGAAGGGGGACGTACCAGGCCCCGACTCACGCTCGAGGGAGCGTTGATGGCCACAATCACATGCGCCTGGGTACTGAGAAAGGCAAGCACATCCTCGAGCTCCCCCTCGGCCATGGTCACCAGGCTCAAATTCCGATCCAGGGCGGCATAAACAAAGGCTTTATGTGTCGCAGTCGGATCGATGCCAACGAAGAGCGGTTGCACAGGAAGCATGGCGGCCAGGACTCGCATGAGGAGGGCCAAAGTATGCCGCGCTCTTCATGTCGCCAGGGCAAGCGCGGCTGCGGCAGGGCACACTTCCGTTCCACGGAAAGGGTTCATTGCTCCTGATTGTACTCTATCCACGGCGGGACACAGATCAAGCAGAGGCGGGGAGGCCAGGCTGTTGGTGCTCTTCGCACGCCCCACCCCGCCGTTGATGATACAATCTTCCGCGAGGCGTTATGACCACGAAACCACTGCCGCTCAGCGGGAAACGGGTGCTGATCACAGGCGCCGCGCGGCGGATCGGGCGCCTTCTGGCGCTGGCATGCGCAGAGGCCGGCGCGGACCTCCTCATTCACTACGGTCACGCCGAGGCGCAGGCAGCCGGGGTGGAGCGCGAGGCGCTGGCCCTGGGGCGGCGCGCCTGGCTTGTGCGCGCGGATCTCGGCCAGCCACAGGAGATTGAGCATCTGATCGCCGAGACGGCTCAGATTGGAAAGGTAGATATTCTGGTCAACAACGCTGCCATCTTCGAGGCGCTCTCCTTCCAACAGACCACCCTCTCGGATTGGGAGCGCCACCTGCACATCAACCTGACCGCGCCCTTCCTGCTCAGCCAGGCCTTTGCACGCCAGGTCCCCCCCGGCGAGGAGGGGCGCATCATCAACATTCTCGACTGGCGCGCCCTGCGTCCCGGCGCCGATCACTTCCCATATACCATCAGCAAGGCAGCCCTGGCCGCCATGACCAGATCGCTGGCGCTCGCGCTGGCTCCGAACATTCTGGTCAACGGGCTGGCCCTGGGCGCCGCGCTGCCGCCGGCGGATGGGAGCCCGGCCGCGAGCGTCCTGGGCCGCGTGCCGGCGGCGCGCTGGGCCGCGCAAGAGGAGATCGCAGCCGCCCTGCTCTTCCTCCTGAGCGGGCCGGCTTACATCACGGGCGAGATTCTCCACCTGGACGGCGGTCGCCATCTGGTCTAAGGAAAGCCGCAGGCCTCACCCTCGGAGGAAGCATGGATAAGGTCATGATCCAAGACTTGCTGGTGCGCGGCATCATCGGTGTCAACGATTGGGAGCGCAAGACACCTCAAGACATCCTGATCAACATTGTGCTCTTCACCGACACGCAGCGCGCCGCCAAGACGGACCGCCTCGAAGATTGTGTCAACTATCGCACGCTTGCCAAGCAAGTGCAGGCGCATGCCGAGTCGGCCGGGCGCTTCACGGTCGAAGCCCTGGCCAACGACCTGGTTCAAATATGCCTGCGACAGGAGGGCGTTCAGAAAGCGATTGTGCGCGTCGAGAAGCCCGGGGCGGTGCGCTTCGCGCGCTCGGTAGGTGTGGAGGTGGAACGCAGCCGCGATGGGTAGGGCACATCATGTCTTTCTCAGCCTCGGCTCGAACATCCGCCCGCAGGAGAACCTGCCGCGGGCAGTGGCTCTGCTGCGAGAGTATGGCGAGGTCCGCGCCGTCTCCACGGCCTGGGAATCGCGCGCCCTGGGCACGCCAGGACCGAACTTCCTCAATGCCTGCGTCTTGTTAATCACTCCCCTCCCCCTGACCGAGATCAAACCGCAGATCGTTCAGCCCGTGGAGACCGCACTTGGGCGCGTGCGCCTTCCGGATAAGAACGCCCCACGCACCATTGACATCGACGTTATCATGGTCGACGACGTGCCGCTCGACGCCCGGCATTGGGAGGTAGCTTTCATTGTCGTGCCGCTGGCCGAACTGGCACCCCACATGCCTCATCCCCGCAGCGGGGAGGCCCTGGCGGAGGTGGCGCGGCGCCTGCGCAGCCACACCTGGATCGTGGAGCGCCCCGAGGTCCTGCAGGCCTTCCGGGACGATGCGAAGTCCTAGGCCGACAAAAAATCTCCCGCCCAGGTCGCCATTCCGCGCTCCTTCGGGGTGGAGCGGCAAGCCTAAATCTGAAGCGGGCTGGCGCCGCGCGAGATGTTATCCAGAAATTCCTGCCGCGTGGCAAGATTGGTGCGGAACGAGCCCAACATAGCCGAGGTGGTCATGCGCGCATCGTGCTTCTTGACGCCGCGCATCATCGAACACAGGTGCAAGGCTTCGACCACGATGGCCACGCCGCGCGGGGCGAGCAGCGTCTGGAGCACATCGGCGATCTCGCGCGTCATCCGCTCCTGAACCTGCAGACGGCGGGCATACATATCCACCAGGCGGGGGATCTTCGACAGCCCGATCACCTTGCCGGCCGGAATGTAGGCTACATGGGCGCGTCCCAAAAAGGGCAGCAGATGATGTTCGCACAAACTGTAGAACTCAATATCACGCACAATCACCATCTCGTCGTAGTTGACATCGAAGAGCGCTCCGTTGATGATCTCCTGAGGATCGGCATCGTAGCCGCTCAACAATTCGAGATACATGTGCGCCACCCGCCGCGGGGTATTCCTCAACCCCTCTCGTTCAGGGCTTTCCCCAATAGCATACAGCAAGCGCCGCACCGCCTCTTCGGCCGAGAGAACATCCACCCTGTTTCCCACCACACTCCGCTCGTCCACATCGTCATCAAAATCCACACTCATGCTGTCACTCCAACAACTCGCATCCAGATCGAGTCATTTCGGCTGCGGCTCTCATCCCAGTTCGGGCTCGATCACGCCGTACGTGCCGTCGCGGCGCCGGTAGAGCACGTTGATCTTGCTGGTGTTGGCGTTGTAGAAGATGAAGAAGTTATCATGTCCCAGCAACTTCATCTGTTCGATGGCCTCCAGTTCGTTCATGGGCAGGACGCGAAACTGTTTTCGACGCACCACCACGGATGGCAGTTCGCCCGTCTCCTCGAGAGCAAGGGGTTCCGTTTCTGCTGCCTCCGCTTTCCGCTCACCGCCGCGGCTGTGATAATGTTTGCCCTTGTAGCGCTCGATCTGGCGCTGGAGGTTTTCCAGGGCAGAATCGAACGCCGTCAGGATCTCGTCCGACCGTTCCTCCGTCCGCAGGAGCAACCCCTTCCCCCGCACGGTGATCTGAGCCACGTGACGGTCGCTTGCATTCCGAGCCGAGGAGTGATAGGTGAGTTCCACGCGCGCCTCTTCAACGATGGGCAGGTAGCGATCCAGTTTTCCGGCCCTTTTCTGAATATGAGATTTGGCCTGTTCGCTCAAGTGCATATTGCGAGCCTGAATCTCGACCTTGTTGGCCATAGGGGACCTCCTCATGTGGATGGATGTGTATGCCACGCCTGACTGCGCTCCAGGGCACGCGCCACCGTCAGAGCAAAAACATCCTGTGCTCCTGCCGCATACAGCGCTTCAGCACAGGACGAGAGCGTAGAGCCTGTTGTGGCGACATCATCAACCAGTAAGACCACGCGTCCCTTCACCTTCTTCGGACTCGCCTGAAAGGCGCCGCGCACGTTCTCGTACCTTTCCTCCCTGCTCAACTCGATCTGGGAGCGCGTTTCCCGCACACGGGCCAACGCTGCCGGAGCATAGACCAGCCCCAGGGCCAGCGCCAGCGGATAGGCAATCAGGCTGGCCTGATTATACCCGCGTTCCCGCAGGCGCCTCGCCCCCAGGGGCACGGGGACGACGACCTCCACCGGCCACGGCAGGTGCGCCGTGAAGTCGTACATCGCCTCCGCCAGGGCCTCCCCCAGGCCCAGATCGCGGCGATACTTCAGGCGATGCAGCGCCTCGCGCAGCGGCGATTCAAAAGCCGACCAGGAGCGGAGTGCCCGAAAAGAGGGGCGCGCCCGCCGACAGTCTGGACAGGGACCCGCCCGCTCCACAGGCAGGCCGCAGACCTCACACACGGGCTCCGCCAGGGGAAGCACCTGCCTTCGGCAGTCCGGGCACCATCGCTGCCCCGGCCGGCCACAGCCCCCGCATGCGGGCGGGAACAACAAATCCAGCCCGTGCCAGAGAGCGCGGTAGAAAGGATGGAGCGCGTGAGCACCCAAGGCCCAGCCCCTCCCGGGCCGGGAGGCGTCAGAATCCCCCGCCCAACGTCTTGGAGATGCGGATCATGGCCGGGCCCAAAAGAATAACGAATATGGAGGGAAAGATCAAAAGGCCGAGCGGCAGGATCATTTTGATGGGGGCCTTGTGGGCTTCCTCTTCGGCATGCTGCCACCGTTTGATGCGCATCTGATCCGATTGAATGCGCAACACCTTGGCCAGGCTCACGCCCAGCATTTCGCTTTGGATCACGGCGGCCACGAAACTGGTCATCTCCGGCAGGCCAATGCGCTCGGCCATGTCGCGCAGCGCGTCGCGGCGCGCCTTTCCAAGCTGGATTTCGCGAATGGCGCGCAAGAACGCCAGCGAGAGTTCGTTTTCCCACTTCTCGCTCACTTTAGACATCGCGGCCTCGAAGCCCAACCCCGCCTCCACACAGATCGTCAGCAGGTCAAGGGCATCGGGCATGGCCTTGCGGATCTCTTTTTGTCGGGCGTTGATTTTGCTCTGCAGCCACAACTGCGGGAAGAAGAATCCCAGCACGGTGAAGAGGGTATCAACCAGGAAGATGCGCCCGGCGGGCCATTTGTTAGGTGAGAGGAAAGCAACCGCCGCGATGAAGCCTCCGAACAACAAAGCGGCCACGAAGCGCGAAGCCAGGAAGGTGGCCGCGTCGACCCGCCCCGGATTGCCGGCCAGTTCCAGTTTTTTCGTCACGTCCTCCAGCGCTTTCTGAGGCGTGAAGCGGGTGGAGAGCTCGCCGACACGCCGCAGGAAGGGAATGAGCACGCGCTCGCTGAAGGGCTGCTGCATTTCGATCTGCTCGAGGGAGACGGCCTCGCCTCGTTGGGCCGCCTCTGCCAGGCGGGCCATCAGGGGATCCTCGTCTTCATGGGTGCGGCTGACGCGCACGCCCACAACCACCAGCGCCGCGGCCCCGCCCAACACGATCAACACGATGACAAGGATGGCAAGAGCACTCATCTCACACCTCAATATCTGCAATGCGCATCATGATGAAGTATCCCATGCCGATCAGGAACGTCACCAGGATTCCGGCTCCCACGGCGCACCACGTGCCGCCCTCCAGGAACGACTTGAGGTAATCCGGGTTGAGGAACCACAAGACCACAGTCAGGCCGATGGGGATGAACGCCAACAGGGTTCCGGAGGCGCGCACCTGGGCGGTCAGAACGCGGATCTCGCCCTTGATGCGCACACGTTCTCGGATGGTGAATGAAATGGTGTCCAGGATCTCAGCGAGGTTGCCTCCGACCTCGCGTTGGACGTTGATGGCCGTGATGACGAAGTCGAGGTCATCGCTGGGGATGCGGCGCAGGAGGTTGGCCAGAGCCGTCTCCGTGGGAATGCCGATCTGCATTTCCTGCACCACGCGACGGAACTCCTCGGAGATCGGGGGAGGCAATTCCTTGCTCACGGCCTCCATCGCCTGCATGGTGGAGTACCCGGCCCGCAAGCCGTTGACCATCAGGTTCAGCATGTCCGAGAGCTGGTCATTGAACTTGGTGAGGCGCCGGTTTTGCTGTTGGCGGAGATAGAGACGCGGGAGCATGAATCCGGTTACAGCGCCGATCGCGAACGAGATCCAGTTGCGGCCACCCAGCAACCAGGCCACGGCTCCCAGCAGGACGATCAGGATGAAGATCAGCGCCAGGTACTCGCCGACCTTGAGCTTCACATCGGCCCGCGCCAGGTCGCGCCGCATGCGTTCGCCGAAGGAGGTCTTCTCGACGCGCCGGGAGACCCATTCCGTCAGGATGGAGCGCTGAGCCTCGCGGTCAACGGTGGCCTGTTCTTCGCCAAGATACTGTCCGAGGCGCTCTTCCACCAGAGCGCGCTCGCTGGTAGAGGTCACCACCAGTCCAACAATCAGGAGGACGATGATGACGAGGCCGCCGATGATAATGATCCAGGTCATCATCTTGGCAAATCCATCTTAATAGCGGCGCCGTTCCCCAATGCCGAAGATGGAGGCGGGCAGGTGGATTCCGGCCGCCTCGATCTTCTCCATGAATTTTGGCCGCAGGCCGGTTGGCCGCAGGCTGCCCAGGATGCACCCGTTTTCAAAGCCGGTTTGCTCAAAGGCGAAGACATCGGTCATGGTGATGACATCGCCTTCCATGCCGCTGACCTCGGTAACGTTGACCACTTTGCGCGTGCCATCGCGCAAGCGCTCTTGATGAACGATCAGGTCAATGGCAGACGAAATTTGTTCGCGGATTGCCCGCGAGGGCAGATCCATGCCGGCCATGAGCACCATCGTTTCGAGGCGGGAAAGTGCATCGCGCGGGCTGTTGGCGTGCAGGGTGGTCATCGAACCGTCATGGCCCGTGTTCATGGCCTGCAGCATGTCCAGGGCAGCCTCATCGCGCACCTCGCCCACGATGATGCGGTCAGGGCGCATGCGCAAGGCGTTGATCACCAACTGGCGAATGGTGATTTCTCCTCGCCCTTCGATATTGGGGGGGCGCGATTCGAGCGTGACCACATGCTCCTGGCGCAACTGCAACTCCGCTGCGTTTTCAATGGTGATGATGCGTTCGTCCGAGGGGATAAAACCGGAGAGCACATTCAACAGAGTGGTCTTCCCTGAGCCGGTGCCTCCGGAGATCACCACGTTCAAGCGGGATTCCACGCAAGCTTTCAGAAATTGAATGGCTTCGGGAGTCACCGAGCCAAACTGGATCAATTGTTCGACCGTGATCGGGGTGCGAGCAAACTTACGGATGGTCAGCACCGGCCCGACCAGCGAGATGGGGGGGATGACCGCGTTCACGCGCGAGCCATCGGGCAAACGCGCATCCACGTAGGGGCTGGCCTCGTCAATGCGGCGGCCAAGGGGAGCCACAATGCGATCGATGATGCGCAGCACATGCTCGTTGTTCTCAAACGTGACCGGCACGCGTTGGATCTTGCCCTTGCGCTCCACATAGACGTTCTTCGCGCCATTGACCATGATTTCGGTGATGGTCTCATCTTCCAGCAGGGGTTGCAGGGGGCCAAAGCCGAGGATCTCGGCGGCAATCTGTTCGAAGAGGCGCGCCCGCTCCGGACGCGAGAGCACGATGTTCTCCTCGGTCAGAATCTGTTCGAACAGCTCCTGGATCGTGCGTCGCACCTCGTCGGTGCGCGTCACATCCATGGAGGGATCGAGTTCGGCCAGCAGGCGGTTCTGGACGCGGGTCTTCAGGTCGAAATAGGTGCCCGTCTGTGGGGAGGTGACCGGAGCACTGACGCGCCGCGCCTGCAAAGACGACAGGCGCGAGACATCCCCTCCCCCTCCTCCGCTTTGGCCACTCCCCGAGGAGGGCAGCGCAGACCCTTGACTTCCCTGTCCTTGTTCAATGCGTTTCAGCAAAGACATGTTTTCACCTCCTTATCGCTTGCTGGCGGGCAGCTCGTCCCGCTCCAGGACGGCCAGTTGCGCGCGCACGGCCTCGGCCAGCCCGAAGATGCCGCGCGCCGCCGGCTGTGCCTTGTTATCCAACATAAAAGGGACGCCGCGATTGACGGCCGGGATCACAACGCGCTCATCCAGCGGAATGACAGCTTTCACCTCCTGCTTGAGATTCTCCCCCACGCGCTCCGGGGTGATGGCGATACGCTTATCGAACTTGTTCATAGCAAACACAATGTGCTCGCGCCCCACTCCCATGGTCTGCAACAAATCCAGGAAGAGGCGCACATTTTTAATGGCGGGAATGTCTTGCGTTGTGATCAGCACCACCACATCGCTTGCATCCAGAGCCGCCAGCGTGATCTCGGTCAAGATCGGGGCTGTGTCCACAATCACATAGGCGTACAACTGTCGCAGATAGTTCAGCACTTTGCCGAATTGACCGGCAGAGACCTTCTCGGCCAGTTCGGGTCGCTGAGGCGCCGCCAGAATGTGAATGCCGGAGGGCTCGTGCTTGATCATGATCTCCTGGACAATATCTGGCTCTAATTCATCCACGCGCGGGGCCAGGTCAACAATGGTGTTCTTGCCCTGTTCGTTGACAAAGATCGCCACGTCTCCAAACTGCAGGTTGCCGTCCACCAGGACGGCGCGCGTATCTTCGTTGTGCAGTGCAATGGCCAGGTTGACGGCCACCGTCGTACACCCCGTGCCGCCCTTGGGGCTGTAGACGGTGATGATCTTTCCCTGCGAAAGCCCCATCACCGCAGATGGGCCAACCGGCAGCCCGCCGGGCACGACCACCGTGGCGCGTGCCTGAGCGCTCTTGGTGCGTTCCAGGTGAGCCATCTCGCCGGCGCGGCGGATAGCCGAGATCAATTCATCTCCCATCGGCGGCTTGGTCAGAAAATCGCGCGCCCCGGCCAGCATCGCCCGGCGCATATAATTCTGATCGCCCTGGACGGACAGAATCACGACCTGGGTGTGCGGCGCCTTCTGGCGAATGGCCTCCGTCGCCTTGATCCCGTCGATGTCGGGCATGTTGATGTCCATCAGCACGACATCCGGGTCCAATTCCTGGGACATCTGGATGCCCTCTTTCCCCGAGCGTGCTGTTCCGATGACTTCTACATCGGCCTCGAATTGCAAAAGTTTGCGCACATTCTCGCGGGTTTCGGCCACATCATCAACGATCAGCACGCGTATCTTGCTCGCGTTCGTCATAGCACTCCTTCAGATCACTTTTGAGGTACATTCACAGTATCATTGGGCAGGAAGGGCGCAGCCAGGGCATCGAGGCGGGGCTGGAGCCCATAGGGCAACTTGGCCGGCACCGGGATGTTGTACTGGCTCAAGAGGAACTGCAACGTGGCCGCCTCGGTGGCCATGCGAGATTGGTCGCCGGGGTTGCGCAGCGCCAGCATGATCTGGGCATTGGTATAGACCAGGTAACTCAAGGCGACCGCGTCCTGAGGCGAGACAATCAGGGTCACAATATCGGGCGCGGTGGGAGCCGCCTGCTGCCCTTGCGGCGGCGGGGCGGCCTGCGCCTGTGTGGGCGTGAGAGGGAAATTCCCCAGTTTCATGACAATCACATCTTGCAAAATGGTCTGGCAAACCACGCGCGGGCGCTGGGACTCGGAGGGAATGACGTAATAGGGCTGCTGCAGAGAGGGCTCCAGTTCGAGGCGGCCCTGCCCCAGATTCGTGGAGGCCGCCCCCAGGGACAAGACCGGCAACGCGTTCTGCGGGAATCCCGTCCCGGTCAATACCGCCGTCTGATTGGGCAGCGCGCTCTGGAAACTCGGATCCACATCAATGAACAGAAAACAGGCATTCACGTTGACGTGCGCACCATCGTTCACCGCATAGGCACTCAGCGCCAGGCGGGTGATGGGGATGGAGATGGCCGTCATGCCCGGAGGCACGAGCGCAGCCCACGCGGGACCAGAGATGGGCACCGCCTGAGAGGCGTCCGTGACCAGGGAACTCGTGATCGGCGTGCCCTGATCGATGGGATACTTGGCCACCTTGTTCAGCAATTCGGCCTTTCGATCCACGGTGTACTCCACGGCCATGAGCTTATCTTGAGGGATGGTCATGCTTCCCAAAGCGTCGGCCGTGATCTTGGCCCCCTGAGGGATGTTCTGGCTGGCAATGAGGATATCCACGTAAGCGGGCACCTGGGGCTTCGACTGGGCTTGCAAGAACAGGCGCACTGCCATAACCACCACCACCAGTCCGATAACCATGATCAGCAGCAGGAAGATGAGCATTCGCCCGCGGCGCATAAACAACTCCTCTCTCGACAGGAAATCAAGCCTATTGTACTGCAATGATTATACAGGAAAAATGGCAAAAGTATGGTGGTAAAAAAGCGGGCTCTGCCTGTACCGACAGAGCCCGGTCCGCTCGCAAGGAGCATCATGCGAACTATCGCTGGAGGCTGGAGTTGATGGTGCTGAAGGCGTTGCCAATGATCGGGCCAAGGATCATCAAGGCCGCGATAACAACAATGGCAACCAAAACAAGAATCAGCGCATACTCCACCAAGCCCTGGCCTTTTTCCTTCGGGGCGAACAACATATCGGCTGCTTCTCCTTTCTGTGGGGATTTCTTTGGAGGCCATCCAAAGAGTTGCTTTTATTATATACCCTTTGCGGCAAATGGCAAGCCGCCCTCCTAACATTTATGTTAGTTTAACGATTTTGTAATCTTGCCGCATCTGGCTCCCCTAAGAAAAGCCCCCTCGCCGGGGCGCCTGATGAGTCCTCACAGCGGCAATATCGTGCTCCCAAAGCATGAGACCAGGCATCGGCGGCGACGCACAGATTTCCAGGGAGAACGCCGGCAGGGAAGGCCGCCGATCAGGGATTGGATCAGCGGCGCGCAGGCGGTGCAGAACGTACAGCGCGGCCGCAAACAACACAATGGCGTTGGCTTGATGCAGAAGGGCAAGTGCGATCTGGACGTGAGAGAGGACCACAGCAATTCCCAGGACGATCTGCAACACGCCAGAAGCCATGACGAGACCGACGCCGAACACGACCTCGCTCGAGCGAGTCCTGCGGCGAATGAAAGAATAAGCGAACAGGGCCGCTATGAGCGCCGCGAACGCAAACCAGCGGTGGATGAAGGCCACCGTGAGCGGCGCCGCGACGAGGTTGAGCACAACCGGCTGAACCTGGTTCAGCAGGCCGGGGGGAATGAGCCGCCCAAGCATTTGGGGCCAGGTATCCGAAATGTGTCCGGCCTTGAGCCCGGCGGTGAAGCCGCCGTAGGCGCTCTGAATCAACAACAGGCTCAGAGCCAGAACCGTCCACCGGCTGGCGGTGGACCACCTCGATTTCTTTGTGTAGTCGGGAAAGCCATAGAGATGGCCGAGAGCCATCCATTCTCCCAGGCCGATGAGCGTCAGAGCCAGAAACAAATGGGCCGTCAGCAAATAGTGGCTGACGGAAGGGCGCTCGACCAGCCCGGACGAGACCATGATCCATCCCAGCGTGGCCTGGGCCAGGAAGAGCAACCCCGTGAGCGTGTAGAGGCCGGCTTCCCGCCACGGAATGATCCCCCTGAAGACGAAAATGAAAAATGGGATGGCGAAGATCAAGCCGGCCAGACGAGCCAGGAGACGATGCAACCATTCGATGATGAAGATCTCCTTGTATTGAGCGAGTGTCATGGCGTAGTTGATCTGCTTGAACTCAGGAGTTTGCTGGTACCTGGCGAACTCCTGCTGCCAGGCCTGCTCATCCAGAGGGAGAATGGCGCCACGGAGCGGCTTCCATTCCACGATGGAAAGACCGGAGCGCGTCAGGCGCACGAAGCCCCCAAACACCACCAGAAACGCCGCAAACGCGGTGAAGATGAAAATCCAATACATGACAAGGCGGTTTTGCGTCCTGGGCATATCCTTTCTCCTGTTTGCGAATCGCGCGCAGGGGATTTGGCTGCGTCGCGCATGGCAATTATAGTATGCCTGTTGAAAGCGGTGGGCTGCGCAAGCGACCTCCATGGCGCCGGGTGTGTGCAGCCTGTTCGCCCAAAGCCACTGCAAGGGGTCAGGGGGCCAGGGCGTGGGGTGAGCGCGGCACGCCACATCAGTGTATAATCTTTCCGCCTCACGGCACAAAAGGATGCCGTTCTGCCTTTCGCCCCGCTCCCCCTGCCGGCAGCCAGAGGGAGCAGACGCGAAACTCCGCAGCCGCTGCGCTGTGAGGTCCGAGGTACACCATGAACAACCGCGAACTGGCGGACGTGTTCACGCTGATTGCCGACTTGCTGGAGATCAAAGGCGAGATCGTTTATAAGACGCTGGCGTACCGCAAGGCGGCCGAGAGCCTGGCCGGGCTGGGGGGCGACGTGAACGAGTACTGGAAGGAGGGGAAACTGGAGGAGATCCCCGGCGTGGGCAAGGCCATTGCCGAGAAGATCGACGAATTGCTCAGCAGCGGCAAACTGGAGTTCCTGGAGAACCTCAAACGTGAGGTGCCGCCCAGCCTGGCGGAATGGCTCAAAGTGCCCAGCCTCGGTCCCAAGAAGGCTGCCCTGATTTGGAAGACGCTGAACATCACCACCCTCGCTCAACTGGAGGCCGCCGCGCGCGCGGGCCGCTTGCGTGACTTGCCCGGCCTGGGCATCAAGTCGGAGGCGGCCATCCTGGCCGGAATCGAGTCGCTGGCGCGGCGCTCGGCGCGCCTGCCACTCGGACGCGCCTACCCGTTGGCCCAGCAGATCGTGGCCGCTCTCAGGGGCGTGAAGGGCGTTGTCGAGGTGCAGCCGGCCGGAAGTCTGAGAAGGATGCGTTCCACGATCGGCGATATCGATATCCTCGTTGCCGCCCCGCATTCGTCCGCCGTCATGGAGACCTTCGTCAACCTGCCCCATGTTGCCCGCGTGCTGAGCAAGGGGGAGACCAAGTCCAGCATCGAATTCAGCGATGGGACGCGCGCCCAGGTCTGGGTGCATCCGCCTGAGCGCTTTGGCACCGCCCTGCAATACGCCACCGGCTCGAAGGAGCACAACGTTCGGCTGCGGCAACTTGCCCTCGAACAAGGCTGGTCGCTCTCGGAGCATGCGCTCACCCGCACCGATGGCAGCCGTGAGCGGCTGTGCGCCACCGAAGAGGAGGTGTACGCTGCCCTCGGCCTGGCGTGGATCCCGCCTGAACTGCGCGAGGACCGTGGCGAGGTCGAGGCGGCCCGCTCCGGCCGCCTGCCCACCCTGATCGAACTCGAGGATGTGCATGCCGACCTGCAGGTGCACTCCACATGGAGCGATGGCAAACTCGGCATGCTGGAGATGGCGCGCGCGGCCGCCAGACGCGGCATGAAGGTCATCGCCTTTACCGACCATTCCGTCAGCCTCGGCGTCACAGGCGGCTTGAGCATGGAGGATCACAGAAGGCAAAAGGCGGAGATCGAACGCATTCAACGCGAACTCGGGGAGGAAATCCTGGTCTTGCATGGCAGCGAAGTGGAGATCAAGGCAGATGGCTCATTGGATTATCCCGATGAGTTCCTGGCCACGCTGGATGTGGTGGTGGCCTCCCTGCACACCAGTCTGCGGCAGCCCCGCCAGAAGGTTACCCAGCGCGTGATCCGAGCGCTTCGCAACCCGCATGTGGACATCCTTGCTCATCCGACGGGCCGCCTGCTGCCCGATCGAGAAGGCGCCGACCTCGATATGGAGGCGGTGCTGAAGGCTGCCGCTGAATGCGGCGTGGCCCTGGAGATCAACGCTCACCCGGCCCGCCTCGATCTGGACGACGTGTACGCCCGCCGCGCCCGGGAACTTGGCGTTCCCCTCAGCCTCAACACGGACGCGCACGCTGAAGCGGACCTCGACTCGTTGTTGTACGGCGTGGCGATTGCTCGTCGCGCCTGGCTGACAAAGGAGGATGTCATCAATGCCTGGCCGGTCGAAAAACTATTGAAGTGGCTGCGCGAGCGGGGCTGGTCGGCCTCCCGGCGCTGAGTCGCGCTCCCCCCCGCCATAGTCAATAAAAAAGGAACGATCATGACCGTCCTGTCACCGCATGTCCAGGCATTGAAAATCGAAGTACGCGCCCTTTTCCTGGCAGGGCGCGATCCCCGGACGCCCTGGTATGCCAGGGCGCTGACTCTGCTCATCGTGGCATATGTTCTCAGCCCCCTCGACTTGATCCCCGATTTCGTTCCCCTGCTGGGTCATCTTGATGACCTGTTGATCGTGCCGGCCGGTCTGGCACTGGCCATACGACTCGTTCCCCCTCAGGTGATGGCCGAGGCGCGTCAGCAGGCGCGCCGGGCCCAAGGGACAGGGCGAGGCTTGCCGATCGCCGGCGGCGCGTTGGTTGCCATGCTGTGGATTCTGGCTATAATCGGCCTCGTTTCTATCATCCTCCATTTTGTGGAGAAGGCATGAGTTTCAGCATCCGCCCTGTTCAGAAGGGCGATGAGGTCGAGTGGCTCAGGATGCGCCAGGCGTTGTGGCCTGATGTAGAGGTGGAGGACTTGCAACGCGAAATGGAACAGATCCTGGCCGATCCCGTGACGCCGGTCTTCCTGGCCATCCGCCCGGACGGCCGGGCAGGGGGCTTTATTGAAGTGAGCATACGCAAGTATGCCGATGGGTGTGAGACCAGCCCGGTGGGTTACATCGAGGGCTGGTATGTGGATGAGGACCTGCGCGGACAGGGCATGGGGCGGGCCCTCATCCAGGCCGCCGAAGAGTGGGCGCGCAGCCAGGGGCTGAGGGAGATGGCTTCTGATACCTGGCTGGAAAACGAGGTCAGCATCAAGGCACACCTCGCTCTCGGCTACGAAGAGGTCGAACGGTTGATTCATTTCGCAAAGACGTTATAATAAATTCATGAGGTGCTGGTCTTTGACCCTCGGCGCGCTGTTCCTCCTGCTGAGCGCCTGCCGCGCCCCCGCCGAGGCCCCACCTGCGACTCGGGAGGTGAGGATGAGCCTGTCTGTGAGCAGCCCGGCCTTCATGGCCGGACAACCGATCCCGTCCCGCTACTCATGCAAAGGGGAGGACATTTCACCACCCCTGACCTGGAGCGGCGCCCCGCCCCAGACGCGTGCCTTCGCCCTGATCATGGATGATCCCGATGCGCCCATGGGAACGTGGGTGCACTGGGTGATATTCAACATCCCCGCCAGTGCCAGCGGCCTGGCAGAGGCTCTGCCCCGGGAGGGACGCCTCTCCGATGGCAGCCTGCAGGGACGCAATTCCTTGGGAAGGATCGGCTACAACGGTCCCTGCCCGCCCTCCGGCACGCATCGTTACTTCTTCAAACTGTATGCCCTCGACACGGCGCTCACTCTGCCGGCCGGCGCCGATAAAGGTCAATTGCTCTCGGCCATGCAAGGGCACATCCTGGCACAAGGCGAATGGATGGGCACGTTCAGCAAATAACGCCGACGAGAGGCAGAGGTCTCTCCAGCGGACACCCGCCCAGCGTCGCGCCTGTCCCGGGCAAAGCGTGAAGAAAGCCATCCCCTCTCTGGGTGGAGGCTTGTCCGGAAGTTGCCGCGCCGTGCCGTTCCTATCGGGAACTCACGTCTCGATGGACAACCCGCCGGCCGATGCCGCGAGTTGGATTCATGCGACTTTCACGGCCTGGAGGTGATCGTTCGCGCTCCCCCATGGCTGAATGCGAGGAGGGTACGATGGGAAAACAAGCGGGCGTGTGGATTGACCATAAAAGGGCGGTGATTGTTACTCTCGAGGGAGAACAGCATGAGGTATGTGAAATATGGTCAGAGATAGAGAAACGCGTGCGTTTTCGGGGTGGCGCACGCCCCAGGGTGCCCTACAGTCCCCAGTTTCTCAGCGGCGAGACCCAAAAAGATCGGCAGTTCGTTCAGCGCCTCCGCAAGTTCTACGCAGAAGTTGCCTCGGCCATTGGCGAGGCCGAGGCGCTCCTGATCTTCGGCCCCGGCGAGGCCAAGTTCGAATTCCACAGGCATCTGCGGCAACGGTCGTGCCGCTTCAGTGCTATCCAAATAGAGGCGGCTGACAAGATGACCAATCGCCAGATTTTGGCCAGGGTGCGGAAATATTTCAATCCACCGAAGAAAACGGCCAGGCCCTGACTGTAACTCGTTTCAGGCCTCTGTGGCGATCTCAACCGGCAAGACTCCACACCGCGGGCGCGTTAGCACGAGACGCGCATGCCGCCAGGCCGGATATTCGACACCACCGGAGGCAACCGCAACGGCTCGTCGCTCCTGAGAGGGGGAAGGGACAAGGCTATGCCTGAAACACGAAAACAGGGGCCGGAAACCGCCGATGCTGTGCTCGGCGACCCAAACGCCATGCGGGAGTTCGTGTTGGAGACCGCGCAGCGATTGGGCTGAGGCTACGGCGCGAGACATCCCGCTCTTGCGCCTGCTGGGGGACGACCTGCACTACCAACCTCGCGCCCTGGACGTGGACAGCGCCTCGTTCTCCTGCACATCGTCGGCCGGCATCAGGAGTTGGGACGCCTCGCCCCCTCCGGCAAGCCGCGCCTTTCGCCGCACGCGCTCGTCCAGGAGTATCTGAACCGCTCCGAATCCCTGTGGGGACTGGTGACCAACGGGCGCACCCTGCGCCTGTTGCGCGATTCCACCTTCGTCCGCCGTCAATCCTATGTCGAGTTCGACCTGCAAGGGCTGTTCGAGGAAGACCGCTTTGCCGATTTCGTGTTGCTCTACCGCCGGCTGCACCGCACGCGCCGCCTGAGGCTGGAGGCATGGGACATTATCCCCTCGGGGAGTGATATAATCAGTATGACGATATTCTGTTCGATAGGAAAAACGTATGGAAACTGTAACCGTCTCCCCCAAATTTCAGGTTGTCCTTCCAAAAACGGCGCGGAACGCCCTGGGTCTCAAAGTGGGGCAAAAAATGATTGTCTTTGCCTACGACCAGCGCATTGTCCTTGTGCCAGACCGTCCCATGCGCGAAGCGCGCGGCTCACTCAAAGGAATAGATACCAACATCGAGCGTGAAGAGAACTGCCTGTGAATGTAGTGGATTCTTCTGGCTGGCTCGAATACTTTGCCGATAGCAGGCGTGCCGACCTGTTTGCCGAAGCGATCGAAGATACCGAACATCTGCTGATGCCTGTGGTCTGCCTGTACGAGGTGTTCAAGAAAATTCTTCAAACCGAAGGGCAGGCCGCTGCCGAAATTCGCGCCGCAGATATGCTCAAAGGCAAAATCGTCGAAATCACCGCGCCCATCGTTTTCAATGCCGCCCTGCTTTCGGCGCAGCACCGCCTGCCAATGGCAGATAGCTTGATTCTGGCTGCCGCGCGCGAGCATGGCGCTACGCTTTGGACGCAAGACGAGCATTTCGAAGGACTTGAAGGGGTGCAATACTTCCCCAAGGGATAAAGCGGGGGACCAATCCTTTCTGCACACTGCTAAAAAGAAACTTGTTCGATCCCTTCTTGAACGCAATCTGGAGATTCCATGACCATCTTCGACCTGCACGCGACCGTTCTAAGATAGCACACTTATCTATCTTGACAAAGATAGATAAGTAAAAATAAAAGGCAGGCAAGCCGCTATATTCTTAGGGTGTGGATTCAACTCTTAAGTGCAACCGGATAATACTTCAAATAGCGACTTGAAATCAAGACATTTGCGTGGTCGATGGTTCAAGCGCTGCATGGTGAATTCAAGTTCTTCTTCAGTAATGGTGGCGAAGTCGCGGTTCTTTGGGAAGTATTGCCGCAACAGCCCGTTGGTGTTTTCGTTTGTGCCGCGCTCCCAGGCTGCATAGGGATGCGCGAAGTAGAAAACGGCGTTCAACATGGCTGCGATCCAGGCGTGGCAGGCGAACTCCTTGCCGTTGTCGGCGGTGATGGTATGTACCAGGTCGATCAGGGGCTGCAAACCGTTGTAGATGGCCGGGTCGACCAACTCAGCCGTCTTGCGTTCCACTTTCTTCAGCACCGTCCAGCGCGATTTGCGCTCGGTCAGTGTGACCAAGGCATGTTGGCGATCTTTGCCAAAGAGTGTGTCCACTTCCCAATCTCCTACCCGCTCACGCTGCTCCACGATCGCTGGACGCTGCTCAATGCTGGTGGTTTGGGGCAATTTGCCCCTGCGATCATAGCTGCCATAGCGTTTGCAGCGCTTCCTTTGGCAACGCAAATGGCAAAACAGGTCACCTCCGGCCCGCTTGTCGGCCAAAATGTGCTGATAGACCCCCTCATGGCTCACCCGAATGCTCGTGTGCTGTTTCAACCAGTTCGAGATCTGCTCCGGGCTCCAGCCCTTGCGGAGCAAGTCCTCAATCAAGTTCCAGTTCTCCGGCTGCAAGCGATACCCGGCTTTGTTGCGCCGTTCCAGCGCCAACTCATGCGCTTGCTTCGGACAGTAGCCGCGTTGGCCGCGATTGCGTTTCAACTCTCGCGTGATGGTCGACTTATGCACCTCCAACACATGGGCGATCTCGGTTCTGCTGTGTCCCATTTTCACCTTGTGGCATTAATGCCACAAGGCATAAATCTGGTATCGTTGTTCCTGGGTAAGCTGTGTGTGGGCTCGCAGGAGTGCTCCTTTGACTTGGTCGCCTGAGAGGCACTCATCCTACCTCAGCTTACCTCTCTTTACGACCTCCAAAGTTGTATCTCGAGAACGGCATCTCCCTCACCAGGGGCTAGTTTTCGAACACCGGCGTTGCGGTGCTTGTTCTCAAAACCGCTGGCCAGAAGGTCATACCAGCGGCTCATGCGATCATATGCAGATCTCGTTTGTTGCTTGGAGCGGACGATATTGCCCACCGACATATGGCTTTGAGGCATTTTCTCCCGGCAGTATCTACGACTGCGCCCAACGGTGGGTTTCACCTGCCGCTGATTCTGGCGAGACAAGAAACTCTGAAAACCACTTTTTCTGCCAAATGGCCGCCGCATACCCACGCCGAAGGCGGTCAGGTGCAGCCAGTGTTGGGCGCAATCGCGGGCTAAACGAAACCACCCAGGCCTTCACTCTTTTCCCTCGGCAGGCAAGACGCAAAGGATACGGCCAGACGACACTACCATATATGGCACAATTTCAGGCAAGACACAACTGCCTTCGCAAAGCCTGCCATGCCCAGCCCGCTGACCCCACCCGCGCCGCCTCTTGCCGCACTACACCGCTGGCAAACCAGCCCCAGGCCACCAGAAAGGCGTGTTGTGTCTCCTGAATTTCAGCGCTCATGAGCATTCCTCTCTCATTCGGGATGCTCCGAGCATACAGGTTCCAGTTCAGTTGGTAAGGTGCAAAATCTTGTGATTCAAGCCCTTTTTTGCATCAAGCGGCGCAGTTGACCGGCCTGGGCTAGTTTGTGCAGCAATTGCACCGCAATGATCGTCTTGCCCGTGCCAGTGGCGAGGGAGAGCAGAACGCGATTTCCCCCGCGTGCGATCTTTTCCAATGCGGCGCGGATGGCCGCATCTTGAAAGTACCCAACGGGCTGCCTCGCCGCCTCCACAGCAGACGTCCTGCGCCGAAGTCACCCATGCAGGCAACGCCCCCTCTCCGGCCGCGCCACCCGGCAGCCTTAGCCAAAAATCCACTTTTCAACGTTCAGCCCAAAAGCGCCCAACGGGGTGCGTTAGCTGCGGTGGGTAGGAGGGTGAATTCGCCCTCGAAACGGGAAACGCCCGAAGCCAGAAAAAGCCTGAAAAACGCGGTGCGTACCCACCGTCAGCTGCACGCTTTGTTGGGCAGCCTTTAGCCACTCATCAGGCATTGGAAGGTCATGGAGCTTGGGGCGTTTGATTTGGTGTTGGATAAGGAGTAGGTTCATAATCTAAGAGACGATTACATTCCATCCATCCTTCGACTGGCTGGCTGTAATCAGTAATGCCCGCTTGTCGGAGAGGGTAGTATATGCCACTCACATAACACCAATTTGTCTGTACTGCTGTCAAGGTCAACTCCGTAGCATCAGGAACTACCGCAATAATGGTAACAGACGGGTCTGTGATTGGATTGCCAGGTTTATTATAGACGTTAGCGTTGGGGATGACGAGACCTGCTGGCATTCCTAGTGGTGGGAGGAGTGCGTTGACCCAATAATTCCTTCCGATTGTGAGTATAGCTGTTGGTGCAGGAGTCGGCAGTGATTGAGCGATGCGGAAAATGCCGAGAGAGGTAGCAAGGAGACAAACAGCCACACCAACAATAACCACTGCACATGTAACACCTAGAGGAACGAGCCACTTTCTCATCAAATTAGACCCCATTTCATCAGGAGTTCATTTACTTGGTCGGGATTTATGATTTCGTAATAACGCCTACGTCCGCTCCTTGAAGTATCATCCTCCTTCAGGAAGCCAAGCTTTGTCAATTGGCGCAATCTCGATGGGTGAAACTTAGCACCGAACTTTTCGCTATAGAGTCCAATAATCCAGTTATAACAAATGGCTCTTTCGTTGGCGGGTAGCGATTCATCTTGCCAGTATTTGTAACATGCCCAAAGAACTCGCTGCAATTCTGAATTGTTTTCTATTTCATCTGCTGTCATGAATCATTTCTCCTGAAAACTCAGCTCACTTCGGCTGCCCAACGGTTTGCGTTAGCGGCAGGCGGGACTTGGCAGAACAAACTCCGAGCGTAGAACCAAGCCAAAGGGGCAGACTCCGCTCAGGCGGGGAGCATACCCGCCTGTCCGCTGCACGCTGTGTTGGCACGCTTTTAGATT
>JBBIKK010000035.1:0-28827 GCA_037445475.1 Chloroflexota bacterium
GCGCCTTGCTCGCCATGAGCCCTCACGAAAAATCTTCACGGTTGTGATCTCAAGAGCCATACCAGCGCGCGCCACGCCGACGCCGGGCGCCATCCCCAACGGCTCCATGCGAGGGAAGCGCGGGGCGGCTCGCCTGAAGACATGCCGGCCTCCACATTGGGTTATGGATGAAGGCGCGTTTTACCCAGAGATGGCGGTGTTCAGGCCGAGTCTTCGATATACGGCCAGGTTTCCCTCCAGTTCGGCCTGAGGCGTGAACCTGCTCAGGACGGTGCGGCGGGCATTTTGGCCGAGCGCCTTGCGTTGTTCCTCGCTGGCCAGCAGGGTCATCGTGGCTCTTGCCAACGCTTCGGCATCCTGGGCATCTACCAGAAGGCCGTTCTTCCCGTCGTCCACGATCTCCTTTATGCCTCCCACGGCGGTGGCGATGACCGCTTTTTCGCAGGCCATGGCCTCCAACAGGGCGTTGGGCATGCCATCTCGCAGCGATGGGTGAAGGAAGACATCCATCAGCGCGTAGTATTCCGGCAGATCCCGGTGGGGGACGTAGCCGGTGACGACGATCTGGGAGTTGGAGATCGAGCGCTGGAGGGCGGCGAAGTTGTGCCGATCGGTGCCGGGGCGCACCTCGCCGACGATGAGAAGGATGGACGGGCGTTCCGCGCATAATTGCGTGTAGCCACTAAGTAAAGCACACAACCCTTTCTTCTCTCTCAATTCACCCACAAAGCCCAACACAGGCAAACCCACTTCCAATCCGAGGACCCGCACCAGCCTCTCGTTCCTCGGCCGAGGAAGAAAGTGCCGGGCATCGATGCCATTGGGGATGACATCGATTTCCCGCTCGAAAAGTGCCCGGCCTTTCCTGGCCAGAGTGTGCGTGTTGGCCGTGATGGCGCCCGCGTTTTGAAGAGCGTACAGAGCATGGGAGAATCGCCCTGGGTCGAACATGGCCCGCTCGATGTCGTTGCCGCGCAGACTCACAACGCTGGGGATGTTCAAGTACTTTCCGGCATAGACTGCAACCCAGCCCGCCTGCGTCAAAAAATAGGCGTGGAGCACATCGAAGGCCCTCCGCTGGTGTTCTCTGACGAGGAGTTCGAACCAGTCGACCAGCGTGTCATCGGTGCGCTTGCGGACGCCGAAGCGGGTGACGCTCACGCGGCCCGAGCGTTGCGTGCGCTCTTCGGAGGGGGATAGGCTCTCCGTCGGGGCAAAGACACGCACCATGTGTCCGGCCGAGGCCAGGGAGCCTGCCAGCCGCCCGGCTGAGATTGCCAGTCCACCGATGTCGGGTGTATACTTCTCCGAAAGTAAACCGATCTCCATGTTGTTCCGTAGTGCAGATCGCAACACGAATGTTGCAAAGGTGTCGAATGGCCGATCAATGCGAAATGATCATTGGCTACCTCGTGCCGCACCGTTGCGAGAACCCGGCGCTTGCTCAATGCATTCGGTGCGGGCGCGGTTTTTGCGAGGAGCACATGAGCCAGACCCCGCAGGGCTGGATCTGCCTGGCCGATGAGCAAGGGCTGGCTCGACCCGTGATGTTGCCGCTGACTGCTGCAACCTTTACGGAGCACGATGTGGAACTGTTCGACCGCGCCAGCGCCTGGGAAGGCGAAGATCGGGCGGATCTCTTCTCGGATCTGAGTTGAGGCTGCGCGCCGCTCAATAGGGCCCCAGCATCTCCCATATCCTTTTGTTCTCGTCAACGAAGTCGTCACATCGCTGACAGGGAGCCAGCCTCGGTGGATGCATGCTCAGGCGAATGCGATGGTAGGCGGCGCCTGTCCAGATGTCCGTGAAGGATTGCCTGATGACGTTCCCAAGCGGAGGAATGCGCTCGCGCGTCATGCAGCACACGTATACGTTGCCGTTGAAGTCAATCAGGCTGTGCAGCCAGGGCGCGTAGCACGGACGGGTGTCGTAGTAGCCAAAGGCGTAGCGCCCGGCGCGCCCCAGGCGGATTTCCGTCCCACTCCTCCCAAAGGGAAAGGCCTCCTCATCGGAGAGGATGAGCCCGTAAGCCAAGGCGCGCTCCGCCAGGCCGGGGGCGATCTCGCTGTTGAAGAGCGCAATGTCCTTTTTGCGCATGGACAGGCTATCCCCACAGTGATCGTCCACGGCAATCAGGTTGATGCCATCCACGCCGAGCCGTTGAGCCAGATCGGGCAAGGCTTCGAGCGTGGTGTAGTTGCTGCGGCTGACAACCGTGTTGAGGCGAATGGTCAGCTTGCCCTTGTGCCGATAACGCTGGAACAGTTCAACGGCTTTCACGGCAGCCTTGAAGGAGCCCTCCACGCCGCGGATCTTCTCATGCATCTTGCGCAGAGGAGAATCAATGGAAATGTTTACGCCGCGCAGCCCTGCCTCCACCAGCTGTTTTGCCTTTTCTTTGGTGACCAGTGTCCCGTTGGTGGTCATGGTGACCTTCATGCCCAGCGCGGCGGCCAGCTGCACTAGTTGCGGCGTTTGAGGGCGCAGCATGGGCTCGCCGCCGGAGAGGTGAATTTTGCGCGTCCCCAATGCGGCCAGTTCGTGCAGGACCTCCTGCAGGCATTCAGCGCTGAGCGGCGGCTGGCGCGTTTCGCGCCAGTGATTGCACATCTCGCACTTGAGGTTGCACCCATAAGATCGGAAGAGCATGACATACAGCGGCCTGAACGGCTGCGCCATGAGCACCGCCCGCCGCAATTCCTCTGTGCTGGAGGCAACCTCACTCAAGTCGTGCATTTGCAGGGCAACCCATTCACCGAGATTACGCGGGGATTATACCCCTCCCTTGTCGGCGGGCTAACCCCTGACGGGGGCAAGCGCCTTGCCTCCGTACACAGAAGCCCTGCGGGCCGGCGCAAGCCGTCGGATTCGTCCGAGTTTTCATACCCACAGATGCAGCGCGCCCCCAGAGGCTTCTCGGGGGCGCGGTTGCGCGTTGAGAGGCGCTGGCCTCACTGGCAGGAGCACACGTCTGGATAGGGACATTGACCCGTTGGGAATTGGCCGCATCCTGGATTAGGCACGCACACCCATTCTGTTCCGGGTGGGCACTGTCCGCCGGGGCAGTTGGGATCCTTCTTCGGATCGCACGGGCCACCGCCCGGCTGGCACACGCCGACGTCAAAGGAGAGCACCTTCTTCGGGCCATACTCCGCGCTGGGCCAGGGCACACAATGGGAGCCGTCGTAGTAGGGCGCGTCCACCGGACAGAGGTCGTAGGAGGTGTCGCTGCCGGGCGTGGTCGAGCAGCATTGTCTGGCAGCGTCATACGTGTAGCCAGGCAGACATTCCTTGCCCAGCGTGGCACGGCCGGTATAGATGCAATGCTGTGGATCGCTCGGATCGGGAGCATAGTCCGGGCCGCACCCAGCCGGAGCCGGCGCAGGCGGAACCGTGCAGGGCGCCTGGACCGAGGCCTCGCCTCCCGCCGTGCAGTAGTAGAGCGCCTCGGGTGCAACCACGCTGCAACTGGCCGGCACCTCGATGAGCGTGCCGGATGGGTGGGGGCCAATCTGGAGGTTGGCTGCCGGCTGACCACCGGGCACATTGTTGTTGCAATAGGCAGAGGATGAGATGCTCACCGTCGGGCAGCTCGGAGTGGGAAGGCTCTGGGGCAACGGCCCGCCGCCGACGTTCGCTCCGACGTAGGCGATCTGCTCGCAGAACGGTGCAAAGTACGTGGGATCCTCGACCACACAGCGGAAGCCCAGGTCGCGGCGATGCGTGGTGGGGTACTCAAAGAAGCGCACGGCCGCGGGGACCTGATCGGGGTTGCTGCGATAGCCGGAGGAGCGCACCGAGCGGCGCTGCCCGCTCTCGGGTCCGAGCGGGTTCTCGGCCGGGCCGCTGCGGTAGTACAGCGGGTCGTACCAGTCCGCCACCCATTCAAAGACATTGCCGGCCATGTCGTAGGCCCCGTAGTAACTCTTTCCCTGCGGGTAGGTGTTGACGTCGGTTGCCTTCGCGACGCAGTTGTTGAAGTTCAACAGGTTGCAGGAGGGGGCGTTGTTGCCCCACGGGTAAATGTTTCCATCCGGGCCGCGGGCGGTCTTCTCCCATTCGGCCTCGGTCGGCAACCGTCCGTGCACATATCTGCAATAGGCGTCGGCCTGGGACCAGGTTACGCCGCTCACCGGCTCGTTGCGCCGCGTGTAATCGCCCAGCCGCACGTAGGCGTCGTAGCCGACGTTATCTTGCAGATCGGGCGGGGAGCATTGGCCGGCAGCCACGCAGCGGCGATACTGTTCGTTGGTCACTTCGGTGCGATAGATCCAGAAATCCGGCAGCGTGACCTTGTGCTCCGGGTTATCCGTGCCTCCGCCGCGTCCCATGATGAACTCGCCCCCCGGCACGGCCACCAGCAACGCCCCGTCCACGTACAGATACGTGGAGCCGATCTTCATTTCGGGCCCGGCAAGCACGATGGGCTCGAGCGTGGGCGTATCCGTTGGGGAGGGGGCAGGGGCAGGCGTGTCGGTCGCGGGCTGCGACGTGGCTGTGACCACAATGACGATTGGGGTAAACGTGGGTGGCGCAGCCTTCGGGGCGCAGGCTGCCAGCAAGATCACCGCCCCAAGCCCGATCGAGAAGAACCTGAGCAGGTGTTTCATCGCTTCTCCTTTCTTCATCAAACACGTAGCCTCTTTGGCCGCGATTCGGGGAGGGCTTTCGACGGGCAGAGTGCGATGCGGCGCTATGGGCACTTCGCTATGACTTCCCGCCGGGCCTCACGAACTGCTTCTGGTGCAACTTTTCGAATCGGCACTCTCATTATATATCCTTCGCGCCTGGGCGCCATCCCCCAATCTGGGGAAGGTCCCTCACGCGTTCCGCCCCCGTCTTCTGGCGGGGGCGGAACAATCTTCGAGTGGATGTGCAGGCGCAACGAAGGCGTCATTGAACGGGACAGACGCCCGGCTCCTTGCCGGAGGGATTGAAGCCTATGGCCACACGGCACGTATTGTCCAGCTGAGAGAGGCCCTTGATGGGGTAGAACGCCAGCGAATCCAGGGCATCGCCGGCCTGCTCATGGGTGAAGTGGTCGTTCAGGTCGAAGAGCGCCGGGTTGAGATCGGAGGCAGCCCAGATTCCCACCAGGTAGGTCTTCTCGCCACCCAACAGCGATTTCTTGAAGGCTACTTGAAAGCTGTTGGCATCGTTCGGCGAGAGCCGCACCCAGGCCGCATCCGGATCGTCCCCCTGTCCCTGATCGAAGATGATGGTCTCGTAGCCATCGCCGCTGGCGCCGGCGCTATCGGCCAGGACGGGGCGCACGCCTCCGAGATCGCCATTGGCGTCCCGGTAGATCTGTACGCCCTGCGTGCTCCACTCTGTGGAGGCAGGCTGAGAGACCAGGATCAAGAACTCCCCTCTCCCGTCCTGATTGAGATCGAACTCGAGGGCATATTTGCCCGCCAGGGTGCCCTTGGCATCCCGCCCGGCCACGCTGATTACAGAATACACCCAGGTTGCATCGCTCGTGTAAAAGGCGACCTCTGTGAGATCCAGGTAGGGGAAGTATACATCCATGGTATTGGCATTGATCGGGCGTTCGAAGCGCCCGCCCGTGAAACGATCTCCCACGAAAGCACGCTGTTTGGTGGCCATGTCCTGGATTACATGATCGGCTGCGTGCACATCACTCTTGCCCGAGGGCAGATCGCCGGGGATGTTCGCATGTTGAGGCTGCTGAGGCGAAGCGGGCGCTGTGGGAGGCGGCGCGGAGGTGGCCGTTGCCTGGGGCGGCACTGCGGTGGCTTTGGGTTGGGCGGTTGGAGGCTCGGTGACCGCCGGCTGCAGCGGTTGGGGCCTGGGGCCTGGCGTGCAGGCCATCAGGATGAGCCCGCACAACAAGACGAGGGAAAACAAAACAGTTAGCCTTTTCATGTCGTTCATCTCCTCGCATAAGAGTTTCCACCCATTGTATTCAGCCGAGTCTTCCCTTCCTGACAGTTTGCATTTTTGCAAGCTGCTGCAAAGAGTCAGTCGGATAACTGCTGCGCGATCTGATAGTAATAGTCCAGAGCGCCGGGATTGATCAACGCCTCGCGGTTGGCGACCGGGCGACCGTTGAGGATGTTCGTCACGGCGCTCTCTACCTTTTTCATGTTGAGCGTGTAGGGAATATCGGGCGCCTCCAGGATCAGGGCCGGGACGTGGCGCGGCGAGGCGTTCTCGCGCAGCGTCTTGCGGATCTTTTCTCGCAGTTCCTCGTCCAGGTGGAAGCCAAGCGCCAGTTTCACGAAGAGAACGATGCGCTGATCGCCCTGCCAGTTCTGGCCGACGGCCAGGCTATCGGCGATCTCTTCCAGTTTTTCGAGTTGGGCGTAGATCTCAGCCGTGCCAATGCGCACGCCCGAGGGTTTGAGCACGGCGTCCGAGCGACCATAGAAGGTGATGCCGCCCGTGTCGCTGTGGAACAGTACGTAATCGCCATGCCGCCAGACGTTTGGGTAAACGTCGAAGTAGGCCTTGTGGTATTTTGTGCCGTCTGTGTCGTTCCAAAAGTAGATCGGCATGGAGGGGGCCGGGGCCTCGCAGACGAGTTCGCCCTGCTGATCCAGGACAGGAGCGCCCTGCTCGTCATAGGCCTTGACTTTCATGGCCAGGGCCGGGCTTTGTAGCTCGCCGGCATAGACCGGCAGGATCGGGCTGCCGGCGGCAAAACAGCCGTTGATATCCGTGCCGCCGGAGATCGAGTTGAAGTGCAGGTCAGGCTTGATCTCGCGGTAGACGTATTCAAATCCCTCGACCGAGAGCGGCGAGCCGGTCTGGGAAATTTCGCGCAGCGAGGAGAGGTCGAAATGGGCGCGCGGCGAGAAGCCTTCTTTCTTGAGGAAAAGCAGGTAACTGGCGCTGCAGCCGAAAATCGTGATCCGTTCCTCGTCGATGAGTTTCCACATCGCGCCGAGGTGCGGGTAGTTCGGGTTGCCGTCATACAGGACAACGGTAGCGCCCACAGCCAGCGAGCTCAGCAGCCAGTTCCACATCATCCAGCTGCAAGAGGTAATGTACATGATCCTGTCGTCACGCTTCAGATCTGTGTGCAGCAACAGCTCTTTGAGGTGATTGATGAGCACGCCGCCGGCACTCTGCACCAGGCACTTGGGCTTGCCGGTCGTCCCGGAGGAGAACATGATGTAAAGAGGATGGTCGAAGGGCAGTTGGGTGAATGAGAGCCTGGGGCTGTCTTCTCGGGCCAGAAAATCATTCCAGAGGATGGCCTGCGGGATCTGTGACAGATCGGGCTGCTCGCTCACGTAGGGAACCACAATGAC
Organism: Chloroflexota bacterium; assembly: GCA_037445475.1. Lineage (GTDB taxonomy): Bacteria > Chloroflexota > Anaerolineae > Anaerolineales > Villigracilaceae > Fen-1038. The sequence goes on from JBBIKK010000035.1 coordinate 7,278, forward strand.
CTTCTGCAACGTGGGAATCCCTCGCGCCACCTCGGCCGCGTTCGAGAGTGTGTCGAAGACTCTGCCTTTGTAGTAGTAGCCGTCGGCGGTGAACATCACTTTAGGCTGCACCTGTCCGAGCCGTTCCAGGGCGGCGGGGGCGCCGATGTCCGTTGCACAAGACGACCACACCGCGCCAAGGCTGGTAGCGGCCAGCATGGCAATGGCAGTCTCCATCAGATTGGGCATGTAACCCACGACGCGGTCGCCGGCCTGCACTCCCAGTTCACGCAACGAGACCGCGAGGCGCGCCACAGCCTCATACAGTTCGGCGTACGTCATGCGTTTCGAGATCTGCGTCTCCCCACGGAAGATCAGGGCGAGGTGGTCGTCGCGATAGCGCAGGAGGTTCTCGGCGAAGTTCAGCCGCGCGCCGGGAAACCACTTTGCGCCCGGGAAGCGCTTCAGGTCGTCCACCACGACATCATACGTGCGGGAGGCCTTCAGGTCGGCGAATTCCCACATCACAGCCCAGAAATCCACCGGCTCGGCCACCGACCACTGATACAGGTCAGCGTATGTTTCGAGGTGGAGGTTGTGCGTGCGATTGACGTACTCGATGAAGCGGGTGATGTTTGCCTGTCGTTGGCGCTCTTCGGAGGGCACCCACAGCGGCTTTCTCATAGTCTTTCTCCTGAACAGTTTTTTGCAAATTATACTGCCCGGCGCGATTGCAGGCAGGAGAGCAGTGCTTGCAGCGCGCCCTGCGGCTCGGAACGGGTCAGCGCCAGGACCGGCACGGCGGGGATGACGTAGAGGGCGCGCACCTCGCCGGAGGCCCAGCGGCGCGGCAGAATGCCGACTGCCTCGGGCTGGCGGCTGATCTCCTCCAGCATGTGTTGTGGGCCGGCGGCCAGCCTGGCCGAGGGAGGCGCGCCTCTGCCGGACATCACGACCTGATCGAAGACCATCTGCACATCCTCGGCGGCGGCATAGACCCATAGCTGTATCGAGGGGTCGCCGCGCCCGGCAAAGAGCTGGCGCGCCTCCTCCAGGGTTAGATTCTGAAGCGCACTCTGGCGCGCGGCCACAATCCATACCTCTTCGGTGTCGATCCGATAGGCCGGCGAGGCAAGGACGGGTGGCTCTCCGATGCGGAGCATGACATCGGCCTGAACAGGGTCGGACACTCTCTCGATCACCACCCCGGCCTGCTCTGCACAGACAAAGGCCTCATCCAACCAGGCCTGTGTGGAAGGTGTGGCATACAGGCGCACCCTGTTCAGCGCGGGCGTGGGAGTAGCGCGGGAGCAGGCCGCAAGGAGCGCCAGTAGAGAAGTCAGAACCAGGCGCTTCATGAACATCACAGGATGGCCTGAATCGTCAGGGCGACAAGGCCCACGGCTGCGCAATAGATGGCGAAGAGATACAGCGAATGTTGGTTCAAATAACCCAGCAGCCATTTGATCGCCAGCCAGCCAACGACCGCGGCGACGACAAACCCCACCACCAGGAAGGGCAGGAAGACAGCGAGGTTCGACATCTTCAACAGGTCGAGCGCCTCATACGCACCGGCGGCCAGCATGATCGGAACCGACATCAGGAAGGCAAAGCGCGCCGCTGACGGCCGATCGAAGCCGCGCAGCATTCCGGCGGAGATCGTCGTGCCGCTGCGCGAGGCGCCGGGGAAAACGGCCAGGACCTGGAACAACCCGATCACCAGGGCATCCCAGCCGCGCATGGCATCGAGGCGGCGTGCCTGTTTGCCCAGCCACTCTGCCGCGAGCATCAGGACGGCAGCGGCAAACAGGCGCACGGCGGCTTCGACCAGCGGCGCCCGGAACAGGGCCTCCACCCAATGTTTGAGCAGCACGCCCGCCAGCAGGGCAGGAAGGCTGGCCAGCGCAATATGCCAGGCCAGGGCGTTCTCTGGCGTTGAGAAGGGCCGGGCAAAAAAAGCCCGCCCCAGGCCCAGTAGGTCTTTCCAGAAGTAAGCGAGAAGCGAGCCGAGCGTCCCCAGTTGCACGAGGACGAGGAACGCGAACGTGCTCTCATCGGCCGGGATGCCGAGCAAGGCATGTCCGATGAGCAGGTGGGCTGTAGAAGAGACGGGGATGAACTCGGTCATCCCCTGAAGAATGCCGAGCAGGAGGGCTGTAAACAGGGTCATCGTGTTCCTTATAGCATTGCTCTTGAGAATCTATCACAACCGTGAAGATTCTGTGCTGTGACGTTGAGGTCGCGTTTGGGTCGGCGGGAAAAATCCCGCGCTACGGGTTGTGAGCGTTATTCAACGGCGAGCCGGGGGCGCCTGGCATTGTACGACCAGCGGCTCAACCATTCAGGCAGATGGGTCTCGAACGAGCCATCCAAGATGCAGGCGCGCATCTGCTGCATGAGGCGAATCAGGGCCCGCAGGTTGTGAATCGAGAGCAGGGTTCCTGCCAGCAGTTCCCGGGCCACAATGAGATGGCGAAGATAGGCGCGAGAGAATGTACGGCAGGTATAACAATCGCAGGTCTCATCGATGGGACGTTCATCGCGCGCGAAACGCGCATTCATCAAGTTGAGGCGGCCCTCGCTCGCAAAAGCGGCATGGTGCCGCGCCAGCCGGGTGGGCAAGACGCAATCGAAGATATCCACGCCGCGCGCCACGCCATCGATCAGGTCTTCCGGCGTTCCGACTCCCATGAGGTAGCGCGGTTTGTTTTCCGGCAGGAGTGAGAGCGTCAGATCGAGCATGGCATGCATTTCGTCCTTGCTCTCGCCTACGGACAGACCCCCGATGGCGATGCCCGGCGTATCGAGCGCCGCGATGAAGCGGGCCGATTCCGCACGCAGTTCGGGGACGATGCCGCCCTGCACAATGCCGAACAGCGCCTGATCGGAGCGCGTCTTGGCTTGCAGGCAGCGTTCAGCCCAGCGGTGCGTTCGTTGCATGGCGGTGCGGGTATAGGCGCGATCGTTTGGGTCGGAGCACTCATCCAGAGCCATGATGATGTCGGCGCCGAGGTTCTCCTGAATCGCAATGGATTTCTCGGGCGTCAGTCGGTGCCGGGTGCCGTCGATGTGGCTCTTGAAAGTCACGCCGTCCTCATCTACGCTGCGAGTCTGAGCCAGGGAGAAAACCTGAAAGCCGCCGGAATCGGTCAGCAGGGGACGCGGCCACTGCATGAAGTTGTGCAGCCCGCCCAGGTCGCGGACGATCTCGTCGCCGGGTCGCAGGTAAAGATGATAGGTATTGGCCAGTACAAGCGAAGCGCCGAGTTCTTCCAGCTGGCGCGGGGTGAGCATCTTGACGGTGGCCTGCGTTCCCACCGGGGCAAAGACGGGCGTTTCCAGATCGCCGTGGGGCGTGGAGAAGATGCCAGCCCGGGCGCGCCCTGCGACAGCCAGAAGGGAGAATTCAAACATCTCTTCTGTTTCCCGAGAGGTGTCCGGAATCACACATGATACCCCCGCTGCACTTTTTCGATTCGATTCAACCATGCGGGCAAACTGGCGAACAATCGGCGCATGATCTCTCGCGTCCGTTGGGAAAACAACTCGTAATCCCCGTAGGCTTCTCCGCCCTCGCCGTCCACCAGATCGGTGACGCCGCGCAGCATCAACAGGCGGATTCCGTTCCGCCGCGCCACCCAGGCGATGGCACCCGATTCCCAATCGGCGGCGACAGCGTTGTATTTTTCAATCAGCATTGGCAAGTCTTGTGTTGAAAGATCGCGATCCCCAGAGACAAGCAGGCCGCGCAGCACCGGGATGGGGAGGAGACGCGGCAGCCAGGTCAAATCAAGGGAGGTCGTGTAATAGGCAATGGCTTCCTGAGGATCGCCCATCTGCTCGACGATGTCGTAGACGATCGTCTTCTCCACCAGGATCACGGTGCCCGGCTCGATTCGCCCTCGAACGCCACCACATGTGCCCAGGTTGATCAGCAGGTCGGGGTGGAATTGATCCGCAATGTATTGCGTGGCGGCCGCTGCGGCGATCTTCCCCCACCCGCTGTGAAAGAGCACCACCTCCCGCGCCTCGACCCTGGCCGGGGTGTATTCGCCGAAGGGGGAGTGCTCACAAAGGCTGTTGGGGAAGAGATCCCTGACAGCCCGCCATTCAGCCTCCGCGCAAATGAGCACGACTGCGTTCATGTCTGTGGTTGCACGTTCTCCAGATCGCGCGAGCCGTTGAGGTAATCCAGCAACATTTCCAAGGCGGCCTCGGCGGCGGCGGCCTTGTTCTGCCAGCGGTCGCCCTGAAAGCGATACAGGCGTGCCCACTCTCCCTCCGCCGTCGCGAGGCCGATCCAGGTTGTGCCGACCGGTTTATGCGGCAGCCCGCCGGACGGGCCGGCGATTCCACTGACGGAGATGGCCAGGTCGGCTCCCAGAATCCGGCGTGCACCGCGCGCCATCTCCAAGACGGCCTCGCGGCTGACTGCACCGTGCGCGCGCAGGGTGTCCCAGGAAACATCGAGGGAGGTCACCTTGGCCTCGTAAGCATAGGCCACGAAGCCGCCCAGGAAGTAATCGGATGCGCCGGGCACATCGGTGATACGACTGGCAAGCAGGCCGCCGGTGCAGGATTCGGCCACCGCCAGTGTGAGGCGACGCGCCCGCAACGCTTCGCCGATTCGCCCTTCCAGAGGCTGCGTCATATTCGTTGATTATAACCTCCTCCCATGCGTGACAAGAAGAGCGGCGCGCAGCGACGAGCGGGAAGAAGCGGGGCGACGGGAAGGCATCTGGCGGAGGTCTTCGCGCCCGCGCTGCAAAACGAGCACAAACTGGTTGATTAAATAACAAAAAAGTAGTAAAATAGGCCCATGAAAAGCAAAATCAGCGCAGAAAACGCCCATCATCTTGATGAAATTGATCAATTCATCGTGGATTCCCTGCGCCAGGATGGGCGCGCCGCCTTTGCCCAGCTTGCCGCGCGGCTCAAGGTTTCGCCGGGCATGATCCGCCAGCGTTACAACCGCCTGGTCAGGATGGGGGTGCTGAAGGTCGTGGCGATCACCAACCCCATTCAGCGCGGGCTGAAGACCATGGCCCTGATCGGCATCCGCACCGATGGCGATCGGATGCTCGAGGTGGCCGGCCGCATTGCCAAGCTCAAGGAGGTCGTCTACCTTGTCGTGACCAGCGGACGCTATGACCTGATGGCCGAAGTCTTCTGCCGAGATCACGAGGACCTGTTGAAGTTCATCACCGAAAAGTTGTACCGCGTGGAGGGCGTTCGTGAAGCGGAAACCTTCATGCATCTGAAGATCATCAAGGAGGTTTATTTCTGATCCGACGGACGGCTCCATTCAGGCGCAGTGACGGCCTGAGAAGCCCATGCCCCGCCCGCGGGGGATGGGCGCGGCCTCATCAAACTAGTCTGCCCCCCATAGCCGAGCGGCGGGCAGAGCCAACCGAAAGGAGTGTATGAGAGTTCTGTTAATGGGTGTGGGAGGGGTGGGTGAAGCCATCGCCTCCCTGGCCAGGCCACAGGCGTGGATGGAACAAATGGTGCTGGCCGATTACAACCTGGAGCGCGCCCGGGAGGTCCAGGCTAAATTGAAAGAGACGGCGCGCTTCCCGGTGGAGTTCGTGGACGCGAACGATCAGGGAATGATCGAGCATCTGGCCCGGAAATACCGCGTCCACCTGATCATGAATGCGCTCGATCCGCTTTTCAACCCGCAGGTTTTTGGTGCTGCCTACAACGTCGGCGTTACCTACATGGATATGGCCATGACGCTTTCTCAGCCCCACCCCAGCGAACCTTATAGGAAGACGGGCGTCAAACTGGGAGATTACCAGTTTGCCAGAGCCGAGGCCTGGGAGCGAAAAGGCCTGCTGGCGCTCGTCGGCATGGGAGTGGAGCCGGGCGTGGCCGACGTTTTTGCACGCTATGCCCAGGACCACCTCTTCGACGAGATCGAAGAGATCGGCATACGCGATGGCTCTGATCTGCGCGTCGAGGGGTACGAGTTCGCGCCCGGCTTCTCCATCTGGACCACGATCGAGGAGTGCCTCAATCCGCCCATCATCTGGGAGGCTGATAAGGGCTGGTACACGACGGAGCCCTTCTCAGAGCCGGAGATGTTCGATTTTCCGGAGATCGGCCCACAGAAGGTCGTCCACGTCGAACACGAGGAGGTGGTGCTCGTGCCGCGCTGGCTCAAGGCCGGGCGCGTCACCTTCAAGTACGGCCTGGACGATCGCTTCATCCAGGTCCTCCAAACCCTACACAGGCTCGGCCTGGACCGGAAGGAGAAGATCAACGTCAAGGGGGTGATGGTTGCGCCGCGCGACGTGGTGGCGGCCTGCCTGCCCGACCCGGCCCACCTCGGCCACCGCATGCACGGCAAGACGTGCGCCGGCACCTGGGTGAAAGGGAAAAAGGATGGCCGACCACGCCAGGTTTATATCTATCAACTTGCCGACAACCAGGAATGCATGCGAAGGTGGGGCTGCCAGGCCGTCGTCGCCCAAACCGCCTTCGGCCCGCTCATCGCCATGGACTTGCTGGAACATGGCCTGTGGCGCGGCGCGGGAGTGCTCGGCCCGGAAGCCTTTCCGCCCGAGCCCTTCCTGGAAAGAATGGCCACATACGGATTCCCCTATAAAGTGAGGGAGGAGAAAACTTGACGAAAGTCCAGGGCGCGGCTAAAATGTACTTTGTGCCTCTTGCGCCTCCTACGCAGGGAGGCGCATTTCGTGCAAGTCGCATCCTTCTGGACTCTCATGCCTGATATGCCCTCCATGACCGATTCGAACGATGCGCCGCAGGTGATCAATCTGACACAGGCGCGCGCGGACGCTATTCGCGCCGAACTCGTGCGTATGCACCAGAGCCGCGCGCGGCAGGTGGAGGCCGAGGAGGTCGAACTGCATCAAAGCGCGGCGTGGGCTACCAGGACGGACAGGCTTTCATCCTTCGAGTCGGCGGTGGGCGTCGTGCAGGCTACAGAAGCGACCCTGAACAACAGCGGCGCGGCGGTAGTGCGCGCCGGCACGCTGGAGGCGAAGGGCGTTCTTGGCGTCGTGGCCGCCGAGACCGTCAGCGTGAACAACGCTTACGCCGGCGTGGTGGCCGGCCGCCGGGTCCAGGGAGAGCGCATCGAGGCCCTCGTCCTGCTGGGGGGGCACATCGAGGGCGAGGTGCACAGCGTGGTGGACACGCGCGCCGCCCTGCTGGCCGGCCTGGTAGGTGGCTTGTTCGCCGGCCTGATGCTTTTGCTGGGCCGCATGCTGTTCCACCGTGAATGAGGCATGAAGAGGCAGGACGATCGCTTTCCTGCCAACTACCCTGAAGAGCGAAGGTAACTCCACCCGCAACAAAGTGCAGAGGAGTGAGAGGCGCTCAAGGAGAAACAATCTATGGAGAAAGTCTTACTCAAAGCATCCAGACGGGACGTGCGTGGCAAGCAGGTCAAAGCCCTGCGACGTGCCGGCATCTTGCCAGCCGTGATCTACGGCCGGCACACCCAGCCCATCCAGATCTCCCTGGATGCACACGATGCCGCGCTGGCCTTGAGCAAGGTCACCTCGTCCAGCCTGGTGACGATCGATCTGGAGGGGCAGGAATACCCGGCCCTGGTGCGCGAAAAGCAGCGCGACTTCATCAAGGGGAGCCTGTTGCACGTGGATTTCCTGGCCGTCTCCCTGACCGAGAAGATACGCGCCGAGGTGCGCATCGAATTGCGCGGCGTCTCGCCGGCGGCCAAGGACTTCAACGCCGTCCTGGTGAGCGGCCTGAACACGCTCACCGTCGAGTGCCTGCCGACCGATCTCCCCGACCGCATCGTCGTGGATGTTTCCAACCTCAAGCAAATTGGCGACGGCGTGTATGTCCGCGACGTGGACGTCTCAGAAAAGGTGCGCCTGCTGGACGACCCTCAGGAGATGATCGTGGTGGCCACGCTGGCCAAAGAAGAGGTCGTGGGGGCGCCGGCTGCCGCCGAGGGCGCGGCCGTGATCGAGACGACGGAGCCAGAACTGGCCGTGGAACGTGGCAAGAAGGAAGAAGAGGTGCCTGAGGAGGAGGGTGAAAAAGCAGAGAAGAGCGAGAAGGGCGAAAAGGCAGAAAAGAAGAAGTAAGCTTGTCTGACTTCTGGAAAGGCTAAAGCCCCAGGACATTCAGGAGGTCTACGGTGATGCGGGCGGTGGCCCCCCACAGCAGCTCGCCATCATAGGGCTGAAAGACGATCAGAGAGCGTTGACGCTCCGCATCGAAGAACTCCCAGCGGTGGCGCCGATTCGCCAGCCAGTCGAGCGGGATAGTGAACACTCGCTCGACTTCGTTTCTGTTCACATGAAATACCATCGGCCATTGGAGGATGCCCACCACCGGCGTAACGCGAAAGTGCGTGATGGTGATCAACTCTCCCAATCGCCCCAACAGGCGCACATCGGTTGGAAGGATGCCCAATTCCTCTTCCGCCTCCCGCAGGGCGGTTTCTTCGGGCCGAGCTTCGCCTTCATCACACGCCCCGCCGGGGAAAGAAACCTGCCCTTTGTGGCTCTCGACCTGTTCGGTGCGGCGGGTAAACAAAAGATGCCATCCCCCGTCGCGCCAGAGGAGCGGCACCAGGACCGCCGCGCAGGTCAGGGGGGATTCATCTCCTGGGGCGATCTCCCTGTGACCCGGAGAGGAGGCAGGCGTGATTTGCAGAGCGCGTCGTATGTCCTCTTCGGTCAGGGAGTTCATCTTTCTACCCGCACGGGGCTGCCGCAAAAGGCGCACTCGGCCGTGACGGCGTCGGTCCATTCGACCTCGTCGGAGTGGAGCGGCGCGCCGCAGGCCGGACAATGGGTGGGAAGAGGCGGCCTTCCAGCAGGGGCCTCGCTCGGGGAGGCCGCGAGATCCGGCAGCAGACCCCCGGCATATTCCGCAATCTGCTGCGCCTCCTTCCTCAGCCCACGCTGATTCAACTCATTGACGATGTGCCGGCTCAGCGTAAACACCCTTCCGGCCTGACCGCGCGCGGCGAACAGTCCCAGCCCGCGTTCGAGGTGCTCCATGCCCAGGGAGACCTGGCCAGCCAGAATGCAGGCGCGCCCAGATTGCAGGTAGAGGAAGGGCGCGCGCGGCCCACCGCGACCCTCCGCGGCGCGCGCCAGTTGTTCAAAGGCCCTGGCCGCGCCAGCGAAATCGCCGATGGCCATCAATTCGTTGGCACGCTCGAGCAGAGGGGGAATATCCGGAACCAAAGCCCGGCGCAAGGCACGAAGAGGACGAAAGGGACGAGGCATGTTCAACTCCTTTCCGGAGACTCGTCATCGGGCATGGGACTCTTCCTGCACGACATCCCATGCGGCGCGTTCTTCCTGCGGGTCACCTTCCGCGGCTTCGATCTTCCTGGCAAAGATCAAGAATCCCGTATGCGCCACCATGCGATCGGTAGGGCGCAGACGGCTGGGCTCGGCCTTGTAGTAACGCAGCAGGATCTCGCATACTTCGATGAACGCAAAGTGGTTCTGCCGCAAGGCATTCAACAGGTCTTCCACCTGATTGAAGGTGGGCACCAAACTGCCGAAGAAGCCTCCCGCCTTGAGAGCGGCGCGCACCTGTGGAATGTAGTCGTAGGGGTTGGGCACGTCGAGGAAGAAGGCATCGGCATTGTTTTCGTCGCAGCCCTCAGCGAGATCGCGCAATTTCAGGTCGACGCGCGCGACGAGATCGAGACGTTCCAGATTCTTGCGCGCCAGATTCTGCAGGTCGGGGCGGATTTCATAGGAGACGACGCGCCCCTGCGCGCCGACGGCGCAGGCCAGGGCAATTGTCATCCCGCCGGAGCCGGTGCCGGCCTCGAGCACTTTCTGCCCCGGGCCAATGCCCATGTTCACCAGGATAAAACCGATGTCCTTCGGGTACAGGATTTGCGTGGCGCGCGGCAGGTCGAGCAGAATATCGGCCAGCGATGGCTGCAGCAGGAAGAACGGTGCGCCGAGATGGCTGAAGACCCGCGTGCCCCAGGCCTTGCCGATCACATCATCATGCGAGATCACGCCGCGATGCGTCTCCAGCTTCGCGCCGGCTTTCAGGGTCAGGATGAAATGCTTATGACGCAGCCCCACCAACTGAATCAGATCCCCCTCGCGCGCAAGAGCGGAATAGGAATGGATCACCATGTGGTTATTTTACCCTGCCTGCTATCGCTCCTCAATGTTCACCTCGAGGATGCGGTCGCCGGGCGGCAGAAATCCGGGCTGGGAAGGATCGCGCTGCGTCAGACTCTCGAGCACGTCCATCCCCCGCAGCACCTGGCCGAAGATCGTGAACATGCCATCCAGATGGGGCTGAGGGGCATAGGTGATGAAGAACTGACTGCCGTTGGTATCCGGCCCGGCGTTTGCCATTCCCACGCGGCCGGGCTGATCGAACTTCAAGTCGCTGATTTCATTCTTGAAGAAATAACCCGGCCCGCCGCGCCCCGTGCCGCTTGGATCGCCGGCCTGGGCGACGAAGCCGGGGATGACGCGGTGAAAGGTCACGCCATTGAACCAGCCCTGCCTCGCCAGGAACACAAACGAGTTGACGGCCAGCGGGGCCCTATCGGCAAAGAGCTGAATCACGATCTCGCCTGTCTCGGTGCGCAGGCGGGCAATGTACTGCCTGGAGGGGTCAATCTCAAAGGGCGGGCACGATTTGAACTGCCGTGCACCCAACGCAACCAGCGCGATCGTGGCCTCCAGACTGGCATAATCCAGCACATAGGCCTGTTGTAAGTTTCCATTGATGAAGACCAGGGGAATGGCGTTGACTCCGATCTGCCGCGCGGCATCGTACCTGGACCTGGCACGGGCTTCGGTTTCCGGGCTCTTCAACCCGGCGCGAAACTTCTCCGGCTCCAGGCCCAGGCTGGAGGCCTGGGCTTGAATCCAGGCCTCGAATTGCGGCGGCGAGAGATTGACCCACTCGCTGTACCTGGAGTGCAGCAAGTCGCGCAGCTCCCAGAATTTGCCCTGCTCACCGGCAGCCAGCGCCGCCTCAACGGCCAGCAGGGATTTATCCAATATGCCCAGAGCCGGCAGCGGCCGAAAGACCACCTGTAAATCGGCGGGATGATTCTTGAGAAGTTCGTCCATCACGCTGGCAAAGGTCTGACACTGGGCGGATTGAAAGTCGCAGTACGCCAGCATGGTGACCGGGGCGTTTTCGCGGCCGCGGATGTAGTCGGAGGCCTCGATAGCCGGCAGCGCCGTCAAGAGGTTGGGCGTTGGGATGGCCCGAATGACGGAGCAGCCGCCGGCGGGGGTGGCAAAAGCCTCGCTCGGGGGCAATGTTGTGGAGGCCGTGGCTTGGGGCGTGGCCGCGCCGGCGCGCGGGGCGCAGGCAGTGAAGCCGAGCAGAAGCAGCGAGGGAAGAAACAGTTTCGGGTGCATGGGGCTCTCTATTGTCCGATGGCTCGCCGGAGGTCCTCGAACGAGGTCATCCAGGCGATGCGATTCAAGAACTCAGCCAGGGAGCGACTCTGGGCACGGAGGGCGCGTACCGCCGGGCCGACCGGGTCTTCGCCGGCCGCGCCGCCGGGCACATCGGCATAGGCCCCATAGAAGGCGAAGTAAGCCTGGTTGAGTTTGCGAATATAATAACCGTTCTGCACAAACAGCTGGCGGCGTTGTTCCATGTAGGCTTCGGCCTCCGTCACTTTTCCCTGGGCCAACAATGCATCTACGGTGAGGCGCGTGCGGTGCATCTCGGCCCGAAAGTCGAAGGGGGATGCACCATCTTGAACGGCGCCCGGCCAGGCCGGATGGGGCCCGCCCCACTCCACGGTCGAAAGAGAGCCGGCAGCGGGCCTGGGGTAGTAACGCCTCATGACCTCGTCCCCGATCTCATTTCCGGCAATGGAGGCGGCCGTCTCGTTCATTGTGCGCAGTTGCGGACTCTGCTCATACAGCATTCCCAATGGACGCAGTTGCAGATAATTGTGAATCCACTCATGGGCAACAGTGCTCACCAGCCAGGATAGATCCGCCGTGCGCGTGACCATGGTCGGGTAGACACCCACCCCGCCGATGGGCACCACCAGCGCCGAGACGTTCATCTCGCGGCTGACCTGTTCCTCCAGCGCGATCTGCCGCTCAAGGGGGAGATCGGGCAGCAGGGAGATGTTGGCTATCTGCTCGATGCGCTCACGCGGGGAGATGATCAGTCCATCCGGCACGGAGGTGGAATGGTACAACACGGCCGGAATGGGCTGTCCGAGGAAGGCCAGGCCAAAGTCGGCCACGACCTGACTGATCTGTTCCTGCAAGATTGCCTCCACGATGGGAGCCAGCGCCGTCTGGCGCGCGTAGAGATCGCGCAGTTGGGTGCGCAGGTGCTCGGAAGCGCTCTCCTTATCCGGGATGTGGGGGTCGGCGTACAGGCGGTTGAGTGCCTCCTCGGCCTGGTTGATCTGGGCGGTGATCCACACGTAATCCGTAACGGCTATTTTCCCATTCTCGCGGTTCACATAAGCCGGGAGGCCGACTGCGCCCTGCTGAACCTTGATGGCAAAGGCAGCCAACATCCAGGAGGCGTAGTCGAACTCGAACGGGCGTGTGTGCCAGCGGACGCGCTCTGCAAGATCGCCTGGGCGTGGAGCGCTGGAGGTGAGCAGACCGAGGAAGATCGAGAGGAGGATCAGCCAGGCAGAGAGACGGCGCATGGTCATGATTATACCTGTGCTACAGTACCTCAGGCGCTGGTTGCCCGAGTCGGCGCAGTTGACAGGCCGCTGCACTACAGGTCTCGGTAAACTTGCCCCGGCGACTCGACCCGCCGGGTTGACCAGCGCGCTTGCCGTGTCAAGCCAGATGAAAATGTTACCAAACGCGCTTGCTTGACAATCTGATATTCGTCAAGTAAAATCTCTTCCGCTTACTGGCCGAGATAGCTCAGTTGGTAGAGCACGCGACTGAAAATCGCGGTGTCGTCAGTTCGATTCTGACTCTCGGCACTCTCGGTCAGAGACCGGCTGGAGATGCGGGCGTGGTTCAGTGGTAGAACGTCTCCTTGCCAAGGAGAAGGTCGTGGGTTCGAATCCCATCGCCCGCTCTACTGAGGATTGCGGTTGTCAAACGGCAATCCTCAGTTTATAATGGCCAGCGCTGGCGTCGTGGCCAAGTGGTAAGGCAAGGGTCTGCAAAACCCTGATCACGGGTTCAAATCCCGTCGACGCCTCTCCTCAGCATGAAGTCAGGAAGAAGAGCGCCGCGCGGCGCTTTTTTGTTAGCACATCGGCCTTGCGGGGGTTGGCCTTGAGCTCCTGCCACCAGCCGGGCGGACGAACGCGAAGCAGGGACGACTGTAGCTTCACTGCCGGGAGAGGAACAAACACGATTTTGTTATGTTGGCCGCCCCCATGGCGTTTATAATCACAAAGCAGGTATCTATATGAGCAGGTATTGCAGGTGGCCATTGGCCGTACGGCTTACTCTCATTTACGCCCTGGCGGGCGCGTTGTGGATTCTCCTTTCCGATCGCGCCGTGGGAAGTCTGTTCAAGGATGCCGCCCAACTCTCCCTGGTCCAGACGTACAAAGGCTGGCTTTTCGTTCTGACGACCGCCCTGCTGTTGTATCTTTATATCGCCCGAGAAGCACAAAATCGCAAAAGGCTGGAGCACGATCTCGGCAACCTCTTCGAGCACGCGGTGGAGGGAATCTTTCAGGCCACCCCGCAGGGCCGCTATTTGAAAGTGAATCCGGCCCTGGCGCGTCTGTACGGATATGACTCGCCGGAGGCGCTGCTCTCCAGCGCGATCTCCATAGATCATTTGCTGCACCCCGAAGCACGCACGCAGCTTGCAGAGGCGCTCTTGCGAGGCGAGGACCTCGAGGGGTTCGAGGCGCGCGCGTATCGCAAGGACGGCAGCCTGATTTGGATCTCCATCCGCGCCCGTCTGGTGCGCGAACGAGATGGCACCCCGCTCTGCCTCGAGGGCTTTGTCACCGACATCACGGCGCGCAAACTGGCCGAGTCCACTTTGAAGGAAAGCGAGGAGCAATACCGGCGCCTGGTCGAGCACTCGCCCTACGCCGTGGCCGTTCATCGCAGGGGTGTCCTGGTCTATGTCAATGAAGCCGGGGTGAGACTGATCGGGGCGCAAGACGCCCAGGAGCTGATCGGTCTGCCGGTCATCGATTTCGTCCATCCCGCTTCGCGCCCGCTCGTGCTCCAACGCTTCAAGGAGCTTTCGCAAGGAAAAGCCGTTCCGCCCCTGGAGGAGACATTCATCCGCAGGGATGGCAGCCTTGTCCAGGTGGAGGTCAGGGCCTATCCGTTCTTCTTCCAGGGCGAGCCAGCCGTGCAGGTGGTGATGCGCGATCTGACCCCCCAGAAAGAAGCGCAGGAGGCCCTGCGCGCCAGCGAGGAGCGCTTCCGCAGAGCCTTCCATGCCAGTCCGCTTCCTATTTGCATCACGACCTTTACAGAGGGACAGTTTGTGGATGCCAATCAGGCCTATCTGAGAATGATCCAAGGGCAGCGCGATGAGCTGATCGGTCACACTGCCCTGGAGTTGAACTTCTACAGTTCCGTCGAAGAGCGAGAGGAGTTCCTGCGCCAGCTCAGGAAGCAACGACCGCTCCAGGGCGTGGAGGAGAAATTCGTCACCCTGAAAGGGGAGGTGCGAGATGTGCTTGCGTTCTACGAGGAAATCGAACTGGATGGCAAGGCCTGTATCCTTTCCATGTTTTACGATATTACCGAGCACAAACAGGCCACCCAACGGCTCGAGCGCCAGTTGGCGCATCTGACCCTCTTGCACAACATTGCCCTGGCAGCCTCCCAGAGTTACACCGAGGACGAAGTCATCGAGCGGGCCACCCGCCTTGTCCATCGCATGTTCTCTCCGGCCAATTGCGGCGTGCTCTTGCTCAACGATGCCGGCGACGCCCTGAAGACCCATCCTGCCTATCTGGGTCTCAAAAACGGGAAGGCCGGCGAAGAACGGCCTCTCTCCCAGGGAATCAGCGGAGAAGTGGCGCGCAGTGGCCAGCCGGCCCGCATCGGGGACGCCTCGAAGGCGGAGCACTATATAGAGATCGCGCCCGAGGTGCGCTCCGAACTGTGTGTGCCGATCCGCGTCAACCAGAAAGTGATCGGCGTGTTCAACATCGAGAGCGTCGCGCGGGACGCATTCGACGAGGACGATGAGCGCCTGTTGAATACCATCGCCGGCACCCTCGGCACGGCGATCGAACGCATTCGTCTCTTACAGATCGAGACAAAACAACGGCAGGAGGCCGAGCACCTGCGCGAGGCCACTCTGAGGCTCACCTCTTCCCTTGAGCCGGAGAAGCTGTACCAGAACATCCTCGATGCGCTGCACATGCTGGTTCCATACGACAGCGCCTCGATCCAACTCGCGCGCCAGGCCGGGGCGTTTGAGATCGTGGCCGGACGAGGCCTGCCTGAGGAGGGGCACCTCATCGGCACCACCTTTTACGGTTTGCCCGAAAAATGGGGCAAGACGATCCAACAGGGCAAGCCCATCATCATTGCAGATGCTCAGCAAGACGAACGCTTCGAACCGGTGAAGGGCACTGAGCATATTCATGGCTGGATGAGGGTGCCCCTCCACGTACAGGATACCCTGATTGGGTTCCTGAATCTCGACAGTCGAACCGTCGGTTATTACAACGAAAGCCACGCCAGCCTGGCTCAAACATTTGCCAATCAGGCTGCCATTGCCATTCAAAATGCCATGCTCTTCAAATCGGCGCAGCAGCGATACCAGGAAGCCGAGAAGCTGCGCCGCGCCGCCATGGTGGCGGCCTCCTCCTTGAAGTTGCAGGAGGTGTTGAACCTCCTGCTGGAAGAATTGAAAGAGGTCGTGCCCTACGACAGCGCCAGCATCTTCCTTCCAGAAGGAGAGCAGGTGCGCATTGTGGCTGCCCTGGGGCTGCCGAACCGGGAACGAGCCCTCAACCGCACCTTCCCTGCCGGCAACAAACTGTTACAGCAGATCCTGCAAACCGGCCGGCCGCTGATCATCGAGGATGTTCAAAACGACACCCGTTTCGAACAATGGGTAGCCGCCCCCGGCATCCGCGGCTGGATGGGCGTTCCCATGATTGCGCGAGGGAAGATCATCGGCTTCATCACCCTGGACAGTTTTGCGGCTGGTGCCTACAACGCCAACACCGCCGCACTGGCACAGTCCTTTGCCCACCAGGCCGCCATCGCTCTCGAAAACGCCCAACTCTACGAAAGTCTGCAGAGGTCCAACATAGAACTCTCGCAGGCCTACGATATCACTCTGGAGGGTTGGGGCAAGGCCCTCGAGTTACGAGATCGGGAAACACAGGGACACACCCGCCGCGTGCTCGAACTCACCCTGGAACTTGCTCGCCGCATGGGCTGCAGCGAGGAACAGCTCGTTCACATCCGGCGCGGTGTGCTGGTGCATGACATCGGAAAGATGGGCGTGCCGGATCGCATCCTGCACAAACGCGGGCGGCTGACTCCAAAAGAATTGGCCGAAATGCGCCGCCACCCCCAATTCGCCCATGAATTGCTCTATCCCATTGCCTATCTGCGCCCGGCCCTGGATATTCCCTACTCCCATCATGAGTGGTGGGACGGCTCCGGTTACCCTCTGGGGCTCAAGGGCGAGGAGATTCCATTCAGCGCGCGCTTGTTCGCCGTGGTGGACGTGTGGGATGCGCTGCTCTTCGATCGCGTCTACCGCAAGGCCTGGTCCAGGAAGCAGGCCATGCAGTACATACGGGAGATGGCCGGCCGTCAGTTCGATCCCCGCGTCGCCGAGGCCTTCCTGAAGATGATCGAGGAGGGAAAGGGGC
Source organism: Chloroflexota bacterium (assembly GCA_037445475.1). GTDB lineage: Bacteria > Chloroflexota > Anaerolineae > Anaerolineales > Villigracilaceae > Fen-1038. Next base: position 24,040 of record JBBIKK010000035.1, read on the forward strand.
AAGGCGCAAACAAAGAAGCCGGACAGGCGCCGCTCACTGCATGACGACGCGCACAAAGCGGCGCTTCCCCGCCTGCAGGATGCCCGCATGCGGGAAGGGCAGCTCGCCCCGCTCCAATACTTCTCCATCCAGGCGCACACCTTTTTGCTCGATCAGCCGCCGCGCCGCGCTCTTGCTGGCAGCCAGGCCGGATTCCGTTAGAACATCCAGCACGCTCATGCCCGGGCGCAGCACGAACTCTTCCAGCTCTCGAGGGAGTTCCTTCTGGCGGAAGAGGCGCACAAAGGCCTCCTCCGCCCGTCTGGCCTCCTCATCGCCATAGAAGATGGTGACGATCTCGCGCGCCATCTTCATCTTCGCATCGCGCGGGTGTACTTTCCCTGATTGCACGGCCTCCAGCAGGGAGTCGATCTCACGCGGCATCCAGCGCGTCACCAGGCGCATGTATTTCTCCATTGCAAAATCGGGGATGGACATCAACTTCCCGTACATGTCCTCTGCGCCCGAATTGATGGGGATCACGTTGCCGGTGGATTTCGACATGCGCTGCACGCCGTCGGTGCCGGGCAGAATGCCGAGGATGATGCCGACGAGCGGCTTCTGTCCCAAGGCTTCCTGCAATTTGCGCCCGGCGACGATGATGTTGAACAACTGATCACGGCCGCCCACCTGCACATCCGTTTGTTGGGCGACCGCATCGTAACCCTGCATCAGGGCATAGAACGTCTCGTGCAGGAAGATGGGCTCATCGCGCTCCAGACGCCGGGCGAAGTTCTCGCGCGCCAGGAACTGCTGAACCGTGAAGTTCTGGCCCAGGCGAATCAAATCCAGCAAGGTCAGCTGGCTGAGCCATTCGCTGTTGTAACGAATGCGTGTCTTGTGGCGGTCGAGCACGCGAAAGGCTTGCTCCGCGTAGGTTCTAGCGTTCTCGGCCACCTGCGCTTCCGTCAGGATCGGGCGGGCCTTGTTCTTATCCGATGGGTCGCCCACCAGAGCCGTGTAATTTCCGATCAGAAAGGTGACCTCATGGCCCAGGTCCTGGAACTGGCGCAGTTTGCGCATGGTGATTGTGTGGCCAAGGTGCAGGTCGGTCGAGGTCGGATCGTAGCCGCAGTAGACGCGCAGCGGCCGCCCTTCCTGTTGCGATTCGACCAGGCGCGCCTGTAGTTCGGCCGCCATGGCCCTCTTCAGTTCCTCGTCGCCGTACTCCGTGCCCTGCATCAGGAGTTCGACCTGTTCTTCAATGTTCACGGGAGCCTCCCTGTCAAACAAAAACGCGCCCGCGAGGGCGCGCCCAACTTCCCTCGCTCGATTTCACAAGTCAGGATAAGAGTAAGCGGGGTAGAAGAAGGTGTCTGACATCGTTTGTATTATACCAGATTCACAACCCTGCCCCGGCGATGACTCACCCGCCGCGTGGTAGAATCGCTCTGTGCACATTCGCTTCCACAAGTTGCTTGAAATCCGCGGAACAAAATTGGAGGCCGCATGCCTGAAGCCTGGATCATAGACGCCATCCGCACGCCCATCGGAGCCCTGGGCGGCATCCTGGCTCCCGTGCGACCGGACGACATGGCCGCGCACGTGATCAAGACCATCATCGAACGGAATCGCCTTGACGCCGCGCTGGTTGAAGAGGTCTACCTGGGGTGTGCCAACCAGGCCGGCGAGGACAACCGCAATGTGGCACGCATGGCCGCCCTGCTGGCCGGACTGCCGGTCGAGGTGGCCGCGGTCACCTTCAACCGCCTGTGTGCCTCGGGTCTGGCCGCGGTCAACATGGCGGCGCGCGCCATCAAAGTTGGCGAGGGAGAGGTGTTCATCGCCGGCGGCGTGGAGTCCATGTCCCGCGCCCCCTACTCCCTTCCCAAGGCAGAGGCCGGCTACGCATTCGGCAACCTGACCGCCTGGGATACTGCCCTCGGATGGCGCTATCCCAATCCGAAGATGAAAGAGATGTACGGCACCGAATCGATGGGCGAGACGGCCGAGAACCTCGCGGCCGAGCGCCCACACCTCACGCGCGCGCAGCAAGATGCCTTTGCCCTGCGCAGTCATCAACGCGCGGTGGCCGCGATCGACTCGGGCAAGTTCGCCGAGGAAATCGTTCCCGTCCCGTTGCCACAGCAGAAAAAGGGCGGGCCCGTGCTGGCCACCACCGACGAGCGCCCGCGCCGCGATACAAGCATGGAATCGCTGGCCCGGCTCAAGCCGGCCTTTCGCCCCGACGGCACCGTGACCGCCGGCAATTCGTCGGGCCTCAACGACGGCGCAGCCGCCCTGCTCCTCATGAGCGAGACGAGGGCCAGGGAACTCGGCCTGAAGCCCATGGCGCGCCTCGTGGCCTCCGCCGCGGCCGGCGTGCCGCCGCGCACGATGGGCATCGGCCCTGTCCCCGCCACGAACAAGGCCCTGCAGCGCGCCGGCCTGCGTTTGCAGGACATCGGTCTGGTGGAAATCAACGAGGCCTTTGCTGTCCAGACCCTGGCCGTGATCGAAGACCTCCACCTCGATCCCGAAATTGTCAACGTCAACGGCGGAGCCATCGCCCTGGGCCATCCACTGGGCTGTTCGGGGGCGCGCATCCTGACCACCCTGCTTCACGAAATGAAACGACGCGCCCGCGACGGGCAGCGTGTGCGCTACGGCCTGGCGACCCTCTGTGTGGGCGTGGGACAGGGCGAGGCCACGATCGTCGAGTGGCTGTCTTGAGGAGAGAGAATGCGCAAGAATGTTGCGGCCCTGCTCGGTCTGCTGTGCTTCGCCCTCTCGGCCTGTGGAACGCCCGAGGTCGTGCCCGCGCCGATCACACAGAGTCCGGCGCCCGAACCCGAAACGCCCGCGCCCGCTGTGCCCGTCACGCCGCAGACCGTCGCCTCGCCGGTGCCCGTCTTCATCCACATGCTCAATGAGAGGCAGGGCTGGGGCATCACAGAGAACAACCTCATCCGCACCGATGATGGCGGAGAGACCTGGTATGACTTCACGCCGCCCAATGTATCCTCCTTGGGTTACTCTGCCACGCTGACTTTTGTGGATGCGGCTCATGGCTGGATGCTCATCCCGCACGCGAGCGACCCCTTCGCCGGCACGCTGTATCGCACCGAGGATGGCGGTCTCTCGTGGACCTCGATCTCTGTCCCATTTGGCATTGGCGTTTTACAGTTCCTGGATGCAGCAAACGGATGGATGATGGCCAGCCTGGGAGTGGCAGCCGGCTCGATGGGAGTCTCCATCTTTCAGACGAGCGATGGCGGTCAGCACTGGACCCAGACTTATACCAACGATCCCAACCAGCCGGCTGCCGGCGATAGTCTGCCTCTGGGCGGCCTCAAGGATGGACTGACCGCGCTGGATACCCAGACAGCCTGGATCGGCGGAATCACCTATGCCCCTGGGAGGATTTATCTTTATCGGAGCAACGACGGAGGACGCTCCTGGATGCCGGGCGTGCTCCAGACCCCGCCCGGAAGTGCCGAGGCCGAGTTCGAGACGCGCGGCCCGATCTTCGTCTCGCCCAGCGACGCCTACCTGCCGGTTCAGATGGCCTCTCAAAACGGTGTTCAACTGATTATCTATGTCTCTCACGACCGGGGGGAGACGTGGTCGCTTGCGCCGCAGATCATTCCACAGGGTGGCTCGTTGGACTTCGTCTCACCCACCGATGGGTTCGTCTGGAACGGCACCGATTTTTACGTCACACACGATGGGGCACAGACGTGGGAGCGCGTTTCGCCAGACGTGGCCTTTGGCGAGGAGTTTGCGGGCATGGACTTTGTCAGCCCCACGGTCGGTTTTGTGCTGACCAATGACGTGACCGGCACGCGCAAGTTGTATAAGACCAGTGATGGGGGCGCGACCTGGGTGCTGCTGAGCAGCCATCCCTAGCGCGGGTGTTGGGAATTTCTTGAGCACGGGCCGGCGGTGGTGTGGTGTCAAAAGGGAAGTACTACGTCGTCTGGAAAGGGCGCAAGAGGGGGATCTTTGCTTCGTGGGCTGAGTGTGAAGCGCAGGTCAAGGGCTTCCCTGGAGCAGAGTACAAGGTCTTCGAGAGTCGCGCCGAGGCAGAGCGCGCTCTGGCCTCGACGTACGCGGCTTATCGGGGCAAACCGGCCTCCTGGCAAAGATGGCTGATTGCTCCTCAGCCGCCCATCCTTCCCAGCCTGTGCGTGGATGCGGCCTGTACGGGCTCGCCGGGTCGCCTGGAATATCGCGGTGTGAAAACCGAAAGCGGTGAACAAGTCTTCTACAGCAGCTTCGCCGAGGGAACGAACAATGTAGGGGAGTTTCTGGCCATCGTGCAGGCTATTCAATGGCTGTCACAGCGCGGGCTCGACTGGCCGATCTATTCGGATTCGCGCAATGCCATCCGCTGGGTGGAGGCCAGGAAGTGCGCTACGCAACTCATCCGCACCCCGGCCAATGCCCCTTTGTTCGAACACATCGCCCGTGCCGAGGAGTTCTTACGAAGGTGCAAGTCATTTCGGGTTCTGAAATGGGATACCGAGACGTGGGGCGAGAACCCGGCCGATTTTGGGAGGAAGTAGCCCGGAAGTGAAGAAAAAGGGCAGGGGAGGGGAGAGGCGGCGAAAGGGGCAGGGGAGATGAAGCACGGTGTCGCGATCGGTGTTCGGTGATCGACTTTCAGTATCCACAGATGGATCGAGGGGAGTGAACCCCGGGAAATAATGTGCGGTTCATCCCCACATGCGTGGGGACAACGCCCTCACCCCCGATCCAGATGGCGACACCGTCAGGTTCATCCCCACATGCGTGGGGACAACGGCC
>JBBIKK010000036.1:0-28776 GCA_037445475.1 Chloroflexota bacterium
ATCCCATTTTTCATGATGGCAGTAGGGGATGTCGAGCGCCGGGCGCAGGTAGTCAATCGGCGAGAGCATCTCGTAGGCGAATTGCGGGTGTTGGCGCATGATGGCCCATTCCTCTTCGGTCAATGGACCCGGCTTGAGCAGGATGGAATCCGGCACGCCCATCTTGCCGATGTCGTGGAGAAGCGCGCCGCGGCGGAGGTGAACCAGGTCGCTGTTGGTCAGACCCATGGCGCGCGCCAGCTTCAGGGTCAGCTCGGTGACGCGCCGGGTGTGACCCTCCGTCTCCTTATCGCGCAGGTCGAGCGCCCGCGACCAACCCTCGATGGTGGCATCGTAGGCTTGCAGCAGGGCGAGGTTGGCGTGTTCCAGATCGTGGAAGAGGGCGGCGTTATCAATGGCGATGGCGGTCTGTCCGGCCAGGGTCTCCAGGAAATCCATCCATTCGGTCTCTTGTCGCAAGGGAGCGCGCTGGAAGATCTCCAGCACGCCCTTGACATGTCCCTTGGCGATGAGCGGCACGGCATAGTAGGAAACAAAGCCCTCGCGGGTGAAGTGCGGCGAGCGCAGGAAGTCGGTTTGATGCTGGCGCAGATCCTGCACGAAGAGGATGCGTCGCTCGAGGGCGGCCTGCCCGGCGTAGCCCTGGCCCAGGCGCAGATGGGTGTGTTGGAGGGCCTGGGTGCGGAAGCCGCGCCCGGCGGCGAAGTCGAGCGTGAGCGTGTGCGGATCGAGCAGCAGAATGGCGGCCGCGTCGATCCCCAGTTGATAGGTGATCTCGTCCAGCGCCACGTTGAAGGTGACGCGCAGGTCGAGGCTGCCGGTGATGGCCATGTCAATGCGCCGCAGGGCCTGGATGTGGCGCAGGCGGCGGGCGGTCTCCTCGAACAGGCGGGCATTTTCCAGGGAGGCGGCGGCGAAGGAGGCCATCGTATCCAGCAAGCGCAAGTCGGCCTCGCGGAAGGCTGCGGTGCGGCTGACGTTATCCAGGGCGATCACGCCGTGGATCTCTTCGCCGTGCCGCAGGGGGGCGACGATGGCGCTCCGCACCTGAGCGATCTCCTCGATCTCGCCGTCGTAGCGGATCTCGGGGTCGGCGCGCACATCGGCGAGGAGCAGCGAGCGGCGCTCGCGGAAGGCGCGCGCCGAGTAGCCGCTGGTGAGCGGGAAGCTCGCTTCGAGCACGCGCCGGTCGCGGTAGCCGCTCATGGCGCGGATGCGCAGGTTGCCCTTCTCATCCGCGAGCAGGATCGTCCCTTTCTCGGCCGCCGGGATGGCCTGGATGATGGTGTTGAGGATGTTGTCCAGCCGCGCCTGCAGTTCCAGGTTTTGCTGCACCTGTTGGCTGAGTTGCCAGAGGGCTTCCAGTTCGAGCAGGCGGTTTTTGCTTTCGGTGATGTCCTGCACCGTGCCGAGGGCGCGCCGCGGGACGCCTTGCGGGTCGAACTCCACCTCGGCCTGTTCATGCACCCAGCGCACCTGACCGTTCACCACAATGCGATGGTCAATGCTGTAGGGCGCGCCGCGCAGAGCGGCCTGCCAGGATTGCTCCACGAAGGCGCGGTCATCGGGATGGACGGTGGCGAGGAAGGCCTCGTAATTCAACGGGCTGCCGGGCGGCATGCCGAACATGCGGTAGGTCTCGTCCGACCAGGTCAGGCGGTTGCGCTGTAAATCGAGCGTCCAACTTCCGATGTGCGCCACGGCCTGGGCGCGCCGCAGGTCGGCTTCGCTCTCGCGCAGGGCGTCTTCGGCTTGTTTCCGTTGAAACATCTCGCCCAATTGAGCCGCGACCATGGAGACGACTTCTATCATGCTTTTCTCTTCCGGGCGCACGCCTCTTGAGAGAAAAAGCATTACGGCTATCACCGAATTGTTGAACAAGATCGGAAGCCCCATAGCCGTTTTCAGGCCGAATTGCCGGGCCAGGTGAGCGCGGAGGAAATGGACTTCGCCCGTCACATCCGGCTGCCAGAGCGCCTTTCCGGATTCCCAAATCCGGCCAACCAGCCCGCTGCCGGGTGTGAATTTGAAGCCCTGGCTTGCTTCGCCGAACCCCTTCAGCTCTTCAAGTCGGGTGTACCATAACGGGCCCAGTTCAAGGTGCGTGCGATCCGCAGAGGGAAACCACACCTCGCCGTAGTCCCACTCCGTGCTTTCACAAATTCGTTGCAACGCCAGCAGAAAGGCCTTATCGAGATTCTCGACCCGGCCAAAATCCCGGGCGAGGGTGAACAACAATTCCAGTGCTTGCTCTAAGCGCTTTTTTTCCGTGATGTCCTTGCCGGTGGAGACGAAATGAGTGATCTCGCCGCGCTCGTTTTTGATGGGCGTGATGGTCTGGTCGTAGAGGAAGAGCTCGCCGTTCTTCTTGCGATCGGTGACCTCGGCGCGGAAGCTCTCGCCGGAGAGTATCGTCTGCCACAGGGCGGCATGGAACTCCTGAGACATCCGGCCGGATTTGAGCAGGCGCGGCGTCTGGCCGAGGGCTTCGGCCTCGCCATAGCCGGTGACGGCCTCGAAGGCGGGGTTGACGTATTCGATCACGCCATCCCGGTTGGTGATGAAGATGATGTCGCCGCTGTGTTCCACGGCCTGGATGAGTCTTTCCTTCCAGGCTTCGCTGGCCTGGCGGGCGGCGCGCTGAGCAGTTATCTGGCGCACCTCATGGGTCAGCGCCCAGTAGAGCAGGGCAGCCGTGACCAGGATGAAGCCCCAGCCCTTGTAGGTCTGTGCGAGGATGTACAGGTCATGGTCACGGATCAGCCAGGCCAGGGCGCGGTCCGAGAAGATGACCCACAAGCCGCCGAGGAGGAGGTAGAGAAGGGAGATGCGTAACGGTAGACGGTTCACAGCGCAGCTTCCTGGTTATATTGCTCTTGAGAATCTATCACAACCGTAAAGATTCTGTACCGCGACGTGGATGTCGCATTGGGGTTGCGGGATAAATCCCGCGCTATGGCCCTTCCGTCTAGCAACTCAAGTTGCGGGCCGCGTTCACGAAGTCGGCCTGCGCCGACGGCCCTCCATCGTCCACCGTCTATTGTCCACCCCTCCGCCTCTCCACCTATCGCACTCGCAGGTCATATGGTCGTTTCAACCTCCGCGCGGCCAGGGCAGGCAGGTCATTACTGGATGCAGTGTATCTGATTTTCGTTGCGGAATGAATTACAATATCGTTAACGTCATAGAAGACCCCGGGTCTACAGGAGATTTCCATGCCCATCACCCTCGACTCGCCGGAGACTTCCGAAGTCTGGCAGACTTCGGAAGTCTAATGCCGGCGTGCGGAGAGCATCATGCCGCGTAGAACCACTCCATTTGTTCCTGATGTTTATTACCATTTCTACAATCGTGGAAATAACCGCCAGGCGGTGTTCTTTGAGGCGGATAATTACCTTTACTTTCTGAGTGGAGTGAAAAAGCATCTTCTTCCTGTTGCGCGCATTGTCGCTTACTGTTTGATGCCGACTCATTATCATATTTTGGCGCGTATCAAGAACCAGGCTTCCGAGGTTTTCAAAGCTTCGGAAGTCTCAGGGAGGGAAGCCTCCTTGCAGGTCTCCCGCGCCATGCAGAAGCTCCTGATTTCCTACACCAAAGCCATCAACAAACGATTTCAGCGGGTTGGCACATTATTTCAGGGACAATTCCAAGCCAGGCCTGTTCAGAGTTACTCTCATTTGCTCAATTTATGTGTTTATATTCATGCCAACCCGGTGAAAGATGGACTGGTTGCTCTGCCTGAAGATTGGATATACTCAAATTATCTCGAATGGCTTGGTCAGCGCAAGGGGACGCTGGTAGATCGAGAATTTCTTGAAGAGCATTTTGGTTCGCCTGCCGAGTATCAGGAACTTGTAATGCATTATGTCAAGACGCGTTATCTCCCCGATGATATGAGAAAATATATTCAGGCGTTTGAAGATTAATCTAAACCAGACTTCCGAAGTCTTTAAGACTCGGAAGTCTTCCCAGGAGATTTCCATGCCCATCACCCTCGACGGATCATCCCTCACGATCGAAAAACTCGTAGCAATTGCGCGGGATAACGAGAAAGTTGAATTAGCCCCCGAAGCATTGGAGCGCATCAAACTCTGCCGCGCCATGCTGGAGGAGAAACTGGCCGCCCGCGAAATCATGTACGGCACCAATACCGGCATCGGTGAGTTTTCCGAAGTAGTGCTCAGCGATGAACAGGTGAAAGAATTTCAAAAATACCTGATCTACAATCACGCCGCCGGCATCGGCGAGCCGGCCCCGATCGAATACGTGCGCGGCGCGCTGGCCTCACGCATCAATGTCCACGCGCATGGTAATTCCGGTTGCCGAGCGGAAATCACTCTCACACTGGTGGAGATGTTGAATAAAGGCGTCACCCCGGTCGTCTGCCAGAAGGGATCGGTCGGGGCGAGCGGCGACCTGGCGCCCATGGCGCAGGCCGCGCTGCTCCTCATGGGCGAAGGGGAAGCCTTCTTTCGCGGCGAGCGGCTGCCGGGTCACGAAGCGATGCGGCGGGCTGGCATCCCCATTCCCGGCCTCCAGGCGCGCGATGGTCTTGCCGCCATCAATGGATCCAATCTGCTGACCGCCATGTCGGCCCTGCACCTCTACGACATGGAGCGCTTCCTCAAGCAGGCAGAGATTGCAGCGGCGATGTCCATCGAGGCCCTGCTGGGCAATCTCAAACCGTACAACCTCAAACTGCACGAACTGCGCGGTTTCCGCGGCGCCATCGCCTCGGCGAAGAACATCATGAAGGTCATCGAAGGTTCCGATCTGACAACCGGGAAGATGAAAACCAAAGTGCAGGACGCCTACTCGATGCGTTCCACGCCGCAGGTGATCGGCGCGGCGCGCGACGCCATGGCCTACGCCCGTTCACAGGTGGAGATCGAACTGAACGGTGTGGGCGACAATCCCATCTTCGTCCCCGAAATGAAGCTGACCCTGACCGGCGCCAATTTCCAGGGCACGCCGGTCGCCCTGCCCATGGATATGGCCGGCGCGGCGATCACCATGGTGTGCGTGCTCTCGGAGCGCCGCCTCAACCGTCTGACCAACCCGGCCCTTTCCCAGGGACTGCCCGATTTCCTGGCGCACGAGCCGGGTTTTTACTCCGGGATGATGCTTTCACAATACACGGCCGACCACCTCATCGTCGAGCAGCGCCTCCTCTCCGCCCCCGCTTCGATCCAGTCCATCCCCGCCGCCGCCGATCAGGAGGACTTCGTCTCCATGGGCCTGAACACCGCCCTCAAGAATGCCCAGATTCTGGATAATGCCTACGGCGTGCTGGGCATCGAGTTCATGGCCGCTGCCCAGGCGCTGGACTTCCGTGCGTTCACGCCGGGACGCGGCACGCAGGCCGCCCGTCAGGTCATCCGCCGCCATGTCGCCCACCTCGACGTGGATCGTCCGCTCTATCCCGATCACAACCGCATGAAGGAACTGGTCAAATCGGGCGAGATTTTGGAAGAGGTGGAAAAAGTGGTGGGAAAGTTGGAGTAACTGTCACCCCTCTGGCGCTTCCGCCTGCTCTGCATCCTTCACTTCACCCCTATCACCCCGCCCAGCGCGTTCAACTCCAGCGTCCAGACGCTGCCCGGCGTAAACTGCCGAAACGCGCTCAGATCGCCGGGCGTGTACGCGTAGGTCTCGCCGCCGCTTGTGAAATACACCGTCAACGTCAGCGAGGCGCTCCCCAGTCGCTGCCCGCTCGCGGCCGGCGGGCTGGCATACCGCGGCGTCAAATCATGCCCATCCAGCGTATAGGTCTGAATCGTCGTCCACTCGTCCAGCGTGTAAGAGCAATATTGCGTCGTCTCATCGTGACATTCCTGCACCACCTCAGCATAGCCATTGCCCTTGTCAATCGTCTTCTCCACACAGGACTGCTCCGTCTCATTGTGACAGGAGACATCATACGCCTCCGCAGGCGGACTGCCGGCCTCATTTGAGTAGCGCACCGCCAGAATCTCCTGCAACGGCACCGAGGTCTGCCAGTACACATCGCTCACCGTTGCCGTCACGGTTTTGGAAGGAAACAGGAAGAGGTACAACCCGAGGAGGACGACGGCCAGACAGGCGAAGGCGCCCCCCAGAGCGAGCCATGGGAATTTACGCCTCGCCGCGCCGGGTGGCGCGGCCGCCCCGCGCCTTTCCGCCGCGGCGGTGCGCGGCAGTGGCGCGCCGCATTTGGCGCACATCGTCCGTGTGGAGGGATTGACCTCGCCGCAGTTCGTACAGGTGAGCTGAGCGATCGCCTCCGCCCGCGCCACCTCGCCGCCGGCCTGGCGCGCCTTCCCCTCTTTCAGGTCAGCCCCGCACTGCGAGCAGATGGTGGCGTTGGCCGGGTTGCGCGTCCCGCAGAAGGCGCAGTGGATATCTGGCCCCAGGCCGGCCAGCCGCGCCGCGTTCTCGTCCTGAATCAGTTTTGCCTCCGCCGGCGCGTAAAACTGAACACCCGGCGGCTGCGGCGCGCCGCAACGCTCACAGGTCTTCACCGCTCCGCGGTTGCGGCTGTTGCAGTTCGGGCAGAGCCATTCCAGTTCGATAAAGCCTTTTGATTGGCGGGAAGTTGACATCGCATCTCCGTGGCGCGAGATTCACCCCGCGACAAACGCGGCATTACGAGGTTTGAAAAGCATCTTGTCGGCGGACTAACCCTCTGACGGGGGCAAGCGCCCTGCCTGCGTACATGGAAGCCCTGCGGGCCGGCAAGCCGTCGGATTCACCCGACTTTTCACGACCTGAGAAGGACTTCCGTCCGCCCGAACCGGGCGGGCAGTTATCTTTACGGTTCTAATGGATTCTCAAGAGCAATACTATAACGTAGATTGCGGCGCAGAACACCTCTTCGTTATTTTACCATCCATGCCAGGCGCGGATCGCCTCCAGCATGTTTTCGATCTGCGGCTCCTGGCGCGGCGAGCGGTCGCCAGGATGGGCAAACGCCTCGCCCGTCAGCGCGGCAAAGACGGCCGCTGCCCCCTCGGCCACGCGGTGCGGATGGTAGCCGCCTTCCAGAACAAAAACGATCTTCCCGCCGCAAACCTCCCCTGCCAGGTCCACCAGACGCTTCGAGAGGGCATAAAAACCGAGGCTGGAAAGCCCCAGTGTGGTGAGCGGGTCGTCCCAGTGCGCATCGAATCCCGCCGAGACCAGAATCATCTCCGGGCGGAAGGAACGCACGAACGGCGCGATCACCCGCTCGGAAACCTGCTCGAAGCAAGAGTCGCCCGCGTAGGCCGGCAGCGGCACGTTGACAATCCGTCCCCTCGCGTGCGCGGCCTCGTCCATGCGGCCGCTGCCGGGGTAAATGCCCCACTGATGGGTGGAGAGATAGCCCAGGCGCGGATCGTCCCAGAAGGCGGCCTGCGTCCCGTTGCCGTGATGGGCGTCATAATCCACCACCAGGAGGCGTTGCGCGCCGCGCTCCAGCAAATCCCGCGCCGCGATGGCAATGTTGTTGAACAGGCAAAAGCCCATCGCCCGCTTCGGCTCGGCGTGATGCCCCGGCGGGCGTACGATGGCAAAGGCGTTCGCCGCCTCCCCCGCCCAAACGGCGCGCCCACAGCCCAGGGTCGCGCCGGCGGCGCGCAGGGCATCGTCAAACGAGGTGGGCGTGATGAATGTGGGTGCCGGGTCAATGATGGCCGGCGCCCGTTCGCGGCATAGATGCTCCAGATGGGCAACCAGATGGGGATCGTGGACCGTGGCGACTTGCTCCCGGGTGGCCGCTGCCGCCTCGAGGCGTTGAGCGGAAACGTTGGGCAGTTGTGCCGCCAGCCCCTCCAGCCGCCCGGGGCGTTCAGGATGATCAGAATATTCGTGTCCGGGCGAGGGGATAAAAGCGAATACGGTGGCCACAAGGGCATTATATCGTGCTTCGTCGTCTCGACAGCGAGCGTGAAATCCCTCCTCCGATAAGAAGATTGCCAGACACACGATGAATGTGCCTGGCAATCCTGAGGGGAGGGACACCACCGCCGTCTTGCATGGGGGGGACATGTAAGACGGCTTTTTGGTGGTCGACACCGAATACCAGTAAAAGGGAGGGCAGGTGTCGTTGTTTACAATATACACCGAGTTTGTCGAAATAACATTAAATTCACATTAGAAACAGGATGAAAGATATCCGAATATGTTCCCCGAACTTCCTCATCCGCTCTTGCCGCGGCGTTCGGCAAAGAATTTCAGCCACGCCTCCACTTCTTCGGCGGACAGGCCGCGCTCTTTCAGGGATGTGCGCGGCGTCCGCGGCGCAGGGCACAACTGGCCGGCGAATTCTTCGGAGGAGAGGAGGCCGGCCTGGGCGGCGCGAGCACTGGCCTGCACCTGTCGATCGGAGGAGACCACTGTCCAATTGCGCGCCGCCCGGCCCAGGGCTTGCAGACGATGACGAATGGCGTTATCGGCGCTATCTCCCCGGCGGACGAAGTGCGCCGTGACCCGCCCCATCCGCTTCGTCCCGGCCTGGCCGGGGGGAGCGCCATCGAAATACACTTCCACGCTGTGGCGCCGCCGCCGACAGAATTCCTGCAAGAGGGCGATGAGCTTGCTTTCATCCTCCGCATCATCCAGCCGCAGGCCCAGTTTCGGAATGAGGTTGTGACCGTCAATCAAATAAGGCATGTTTCGGTTGTAATTTTACTCGAAGGCACCCGGCAGCGTTCTGTCTTCCATCTATCAGACTCTCACTATAGCATTGCTCTTTAAAAACTACCCCAACCGCGAAGATTCTGCCTCATGACGTTGATGGCGCGCTTGGGCTGCGGGATAAATCCCGCGCTACAGTATTGCTCTTGAGAATCTCTTACGACTCGTAAAGTTTGGCCTGTGGGATAGTTCCCGCACCGCGAACTTCGTATGCGCAAACGAGCATTTCATACGAGAGCATTTCTTCAACCAATGGCACAAAAACTCCCGCGAAATCCGCCAAATCCGTGCCGTCCGCGTTGAAAGAGTCTACAGTGTTGCTCTTGAGAATCTCTTCCAACCGCGAGGATTTTTCGCGAGGGTATCATGGCGAGCGCTTCGACAGGCTCAGCGTGAACTCCGCGCCGGCGCGAGTATAATGGGTTCATTCCGTATCACAGGAGTACTGCATGGGCAACAGGAACGAGATCGTGATCCCCCCGCAGGGAATGTGGCGCGGTTTGATTCTGCGCCTCAAGTTGATTCTGCGTTTGATGGCTGATAAGCGCGTTCACCCCCTGGTCAAACTCATCCCCATTGGCACGCTGCTCTATGTGCTCTCGCCAATCGACCTGATCATGGGCATCCCCGGCCTCGACGCCCTGGACGACGCGGCGGTGCTGGGCCTGGGCTCCTATCTGTTTCTCGAACTCTGTCCGCCGCAGGTGGTGCAGGAGCATCTCAGGAGTCTCACCGGCTATGTGAATGCCGCCGATGCTTCGGGAGAGGTCGTGGAGGCAGATGCGGTCGAGATTCGGGAACAACAGAACCAATGACCGCACGCGCCTTCACGGTTTGGATTTTTCTCCTCTCTGCCTGCACAGCGGGAGGTACGCCTCTCCCCTCGACCTCTCTGCCGGCTCCTGTCACACCGACCCGCAGTGCTCCCCCCACGTCCGCCCCCTCCTCCCTCCCTCCGACCGTTGTGCCATCTCCACCGTCGCCGAATGCTGTGGCCTTCCCCGATCCCTCCCTTTATCAATGGACGGTGGTGGCCTCCGGCCTCGCCTCGCCGGTTGATATCCAGTTCCCGGAGGATGGCTCCGGGCGCATGTTTGTCCTGGAGCAGCTCGGGCGCATTCGCATCGTTCAGAACGGGCGCCTGCTCGAAATGCCGTTCCTCGATATCACGGATCGCGTCGTCAGCGCCGGCAACGAACAGGGACTCCTGGGCCTGGCCTTCGATCCGCACTACCGCCTCAATGGTTATTTCTACGTCAACTATACGGGCGAACGCGGGGCGACGCGCCTCTCTCGTTTTCAGGTCGCGGCCGATCCCAACCTGGCCGAGGCAGGCAGCGAAAAAGTCCTGTTGCGCATTCCACAACCCTTTCGCAACCACAACGGCGGCGGGCTGACCTTCGGCCGCGATGGGTATCTCTACGCCGGCCTCGGCGATGGCGGCTCGGCGGGTGATCCATTCGGGAACAGCCAGCGCACCGATGTGCTGCTCGGAAAGATTCTGCGCCTGGATGTCCACCACGGCGATCCTTATGCCATCCCGGCCGACAACCCCTTCGGAAATGAAGTCTGGGCCTATGGCCTGCGCAATCCCTGGCGCCTCTCGTTCGATCGTTTGAACGGCGATCTGTACATTGCGGATGTGGGACAGGATCAGTGGGAGGAGATCGACTACCTGCCGGCCGGCTCGCCCGGCGGGGCGAACTTCGGCTGGAATTACTTCGAGGGTTCTCATCCCTACGCCAGCCTCCCGCCCCCTAACGTCAACGCCATCCTGCCGGTTGCAGAGTATGGCCACGCCGAGGGCGGTTGTTCCGTGACCGGCGGGTATGTGTATCGCGGCGCGATGAGCGAGTGGAACGGCATCTACCTCTACGGCGATTTCTGCAGCGGAAAGGTGTGGGGGCTGCTGCGCTCAGAGAGCGGCTGGAAGGCACGCCTCCTATTTGAGACGCGTGCCAGCATTACCACCTTCGGCCAGGACCCGGCGGGCGAGGTCTACTTCGCCGATCGTCGCGGCCTGATCTATCGCCTGGAGAGGAAGTGAGGACACAACGGGCAGGGAACGGAGGGCGATTCGTCATGCCACGGCATGATACCTGTCACTGGCAGAATCCGCCCTCCCCCATTAAATTAAAGCCGCAATCGGAGGCGGCCCCAGCATGGCGTACCGAACCTGGCAGGTGAGCAAGATGGGTTTTTGTGAGCGCGCGGCGCGGGAAGTGGCGTTAGAAACCGAGGTGGTTTACCCGGCCGACCACCTGCCCGATCCCCCAAGGGTTGTGGCGCATCGCTGCTCCAACGCCATGGAGTGCAATCAGTTTGAACAGCCGGCTTGCCTCTGGTGTTGGACGAATCCCGATCACCAGCCCCTCTAGCGGCTTCGTGGGTCTCATCGAAGGCCCACTGGGCAGACTCTCTCTCCTCCCCTCTGAGTTGGTCTTTGGCTAACCCCGCGAGCACTCGCGGGGTTAGCCGTTCGATCACGGCTCATGAGCTCAATGGCTGCTTCATGGGTAGGCCGGCCTTGCGCGGATACCTCGCCGGCGTGGCGGCGCACTTCTCGACCAGAATCAAATAGCGATCGTCGGCCACGCCGGGCAGGCTGACGGGGATCACCTGCCGCAGTTTTCCTCCCAACAACCTCATGGCCCTCTCGGCCGCCTGCGCTTCGGCCGGCCCGCTTTCGCCCTTTTGCGCCAGCATCATGCCGCCCAGCCGCACCAGCGGCAGGAGGTATTCCACCAGCACGTTCATTGGCGCCACGGCCCGCGCCACAGCCCAATCATATTGCTCGCGATGCTCTGCCATGCGCCCCACCTCCTCGGCTCGCCCCCGGATGACCTCCACATCGCCCAATCCCAGAAGACGCACAATGTGTTCGCAGAACATGGCCTTCTTGCCCACCGATTCGATCAGCGTCAGCCTCAGCGATGGGTACAGGATCTTGATCGGGATGCCGGGAAAGCCCGCGCCCGTGCCCACGTCCACCAGGCGGCGCGGTGGATTCGCCCTCCAGGCCAGCACGCAGGAGAACGAGTCGAGGAAGTGCTTGGTGCGAATCGCCTCCGCGTCGCGGATGGCCGTCAGGTTGAATTTCTGATTCCAGGCCAGGAGTTCCTGCTCGTAGGTGATCAACGCCATCACCTGTCGCCCCGTCAGATGGACATGAAAAAGTCGCTCCGCCTCGCGAACCAGTCTCTCCACCCTGGAAATTATAATACGGGCGTCACGGTCCACCTCCCTTGAAAAGGTCGTCAGCCTCGAGACGGAACAGGGGTTGAAGTCCCATTGCTCTGGAGTTCCCGGGGAGCCCGGCTTCACTCTGCCGCGCCGCGCCATCCATACTTTCTCAGATCGATCCTGTCGTGGATGAACTCCACGCCTTCCTGCTCAAGCAGATGGCGTTGCCGTTCTGCGCCGGGGCGTGCGCTGATCTTGCCCTGGGCATTGACCACGCGCTGCCAGGGGACGTCCTCGGGGCAGGCGGCCATGGCGGCTCCCACCCAGCGCGGCCCCAAGGCGCGATACGCCTCGTGCCCCACGCCCGGCGGAGGCGGCAGCCTCCACGCAATCTGCCCGTATGTGGCCACCTGGCCGCGTGGAATCTGCCGCACCGCCTGCCAGACACGCTCATAGAACTCCTGCGGATTGGGGGGCGAGAGGAAGCGAGGCATCTATGCCCACTTCCATTGTCGCAACACGGCCATCGCCCTGTAATCCGTCAGGTCGAGTTGCAGCGGGGTGAGCGAGACATACCCCTGAGCCAGGGCGCCGAAGTCCGTCCCGTCCTCGACCACGCCGGTTGGGGATTCGCCGCCGATCCAGTAGTAGGGACGCCCGCGCGGGTCGAGGCGGCGGTCGAGCGCATCGCGGTAGAGGCGCAGTCCCTGGCGCGTGATCAGGAAGCCCTTCAACTGCTCACGCGGCAGGTACGGCACGTTGACGTTCAACACCACCCCTTCGGGCAAGCCGTCCGCCAGCACTCTTTCCACCACGCGGCGCGCCACCCAGGCCGCCGTGCTGTAATCCAATACCCCCTTATGTCCCTGCGGCGAATCCAGCGAAAAGGCAACGCCCCGCACGCCGTTGATGACCGCCTCCATGGCCGCCGTCACGGTGCCCGAATACGTGATGTCGTGCCCCAGGTTGGCGTTCGGGTTGATGCCCGCCACCACCAGGTCCACCGCATCGGTCAGCCCCAGCAAGGGCAGGGCAACGCAATCCGAGGGCGCTCCATCCGACGTAAAGGCCGGGCTGCCATCGGCCAGCACTGTCTCCTGCACCCGCAGGGGACGGTCGAGCGTCTTGACGTGCCCCGAGGCTGACCAGTTATGATCGGGGGCGAAGACCGTCACCCGTCCCAGGGCGCGCATTTCCTGCGCCAGCGCCAGCAGGCCGGGGGCCTGCACGCCATCATCGTTGGTAACCAGAATGTGCACCATGGGCGGGATTATAATGGCATTATGCAGCCGGCCCGCGCTCTCGTTCATGGCCTGTTCCTCTTCGGTGCCGCGTGCGGACGCGTTCCCGCGCCGGCCTTCACGCCGTCCTCCGAAGCGCCTGCCCTGTACATTTATCGTTTCGATCCGCCCGCCCTCATCGAACTCACACCGACCTATCGCATGGTGCGCGCCATCCCCTTTGCTCCACCTGCCGATTGCGGATTGTATGATGTCTTCGCTGCGCCCAGCGGACGCTACCTGGCCCTCGAATTCAGCTGCCCTTCCGGTCCAACGGTTCTCTTCCTGGACCCCGAAACGGGCGCGGCCCGGGCGGCCTATCCCGACTCAGACAGCCACTTCCTCGCCTGGGCGGCGGATGGAAGCGCCATCTACATCAAAGCGGATGCGCTCGCCCGGCCGCGCCTGCTGCGCGTGGAGGCCGGCACCCAGAGACAACAGCCTCTGCCGCTCAGCGAGTTGACCTATGCCGTGGCACCCTCGCCGGATGGCCAACGCCTGCTCTTTGCCCTGACGCCCGGCATCGGCTTCGGCAGTCAGTTGTGGCTGGCCGATCAGGATGGCCGCGCGGCGCGGCCGCTCTTGCGCGATGCGGAGAACATCCTGGCCTTCCCGCGCTTCTCGCCCGATGGGAGGCACATCGCCCTGATCAAGTTCCCCGATTCGCAAACGCCCTACCCTCCCGGCGAGTTGTGGGTGATGAATGCGGACGGCTCCTCGCCGCGCAAACTGGCGCCGGCCGACGCCGGCCACGGATTCGCCCCGGCCTGGTCGCCCGATGGCCGGCAGATCGCCTACGTGGGGCGGGAGAACGCCGGCGATGCGCGCGTTCAACAGGAAGACGCGGCCCTGATCAGCAATCTCTACCTGGTGGACCTGCTCAGCGGACGGGCGAGGGCCCTGACCCCTTTTGCGGACGCCCGTGTGCAGGCACCCGTCTGGGCGCCCGCTGGAAACGTGGTGGCCTTCACGGCGATTGTGGATGGTAAAATAGGGGTGTACGCGGCGGATGTGGCCTCGGGTGAGATTCGGCCCATCGACACGCAGCCCGCTTGTTGTCCCGCCTGGATCCGAAGATGAAACGGCCATCTTGCCTGGCTCTGGCCTCCCTGGCCCTCCTGCTGACGGCCTGCGCGCCCACCTTTGCCCCGTTCGCTGTCCCTTCCGAGATGCCCTCTCCCACGGCGAGTGCGGTGGTGCAGCCTCGGCCCACCGCCACGCTCGAACCCACTCCAACGCTTACCCCGACGCCGGCCACGTTCGTGGCCGCGTTCACGCCACTCCCGAGCGAAACGCCCCTGCCCACGCTCGAACTGCCAACGCGACCGCCGCGGGCGCAAGCCACTCAGGTCTGGGATGGCCTGCCGACCTATCGGGCTGAATCGCGGCCGAACTTCTACTTCCGTCTGCGCTTCGATCCCAACTTGTGGGTGTTGACCACCGATCACTTCGGTTTCCCGGCCCTTGTTCATCGAGAGGTGGCGAACTGCATCCTTTCGGCCGCACCCCTTGCCGGGCGCGGCCTGCCGCCCAACGCGGTGGTGGAACACGCCACGCTCAAACTGGGCGCGGTGAATTACGAGGTGGCAGCGGTGTACGTCAACGGCATCAAGCGCTTCGTCACGTACACCGGGGGCGACCTCAATGTTTATACGGCCTTCGAAGTTTCGTTCCAGGACGCCCTGGACCCCTGCCTGAACGAGGCCGAAAACGTGCTGGCCACGTTGACCTCCCTGCCGGCCTCGCAAGCCACGCCCGTCCCTGCCCCGTAATGGCCGCTTCTTGCTCTCGCCCGATCGCCATCTCATTCGTGCTCTGCGGACTGGCGCTTATCGCCGGCGGAGGCTGGACGCGCTCCGCTTCTGCCGCCTCCCAACCGGCAGCGACGCCCTTTTTGTATCCCCCGTTCCCCGGCTCGGCTTCGCAGGAATCGATTTTCGATCACAGCAGCCCCAATTACTCCCAAACCGATCGCCGTATTGTGACCTACGGTGGGCACGAGGCCGCCCGCAACTGTCCCTCCCCCGAACCGCCGGGCACGCCGCCGCCCCAGCCCGGCATCTGTGACGCCGGCTATGGCATCTATTGGTTGTACGACCTGGGCGGCTGGGTGGCCTACAACGGTCACGATGGCATTGATTTTGGCATCAGTTACCGCCCGGTCTACGCCGCGGCCGAAGCCGATCAGGTGATGTACGCCGGCTGGTGGGACCCTCAAAACCATAGCGCCTCGCTCGGCATCTACGTCAAGTTGCATCACCCCAACGGCTACATCACGGCCTACGGGCACATGAGTTCGATCGCCGTCCCCTCCTGCCCCGCGCCGGGCTGTCTCTACCTGCCGCACGGCGAAATGCTGGGCATCAGCGGCACGACGGGCAACTCCAGCGGGCCGCACCTGCATTTTCTGGTGGTCGCCCCCAACGGGAAGCCCGTCGACCCTTACGGTTGGGGCAGCCAGGAGAACGATCCCTGGCCCTACAATCAGGCCGAATCCTTGTGGGTCATGCTCCCCTCGCTGGTGTACAACGACATCCAGATCCTCCCCTCCGGGGATACGGCCCTGGACTATCCCCCGCCCGCCTCCGGGGGTGTTTTGATTGACGATACCAGTCCGCGCTTTGTGGGCATCCCCCCCGAGTGCTGGAACGACATCAACGTTGCCAAAGGCCAGGCGCAGAACGACAACATGCGCTATTCCCGGGCGCGCCTCACGGCACCCACTTGCATCGGACAATGGCAATTCCCGCTGGGCTCCACGCCGGGCCTGTATGCCGTGTATGTGCGCGTTCCGGCCGTCCACGCTACGACCGCCGGCGCGGTGTACACGATCCAGCACGCCGGCCTGACGCATCGGGTGGTGCTCAACCAGCTCGTGTTCCCCAACCGCTTCTACGTCACGGATGGGTGGGTGTACATCGGCAAATACAACTTCGACGGCGTGAGCGATGAGTTCATTCAACTGACGAATCAAACGCAGGACGAGGCGGAGACGGTCGGCACGCTGGAAGTCGGAGCCGACGCGGTGCGCTTCGTCTACGTGGGGCTGGCCACGCCGACCCCGCCTCGGCCGGTGACGCTGACGGCCACCTTCACCCGCACGCCGTCGCGCACCCCGACCGTGACGCGCACGCCCACCCGCACCCCAACGCCCACCAACTCGCGCACCCCAACCGTGACGCGCACGCCCACCCGCACCTCCACGCCCTCGCGCACGCCGACCGCCTCGCGCACGCCGCGCCCGACGCCCACGCCGCTGTACTACAAACTCAAGGTGTACTTTGCCGATCGTTTCCGCATGGCGCGCAACACGCCGCCGTTCGAGGTGAGCGGCGAGCGCTGGATCCCTTCGTCCACCAACATGCCCCTGGCAATCCTGGGGGAATACTTCAAGGGGCCCGGCGCGGTGGAACGACTCTACGGTTACATCGGCCTCTACAATGGCTTCAGCGGCGTAGAACGCCTGGAGATTTCAAACGGCAGCGTGCATGTCTACCTCAGGGGCGTGTGCTTCCCCAGCGGCAGGGAGTTTACGATCGCCGATCTGCTGACGCTGACCCTCAAGCAGTTCCCCTCCATCCAGGCGGTGAAGATCTACGACCAGTTCGGCCAGACACAGAACCCGGCCGGGCCGGGCGATTCCGAGCCGCTGTGTTTGAGCCCCTCCTTCACGCCCAGTCCCACCTCGACCGCCACCCCGACCGTGACCCGCACCCCGACCGTGACGCGCACGCCCACCCGCACCTCCACGCCCTCGCGCACGCCGACGGTTTCCCGCACTCCCCGTCCGAGCGCCACGCCGCTCTACGTGCTGGTCAATGTCTACTTCGTGGATGGGCGGCGCTATCGCGCCGGCATGCCGCCCTACGAGGTGGCCGGCCGGCGCTGGGTGCCGAGCAACAACGTCGCGGCGGCCATCTTGAACGAATACTTCAAGGGGCCAGGCTATACCGAGAGATATACCTATGGCTGGATGGCGCTCTACAACGGCGCCAGCGGCTACAGCAAACTTGAGATTCGAGACGGGATTGCCCACCTCTATCTGCGCGGCACGTGTGAGGGCGGCGGCGCAACCTACACCATCGCCGACCTGCTGAAAGCGAACCTCAAGCAGTTGCCCTATGTCCAGTATGTGAAAATCTACGACCCGAACGGAGAGACGCAGGCGCCGGAAGGTGCACAGGATTCCATTCCGGCCTGCCTGCAGCCGTAAGGGAGGGCATTCGATTACTTCTGCATTGCTTCCTTGAAATGAACCAGCGCCTCGACCGGGGTGGGATCGACACCGTAGGCCATCGCCAGGTAATAGGCCATGTAATCGCCGAAGAGGAGCAGCGTCCACATCTGCGCCAGGGGGGAGCGGCCGCGCCCATCCAGGAAGTCCGTGTTCAATCCCTCCAGCATGAAAGCCTCTTTGGTCAAATCCAGGCGTTTGCGGTTGCGCGGATGGTCGGAGGGGGCGCGCAGGAACAGGTTCATGGTATGCGCCAGCAGCACCTCCTGGGGCTGGCGCGTCCCGGCCAGGGTGTTGTGATCGGCTTCGGGGATGAACTCGAAGTTCGCCGCCGCCTTCGCCACCTCGTTGATCTGGGTCTTGATGCGCCGCGCCACCGGCGCCAGCACGCCAGCCCCGAAGACCGTCACCCAGCGCCCGACCAACTGGCCGGCGTAGCGTTTGGCCGGGTTGCGGGCCGCCGGCACGTCGGCCCGCAGGCTCTCCTGCCACTTTTTCATTTCTCCCACCGCTTCGGCGATCTCCTGCGAGGGGTCGGGGACCAACTGCAAGCGGGTCAGCAGCGCCAGCAACAACCCAAAGGAGAAACCCACCGCGGCGCGCGGCTGGCCGCTGTGATGGAACCTCCACAATGGCACGCCCTGCTCCCGGGCGCGCCGCGCCAGTTCGCCGCCGGTGCAGAGGGCGACCAGCGTGCAGCGATGCTCGAGGGCGGCCTCGAACGCGGTGAGCGTCTCCTCGGTGTTGCCGGAATGGGAGGAGGCCACGACCAGCGTCTGCGGGCCGCGTCCGCTCCCCGGCAGGCCGTAATCGCGGTGAACGAGGAGCGGGACGGGGCAGGAGGAGGCCACCAGTGCCGCCACCAGGTCGGCCGCGATCGCCGAGCCGCCCATGCCGGCGATGATCACGCGGTGCACCTCCTCCACCTGCGGCAGGGGGAACGTCTGCCCCAGGTCCCAGGCAGCTTTCAATTGATCGGGCAGGCCGTCAATTTCGGCCAGCATGTTGTGGGCATCCAGTTGCCTGAAGCGGGAGAGATCGTCCAGGTTCATCTCACACCGAAGCGCGCACGAATTCAGCCAGATCAGATTTCAGGGCCGCCAGCGAGGGCAGGTGAATGTACATCATGTGGCCGGCCTCATAGTAGCCCATACGGATATTCTCGCGCAGGGATGCGTGCAGGCCCAAATGGTTGAACGTGTACTCGCTGGCCAGATAGGGCGTGCCGAGGTCATAATAGCCATTGGCGACGAATACTTTGAGATGAGGATTGGTGGTCATGGCTTTGCGCAGCGTCTCCGCCACGTAGACAAACTGGCCCTCGAACTCCTTGTACGACCAGGGCCAGACCTTCTCGTTCAGAATCTCGTAGGGCAGGTCGCTCTCGAACTGGAGTTCCGAGCGCACGTAGGCGTAGAAGGCGGCGGTGTAGGGGCCGAGCACGTTGGCCAGGAGTGGATCGTATTCAGGCTGCTCGGTCACGCCCAGGCGATCCCTGCCGAGCAGACGGCTGTCCAGGCGGCCAACGGTGCGCCCGCGCGAGCGCAGCAGTTCCTTGAAGAAGTGGCGATCCTGAATGCGCAGGTCGGAGCGCTCAATGAACTCCGGCGCGAGGCCGGTGTAGAGGGCCAGGCGCTCCACAATGCGGCGACGTTCGGCCGTCGGGAGCAGGTTGCCTTTGAGCAGGGCAGCCGCGTATTCGCCGAGGGCGAACCTTTCCACTTCTTTCAGGAGGGATGGCAGCGGCCGGCGCAGGTGCAGAACACGGTGATACCAGGCCGTCGCGGCATAGGACGGCAGGAACAGGATGTAGGGCAGATCGTTGCCCGGGACGAAGTGGATCGTGGCGAAATCCAGCACGGCTGAGATCAACATGATGCCGTTCAGGTACAGACCGTGCCGCTCCTGCAGGTAGCCAGACAGGCCGGCGGCGCGCGTCGTGCCATACGATTCGCCGATCAGGAACTTCGGCGAAAGCCAGCGATTGTAACGGGTGGTGTACAGCCGAATGAAATCTCCGACCGATTCGATGTCCTTCTTGAAGCCATGCCACTCGATGGGCTTCTCGCCCTCCACCGGGCGGCTGTAGCCGGTGCTGACCGGGTCAATGAAGACCAGGTCGGTTTCGTCCAGCAGGGAGTGCTCGTTGTCCACCAGGCGGAAGGGCGGCCTGGGCATTTCGCCCTCGAAGGTCAATGCGACGCGGCGCGGGCCGAGCAGGCCGAGATGCAGCCACACGGATGATGAACCGGGGCCGCCGTTGAAAGAGAAGGTGATCGGACGTCTGGACTTATCGGGCACGTCATCTCTGGTGTAGGCGATGAAGAACATCTGCGCTTTGGGGATCTCGCCCTTGGCCTCCTTCTCCCGATCGGCAACCTCTTCCTTCAGCACCAGCGTCCCGGCCGTGACGGTGTATCGGATCTCCTGGCCACCGATCCCGATCGCGTGTTGTGTGCTGACAAGGTTATCTTTGGGCGCGGGCTTTTCCGCCCTCTTTTTCTCCTCCGGCTTCTCTTCGGGTTTGGGTTCTTCTGCCATGTTCTCTCCTAATAGTATTGCTCTTGAGAATCTATTACAACCGTAAAGATTCTGCACCGCGACATTGAATATCGCGTTTGGGCTGCGGGATAAGTCCCGCGCTACTTGTTGAGGGTGATGAGTTTATAGATGTCTTTCCTCTTCCATCCCGAAGGCCTGGCCAGGGCCGCCGCGACTTGCGATGCCGAGCGCCCGCGCCGAAGTTCGCGACGGATGGCGTGTTGGAGCTGCGCTTCGCTCCAGCGGGCGACGGAGGCGGCGCGCTGCCCCTCGATGACCAGGGTGAATTCGCCGCGCGCGCCCCGAGAAGCAAAGTGGGACAAGGCCTGGCTGACGTGCCCACGCCAGTATTCCTCAAACATCTTGGTCATCTCGCGCGCCACGGCAATGCGACGGTCGCCCAGGACGGACAGGATGTCCTCCAGCGCTTTCAAGAGACGATGGGGTGTCTCGAGCAGGATGAGCGTGTAAGGCAGGTCCCGCACACGCTCCAAAGACTTGCGGCGCTCTGTCGCGCGCGGGGGCAGATAGCCCAAGTAAAGGAAGGCATCGGTGGGCAGGCCCGAGACGGCCAGGGCTGTGAGCGGAGCCGAGGGGCCAGGCAGCGGCACCACCTCCCGCCCGGCCGCCAGGGCGGCTTTGACCAGTTCATAGCCGGGGTCGTTGATGGCCGGCATGCCGGCGTCTGAAACCAGGGCTACGTCTCCCTGCTCCAACTCGGCCAGGATGAAATCCAGTTTGGTCAGTTTGTTGTGTTCGAAGTAACTGGTGAGGGGCGTGTGAATGTCAAAATGAGCCAGCAGCTTCCGCGTCCGACGCGTATCTTCGGCCGCGATCAGGCGCACCCGCTGCAACGTCCGCACGGCACGCGGCGACATATCTTCGAGGTTGCCAATGGGGGTGGCCACGAGGTACAACGTGCCCATGAAGTTGATTTTAACCCAAAGCAGGGACATCCTGTGAGGATGTCCCTGCCTGGAAGAGAGAGGCTACTGGAGCGGCTCGCCGGCGGGGGAGACGACATACCACTTGCCGCCTATGCCCTGGCCATTGGTATCTCCTGCCTGGGTATCGCCGGCGAAATAGTAGAGCGGATGGCCATTATAAGTCACCTGGGTCGTGCCATCTTCCCGCGTGAGGCTGCCCAATTTGGAAGCCTGCACGCCTTCGCCGGCCTGCGCCGCGCCGCCGCTGAGCAGGGGCGGCCAGTTCTCCGCGCACCCGCCGCTGCAGGCCGAGCGGGTGGGCGTATCGGCGAGGAACAGATAGAGCGTCCGGCCCTGTGAATCGACCAGGAAGGCGCCCAGCCCTTCTTTCTGTCCCATCTTGATGATTGTGCCGTCGGCAGCCGCGGCGTGGAAGCGCATCATTACGATCTGCTCTCCCACTTTGACGGGCACATCCGCGCCGGGGAACTCGTACGCGCCAGACGTTCCTTCATCGTAATGCAGCATGGCGAACAGCGCGGGGGTCGCCTTGGAGGCCTCGATGGAGACGCGCACGTTGCGGGAGGTGCCGGCCGGGATGGCCGCGTAGCCGATGACCGGGCCGGGCTTGCCATCTGCCTCTATGTGGATCACGATCCAGCCGGGCCTGTCCAGACGGGCTTCCTGAATGGTGACGCTTCCTCCCGTAACGCTCTGATCGCTGGCCATCACGGAGGCGGCTGCCGCCGAGGGGGATGCGGTGCTCGGGGACGCTCCATAACCATAGTCGCCTCCGCCGCTGCCAGCAGGCGTGCGGGTGGGAGCAGAGGGCGAGGCGGCCGGCGGCGCCTGGGTTGGCTGTGGCCCACAGGCTGCCAGCAGCAGGGTTGAGACCACGAGCACAAACATTGAGACGGTGGTTGTTTTCATAACTTCTCTCCTTGACTTTGAATGGGTCTTCAGAGAGAAATACGTCCTGGAAGCCGGGAATGGATTGGGGGCGGCTAAAAATCGACTTTCAACAGGCGCGGCCCGGTGGGACGTGCACTGCCACCGCGTGGTTCCACGGTCACGCCGAGGGCCTCGAACTCCGAAAGGGGAGAAGGAGCGAGGATGGAGACGGTCGTGAAAGGCAAATGCGGGTCGGGTTCGAAGATCGCCGCGCTCATCCGCTCGCCCTGAGCATCGATCAGCCAGGCCTGGTAAGTCTGATCCTCGCGGAGGCGGGGCAGATTCCAGAGGAGCAAAACGGCTGCGTTGCGATCCCTGTCCAGCAGGAGCGTGCCGCTGACCTGTGCCGTGCCGGCTCCGATCGGGAGGTTCTCCGTGCCCGGATAGGCCAGCATGGAGAGTGCCAGCTGGCTGGTGTGCACCGCCTCGATCAGTTGAGCCTGTTGCCGCTGGAGGGCATAGATTTGGGCGAGGGAGAGCAGGTTGATCGTCAGCAACACCGCGACGAGGGCTCCCCAGGCCAGGGGGCGGGCCATTGCTCTCCGGCGAGGAGGCGTCGTGGCGCGCTTCGACTGCAGACGTTGCTCCAGGCGGCGGCGGAGGGCCGGGGGCGGTGCTTGTGGGGGGAGTGCCAGCAACAGGTTGTCGCCAACGAGGCGATAGGCGGCCAGTTCGTCCCGGCAGGAGGCGCAGCCTCGCAGATGGGATTCCAGGGCTGCGGCCTCGTTTCCATCCAGGGCCTGCAGGGCATAGGCGGGGATATTCTTACGGAAGGGGGCACATTCTTTCTTGCTCATCGACTCAGCCTCTAAATACTCATACGCTATCGGGGTCGGGTTTAGATTGAGCCGCTCCCCAGGCGCGGCGCAGGCGTTGCAGGGCGTCTCGCAAACGGGTCTTGACCGTGCCGAGCGGCCAGCCCAGCACTGCCGCGATCTGGCTCTGGCTCAAGCCCTGATAGTAGGCCAACTCGATCACCTGACGATGTTCCGGCGACAGGGTTTGAACGGTCAGGTAGAGGCTGCGCCAGCGCGCCTCGTCCTGTGTGGTGCCTGCCTCGGGGATGGAGCGCCAGAGTTCTTCGGGATCGGTGGCATCGGAGAGCAAGGGGCGGCGCGCCTCCAGCCGCAAGCGGTCGATGGCGGTGCGACGGGCAATGGTCAGGAGCCAGACCAGGAACGGGCCGCGCAGCGGCAGATATTCTCGCGCCCGACTCCACACCTTGAAGAAAGTGTCCTGCACGGCCTCCTCGGCCATCATCGGATCCCTCAAGATGCGCAGTGCCAGGGCGTAGGTGCGAGGGGCGTAGCGATCGTACAGTTCCAGCAGCGCCTGCTCATCGCCCTTTGCCACGCGTGCGATCAACCCAACATCCTCATCGGAGTTTTCCATGCGCAAATTATAAACGTTCGAGCATCGTGGCTGCCTCACTCCTTGGCGATCCATCTTGTCCGACTGTCGCAGAAACGATAGTCCCGGGCCCGGTTGAGCAGGACGGTCAGGCGATTGCGAATCAGCCGCAGGGTGTGTAGGAAGAGCCCGACAACCCGCGCCACAGAGCCGGAGCCTGCCATGGCGACACGAGGCGGAGCCTGAGTCATGCTGCCTCTCCTGGCCGGGACCTTTTGTGCCTGCGGCTACGGAGACAGGAGCAGCTGGGAACAGTTGGACAGCGAATGAGGACAATTGTCACTACAACCACGAAAAGCCCGGAGATATAATTTGTGCAAGATTGGACAGCGTTGCACCTGAACGCGGCCGCTGTCTCTTGCCGATAGCACGGAGGACGGCAGATTTTCATACCCGATCGGTGTAATTTTGTGAAAGCGGCGGCCGATGCCGGCTGAAAGAA
The DNA here is from genome assembly GCA_037445475.1 of Chloroflexota bacterium. Taxonomy (GTDB): domain Bacteria; phylum Chloroflexota; class Anaerolineae; order Anaerolineales; family Villigracilaceae; genus Fen-1038. Next base: position 23,626 of record JBBIKK010000036.1, read on the forward strand.
GATACCCCGATCTTGCTGAAGGAGAGGTTTATGGCTTATACAAACATCAAGGTCCCGGCGAACGGGGCAAAAATTACCGTTCAAAACGGGAAATTGCAGGTTCCGGACAATCCGATTGTCCCCTTTGTTGAGGGCGACGGCACGGGGCGAGACATCTGGCGCGCCTCGGTACGCGTGTTCGACGCAGCCGTTGAGAGGGCTTACAAAGGAAAGCGCAAGATCCACTGGATGGAGGTCTACGCCGGAGAGAAGGCCTTTCGGCTTTTCAATACCTGGCTGCCCGAGGAGACCATTGACGCTTTTCAAGAATTCCTGGTGGGGATCAAAGGGCCGCTGACCACCCCCATCGGCGGCGGCATTCGTTCGTTGAACGTGGCCCTGCGCAAGGCGCTCGATCTGTACGTCTGCCAGCGCCCGGTGCGCTACTTCCCAGGCGTGCCCTCGCCGGTCAAACATCCCGAATATGTGGATATGGTCATCTTCCGCGAGAACACGGAGGACATTTATACGGGCATCGAGTTCAAATACGGGACGGAGGAGAACCAGAAATTCAAGGAGCTGCTCCAGAAAGCCTTCCCGAACGAGTATGCCAAGATTCGCTTCCCCGAGACGGCCGGGTTTGGCGTCAAGCCGGTTTCGGTGCAGGGGACGGAGCGCCTGGTGCGCGCCGCGATCAAGTGGGCGTTGGCCAACAAGCGCAAGAGCGTCAACTTCGTGCATAAAGGCAACATCATGAAGTTCACCGAGGGGGCCTTCAAGGATTGGGGCTATGCGCTCGCCAAGCGCGAGTTCCGCAACGAGATTGTGACCGAACGCGAGAGTTGGATTCTGGGCAACAAGGAAAAGGATCCGAACCTGAGTGTGGAAGAGAACGCCCGCCTGATCGACCCTGGCTACGATATGATGGCGCCTGATAAACAGGCCGAAATTCGCCAGGAGGTGGAGGAGGCCCTGGCCCTGTGGAATACCCACGGCGATGGCCGCTGGAAGTCCAAACTGCTCATCAAGGATTCGATTGCAGATGTAACCCTGCAGTTCGTGTTGATCCGCCCGCGCGATTACGACGTGATCGCCACATTGAACCTCAACGGCGATTACCTCTCCGACGCCCTCGCGGCGCAGGTGGGCGGGATCGGCATTGCTCCAGGGGCAAACATCAACTATGAGACGGGTCACGCCATCTTCGAGGCGACCCACGGCACGGCCCCCAAGTATGCTGACCTCGATAAGGTCAACCCCGGCTCGCTCATCCTCTCCGGCGAGATGATGTTGCGATACATGGGCTGGACGGAGGCTGCCGACTCGATCATCAGGGGCATGGAGGGTGCCATCCACGCCCGCACCGTGACCTACGATTTTGCTCGCCTGATGGAAAATGCCACCGAGGTCAAGTGCTCGGAGTTCGGAGAGGCAATCATCAAGCACATGTAACTACCTGCCGCCTTCACCCCGGGCGCGAAACCCAGAAAAATTCGCTGTTTTTGGTTAGGGGGGAGGGCGGGCCGCCTCGTCACGCCGGCTTGAAGGGCTTCCAGGTGCTCAGGCAGGGCGTCCGCTTGCCGCGAAGCCTCGGAGCAGGCCATTGCTATTCGTGAAGGCGGGATCATCCAACCCCCATGAGGCGGCCGGCAGGGTGTTGATAAGTGCGTGTTTCAGAATGCCCCAATCACGATAAAATATCAACATGGCAGAATCCCTTCCGGGTAAAGTCGTACTGATCACCGGAGCCTCCTCCGGCTTCGGAAAGGATGCGGCGCGACTGTTCGCGGCCGAGGGCTGCAAGGTCGTCCTGGCGGCGCGCCGCGCCGAGCGCCTGCAGGCTCTGGCCGATCGCATTCGGGCGAGCGGCGGCGAAGCGCTGGCCGTGCCGGCCGACGTGACCCAACTCTCCGATCTCCAGCGCCTGGTGCAGGTGGCGCTCGAGCAGCATGGAAGGATCGATATCCTCTTCAACAACGCCGGCTTTGGCCGGCTGGATTGGCTGGAGAATCTGGAGGCGAGGCGAGATATCGAGGCACAAGTGGATGTCAATCTGTTGGGCGTGATGCGGACGACGCGCCTCGTCCTGCCGCACATGCTGGCGCGTCGTCGCGGGCACATCATCAACATGTCCTCGGTGGCAGGCTGGATCGCCGCGCCGCTCTATACGGTCTATGCGGCCACGAAGTACGGAGTGCGTGGCTTCACCGAAGCCCTGCGCCGCGAGGTGGCGCCCCTGGGCATCCGCGTCTCGGGCATTTATCCTGGCCCGGCCGAGACCGAGTTTGGCCGGCACGTGGGCGAGAATCCGATCCGGCCTCGGTTCAACTCTTTCCAAAGATGGTCAATGACCTCGGAGTATGTGGCGCGCTGTGTCATCGAGGTTGCCCGACGTCCTCGCCGTACGTTGATCATCCCCGTTTGGTATCGCCCGCTGGTATGGCTGAACGATGCCTTCCCCGGCCTCGTGGACTGGTTTCTGTTCCGCTTCTTCACCGCACGCTATCACAAGCCTGTTTCTGAGTGAAAGGATGAACATGACTGTTGCGCGCCTCGAACGCCTGCGCGCCGCCCTCGCGCAAGCCGGACTGGAGGCGGTGGCTCTCAACCCCGGAGCGACGCTTACCTACCTGAGCGGCCTGCGCTTCCACTTGATGGAGCGCCCGCTGGTGCTCCTGGTGGCCGTGCACAGGAACCCGGCTCTCATCCTGCCTGTGCTTGAGATGCCTAAAGTGAGCCTCTTCCCCTACACCGTCAGCGCTTTTCCGTATGGCGAGAATCCCTCCGAATGGGCGGCGGCATTCGGCCAGGCCGTCCGTGCCCTGGAACTGGATGGCCGGAGGATCGGTGTTGAGCCGCGGCAGATGCGCCTGCTGGAATTTCAATTTCTTCGCGCCGCCGCGCCGCAAGCCGGGTTCCCCGATGCCTCCGGGGTTTTGGCTTCGCTGCGCGTCTGCAAGGACCCATCCGAGGTCGAGGCGATGAGGCGGGCGGTGCACGTGGCGCAGGCCGCGTTCGAGGCGGCTTTCCCCTTGATCCAGATCGGCATGAGCGAAAAGGACCTGGCGGCGGAGTTGACGCTGCAACTGTTGAGGCATGGCTGTGAGCCGGAAATGCCCTTCAGTCCGATCGTCGCCTCGGGCGCGAACTCGGCCAATCCTCACGCCCTGCCTTCCGAAAGAAAGATCCGGCGCGGCGATCTGCTCCTTGTGGATTGGGGCGCAACCGTGGACGGGTATATCTCTGATCTGACGCGCACCTTCGTGGTAGGGGAGGTTGAGCCAGAGTGGAGGAGGGTGGCCGAGATTGTTCTGCAGGCCAACGCCGCCGCCTGCGCGGCCGGCGGGCCGGGCGTGTCCTGTTCCGAAGTGGATCGAGCCGCCCGCCGCGTGATCGAAGAATCGGGCTATGGCTCATATTTTACGCACCGCACCGGTCACGGGATCGGCATGGAGGCGCACGAGGAGCCATACCTGCACGCGGGGAATTCGCAGCGGCTGGCGCCGGGCATGGCGTACACCGTCGAGCCTGGAATCTATCTGCCCGGACGCGGCGGCGTGCGCATCGAGGACGACGTGGTGGTCACCTCCTCGGGCGTGGAGGTGCTGAGCGACCTGCCGCGCGCCTTGCGCGCCATAGGGTGATCGCCATGCTGGCTCCCTGCTCATCCTTGAGGGAGGGCGGCCTCCTGTGGGTTGGCCGATGAAAGGGAAGGGAATCTTGTTCCTGGGGGTTTGCGCCGGCCTGGCCATCCTTGGGCTTTCGTTTTATTTTCTGGGGTATATTGAAACCTGGCGCTTGTGGAACATTCCCGCCTCCCCCCTGCCGTTTTTAGATTTGCGTTCGATCCTCAGCGCTGCCGAAGCCTACGCCGCGGGGTACGATCCGACCCTGGCCAACCCCTTCGACCCGGGAGGGAGAGCTTTCAATTATCCCCCTCTGGTATGGCGCCCCATCCTCGCTTCGGGGGTAACGCAAGCGTGGGCGATTCCGTTGGGGATCATGCTGGTTGGCTTGTTCGTAATCGGGATAATCATCTTCCCAGGCAAGTTGAATGGGCTTTCCATATTTCTCCTGCTGCTTGCCCTGTTCTCTCCCGCAACGCTGCTTGGGGTTGAAAGAGGGAACGTCGACCTGCTGTTCTTCTTTCTGATGTCCATGGGGCTGGTTCTGGTGGAGATGGCGCCGGGCCTCTCGCTCTCGACCCTGATCACGGGAGTCTTGTTCAAAATTTTCCCTGTCTTCGGCATCGGGTATTTTCTATCCGAGGACAGGAGGAAATCCGTGAAGTTCGTGGCTGCGGGCATTCTCGTGGCTCTCATCTATTTCCTGTCGACTTATCATGATTTGGCCGCGGTCTTCAAAAACACCCCGAAGGGGGCGGATATTTCCTATGGCGTCCTGGTCTTGCCGGAATACATTGCGTGGCTGATCAGGAAAGAGACAATTCAGAGGCATCATCCCTTTCTGTATCATCTGGCCTTGCGGCTGAATGGAGTGTATTCCCGTTTGCCTCTTCTCCCGTATGCCCTGGCCCTGACCGCTGTGGTGGTTCTTTCCGGCCTGGGGCTCCTCCATCGGGGGAAGGTTCGTTCTAGCGATTCGCGCAACGGGCGCGCCTTCTGGCTGGGAGCGGGTATATACATCGGCACGATATAGAAGGGCAACAACTGGGACTATCGCCTGATGTTCCTGCTCTTCACCCTGCCTCAACTGGCCGAGTGGATCACGGGGGGGCATGGCCGCTCGCGGGCGGCCGCATGGATCAGCGTGGCGGCCCTCTTCTTGTCCATGTGGTACTTTGTGCTGAAGGCGGGGGTGGAGAAGTACCTGCCGGCTGGCTCTTACGTGCATCCGATATTGGATGAGCTCATAAACTGGATTCTGTTTGCGGGGATGGTTTATCTGTATGCCTTTTCCCTGCCGGAGTGGGTGGTGGATGGCGGGCGGGCGTTCCTGCAGCGCGCCGGCCGCATCTTCAAAACGCATATCTCGCGACAATTGAAGTCTCGGCGATTGTCTCTATCGGCGGGTGCGCCATCCGCTCTGGAACCCACCAGCCGCCACCCATCGGGCCATGCACGGAGGATCATCGGAAGGGGGCGAGAGGAAGCGGCAGATGGGCGAGGCGAGAAAACAGGGGAGCTGATCGCATGCGATATGTAGATGTTT
>JBBIKK010000037.1:0-28656 GCA_037445475.1 Chloroflexota bacterium
TTTCCGTAATCGTAGCTGCCTGCCGCCCTCACCTCCATCCCCTTTCCCGCGTGGGAGAGGGGCGAAAAACCCGGAGAAAATTTGTCGTTTCTGGGCAACTACCCGTCCGATTCGGGCGGACTGCTCGTGCCGGCCGGCAGGGCTGTCCAAAAGCCAGGGGTGATTCCCGGCCTCTTTGTTGCTCCCCCAATCCATGAGTTGGCGACGAATGCCCGCGCTGGGCTCTCGGGAGGCTGCAACTTTTTCTTGCTCCTCTCGTAAAATTAGGGTAGAAAGCCCGGAGAAAGCGTGAACGAAGAAGCCATCTGGATCGCCCAGGCGCAGCAAGGCAGCGATGAGGCCTTCACCCGCCTCGTCGAGGCCTATCAGACGCATGTCTACAACCTGTGCCACCGCATGCTAGGCGAAGCCGAATCGGCCGAAGACGCTTCCCAGGAGACATTTCTGCGGGCCTATCAACATCTTCATCGCTACGATTGCAACCGCCCCTTCGCCACCTGGCTGCTTTCCATCGCCGCCCACTACTGTATCGACCGCCTGCGCCGCCAGCGGCTCCCGATCCTGTCGCTGGAAAGGCAAAGAGGCGAGAATGGTCCGGAATGGCCCGACGGGAACATGCTTCCCGAAGACGAAATGGTGTACAGCGAACAGCGCCATCGTGTTCAGAATCTCCTGACGCGCCTCGAACCTACCGACCGCGCAGCGATCATCCTGCGCTACTGGCACGAAGCTTCCGAAGCCGAGATCGCACAGGCGCTGAACCTGACCGTCAGCGCGGTCAAGTCCAGGCTGCATCGGGCGCGGCGTCGCCTGGCCGAACTCTGGCGGGAGGAAGCGCCTCCGCCCAAACCCCAAAGGAGGCCCCATGAATCACCAGCCTTTTGAAGAGTGGTTGCTCGATGAGCAGAGGCTCACAACCGAGCAGGCGCGTGCGTTGCAAACCCACCTGCGCGCTTGCCCCTCCTGCACAGCCATTGCAGAAGTCAACCTGGCATTGCGATCCGCCTCCCCGCTCTCGCCCGCGCCCGGCTTTTCCCGGCGCTTTCAAAAGAGATTGTCTCGATACCATCGCATACAGCGGCAGCGTCAGGCCTTTGGGATGCTGATGCTCCTCCTGGGCAGCGCGGGGCTGCTTTACGGGCTGGCCGACCCCCTCGTCCAGGAGATGATGCGCTCGCCGGCTCAATGGTTGATCATCGCCGTTCAGTCCCTCTTGTTCGTTGTGACATTGACCCAAGCGGTAGGCGCAGCCGTGCGGGTGATCGCCCTCCTCTCGCCGGCCGCAGGCTTCCTGGCCCTGGCACTGGCCGGCAGTCTCGCCCTGTTATGGGTCTTGGCGATCCGCCGCACCACCCGCCCGTTCCAAGGAGTGTGAATTCATGAGAAAGATCCTTTCCTTCACCCTGATTCTGATGTCGTTGCTGTGGCCTCCCTCGTCCGTTCAGGCTCTGCCGAGGCAGCCGGCCGATGACCGCATCATCATCGGCGAGAGCTTCACACTGAAGAGCGGCGAAACCTTGGATGGCGATCTGGTCGTCATCGGCGGCGAGGCGACGATCGAGCCCGGCGCCCAGGTGCAGGGCGACGTGGTCTTAATCGGCAGCACTCTGAAACTGGATGGGGAAGTCAATGGCGAAGCGGTGATCATCGGCGGAAGCACCACCCTGGGTGAGAGCGCCTCCCTGGCCGGCGACCTGGTCATGATCGGTGCTTCTCTGCAGCGCGCCCAGGCTGCCCGCATTGGCGGCACGATCATCAGCAGCCTGCCCCTCCCCAGCCTGCAACTCCCGGGCCGTTTTGCTCCAACGGCCCCCCATGCGCCGCGCTTCAAGTTTGAAAGCCCATGGTGGGCCTGGGGCGGCCTGCTCTTCCGCGCCCTGGTGCTGGCGGCCCTGGCCATGCTGCTGAGCCTCTTTCTCCAGCCCCAACTCGACCGCACAGCCCAGGCGATCACGGCCCAGCCGTTCATCGCCGGCAGCATTGGTCTGTTGACCCTGATTCTGGCCCCCCTGGCAGTGGTTATCCTGGTCGTGACCATCCTTTTGATCCCGGTGGCGCTGGCCGTTGTGATGCTGCTTGTGCTTGCCTGGTTGTTCGGCCTGATTGCCCTCGGTGGAGAGGTGGGCGGACGCTTTGCCGGCGCGCTTCATCAGACCTGGGCGCCGACCCTCTCAGCGGGACTGGGCACCTTCCTGCTCGTCCTCGTTCTGGGTGCCCTGAACCATGTGCCCTGTGTGGGCTGGATGGCAGGGGTGCTGGCCGGCCTGATCGGTCTGGGGGCCGCTGTGATGACCCTGTTCGGGACGCGCGCCCTCCGCCTCCCCCTCCCACAGACGGATGGGACGCCCCCGCCGGGCGCCGCCTCCTGAGGGAAGCCTCATGATATAATTACTCCGCCTCGGTACCGATGCCGGGGCGGGTTTGATTTTAAGCACAATGGGCAAGTTCTTTGAAACGTTGGAAGGAACATGGATCGAAACAGACAGGAAGTAAGTGTGAGTGCGCCGCCAAAGGCCAGCATTCCGGGCACCCCGCTTCACCCCACGCCGCCGCCGTTGATCGAGGTCTCGGGCACCCATTACGAGATGGGATGTCAGATCGGCGAGGCGCGCCGCGAACAAATCCATCACAGCATCGCCAACGCCCGCGCTTTGATCGATCAGGCCTATGCCTCGCTCGAACTGACCTGGGAAGGCGCCCAGATCCAGGCGCGCAAATATCTGCCCTTTGCGGAGGAGCGCTACCCCCAGTACGTGGACGAGATGCGCGGCATGGCCAATGGCGCCAATGCTTCCTTTGACGACGTGGTGGTGCTCAACGTGATGGAGGCGGTGACGATGGATGCGCTGCACTTGACGCGTTGCACCAGTTTCGGGGTGAACGAACAACGCACCGCCGACGGTCACGTGCTGGCTGCGCACAACGAAGACTGGCTGCCCGAGGATGAGCCGGATACCTTCGTGATCTCTGCCCGCCCGAAGGAGGAGCCGCCGTTCCTGGCCATGACGTATGGCGGGCTGCTGCCCAACGTCGGCTTCAATGCCTACGGGATTGCCCAGCTGATCGACTCGGTCTATCCCAACGATTCGCGCATTGGCATCCCGCGCCTGGTGCTCTCGCGGGCCGTCCTGGCAGCGCGGCGCATCTCCGGCGCCATCGGGCGCGCCCTCGTCCCTCATCGCGCCGCCGGCTATAACCACATGTTGATCCACGAGAGCGGCGAGATGTACTCCATCGAAGTCTCGGCACGACGCTTCGAGATCCTGCACGGCACGGATGGCTATCTCGTTCACACCAATCATTACCTTGCGCCGCGCATGAAGGAAATCGAGAGCGAACCCGAAGAATTGATCTCCTCGCGCGTGCGCTACTTCCGCGCCGAGCGTTTGCTGCGCCAGAATTCGGTCCACACGATCAAAACACTGCAGGCCATTCAGAAAGATCACGTCAACCTGCCCAATTCCATCTGCAACCACGCCATCAACGATGCCGATCCGCTCGACCGCGAAAAGACGATCAATGCCATGGTGATCGATCTCACGGCGCGCGAGATGCACATCTGCTGGGGGAATCCCTGCCACAACGCCTATCACACATATCATCTGAAGACCTAGAGCGGCCGCCAGGGCAGATAAAATGAACACGGGTGTTCTGGTGAGATAAAACTCATCCGCATCCCCGGGAGAACACCAACGCTCCCATCATTTTACAACATCCCCCCACTCCAATACATTCTTACGCGTAACTGCCTGCCATTTGTGTGTCTTTGCGAGCCCCTGGCTGGCGAAGGGGCTGCTTCGTCGGGCAAAAAGCACCCTCCCCGCAGCGACACGGCCTTTCCTGAAAAAAGGGCAGGCAATTCCCATTCCGCTCCTCTGTGCCCTTAAGCGTCCGGGCACGCGCCGGAGTATAGCGAATCTGGCATGCCGATCAGGTATAGGAACTGACGGATAGGGAGGACTCCACCATCTCGTTTTGCACCCCGTCCCCTGGGACAGCAACGGCGGCCGGCCTCGATCGACGCAGTCTGGGCACGCCTTTGATGTTACGAGCATGGCTCGGTTCCTCGCGCCCGACGAAGATTGACCACTTTTTGCCCATTTCTGCCGTCCAGGCCTCACCTTAAAATTATGCTATACTAGTCTTATGCAAACGCGTCGAAACTGGCCGCGCTGGGCAAAGCAGCTGCGTCGTCATAGACTGGATGCGCTCGTGGCCGCTCTCCTCGATGCCACTGCCCCTCTCCATATCCTTGGTGCCCAGGTACTTTATTTCGGACGTCCCTTCCTTGGCCCCCAGGCAGAGGCACTGGCTCGCCTGCTCGAATCAGAAGACGAGGCCCACGCTTTCGCTTCGTATCTGAACGGGGAGATAAGCCGATGAACCTCATTGGACTTGGCCTGGTCGGATTCTCCGCCATCCTGCTGCTGATCCTGGCGTTGCTGCAGCGCCAGTCCGCGCCCGTATTGCGCCCGATCCCGGCCCTGAGGCGCTTCCATCGTGCCGTCGGCTTGAGTGTGGAAGAGGGAACACGCCTGTTTCTCTCCCTGGGTCGCAGCAGCCTGCTCACCCCACGCGGCGGCGCTCCGCTGGCAGGTTTGGCCGTGCTGCGTCACCTCGCTGAACGAACTTCGCTCGGAGATCGGCCGCCGCTGGCTGTGGCGGGCGAGCCGGCTCTGGCTTTGCTGGCTCAGGAGGCGTTGAAGGCGGGATATCAGGCGGCCGGCGCTCTCGAATTATACCAACCGACCTCCGGCCGCCTGACCGGCATGACGCCCTTCTCGGCCGCGGCCGGCACTCTGCCTGTGCTGCGCGACGAAATGGTCTCAGCCGGCTTGCTGCTGGGCGATTTCGGAGCGGAGGCGGCACTGCTGGCCGAGGCCGCAGAACGCGAAAATGCGCTCCTGATCGGGGCCAGCCCAGACCCGGCCGCGCAAGCCGCGCTCTATGCCGCCACCCAGGAAGCCCTGATCGGAGAAGAACTCTTTGCCGCCAGCGCATACCTCGACCGCGCCCCCCTCCCTGTAGCCTCCCTGATCACACAGGACATTCTACGCTGGCTGATCATCCTGCTTATCCTGGCAGGCTCTGCGTTGAAACTGCTTGGACTGATCTAGATGTACGTCATCTCGCTCCTCATCGCCATTCTCACAGGTCTGGTGGTCCTCCTCGGTTATTTCCTGCCGGCGCTGGCCTCTCTCCAGAGCCTCTTGCTGAACTGGGCGATTATCTTGAGCGGCGCGGCGGCCCTGGTCGGCATTTTCAATTTGATCATGGTGCACGCGCGCAAAATCAGCCGCCGTGAGAAAGGGGGAGCCTACAGCGCCGTTCTCTTGCTCAGTCTGTTCGTTTCTTTCCTCTTTGGCCTGGCGCTCAAACCCGACGCCCCCCCCATGCGCTGGATGGTCAATGCTGTGATTTTGCCGGTGGAGGCCTCGCTGATGGCCCTCCTGGCCGTCACATTGCTGTATGCTGCGCTTCGTCTGTTGCGCCGCCGCCCGGATCGCATGAGCATGCTGTTCCTTCTCAGCGCCGTGCTGATGCTTCTGGCCTCCGCCACCCTGCCGTTTGGCGAGGTGACCCCGCTCAGCGACTTTGTTCGACCGTGGGTGCAGCATGTCCTGTCGCTCGGCGGGACGCGCGGCATCTTGATCGGCGTGGCCCTCGGTACGCTGACCACTGCTCTGCGCCTCCTGTTTGGCGCCGACCGTCCGTACGGGAGCAAGGGACTATGACGGACACGCTTATCTGTCCGGCCTGTGGTGAGATCAATCCCCCCGATCTGGAATTCTGCCAGAATTGCCAGGCGCGCCTGCACCCGCTCACGGGCCCCCTCAAGGGCGAGAACGCCCCCCTTCAGCCGGGGCAGCCTCCCGTCAAGAAAGCCACGGCAGAACTGGAGCCCATCCTGCCGCAGTGGCTGCGAGAGGCGCGCCAGAAAGCACGCCAGGCAGCTGAAGAAGAAACCGATCGGCAAGAGGAGAAGACGCCTTCCGCCCCCCAGGAACCAGACTTGCTGGCCGGCCTCGCCTCCCAAAGCCAGGACGAGGAGGAGATTCCAGATTGGCTGGCCAGCATCACCGGTGCGCCACCCCAACAGAAAAAGGCCGAAGACACACAGATGCGGCGGGTGGAACTCCGCATCGAGGCGCCTCCGCCGAGCCAGGAGGAAGAGCCGGGGACGCAGAGCGCCTTCCCCTGGCTGGAACATGAACCCGCGCCCGAAAAAGATGAGCTAACGGCAGGGTTGATGGAAACGCCATCCCCCACCGAGCCGGCCAGGCCGCCACAGCCTCCCCATGAGATGCTGGACTGGTTGAGGAGTCTGGACGCTACCGCACAGGAGACGTCCTCGAGCGAGAAGCCCCCGTTCACGGGCGAGTTTCCCCGCTGGGCCGAGAACCTGCAAGCGGCCGCGCCGGCAGAGGCCACGCCTGAGCAGGGCCAGCCTGCCCAGGAAGCCCGCCGGCCGTCTGCAATGCCCTTCGATGAGGGACACGCAGAGGAGACAGGGGCAGCCGAGCTTCCCGACTGGCTCAAATCCCTGCAGGCCTCGCAGGAAGCGCCGTCCCCGCCTGCGGCGGCCAGGGAGGAGGCTCTGCCTCCGGCCGAGTCGCCCGACTGGCTCAAATCCCTGAGAGCTGCGCCTCTCACGCCGCAGCAGGGCGCCTCTCCGGCACGGTCCCAGGAGAGTCCGCCCGAGGCCGGCGCTCCACCCCCCTTCACCGAGGAGGCGCTCGCCGATGTAGATGTAGACGCCCTTTCCTCGATCGAGTTGCCCGATTGGCTCAGCAGCGCGGTGGCTCCCTCCCAACCTGCGGCGGAAGAACAGGAGCCTCCGGCCGCCAAAGAGGAAGCCCTCGTGCCGGCCGAACTACCTGCCTGGGTGCAGGCCATGCGTCCGGTAGAAGCCACCCTGCCCGAAGTAGCGCCCGGCGGCCCGGAACCCCACATCGAGACGCTTGGCCCACTGGCCGGACTGCAGGGCGTATTGCCCGCCGTGCCCACCGTGAAGCCCACCAGCAAGCCAGGGCCTCCCTCTCTCAAACTCGAAGCCACAGAAGAACAACAGGCTCAGGCCGCGCTCCTGGAACAACTCCTGGCCTCTGAGAGCGTGCCCTTGCCGTTGAGGACAGAGGCGCTCGTAACCTCGCAGCGCCTGCTGCGCTGGATGATCACGGGCCTGCTGTTCCTGGTGGTGAGCGGGATGTTGCTGGCCGGCGCTCGGATTTTCCCCTTGCCGAGCGGAGTCCCGCTGGAAACACTGGCGGCCATACAGGCCGTGGAAACCATCCCGGCCGATGCGCCGGTGCTAGTCGTCTTCGACTACGAGCCGGCTACCGTGGGCGAGATGGAGGCAGCCGGCGCGCCGCTGTTGGACCACCTGCTCCTGCTGCGGCATCCCCGCCTGACGTTGCTCTCGACCTCTCCCACCGGCGCGGCGCTGGCAGAACGCTTCCTTTCCACGATCTTGCGGGAACGCGCTTATCAGCGCGGGCTGCAATATATCAATCTGGGGTATTTGCCCGGTGGACAGGCAGGCGTGTATGACTTTGCCCAAAACCCGCCAGCCGCAATGCCCTTCAGTCTGGATGGCGCGCCGGCCTGGCAGACCGCTCCCCTCCAGGGCGTGACGCGTCTGGCAGACTTCGCGGCGCTCATTGTGCTGACAGATAGCCTCGAGGCCGGACGGGTCTGGATCGAACAGGCCGCGCCCTTCCGCGGCCGCGCGGCGCTGGTGATGATCTCCAGTGCTCAGGCCGGCCCGATGTTCCTGCCGTATGGACAATCCGCCCAGATCAACGGCCTGGTCAACGGCCTGAACGGCGCTGTGGGAGTGGAGCAGGCCAATGGTGGCCGGCCGGGCCTGGTGCGCCGTTATTGGGATGCCTACAGCCTGACGCTGTGGCTGGCAGTGGGGATGATGCTGCTTGGCGGCCTGTGGGGCATGGCAAGCGGCAAGCGTGCTCGTCGTACACAGGAGACAGCTTAGATGTCAAGCGAAATCCTGGCTGGCCTGGCGGCTTTTCTTTTTACCCTGATGATTTTCAGTTATCTGATTGGCGACAATCCCTTGTTCCGAATCGCCGTCCATGTATTCGTGGGCCTCTCGGCCGGCTATGTGGCCAGCGTGGCCTGGTGGCAGGTCTTGTGGCCGCGCCTGATCCTGCCGCTTGCCTTCGGGAGCGACCCGATCCAGCGTGCTCTGCTGAGCATTCCGCTCCTGCTGTGCGGATTGTTCCTGATGAAAGCCTGGCCATCGCTGGCCCGGCTGGGCAATCCGGCGATGGCGATGCTGGTGGGCGTGAGTGCCGCCGTGGCAGCCGGCGGGGCTGTGACGGGCACGCTCATCCCGCAGGTGAGCGCCACCGTGAATGCTTTTGATTTGCGCGCCTCCCTCTCCCCCCTCGAGACGCTGCTCAACGGCAGCATTATCCTTGGGGGAGCGGTAACCACGCTGGCATATTTTCACTTTGGGGCACGGACGACCGAAGAGGGGACCACACGGCGCTTTGTCGCGGTGGAAATGCTGGCCTTCCTCGGCAGTTTGTTCCTGGCCCTCGCGCTGGGCGTGCTGTTCGCCGGCGTGTATTCTGCAGCCCTGACGGCATGGATCGAACGGCTGCACTTCCTCTGGACATTTCTCGGATTGGGCTGAGCGCACCGATGCCGGTCTCCCTGGTACAAAGCGACTCATTCCTGGCGCTCGAGGTGGGCGGGGCCACCACACGGGCAGCCTTGTTCGACGTGGTAGAGGGGGCTTATCGCTTCATCGCCGCGGGCTCCGCGCCCTCCACGGCGCAGGCCCCCTTCCGGGACGTCATGGAAGGCGTGTACGAGGCCATTCTGGCGCTGCAGTCGGTAACGGGGCGCGTCTTTCTGGATGCCAACCGCCGCCTGATCACCCCCTCTCAGGCCGATGGCTCCGGCGTGGATGCGTGCGTGTGTCTCCTCTCTGCCGGGCCGGCATTGAAGACCGTCCTCGTTGGCCTGACCCCGGAAGTCTCGCTGGAAAGTGCACGGCGCCTGGCCGCAACGACCTACGCACGCGTGATCGACTCGGTGGGGATCAGCGACCACCGCAGCATTGACCAGCAAATTGACGATCTCATCCAGCTGCAACCCGACCTGATTCTTGTCGCAGGCGGGGTGGACGGTGGCGCGACACGTTCACTACGTAAGATGATCGAAGTGGTCGGTCTGGCCTCTTATCTCCTGATTCCCGAGAAGCGGCCGGCGGTATTGTTCGCCGGTAACGAGAAACTGAACAACGAGGTGAAGGATTTGCTGGGAAACGTGACCTCGGCGCTCTACCTCGCCTCGAACGTACGCCCCTCCCTGGATACGGAGGACCTCGAGCCGGCTGCCCATGAACTGGCCGATCTCGTCCTGGAAATCCGCAGGCGTCAACTCAAAGGCGTGGAAACATTGGGAACCTGGACTCAGGGGCACGTCCTGCCCACGGCCTATGCCGAGGGGCGCATGATGCGCTTCCTCGTCCGTCTTTACCGCGGCATGCGGGCAGGGATCTTGAGGGTGAGCATGGGTGTTTCAGGAGCCGTGATTGCGGCTGGCTTTCCTCAAAAGACCACGCTGGGAGTATATCCGCAATTCGGAATCGGGGAGAACCTGCCCGTTCTCCTGCAGCACACCAGTCCCGAAAACATCCTGCGCTGGTCGCCTTTGGACATCTCTCCCACCGTCCTGCGCGACTACCTGTTCCAGAAGTCCTTACACCCTTCATCCATCTCCGTCACGAAAGAAGAACTGGCGCTTGCTCAGGCCGTGACGCGCGAGGCCTTGCGCCTCGCCATGCAGGCCGCCCAGGGTGATTTTCCGCCCGCCGCACGTGCGCCCAGGCGGGGTTTGCTTCCCCTCTTCGAACCAATATTGGCCGGCGGAGCCATCCTGATCGAAGCCCCCACGGCCGGGCAGACGCTGCTGATGCTGCTGGATGCCCTTCAGCCGGTGGGCGTGACCACACTGATTCTGGACCGCTACAATCTGTTCCCCCTGCTCGGCGCTGTGGCACAGCGGCACAGCCTGTTGCCGGTGCAGGTGCTGGAGTCGGGCGTATTCGAGAGCCTGGGCACGGTGGTCTCGGCCATTGCTTCTGCCCATTATGGTGCGCTGCTTCTGCGCGCCCGCCTGGTGTACGAGAATGGCAGCGAGGCGCGCACCGACGTGAAGTTCGGCAACCTGGAGCTCCTGCCTCTGCCAATGGGTCAGACAGGGCGCCTGACTCTTCAGCCCCAGCGAGGCGTGGATGTGGGCTTCGGCCCCGGTCGCGGCGGCACGCTCAGCGTCAGCGGAGGAGCGATGGGAGTCGTCATAGACGGGCGCGGCCGGCCGCTCGTCCTGCCTGCAGACAGCGGGCGGCGGCGCGAGGCGCTCAAAAAATGGCTGTGGACGGTCGGAGGCTGAGAATGCTCGCCGCGGTGCACCACATTATTCCGTTAGCCACCATTGAACGGGAACGCCTTCTCCCGGTGCCGGGCCAGGTGCTGGCTCGCCTGAATCAAAAAGTGAGCCCGACGGACATCGTGGCCGAGGCGGTCTGGGCGCGGGATCATATGTTCCTCGACGTGGCCCGTACGCTCAACCTGCCGGCCGGCGCGGCAGACCGCCTGATCCGTTGCAAGGTGGGGGATCAACTTCCGGCCGGGGCAGTCATCGCCGTGGGACACGGTCTGTTTCCCAAGACGGTTCGGCTGGCGCGCCCCGGGCGGGTGGTGGCCGTGGGCGAGGGGCAGGTGTTGATCGAATCGGGCGAGGTCCGCATGGAATTGCGCGCCGGGCTCTCGGGCACGGTGGTGCAAATCATCCCCGAGCGTGGCGTGGTGATCAAAACCAGCGGAGCCCTGGTGCAATGCATGTGGGGCAACGGCGGCGTGGATTCGGGAATGATCCTCAATATGGCCGAACAGCCGGACACCGTGCTGACCCCTCAGCGCCTGGACGTCAGCATGCGCGGCTCGATCATGGTCGCAGGTCAGGTGCAGGATGCGGCAACCCTGCAGGCCGCGGCCGATCTACCCCTGCGCGGCTTGATTCTCGCCAGCCTGCCGCCTGCGTTGTTGCCCGTGGCGCGCGAGATGCGCTACCCGATCGTCCTGACGGACGGCTTCGGGTCACTCCCGATGAATTCGGCTGCCTATCGCCTGATCACCACGAACGACAAACGGGAGGTCACTCTGAACGCGGAGAGCTATGACCGCTACAGCGGAGCGCGGCCGGAGATCATCATTCCCCTGCCGGTCGCTTCCGAACCGCCTGCGCCGCGCGAGGTGGAAACATTCAAGAGCGGGCAGACGGTGCGCTTGCGCCGCCCGCCGGCGATGGGCATGATCGGCACGATCGTCGCTTTGCTGCCCGCCCCGACGACCTTTCCAAGCGGGGTGCGCGCGGCCGCCGCCGAGGTCAAGCTGGAAAACGGCGAGCATCTGCCTGTACCTCTCGTGAATCTGGAAGTTGTGGGATAATACCATTGCGCGAGGAGAAGACACTATGTTCGAAAGCAATCCACCCAATTTCGAGGCGCCGCCGGAGGAGGCCAGCAATCGTACCTTCCTGATCGCAGCCGGCATTCTGGGCGGCATCGTGCTCCTTTCCATTGCTTGCCTGGCCGGTTATGTGTTGTTGATTCTGCCCAGCCAGAAAGCGGCCCAGCAGCAGGTCCTGAGTGCTCAGGCCACCCAAAATGCCCAGGTCGCTCAGGCCCTGACGGCCACCGCGCAGGCGATCAGTCTGCCGACCGCCACGGCCACGCCCAGCCCGACCCCGGTCATCGCTCAGGCCACCCCGACCGACACACCCCTCCCGCCCACCCCTGACCCGGCCACGGCTACCGTTGCGGCGGCCCTGACCCAGGCTGCGCTGGCACAACTGACGCACTTCCCCACCTCCACCGCCCTGCCCGGCACCGGCTTTGCCGATGAGTACGGCGCGCCCGGCCTGGTGATTCTCGGCGTGACGTTGATCGCGGTCATCGTCCTCGCGCGACGTTTGCGGGCTGCACCGCAATAGGATTTTCTGCAAACGCCTGCCGTGCTGCTTCACCACGCAGTGGTCCACTCTGCTCTTCCTGGCGGGGGAGCATCCTTGCCTCACCTGTGTTGCCTTCCTCAAAGGCACCCGGGCGCGGGGCAAGCAGCGCATTTAGCCCGTTTCGCACTCCAGGCCTGCCGGCCACACGCCAGAGCCAATCCCCTCTCCGAGCAGGGCCTCAGCCTAACGAAAGAATGTAGCACGGGCATGGAGCGCCGTTTTGGAAGCATCGAACAGAAGCTGGGCTCTGGCAGATGCGGGCCGGAAGGAAGCGGAAGTTGAGCGGTTTGCTCTCCATGCTTTGTAATGGCCTGCCCTCACCCTGACCCTTATCATCCCCAAAGGGGGAAGGCATCGGCAACTTTTGTGACCAAAAACGACAAATCTTGTAACTGCCCGCCCAGCTCGAGCGAACGGAAGTCCTTCCTCAGGTCATGAAAGTCGGATAAATTCAACTCTTGCGCCAGTCCGCAGGGCTTCCATGTACGGAGGCGGGGCTTCCAGCCCGCCGGGAGAGTGCAACCATGCCACAGGGTAAGCAATTACATTGCCCTTGAGAATCTATGACAACCGTGAAGATTCTGTAACGCGACGTGGACGTCGCATTGGGGTTGCGGGATAAATCCGCGCCACGATTTCAGAGGGCTTTGTGGCAAGCGCATGGCAACCCGGAAGCCGCGCTACAGGCTCTGCGCGATCGGCGTGGTGATCGCGCAGCATGGTCCATTCGGCGGCACAATCCGTTATAATTCCTATCATGCCCGGCAGAGAAGACGTCTTTCAGAAGGCCATGAACGAGGGCCACTCAGCGGCCTGGGATCAGGATTGGAAGAAAGCCGCCGCGGCCTACCGCACCGCGTTGGCCGAATTCCCCGACCATCCCAAAGCACTGAACAGCCTCGGCCTGGCTTTGTACCAACTGGGTCAGTTCGAGGAAGCGTTGCAGACCTATCAACGTGTGGCGCAACTATCGCCTGAGGACCCCTTGCCGCTGGAGAAAGTGGCTCAACTCTCGGAACGCCTCGGCAACTTGAACGCGGCCATCGAGGCAGCCGGGAAAGCCGCCGAGTTGTTCCTGAATCAGCGCGAGGTCGAGAAAGCCATCGAGAACTGGACGCGGATCACCATGTTGAATCCGGAGCACATCCTGGCCCGCTCACGCCTGGCCCTCATCTACGAGCGACTCGGCCAAAAGCCCAAAGCCGTGGCGGAATATCTGGTCCTCGCCAGCATTCTTCAGCGCGCCTCCAGACCTGACAAGGCACAGGAATTCGTTTCCAAGGCCTTGCAACTCTTGCCGGAAAGCACGGAGGCCAGGCAGGCGCAAGCCCTTCTTCGAGAGGGACAATTGTTGCCCAGACCCATCCGACCCAAAGGCGGGACGGGCCCGATCACCATGGCTAAGGTCAAAGGGCTTCAGGAGCCGACTCAGAAGGTCGCTTCGGGGATGGATCCGATCGCCGAGGCGCGGCAGAAGGCCCTGACCAAACTGGCGGAGGTGCTTTTCGACTACAGCAACGGGAGCCAGACCGCCGAAGAACGACGCGGCCTGTCTGCCATTATCAAAGGCACCGGCGCGCTGTCGCTTCAGCAGGCGGAGCAAAGCAAAGTCATTTTGCATCTGGGCCAGGCCATTGACGCACAAACCAAGAATCAGGAAAGTCTGGCAGCCGAGGAGCTGGAACGGGCCCTGGCGGCAGGCTTCAGTCACCCGGCCCTCCATTTTGACCTGGGCTACCTGCGAGCCAGGAGCGAGCGCCTGGAGAGCGCGATTCGCCACCTGGCCCATGCCATTCGCCACAAGGATTACAGTCTGGGCGCCCGTCTCTTGATGGGGCAGATTCTCTTCAAGAAAGGACAGGCCAACGCCGCCGCCCTGGAATACCTCGAGGCGTTGAAAGCCGCCGATGTTTTGACCTTATCCCCCGGAGAAGGGGATGAAATCCGCCAGCTCTACGAGCCGATGATCGAGGCTCAGCAGAATCAGAAAGATGAGAGCATCAACTCTCGCATCTGCGAGAACATCCGCAATCTGCTCATGCGCCCGGATTGGCGCGAGCAGGTACAGCGCGCACGCGAGCAAGCCCAGCGAGGGCACGAGGGCGCCGGCCCGCTTCCGCTGGCAGAGGTCGTCTTACAGGCGCAGAGCCCCGGCGTTCTCGAATCCATCAACCACGTTCATCAGCTGGCGCGGGCAGGGAAACTGCGGGCCGCGATGGAGGAAGCCTATGATGCCGTTCAGCATGCTCCCACCTATCTTCCGCTGCACATCCTGATCGGCGATCTGCTCATTCAACAGGGACGGGTGGAGGACGCGATCGCCAAATTCATGGTGATCGCCCATGCCTATGGCGTGCGCGGCGAGGCGGCTCAGGCCACGCAACTCCTGCGCCGTATCATCCAACTGGCCCCCATGAACATGGTGGCCCGCACCCGCCTCATCGATCAACTCGTGGCGCGCGGCCAGGTGGACGAGGCCATCAACGAATATCTCGATCTGGCAGACCTCTACTACCGCCTGGCGGAACTCAACACAGCACGCGAGACGTACACCGCTGCTCTGCGACTCGTACAGCAGGCCAGCGCCGACCGCGCCTGGAACGTTCACATCCTGCAACGCATGGCCGATATTGACATGCAACGGCTGGATTGGAAACAGGCCCTGCGTGTGTACGAGCAAATCCGCACCCTGCGTCCCGATGACCAGGGGGCGCGCAAGCAAATCATCGAACTGAATCGGCGCCTGGGGCTGCCACAGCAGGCCCAGGCAGAACTGGAAAGTTATCTCGGCTACCTGGAGAGCAGCGGAAAAAGTGCCGATGCGATCCCCTTCCTTGAGGACCTGGTCAAGGGCCACCCGGACGAGATTCTCTTCTCGCGCCGGCTGGCCGAACAGTTGAATCGCCTGGGCCGCCAGGAAGAGGCCGTTGCCCAACTCGATGCTCTGGGGGAGGCGCTGCTCAACGCCGGCAGAAAGAAAGAAGCCATCGAGGTCATACAACAGATTCTGCATCTCAATCCCCCCAATGCCGAGGCTTACCGTCAATTACTGGCTCAAATCGGGTAACTGCCTGCCTTCATGCAGCGCATGACTTGGAGCAGGTGTCATGGCGCGTTCGCCAGGGCGAAGCCTCCCCCGATGCCGTGACAAAGCCTCACAGGCAGATGGCTTCCGTCACTGCGCTCTTCGCAATGACAATTGGGTAACAGTTGGCAAATTGGAAAATAATTCAGCAGCGCTCGCGGTCGGGCGGGTGGAAGACCCCCAACCGTCTCCAGGGCTGTCCCCACCGCACGGGTTGAAGCCCCTCGCGCATGAGTTGGGTCGGGCAGAGGAACGCAGCTGCGGCGGAGGGCTGAGGCGGATCATCCGCACACTGCATTGCTGGAGGGGCTCTGTGCGAAGCAGGCCTCTCTCGGGCCATGTTCACGCTCAGGGCCTGGGCGTTGGCGTATCCGTGGGCAGAAAGGCGGGATCGCCGTGCCAGGGCAAAAAACGGGTAAAGGTCTTTGCATCCTCGCTGCCCCTGATCTCAACACGTTGCAGGTTGTATAAATTACTCTTTCCCTGATCAGCCGTGTAGCCTGTGGCTCCCATGGCCGCAATATAGCCGGCAAACTTCACATAGTCTATGGCGGAAGCACTGATGTTGCCGAATGGATAAGCAAAGGTCAAAATCGGCAGCCCCAGCCGTTCTTGCAACTTCTTGCGCGAGTCGACGATCTCGGCTCGCAGCCAGCCTGCTTGATCGATCTGCTTCAGATCGGAATGCGTGAGGCTGTGGCTGCCAACCTCCCAGCCGGCGGCAACCATCTCCTTGATCTGCTCCACCGTCAGATAGCCCGGCGTCCCAATGTAGTTGTAGGGGAGGTACAGAACGCCTCTGAAGTCATATCTTTGCATAAGCGGAAAAGCGTTGGTGTAATTATCCTGGTTGGCATCGTCGAAAGTGAAAAGGATCGGGCGCGGCGGCAGGGAGGCACCCCGGGTGATGGCCTGTACCAGCAGGGTGGTTGAGATCGACGTGTATTCCCAGGCGCGCAGGAGTTTCAGTTGTTCTTCAAACTTTTCGGGGGGCACGTAATACGGACTGTGGACGGGGGAGAGGCTGATGTGATGATACATCAAGATGGGCACCTGGACGGCTCCCGGTCCCTGTACCACCCATGTAGGAGTAGGCGAGGGAGAAGCCGTAAAGGTTGGAGTGATCGTTGGGGTGGCCGTGGAGGTGGGCAGCGGTGTCATGCTGGGGGTCTGGGTGAAGGACGGCAGCGGGCTGCCGGGTGCCGGCGCGGCCAGGACGCTCCCGCGGCAGGCCGTGAGCAGAGCAGAGGTCAGGAAGAGGAAAAGCGCGAGGCGAGGCACAGGTCTCCGAAAAAAGAGGCGGTTGGTTTCTGCCAACCGGCCCCATCTACGACGAACGGTTGAGTTCCCAGATGATACGCAGGCCCTCCAGCGTGAGCCAGGGGGAAATTATATCAATGACCTTCGTCTCCCGCGCCACGATCTCGGCCAGGCCACCGGTGGCAATGACCTTCATCTCGTTCCCCAACTCGGATCGGAAGCGTGCCACCATGCCCTCCACCATGCTCACATAGCCGAAGATCAAACCGGACTGCATGGCGTGGACGGTATTCCTGCCGATGACCGATGGCGGGCGCTGCAAATCGATACGCTGAAGTTTGGCCGCGTGGGTGAAGAGCGCCTCGGCGGCCAGTTGAATGCCGGCCGTGATGGCTCCGCCCAGGTAATCGCCCTCGCGGGTGAGGGCATTGAATGTGGTGGCCGTGCCGAAGTCAATGATACAGGCCGGGCCGCCATAGAGATGCTTGGTGGCCACCGCGTCGCAGACGCGGTCGGCGCCCACGGCCCGGGGGTCCTCGTAGCGGATGCGCACCCCGGTCTTGATGCCCGGATCGACTACGAGGGTCTCCTGCCCGAGGTACTCGCGACAGGCCTGGACGACGCGCCCGGTCAGGGGCGGGACGACCGAGGCCAGGCAAACCCCGTTCAGGTCCTGGGGGGTCAGCGCGGCATGGCTGAGCAGCCCGAGAAACTGCAGGCCATATTCATCCGGCATGCGCGCATGGTCGGTGGCCAGTCGCCAGTGGGAGCCCAGCCGATCGCCCTGGTAGATTCCGAGGGTCAGGTTTGTGTTCCCAATGTCAATGGTCAGCAGCATGTTGGCTCCGTAAGGTGGCGGCCTCCTGGCCAAAAACGGACTCGGGCGAGCGTGTGGCCGAGAGCAGGAGGAAGAGCAAGGCGGGGAAGACCTGCAAGATCAGCCGCCCGATTGAGTACCCCAGGTGCCAGGAAAGGTCATAGGGACTGACCAGGTAGGCGCCGTAATCGCCCAGCCACTGGAACAGCAGCATGGCGCCTCCTGCCGTGTAGGCGCGGCGCTGGGAGCGAGGCTGCGGGGCGCGAAAGAGCAGGAAATACACACCCAGGGTGGGGATGAGGCCGAGGGGCCACGCGCCCGTCCGCCAGTCGCCGAAACGAAGCAGGGTGTGGCCAAAGGCGCGCAGGATTTGAGCGTGGCGGGAAGGGTCCAGCAGCTGTTGGAGGGCACGCCCCGGCACGTTGCTCAAGACATCGCCTGCAGGGGCCAGGAAAAGTTTGAAGGAGAGAACAATGGCGATCGGGAAGGCCAGCCCGAGCAGGTACCTCAGGAGGACGCGCCAGGGCTGGTGGCGGAAGAAGGCCAGCAGCAGAGACAGACCGCTCGCCAGCACAAACACGCTGCCCTCGTTCTTCGTCCAGGCCGCCAGGCCGGCGCTCAGCCCGGCCAGCAGGAGGAGGCCGGGCCGCGCCTCAACCACATACAGATACACCAGCACGACGGTGGCCAGGATAAAGAAAGCCAGCGGCAGATCGGCCATCTGGCGCGCGCCCTCGTTGACCAGGATGGGAGCCCCCCACAGGATAACCACCCCCAGGCCTGCCTGCCCGGGCGAGCGGGCCAGGATCAGGGCGGCGAACAAGATTCCAACGCAGGCCACGGCAAACAGGGCGCTTTGCAGCATGGGCACGCGGGGCGTCTCCTGCCCCAGCAGGTCCCAGCCCGAGGCTGTGTTCAAGGCCAGGAGCAAGGGATAATCGGGATGAAAGATGGGGTCCAGGCGGGGCGAGAACGATTCCAGCCAGTGAGCCCGATCGCGGTAGATAAAACGGGCGGCGCGGTTGTACATCATCCAGGCGTCCCAATCCCCCTGCTTACGGCGGAGCAGATAACTGGCCGTGCTGAGGAGAGAGATCACGAAGACCAGGCCGGCCGCGCCCAGCAAAAAGCCCTGGAGGCGTGAAATCCTCCCGCGCGGCCAGGAAAACCCCCCGCGCCTTCGTTCCTGCGCCAGGAGGCTGCCGAGCAGGACGAGGCAGACGGCGAGCTGCACGAATACGAAGCCGCGTCGCTCAGCAAACGCCAGCAAATAAAGAAAATACAGCAACGAGGAAAGCCCCAACCCCAGGCCGATTCCCAGGAAGGCTTTGAAGAGCAGCGCCGCGGGGCGGCGTTCGGGCCACAGGAGGTGCGCCAGCGACATCCCCATCCACAGCGGCAACAAGAATACCGTGACGCTCAACCCACTCATGGGTTCAACCTGTGGAAAAGGTACAGATTGCCCTTGAAGGGGAACACCTCAAACTGACCCTGGTGGGCGCGACTCCAAATTTTGTATGCCTGCGGGCTGAGGTTGCCAATGTTCCACTCCTGATCGCTGCCTTTTACAAGCACAACCGGCGCCATGGCATACTGAGTCAGGATGTATTCCCCCAGGGCATCACTGGGATCGTACTGTGCACCGGGCACCTCGGCATCGGAGAGATAGCCCACCACGCCGCGCACAAAGGGCAGGCGTTCCCTCAACGGTTCGAAGCGGCTGTCCCAGGCAGCAACGGGGTCCTCGCGCAGGCCTCCCAGTTCCCGCGTCGAGAGGAGATTCCAGAGGCTCGAATACAGGCTGGCAGCCACGATCCAGATCAGCAGAGTTGCCTGCAGCGGCTTGAGGTTCATAGGGGATTTCCGGACGATTTCAGCGGCGCGCCGATGCCGCCAGCCCGATCGCGAGGAGAGCCGGCTCCCGTTCCAGACAGCCGCGGCTGCGCATCGTACAGGCCATGACCGGCATGAGGGTTGCCGAGGCGAAGCATGAAATAAGTATACACGGAAAAGGGCCGGCAGGCCGAGCACAGAGACGGGTCGCGCTCACGGCGAGGCCGCCAGTTTCTTGATGACGGCGAAGTTCACGCCGGCCCGTTCCACAACGTAAACGATCTCTGCCTGGGGAAATTCCCTCCGCTCGAGTCCGTAGCGGGTAGTGATCACGGCGTAATCGAGCGCCTGGCCGGCCGCCTCGCTCTCTGAGAAGATCTTCAGATCCGGACGGGCATACAGCGCGGCAATGTGTGCCGGCCCGGCGACCAGGACTCTGGCGTTGGCGGGCGCTGTGCTGTTCAGATGCCGGACGGCCTGGCGATACGAAGTGGCCCAGTATTCCAACTCGAATCGCCCCTGGGCGCCGCGCAGACCGCCGATGAAACTGTTGTAATAGACATACTCGTACGGATGCAGATAGATGATGGAGACCAGGCCGGGCAGGAGCATCAGGACCGCGCTTCCGATGCGGACGAGCGGGCGGGTGAGGCGCCGAAAGAACGCTTCCACTCCCAGGCCGGCGACGAGGAAGAGCGGTGGCAGGGTGAACAGCACCTGGCGAAAGTTGTCGTAGAGCGGCGAGCGCAGGGCCATCAAAAGTGCCAGCGGGAGAAGAGCCCATACCACGCAGAGGAGCAAGAGGTAGCCCCGTCTCCATAACCCGGGCAGGCCGACAACAAACAGCAACCAGAACGGCTCCGTCAATTGAATCAGGAGCAGGAGGGGCAAATACGTGCGCGGCAGGGCCGTCGAGGCATAGTAATGTCCATTGAACAGCACCTGCCCTCTCCAGGGATACTGCGACATCACGCCCAGGCTCTCCACCAGGCGCGCCGGCGGGTCGGGCCACAGATAGGGCCAGGTGATCAGCATGGTGGCCAGGGCCAGGCTCGCGTAGAGGAGGAGCACAGGCAGGGCACGCCGGCCCATGCTTTGCCAGGCGTAGATCACGACCGGTACCGCGGCGAGCGGGCCCAGGATGCGAATCGAGGTGGTCAGGCCGAGGGCCAACGCGGCGGGCACGGTGGCGCGATTGAAAAGAGAAAGCGCAGTCGGAAAGCCTCTTCGATACATTCGCCAGATGAGCGCCGCGCTCAGGAGCAGATAGATCAGCCTGAGCCAGAGGAAGGCCACCCGCCCACGCATGACGTAGATTTCCACATCCGCCCTGCCGAAGTCCGAGAAGAGGCGCCGCAGCAAGAGGCCGAGCGCACTCTGAGGGGAGGCCGAGGCCCCTCGGATGGCAGCCGCCAGCCCATCGTCCAGGAAGCGAGGCGTGAGGAAGAGCAGGCACAGGGAGAGAATCCATATCGCCGTGATGGCACGCAGCCGGCGCGGTGGCCATCCGCTCCAGGTCGGCTGGGCATCCACCATGCGCAGTCCGAGCCACACACTGATCAGGAACGCGTTCAGAAACGGGACATCCTTCGGGCTGAGGAAGGCCTGACCCCAGATCACGGGTTGGGTGAGGAACAACAGGGCCGCTACCCAGGCCGCCGGCGGACTCATCCAGCGGCGAGCGAGGGCCTGGAAGGCATAAACTCCCGCCAGGAAGAAGATGAAGTACACGTAGTGGCGCAGATCGGAGATCAGCACGCCGGGGAAAAACGCGTGGAGCGCGCGGGCGGCTAGAGCGTTGAACATGACGAAGGCCGGGCCATAGTTATCGTACGTGTTGCCGTGCACGACGAGGCGCGCCCCGCTCAGCCAGGTTCGATAGGACTCGAGAGCGTGGTCGGCGTACTTGTAGAAGTTGAGTTCATCCCATGATTCGCCATAATGGGGTACGAGGAGGAGCCCGGCCAGGGCGAGCAAGACAAAGGCGGGCAGGATGAGGCGTTTGGTCAGCACGACAGTCTCACCTCATGAGTTGCTCGACCCGTGACTCGCCCACCGAGTAATACCTGGCCCGGGGGTGATGGACGATGATGGCGGCGGTGGATTGCTCCGGGATCAGCTGGTAGGCCGGGCTGAGCGTCATGCCCAGTTCTTGCTCGGCGGGGAGCAGATCAAAGACTTTGCGATGATCTTCCAACTCCGGAATGGCGGGGTAGCCCCAGGAGTAGCGCTTGCCCTGCCCTTCGGGGATGCCCAATTCGCGGCGGATGTGACGGTGCAGGTATTCCGCGGTCGCCTCGGCCGTTTGGACGGCCAGGCCATGGGTGAAGTAGGCCTCGGTGTAATCGCCGGCCGCTTGCAGGCGCTCAAAGCGTTCGGTCGCCTCCTGCCCCACCGTCACCACCTGGAAGGCGACCACATCGAACTGACCGGAATGCATGGGGGCGAAGTAATCGGCCAGACAGAGATGATCATCGGCGAGCTGGCGAGGGAAGACAAAACGGGTCAATTCTTCGGGGGAGGCGCGATCGATCGTAGCGGGATCGTAGATGATCAGGCTATCGCCCTCCGCCTGGCAGGGGAAGATGCCATACACAGCCCGAGGCTTGAGCCAGCCATCGCGGAGCGCCTCGCGCTTCATGCGTTCCAGACGGGCATCGAAGTCGCGCTTGAGTTTTTCCCACTCCTCGCCGTGAGCATTCCTGGCGCCCCAAGAGAGGCGGTAGAGCTCGTTGATCGAGAGGTGCTGGAAGACCATTTCGAGCGGCATCTGGCGGACGACGCGCACCCCCCAACGGGTCGGGGGCGGAAGCGGAGCGGGGACCACGCCGGAGCGTGGGCGTGGCCCCGCTGGAGGGATCTCGGCCCGGGCGCGGCCCAGTTCCATATCGGCCTCGCGGCGGATGCGCTCGAACAATCCTTCGCGGCGTTGGGGATCAATGAGCGCATCCATGGTCTCCAGTCCCTCGAAAGCATCCTTGCAGTAGAAGACGCCCGCCTCGTAATAGGCGCCGCTCTCGGTTTGCAGAATGCGCCGCCCAAAACGGCGATTGATGGCCGCCCCGCCGATCAGCACCGGGAAGTGCAAGCCGCGGCGGCTCAGTTCGTTGACAATGAGCGGCATCTGTTTGGAGGTGGAAACGAGCAGGGCCGAAAGGCCAATCGCGGTCGCATGGACCTCTATGGCTTTAGCGATGATGGTCTCGGCAGGCACCTGCTTGCCCAGATCGATCACGGTGTAGCCGTTGTTGGCGAGAATAGTCTTGACCAGGTTCTTGCCGATGTCATGCACATCGCCATAGACGGTCGCCAGGACGATCCGTCCTTTGCTGACGCCTTCTTTTTTCTCCAGGTAGTTCTCCAGGTGGGCCACGGCTTTCTTCATCACCTCCGCCGATTGCAGAACGAAGGGGAGAATCAATTCGCCGGAGCCGAATTTGTCGCCCACTTCTTTCATGGCAGGAAGGAGGACGGTGTTGAGGATGTGGACGGCGACATCGTGAGGACGAGGAGGAGATTGTCTTTCCGGGGCAGGCGAGGCCCTCTCATCCTCTGCGGTCGTTTCCGCCACCCCCAGCCCCTCATCCCCGGCCCCTCTCCCAACGGGAGAGGGAGGGTGGGTCGCCATGCGAATGATCTCATCAATATCCGCCTCCACGCCTTCCTTGTGGCGATGGATGATCTTCCAGTGCAGGCGCTGTTCGGGAGTCATGGCAGCGGTGGGGTCGGCGGTGGTCTCGGCGCTTTGCGGTGTGACCTGCTCAAAGTGTTCGATGTAGCGTTGCAGGGCATCGGGGCGGCGATTGAAGATCAGGTCTTCGGCCAGTTGGCGCTCTTCGGGCGAGATTTCGGCATAGGGGGTGACGTGCGCCGGGTTGACGATGGCCATATCCAGGCCGGCCTGGACGGCATGGTAGAGCATCACCGAGTTCAGCACCGGGCGGGCATGGGGCGCCAGGCCAAAGGAAAGATTGGAGACTCCCAGCGAGGTGAGGACGCCGGGCAGGTTCTGCCTGATCAGGCGGATGCCCTCCAGGGTTTCGATGGCAGAGTTGGCGAATTCCGGGTCGCCGGTGGCGAGGGTGAAGGTGAGCGCGTCGAAGACCAAATCCTGCGGGCGCAGGCCATGCTCGTTGACGGCGATCTCGTACATGCATCTGGCTACTTCCAGTTTGCGTTCGCGGGTCTTGGCCATGCCCTGTTCGTCAATGGTCAGGCAGATGACGGCGGCGTTATGCTCTTTGGCGAGGGCGAAGACCTTATCGGCTTTGGCGCGCCCGCCCTCCAGGTGGGTGGAGTTGATCAGGCAGCGACCAGGAGCAGTTTTGAGGGCCGCCTCGAGAACGTCCAGTTCGGTCGTGTCAATGACCAGCGGCACGTCCACGCCGAGTTCGAGTTTCTTGACCACCTTGCGCATCAGTTCGGCTTCGTCGGGGCGCTCGGTGACGGCCGTGGAAACATCCAGGGCGTGAGCACCGCTCTCCACTTGTTCGCGGGCGATCTCCAGGATGGCATCATAATCTTCTTCAAGCAGCAGGCGCTTGAACCTGCGCGATCCCTGGGCGTTGCAGCGTTCGCCGATCAGGGTGGGAGGCGGGTCCTGGCGCATGGCTTTGGCGGTCATAGCGGAGGCCAGTTTCGGCTCCAGGCGTGGCGGACGCGGCGGGCGGGGATGATCCCTGAGTTTTTCCACCAACCGTTTCAGATGCGCCGGGGTGGTGCCGCAACAGCCGCCCACGATGGAGATGTTGTGTTTGGTGACAAACTCATACAGGTCGTTGGCGAACGGCTCCGGCTCCAGCGGATAGACGGCCTGCCCATCCACATTGAGCGGCAGCCCGGCATTGGGAATGCACGAGACCGGCAACGGTGATTGTTCCCCCAGGATGCGGATGGGTTCGCGCATGTGTTCGGGGCCGGTGGAGCAATTCAGGCCGACCACGTCAATGCCCAGGCCCTCCAGAATGGCGAGCGCCGCCTCGACGTCGGTGCCGAGGAGCATCCGCCCCCTGGTATCCAGCGTGACCTGAGCCTGGATCGGCAAAAAGACGCCGCTCTCCTCGAAGGCGCGGTGCAGCCCGCGAATGGCAGCCTTGACCTCCAGGATGTCCTGGGAGGTCTCGATGAGCAACACATCCACTCCGCCGCGAATCAGGCCGATGGCCTGCTCGCGGAAGACGTCGGCGAGTTCATCGAAGGTGACGTTGGAGAGTTCGGGGTCATCGGCGGAGGGAAGTTTTCCGCTCGGACCAATGGAGCCGGCCACAAAGCGCGGCTGGCCGGTCTTTTCGGCGTATTCATCGGCCAGGCGCCGCGCCAGGGAGGCCGCCGCCTGGTTGATCGCGATGACGCGCTCTTGCAGGCCGTATTCGCTCAGGGTAATGCGGTTGGAGCGAAAGGTGTCGGTCTCGATCACATCCACCCCCACCTCGAGGAAGGAGCGATGGACGGCCTCCACCGCCTGTGGGTAGGTGATGACGAGATAGTCATTGCAGCCGACGTACTTCTCGCCGCCGAAATGTTCCGCGGTGAGGTTCATTTTTTGCAGACTGGTGCCCATGGCGCCATCGAAGATCAGCACTTTCTTTTCCAGGGCATCCAGGTAACGGCGGTTCGTGTATGTACGAGTCATGCTTCCTCACTCACAAAATGAAATCCGGATCGTTTTCCGGGGCCATGGCCGTAAATGAGGCCTCCAGGCAGGTCTCTTGCCAGAGGCAGGTGGGCGGGCCGTTGCAGAAGCGCTTCCTTGAAGATCACTAGATACCTGTTCGTTGCCTGCCTCGCTTCTGCCCGGAAATTGAGGTTTCGGGCTACTTTCTAGTCGCTCGGCCTTCACCGACCGCTGCGCAAAAGCGGTCGTGCTGGCGAGGGCGAGCCATTACCAACATTCGCACAATTTGTGTCGTTCGACGCCATTTATAAAAATCGCCTCTCCCAATGAGAGGCAATTCGCGCAAGGAAATCCTCTCTCATCTCCCGGACGAACCCGTCCGCCGAAATTGGCACCGTAATTAGTCTGATAGTTCGATGGTCTGATAGTCAACTGTTAGACTATCTGACTAAACCCGGTTGCCGAGGCTTCACAGGGTCGGTCCCTCCGCCTCTCTGGATGAGCATCCCGTAAATTGTGTGGTGAGTTTAGCATAAGGGAGGGGAAATGTCAATTTGAAAATCGAGTGATTGCTGAGCGATGATTCCCCCTCTCATCGCCCGGAAACGGAAGTTTCGGGCTACTTGTCACAAGGTCGGCTGACGCTGACGGTGAAATGCCTGCCCCGAGCGAAGCGTGGGGGATGCAATCTCCCCGTTGACGAGGGAGACCGCCACGCTGCGCTCGCGGCGACCTCATGGGGTAGTTGCTGTTTTTTCACCTTCATCTCTCCCAGGGGGAGGCCCCTGGTCTCATCAGATCATGGTCGGTTCTTCGTATACGCCGAAGACCTCCTTCATCACGCCCACGATCTCGCCCAGGGTGGCGTAGGCGCGCACGCAGTCCAGGATGAACGGCATCGTGTTTTCCGTGCCCTGACAGGCCAGGCGCAGACGATCCAGCGTCTGGCCGACGCGGCCGGCGTCGCGCCTCTCACGCACCTGGGCCAGGCGGGTGATCTGGCGCCTGTAGCCGTTCGGGTCCATTTCCAGCAGGGGGATGGAGAGGGGCTTGTCCTCCTGGTAGGCATTCACGCCCACAATCTTGCGCCGGCCCTCATCTATCTCGCGCTGGTAACGATAGGCGGCATCGGCAATCTCGGCCTGGAAGAAGCCCTTCTCGATGGCCGGGATCACCCCTCCCAGTTCCTCGATGCGGCGGAAGTAAGCGTAGGCCTCGCTTTCCAGGCGATTCGTTTGGGCTTCGACGAAGAAGCTGCCGCCGAGGGGGTCGACGGTGTTGGCCACGCCCGATTCCTCCGCAATGATCTGTTGCGTGCGCAGGGCAATCGTCACGGCCTGTTCGGAGGGGAGAGCCAGGGCTTCATCGAGGGAGTTGGTGTGCAGGCTCTGAGTCCCGCCCAGCACCGCCGCCAGGGCCTGGATGGCGACGCGCACCACATTGTTCTGGGGTTGTTGAGCCGTGAGGGAGACCCCGGCCGTCTGGGTGTGGAAGCGCATCAACCAGGAGCGCGGATTCCTGGCCTGGAAGGTGTGACGCATCTCGCGCGCCCAGATGCGGCGGGCAGCGCGATATTTGGCGATTTCCTCGAAGAAGTCATTGTGAGCATTGAAGAAGAAGGACAAGCGCGGCGCGAACTCATCCACGTCCATGCCGCGCGCCATGCCCCAGCGCACATACTCCATGCCATCGGCCAGCGTGAAAGCCAGTTCCTGGGCGGCAGTCGAGCCGGCTTCGCGAATGTGGTAGCCGCTGATGGAGATCGTGTTCCATTGCGGGACGTGCTGCGAGCCGAACTCCATTGTATCCACCACCAGGCGCATGGAAGGCGCCGGTGGAAAGATGAACTCCTTCTGTGCAATGAACTCCTTGAGAATGTCATTTTGAATGGTGCCGCGCAATTGCTCGGGGCGCACGCCCTGCTTTTCGGCCGCGGCAATGTACATGGCCCAGATGATCGCCGCCGGCGAGTTGATGGTCATGCTGGTGGAGACTTTGTCCAGGGGGATGCCATCGAGAAGGATCTCCATGTCTTTGAGGGACGAAACCGCCACCCCACACTTGCCGAACTCGCCCAGCGCCTGCGGCTGGTCGGTATCATACCCCATCAGCGTGGGGAGATCGAAGGCGATCGAAAGGCCGGTCTGCCCTTGCTCAAGGAGATATTTAAAGCGCGCGTTGGTCTCCTCCGCCGTGCCGAAGCCGGCAAACATGCGCATGGTCCACAGCCTGCCGCGATGCAGGGTCGGATGAATGCCGCGCGTGAACGGATACTCCCCCGGAAGTCCGAGATCGGATA
Organism: Chloroflexota bacterium; assembly: GCA_037445475.1. GTDB lineage: Bacteria > Chloroflexota > Anaerolineae > Anaerolineales > Villigracilaceae > Fen-1038. The sequence goes on from JBBIKK010000037.1 coordinate 26,957, forward strand.
TGTAATCCATGTCCGCCACGTCGAGCGGGGTGTACAGACGGCGGATGGGCGCGGAGGAGGTGGTGACGAACTCGGGCCGGCGTTCGGGCATGGCCGCCAGAGTCTTCTGCAGCGTCGTTTCCTCCCATTTTTCGAGCGTCTCTTTGATCTCCTGGAGTTTGGCACGATCGTACATGAGCGTCTCCTTTGGTCAGCACAGGTTGAAGCAAATTATACTTCGCTCTCCCCTCTATCCAGTCGCTTGGCCCTGTACAATCTGTCGTCCGCGATCTTCAGCAAGCCTTCCAGATCGCTGCCATCCAGCGGGAAGTTGGCCGCCCCCACGGAGAGGGCCAGATGAGCCGCATAGCGTTCTGACACCCTTTCATTGATGAGTTGGATGGCAGCGCCGATCTTCCTGATCACCACCTCCGCCGCGGGCAAGGTGGTCTCCGGCAGGATGACGACAAACTCGTCCCCGCCGTAGCGGGCAAGGAAATCGGATTGGCGAACCACCTCGCGCAGTCCGCGCGTAATCTGTTGCAGGCACCAATCCCCGGCCGGGTGGCCGTAGGTATCATTGATGTTCTTGAAGCCGTTCATATCCAGCATCAGGAGCGTGAATGTGTAGCCATGAAGCGAGGCATGGTTGATCTCGTGTTCCAGTCTCTGTTTCAGGGCGCGGCGGTTTGGCAGCCCTGTAAGCGGGTCCGTCAGGGCTTCCTCTGTGGCGCGGGCATATAACTCGGCGTTGCGCAGCAAGGCGGCCGCGCGGTCGGCAAAGAGGCGCACAATGGCCACCTCCTGACGGGTGATGACGCGCGGCTCATCCCAGCACAGGAGCAGCGTGCCCAGCCGTTCCCAGGCATTCCCAAGCGGGAAGAAGCCGGCTGCCCGGCAGCCCGCCGCGGAGAGAGCCTGCGACAAAGGGCGCGGCAGAACATCGCCATCTGCCTCCTGCTTCAGGCTCCAGAGGGCATCCTTCTCGAAAAATCGGGCAGGCATCCCCTGAAGGGCGGAGAGCATGTCTTGAAGATCGGTCTCGGCCAATCCCACGGAATAGGGACAGGTGATCCTGCCTTGTTCGGCATCGTAATGCAGCAGGGCCGCGTGCTGGGAATTCAAGAGGGCCTGAGCCGATTCGACCACGGCCGGCAGAAGGGTGGTATGCCGCAGGTCGGAGGTCAGGCCGGTGACATGTTGCGTGAGGCGGTACAGCAGATCGGCCTGTTCGAGGGCGCGTTGATAGAGGTGGGAGTACGAGAGCAAGAGCGAAAGATAATCAGCCACATATTGAGCCTGTTCGATCTCTTCTCGTGCGAATTTGCGCGGCTGATGGAAGGAAAACGAGATGGCGCCCCAGAAGGTCTTGTTGTCGTGATCCATGAGAGGAATGGCCAGCATCGAACGCGTCGGGAAGAGAGCGGCGATCTCCGGGTTCAGATGCTCCGTCTTGAAAACATCCTCGATGGGCAACACCTGCTGCCTCTGGCGCAAACTGGAGGTGATGGTTTCGGCACCGGGGGGATGGGCAGAGCACCATACGCCTCGCGCCGCGCGGCCCGAGGCGGCCAATTTGATAACCTCCTGGCGCAGCTCATCCCAGCGCGTGAGGTAGACGGCATCCGCGCCGAACATCTTCCCCAGATGATCGACCAGCATCTGGTAAATCTCGGGAAAACTGGCATAACTCAAACTGCGGTACATCACAGCACTCATGT
>JBBIKK010000038.1:0-28244 GCA_037445475.1 Chloroflexota bacterium
CACCTCTTCCACTCGGGGTGGGCGAAAGCGGCGGCGGTCGCCGTTCCAGTACAGCACAGCCCCGCCGGCGCCCTCCGTCACCGCCAGCAGACGCGTCTGTTGCGCCATGCCTTCGATGACTTCATCTTCTCCGCTTACGTCTTCGCGACTGATCACGACCGCGCCGGCGCGCGGCAGGATGGCGGCGCCCTTTTTCCACGCACAGGATGAGATGCGGCCGGCTTCATCCCACGCTCGCATCCAGCCCTGCGGGGTCAGGCCCAGCAGGGACGGGGAAAGGGAGGGAGGGATTTCCTCGTTCAGCTCCTGAGCCACCGGCCCAAGATGGATGATGGAGGCTGTGCGCCAGGCCGGAGGCACGTGTTCGAAGGGAATGGGCGCAGCGCGGCGGTGTAGAATCTGCCGGCGCACGCCCTGCGCATAATGGTTCTCGAAGGTGGTGGTGTGCTGCGATGGGAGACACACCACCGGAATCCCGCTCAGGGCCTGCCAGGGGGTTGTCTGGCTGGCTGCAGTCACGATGCCGGCGCGTGCCCCCAGGGCGCGCGCCGTCAGGGCGGCGTAGGCGGCTGTGCCGCCCAGGCGCGGGCCGGCCGGCGTGAGGTCCTCCGTCACGTGGCCGATGACCAGGTAATCGATCGGCTCGAGCAGAGCCCACTCAGGCATGAGCAGATTATACCGTGCAGAGCCGAAAGAAGTGTGCAGAGCGCGCCGAAGGAGCCCCGACCGATGGCATCCGCTACATCGGGCTGTTGCCCGCCCTCGATCATGCCCGGCGCGCTCTCGAGGGCGCACATCGATTCCGGGCTTCCCCTCCGCATCGGTTTATAATAGACCCGGTTGGAGATCGGGATATCCGATGCGACGCGCACCCTCGAGTTGGTTGCATGGTGGCCGAGATGGCTCAAGTTGTAAGGGCGCCTTGTGAGACGCGAGCGCGGCCGGATTGCCCTGCAAGCCCTCCTCCCCTGGGCTTCGCCCTGTCTGCGCAACCCGCAGCGCGGGATTCATCCTGCAGCCCAAAGACAGAAATGTCGCGCCACGAATCTTCGCGCTTGTGGTAGATTCTCAAGAGCCATGCTGTAACCAGGAAAGGATTGTCCGATGCTAACCTTCAAGCCTGTCATTCGCTGGTGGTCGTTGGTTCGTCCGGGGATCATTGCCCACTTTGCAGAGACGCTGGAGATTCACGCCGACCGCCTGTTGTATCGCAAAGGCCTCCTGAGCAAGAGCGAGGTGGTCATTCCCTTCTCGCACATTGCCAACTATTCTGCCGAGCAAAGCCTGTTCGATCGCATTTTCGGGGTCGGCAATTTCAAGATCGAGAGTGTCGGCTCGAATCTGGCCCCGGAACTCACCTTGATTGGTTACCCCTATAAACTCAGAGAGCTTCTGGCGCGCGCGCTGGATGCTCGCCGCGCTTCGTCCTGATGGGAGCGGGATCGGCGGAACGCGCTCGATTGACAACCCGGCTGCCGTTCGCTACAATGGGTATCTGCTCCCGTCCACTTTCAAGTAAGGAGGCAGGCCATGAAGTTCAAGCAAACCCTTCGCGCCACAGTCGTTTTGCTGATTCTGTTGTTGGTCATCCCAAGCAGCGCCTCAGCCGCCAAGCCCGGGCCGGGCGCCTCCGGCGGCAGCGGACGCGTCTTCTTCCCCAACCCGGTTGCCTATTTGCAAGATCAGAGCCTCACCGACCAGAAGGATGCCGATTATCCCGCCCTGCAGCCGGCCTACGTGGTCGTTGCGTTAACCAATCTGGACGGCAGCGGCTATTTGCGCGGCGATTGGGCGAACGTCGTCAGTGAAACCGGCCCGGCCGCCTATTCGCCCGATAACACATTTCTCTACAGCCGCGACGATGACCGCTTCGAACAGGTGATGGCTTACTATTGGATCACCGAGGCGCAGAAGTACATTCAGAGCCTCGGCTTTGGCACAACCCTGCGCCCCATCAACATGGAATCGCAGGACGTGCGCATCAACCAATGGGGCGTGGATAACTCGTACTCCTGGGACAAACACGACGTCTTGCGCTTTGGCAAAGGGGGTGTGGATGACGCCGAGGATGCCGAGGTGATCCTGCACGAGTACGGGCATGCCATGCAAGATTCGCAGGTCACGCCGTTTGGGTTCGGCACCTCGGTGGAGGCCGGCGCGATCGGCGAGGGCTTCGCGGATTACTGGGCCGTCACCGTGAGCAACGTTCTCGCTCCAACGGCCGACCCGGCCTGCGTCGCAGACTGGGACTCGGTTTCGTATACCAGCACGGTCCCACACTGTTTGCGTCGCGTGGACGCCGATCTGCATTATCCCGAAGACCTCAACGGCCGCGTTCATCACGACGGGCAGATCTGGTCGCGCGCCCTGTGGGACATCCGCAACGCCCTGGGGCACATCGTGGCCGATACCCTCATCCTCGAAGCCCAGTTCGATTTTGCGCCCGATACCACCATGCCAGCTGCGGCGCAGGCCACCGTGAACGCGGCTCAGCGCCTATATGGAAAGCGCACCGCGCAGATCGTGTTGGCTGCCTTTCGGGAGCGCGGCATTCTGCCCTAGTTCGGGCTGGATGTCTGGTTTCATACCTTCAGGGCTCTTGGAGCTCTGCATAGAACAACTCAAAAAGGGGAGCGGTCTGTGAACAGGGGATGAGGCGCCTGTGCGTTGGCGTTTTCTACTGACCCGACCACCGCCCTTACGGTTCTTCGTGAGCGAGAGCCGTGCCAGGCGGGGCTCCCGCTCTTGCCATAACGACTCGTGAAGGAGCACTCATGCCCGAGAACTTCGATGTGATCGTGATCGGCGCCGGGCCGGCCGGCTACGTGGCCGCCATCCGCGCTGCACAACTCAAGCAGAGGGTGGCCATCGTCGAAAAACAGTGGCTGGGTGGCGTGTGCCTGAACGTGGGGTGCATTCCGTCCAAAGCCCTGCTCAAGAATGCTGAGATTGCCCACACCCTGCGCGAGCGCGGCAAGGAATTTGGTTTTTCCGTGGAGAATCTGACCCTGGATTACAGCGCGGCCGTGAAACGCTCGCGTCAGGTCTCCGAGCGGCTAACCAAAGGCGTGGGCTTTCTGATGCGCAAGAACAACATCGCGGTCTTCATGGGAGAGGCCCGCCTCGTGGCGCCCACGCGCCTTTCCGTCAAAGATGCAGAGGGCAAATTGACAGACCTGTCTGCCAGGCATGTCATCATCGCCACCGGCGCCCGCGCGGCCGTTCCTGCGGCGTGGAAGGTGGATGGCCATAGAGTCCTTACCTACCTCGAAGCCATCCTGCAGGAGAGATTGCCGAAATCCGTCATCGTCATCGGCTCCGGCGCCATTGGCGTTGAGTTTGCCACCGTGTGGTCGTCCTACGGCGTGGAGGTGACCGTGGTTGAGATGTTGCCGCGTCTGGTCCCGCTCGAGGACGAGGAGGTCAGCGCAGAACTGAAGAAGGCCTTTGAAAAGCGCGGCATCAGGGTACTGGTCGGTCACAAAGTCGAGGCCGTAGAGGCAACCCCCTCCGGCATTCTGGTCAGGGTCAGTGCGGATGGCAAGGAAGTCCGTCTCGAAGCCGAGCAGGCGCTGGTCGCGATTGGGTTTCGCCCAAACTCACAGGGCCTGGGCCTCGAAGCGCTCGGGGTCGTGCTGGATGAGCGCGGCTTCATTCAAATCAATGAGCGGATGCAAACCAGCGTGCCAAATATCTATGCCATCGGGGATGTGACCGGGAAACTGATGCTGGCCCATGTTGGTTCTGCGATGGGCATCGTGGCGGCAGAACACATCGCCGGCGCAGAGACCGTGAGGCTGGATTATGAGATGATGCCGCGCGCCACATACTGCCAGCCGCAGATTGCGTCGTTCGGCCTGACCGAAGCGCAGGCCAAGGAACGCGGCTACACGGTCAGGATCGGGCGTTTCCCCTTCCAGGCCAACGGCAAGGCGCTGGGACTGGGCGATTACGGCGGCTGGATCAAACTGGTGGTGGACGAAAAATACGGCGAAATCCTGGGCGCACACATGATTGGCCCCGAGGTGACCGAATTGCTCCCCGAACTGACTCTGGCGCGCATGATGGAACTGACCCCGCATGAGATTGCCCGCAATGTGCATGCGCATCCCACGCTTTCGGAGGTGCTGATGGAAGCATCCCACGCCGCGGCGGGCACGCCGATTCACATTTAGAGCATCAGGCCCTAAAGGTCTCGCTGACCTTTAGAGTATTGCTTTGTAACTGTCTCTTGACTTTTACCGCACTCTGCCCATTGTTGTTGCAAAGGAACGCAGCGATGGAAGCCATCTGCCCGCGAGGCTTTGTCACGGCCTCTGGGGGATTGCTTCGCCCTGGCGGGCTCGCCATGATACCGGCTTCAAATCATTCGTTGCATGAATGCGGGTAGTTACCCAAAAACGACAAATTTTTTCTGGATTTTGCACCCCCTCTCCCAGCGAGAGAGGGGGTGAGGGCAGCGGGTAGTTACATTGCCGCGATGTGGATATCGCGTTTGGGTTGCGGGATAAATCCTGCGCTACGGTCTGATCGTGGGGATGCTCTTTCTTCCAGACAAAGGCGTGTGAGCACGTGATCGCGACCTTTTTCCTCTGCCTGCACCCAGGCGGGAGGCTCCACCGCATGGGCCTGGCTCTGATTCTGCCGTTCAGCGCTGCAGGATGTACAGCAAAACCAGGCTCAAGGTGAGGAAGGCGATGGAGACAATTCCGATAATGGCTTCAAGTTCTTTGCTCATGGTGATTCTCCTTCTTTATCCGAATGAATGGCCGAACGCGGGGGATGAACATTCGGCCTTGCGTTTGTAATCTGTTTTCAGTTTACTCCCTCTGTCTCAAAATGGCTACTGGAAAGATTACCAGTTTTTATCCTGATAATCTTTCCAGGTATTTGGCGAGCGCGCTCTGGAAAAGCAACCCTGTGCCGTCGGGCGCTCACGCCTGGGGGTGCTTTTTCTCTGGTGATTGCCCATATTTTGCATGGCCTGCTTCGGCGGGCTAACCCCCTGAGGGGGGCAAGCGCCCTGCCTCCGTACATGGAAGCCCTGCGGGCTGGCGCAAGAGTCGCATCCGACCTTTCATGACCTGAGGAAGGATTTCATCCGCCCGAAGCGGGCTGGTACTAAGAAAAGGACCCGGAATGAACGCACTTATATAGTCTGAGAGTCTGCTGGGCGGAGAGGCGAACAGGGCCGTCGGCGCAGGCCGACTTTGTGGAAACAGCCCGCCACTTGAGTTACCAGGCTGCTTTCATGGACTTCCATGTTCTGAACGAAGCCTCCGTCCCGCCGATCTGATATAATTCCAATCAGAGGGTGATCTCCGCGAGGACAGACCATGAATCGGGGAACCCCCACACAAAACAAGTGGAGCGCAAGGCATGGTTTACATGGAATACGGTCTGGCGATGTTGGACCTGCCCGGCTTATCTGGCTGAGCGAGGGGACGTTATGGGGAACAATGTTGCTCGCCCGGGGATGGCAGTCTTTCTTCTGATTGCCAGCGGACAAGTTATCTCGGTGACCGGCTCGGCGCTGACGGGGTTCGCGCTGGGCGCGAAGGTGTATCAGGACACGCATTCGACCACGCAGTTCTCCCTGATCCTTCTGTTCACCCTGCTGCCGTCCCTGCTGGTTGCGCCATTGACGGGCGTGCTGGTGGACCGCTGGGATCGTCGGCGAACAATGATCCTTGCAGACAGCGGTTCCGGAATCTGCACGGCCATTCTGGCCCTGCTGATCTATTTTGGCTGTCTGGAAATCTGGCACATTTACGTCGTCATGGGGCTCAGTTCGATCCTGCGCGGCTTTCAGACCCCGGCTTATCTGGCCTCCATCAGCCTGCTGGTGCCAAAGGAGCAACTCGGCCGTGCCAACGGCATTCTTCAATTCGAGAGCACCTCCCGTTACTTGCTCTCGCCCATCCTGGCCGGCTGGCTGATGGAAAAGATCGGCGTGCCGGGCGTGATGGCGATCGATTTCGTTACCTTCGCGTTCGCAGTGAGCACGCTCCTGGCCGTCCGTTTCCCCCAATCCGAGAGCAACGAGATGGGAAACAGGGCACGCGCCTCTCTCGGGCGCGAGGCGATTTTCGGATGGCAGTACATCTCGACACGGGCCGGCTTGCGCGGCCTGTTGATCCTGTTCGCGCTGGGCAACTACGCCAACCTGATGGTGGATACCCTGATGCCCCCGATGCTGCTCGACTTCACATCGCCTGCCGTGCTGGGCAGCGTGCTCTCGGCCGGCGGACTGGGGATGCTGGCCGGCACGCTGCTCATCAGCGTCTGGGGCGGCCCCAGGCGGCGCGTGCAAGGCGTGTTGATGTTCAAGATGCTGGCCGGGCTTTCAATCCTGTTCATCGGCGCACTGCAACCCATTCCCTTGATCGCCCTGGCTACCTTTGGCTACTATTTTCCCTTCCCGCTGGTCAATGCCTGCGATCAGGCCATCTGGCAGAGCAAGGTGCCGCAGGACCTCCAGGGACGGGTCTTTGCCACGCGCCGCATGCTGGCCTTTTCGATGATTCCCCTGGCCTATGTGAGCGCGGGGCCACTTTCGGACAGAGTCTTCAAACCCCTGCTCAGCCATGGAGGGGCTCTGGTCGGCATCTTGGGCCCCTGGTTCGGAACAGGCCCGGCACGCGGGAGCGGGCTGTTGATCGCCTCGATGGGCCTGTTCATATTGCTGACGACCCTGATCGCCGCCCTCCATCCACGTGTGCGCAAGGTGGAGGACGAACTGCCCGATGCTCTCTAGCCACGGCGAATCAGCCCAAGGGGCAGGCTGACGCCGTAACGGCTGCGCAGCAACCCGCTCTTTGCCCGCCGCGACGGAAACTTCCAACGCCCGCCAGGATCGTCGGAGGCCAGGGCTCTGGCTGCCTCCTCATGAGCGAGAGGCGCGGAGTTGCTCGTGCAGCCAGAGAGCCGTCTGCATCATGGATGGGCCATCGTGGATGAGGTTCCTGCCCGGCGTCACAGTGGATTCGATCACGCGCACATTCCAGCCGCGCTCCTGCAATAGAGTCTGAGCCTGGAGCGGATACTCCGGCTCACTGTAGAGGATCATGACCTCCGGGCGGCGGCGCAGGGCCTCGTCCAGCTCGAGCGGCAGATAGGCCTGCGGTTCATGGCCGAAGATGTTTTCGCCGCCTGCGGCCTGGATCAGGTCGTGAATGAAGGTCATCCCGCCGGGAACGCGCGGGTGCTTGCCGAACCAACATTCCGCATAGACGCGCGGCCGGGCGGCCGGCGCGCCCGCCTGGAGGTCCAGGAAGAGGCGTTGCCAGCGCAGGCTCAGCTCGCGGGCTGCCCGCACCTTCCCCACCAGTCCGCCGAGGACGATCAGATTCTCCAGAATTCCGTGCAGACTGTTGGGCAGAGGGAAAACGTACACCGGCCAGCCCTTCTCGGCCAGTCGCCGGCCCACCCGACGCTGTACGCCCGTGGTGGTCAGGATGAGGTCGGGATCAACCTCCCGCAGTTTAACCTCGTCCACGCTCAGGTAGTCGCCGACGAGAGGCGTCGTCAGGCCGGCCACGTAATTTGAGCAGTAGGAAGAGACGCCCACCAGGCGCTCTGCCGCCTCCAGTTCGAAGAGCGCCTCGGTCAGCGAGGAGACCAGGCTGACAATGCGGCGCGGTTGTTTGGGCAGGTCCACGAAACGCCCGAGGGCATCGCAATGAATGCGCAGGGTCTCACGCATGGCGAAGGAGCGCGATGGCAAACGGACGCCCATGCAGGGGATGAGGCAGAACCTGAATGGGCAGGCCATAGGCCGGGCTGAGCCGCTCGGAGGTCAGCACCTGCTGGACGCTGCCGATGGCCTCCAGCCGTCCCTGCGAGAGCAGAGCGACGCGATCTGCATACTGAGCGGCAAGGTTGAGGTCGTGCAGGACGAGCAGCACGGCCAGCCCGTCACCATGCGCCAGATCGCGCAGGAGGTCGAGGATGCTGAGTTGATATTTCAGGTCCAGGTGGGTCGTAGGCTCGTCCAGGAGGAGAATAGGAGCCGATTGCGCCAGGGCACGCGCGATCAGCACGCGTTGCCGCTCGCCGCCGGAGAGTTCGCCCACGCAGCGCGCGGCGAGTTCGAGCGTGCCGGTTCTCTGCATGGCGTGGCGCGCGAGGGTTTGATCGGCCGGCCCCTCGCGGGCGAGCCAGCCCAGATAGGGCGTGCGCCCCATCAGAACGACTTCAAAGGCGGTAAACAGCTCGGGGAGATGAACGGCCTGCGGCACGACGGCTACGCGGCGGGCGCGCTGTTCGATGGGCAGGGCGTGCATCTCCACGCCTCCGACGCGCACGTGACCGGCGCGAGGCCTCAGTTCCCCGGCCGCGGCGCGCACCAGGGTGGACTTCCCCGCCCCGTTTGGGCCGATGAGAGCCAGAATTTCCCCGCCTCGCAGTTCAAGGCTGATATCTGAGAGGACGAGGCGCGAGCCGAGTTGAATTGTGAGATGTTCTATCTGCAGCATGGAATCTCCTACCAGAAGGCCTGTCGCTTGGCGCCTCGCAGCAGCCAGAGAAAGAACGGGACGCCGATCAGGGCTGTGATCACGCCCAGCGGAATCTCCTGGGGGGCGATCAGGGTGCGCGCCAGGAGATCGGCCAGCAACAACCCGATGGAGCCGCTCAGGGCCGAGAGCGGGATGAGGCGGCGATAATCCGGCCCCCACAGCAGACGCGAGGTGTGCGGCGCCACCAGCCCTACGAAGCCAATGAGGCCGGAAAAAGAAACGGCGGCCGCCGTGACGAGCGAGGCCAGCACGACCAGAACCAGTTTGAGCCGTTCCACGTTCAAACCCATCTGCTGCGCTTGCTCCTCGCCGAACTGCAGGACGTTGATCGGGCGGCCAAGAGCAGCCAGCAAACTCACACCGGCCAGGACGTAGGGCGTCAGCACAAGCACGGGCAGCCAGCCGCCCAGCGCGTACCCACCGAGGAGCCAGGCCACGGCGCGACGAAGCTCGTTGTGCGCCCGCAACATCAGGAAGGTGCTCACGGCCGAGGCGAAGGAACCCACAGCCACGCCTGCCAGGATCAGCGTGCTGAGCGGCGTGGTCTTGCCCACGCGGGCAATGGCATAGACCAGGGCGGTGGTGAGCAGCGCGGCCACAAAGGCGGAAAGGGGAACGATGGCCAGCCCTCCCAGGGTGAGCGGCCACTGGAGCGCCATGGCGACGATTGCCCCCAGGCCGGCGCCGGCCGCGATGCCGATCAGATACGGATCGGCCAGCGGGTTGCGGAACAGACCCTGATAGGCGGCCCCGCTCCCGCCCAGGGCTGCGCCGGTCAATGCCACCAACAGGATGCGCGGCAGGCGAATCTGGATCAGGATCGTCTCCGCAGTGGACGACCAGGAGGCGTCCCCATGGAAGAGGGGCAGCCGCGCCGCCAGGATGCGGATGACTTCCAGGGGTGGAATGGACACCGCGCCGAAGCCGGCACTCAACACCAGCGCGGCGCCCAGCAGGGCGAGGAGCACGACAAAGGGAGAAAGCCCTCGCAGCCAGGTATACACCGCGGAGAAGGCCCTGGGCAGGTCAATGGACATGGGCACGGAAACGAGGCGCGCTACGGGAACAGTTCCGGATGCAGAATCCGGGCCAGGGCTTCGAGGCCGTCCACCAGGCGCGGGCCGGGGCGGCTGGCCAGGTCATCATTGAAGGCGAACACGCGGCCGTTCTTCACAGCCGAGAGGTTGGTCCAGCCCGGACGTTGGCCGATGGACTCAATGGTGACACCGAACTTTGTATCGCCGAGGAGAATGAAGTCGGGGTCCTGCCGCAGGATTTCCTCGGCGCTGAGTTGGGCGAAGGCATCGCTCAGGCTGGCGCCAATGTTCTGTCCGCCGGCCAGGCGGATCAGGGTGTCCATGAAGGTGCCAGGGCCGCTCGTCCAGGGTTTGCCTGGATCGGAGCCATCGATCTCATAGAAGACAGTGGGTCTGGCCGTCGCGCTCTTTACCTTCTCCGTGATGGCATTCACGCGGGCGGTGAGCGCCTCAACCAGAGCATCGGCCTCCTCGGGGTGCCCACTCAATTGCCCGGCGAGCCTCAATTGCTGAAACAGTTCGTCGAAGTCCCTGGGGTTGGCAAACGCGTACACGGGGATGTTCAGGTCTTCCAGGGCCTTGATCTGTTCAGGGGTGTTGATTCCCGCCGCAACCACCAGATCGGGCTTGAGGGCGACGATGGCCTCTGTGTTCAATGTGCCGTACGTCGAGCCGATGTCGGCCAGGTCCTTCACGGCTTCGGGGTAATCGGAATACGAATCGCGCCCCACGACCTGCTCTGCGGCGCCCACTGCGAAGAGAATCTCGGTGGTGGATGGTGCCAGCGAGACAATGCGCTGCGCCGGGGACGCCAGATGAACTTCACGCCCCAGGCCATCGGTGAGCGAGAGGCCCGCGGGGGTGGAGGGTGCGGCGCTCGCAGGTTCGCTTTGGAGAACAGGCGTGGAGAGAGGGATGGGGCTACAGGCCGCCAGCCACAGACTCAGGACAGACAAGACAAACGCTGATTTGCGAAACATACATGCTCCTGTACGTGTTCGCTCCGTGGCCAGCCTCTCCTCAACAGGAGGCCGCCTTTGCAATCTCCGGCGTTGCCACAGAGCCAGAATCAAAAACCCCTGCCGCAGGGACAGGGGAGGTTGGAGAGGCAATCCGAACAGGCCGTTCTCCACCTCCTTTCCGCGAGAGCGTGGCAGAACCAGCCGGGAGCGGGCGACCTGACTTGGTTAGTTTTACCTTAGTCTCGTGGTGCAACAGTCTGATAGTCTATCAGACTGTGCGACGATCGAACTAACCTCACAGTTGCGGGACAGTGCCGGACTTGCACCGGCTTCGCCGCTACCCGACCTTGAATTAGCGTTGTGATTGTATGCCTGTTGAGGCAAACTGTCAAGTTTACGTCTCATGGGTGATTACACATCTCGTAGCGCGGGATTCATCCCGCCGCCCAAATGCGATATCCATCCTTATGGGGGCGATGTATCGCCTGCAGAATCTTTGCGGTTGTCATAGATTCCCAAGAGCAATGCTGTAGCGCGGGATTCATCCCGCCGCCCAAATGCGATATCCATCCTTATGGGGGCGATGTGTCGCCTGCAGAATCTTTGCGGTTGTCATAGATTCTCGAGAGCAATGCTATAATGGGAAGAGAATCCTGACCGTGGAGGGAAGATGGGCACGAGAAAGATCCGTGTGCTGGTGGCCAAGCCCGGCCTGGACGGGCATGACCGCGGCGCAAAAGTGGTGGCGCGCGCCCTGCGCGACGCCGGCATGGAAGTCATCTACACCGGCCTGCGCCAGACCCCCGAGATGATCGCCGAGGCGGCCTTGCAGGAGGATGTGGATGTAGTGGGGCTTTCCATCCTCTCTGGCGCACACATGGCGCTTGTGCCGCGCCTCATGGAACTGCTCAGGGCCAATGGCCAGACCAACGTCAGGGTGTTCATCGGCGGCATCATTCCTGACGAAGATGTGCCGCGCTTGATGGAAATGGGCGTCAGCGGCGTGTACGGGCCGGGGGCTTCTACAGAAGAGATCATCCGAGATATCCAGAACTCCGTGCAGTGAAAGGCGTTGGGCTTTGCAGAAAAAAATGAACTCCCTGGTGGATGCGGCCTTGAAGGGTGATCGCCTGGCCCTGGCGCGCCTGGTGAGCCAGGTGGAAAACGACACGCCCGATGGGCGCGCCGCGCTGGAGGCGCTCTTTCCCCGCGCCGGCCGGGCACACCTCATCGGCGTGACGGGCGCGCCCGGCACCGGCAAGTCCTCGCTGGTCAATCAACTGGCGCGGCATTACCGCAGGCAGGGGAAGCGCGTCGCGATTGTGGCGGTGGACCCCTCCAGCCCGTTCAGTGGCGGCGCCGTGCTGGGTGACCGCGTGCGCATGAGGGACCTGAGCGGCGACGCCGGCGTGTTCATTCGTTCGATGGCCTCGCGCGGCTCGCTGGGCGGATTGGCTCAGGCCACCGCCGCGGTGGCGCAGGTGTTCGATGCCGCCGGCTACGAGATCGTCCTGATCGAAACCGTCGGCGCGGGGCAGGGCGAGGTGGATATCGCCCGCCTGGCACACACCACGCTGGTGGTCGAGGCACCGGGCCTGGGCGATGACATTCAGGCCATCAAGGCCGGCATTCTGGAAATTGCGGACATCCTGGTCATCAACAAGGCCGATCGCCCCGGCGTGGAGAGCACGGAGAAGGCGCTCAAGTCCATGCTGGATCTGGCCCATCCGGCGGGGCGCGTCTATTCTCATCATGGCCGGCGCATGGAGGCGCCCGCATCCGCGCGCGCCAAGGAAGCGCCCGCCTGGGTACCTCCCCTGCAGCGCACGGTAGCAACCGAGGGGAAGGGGATTGCCGAACTGGCCGGGCACATTGCCCGGCATGTCGAGCACTTGCGCCTGAGTGGGGAGTGGGCCGCTCGAGAGCGCGCCCGTCTCCAGTCCGAGATGGAGATCGCCCTCCAGGCGGCGCTCCTGAATCAATTCCGCACCCGCGTCCCCCCGGCACGCTACGCCGAGGCCTTGCAGCGCGTCTTCGAGCGCAGCCTCTCTCCCTGGGAAGCGGTGAGGATGTTGCTCGATGGGAACGAGGCCATCTGGCGAGAGCCGAGCGGCGAGTCCATGAGGAGGACGAAATGATCTACGGTGAACGCGTGCGGCTGCGCGCGGTGGAGAGGAGCGACATTCCCTATTTTCAAGCGTGGCTCAACGATCCTGAAGTCACCCAGGGGCTGGCGCTGTACCTGCCCCTCTCCATCCTGGATGAGGAGAAATGGCTGGAGAGGATCTCTCAGGAAGACCCCAATGAGAGGCCGCTGGCCATTGAAATCAAGGACGGGGATGGCTGGCGCCTGGTGGGCAACTGCCGCCTGTTCAACCTCGAATGGACCAATCGTTGCGGCGAACTGGGCATCTTCATCGGCGACAAGTCGGCCTGGAACCAGGGCTACGGCAGCGAGGCGGTGCGGCTGTTGCTGCGGCACGGCTTTGGGACCTTGAACCTGAATCGCATCTTCCTGCGCGTTTACGCCACCAACCCGCGCGCCATCCGCGCCTACGAGAAAGCCGGCTTCGTGCGTGAGGGCTGCCTGCGTCAGGCGGTGTACAAGCATGGGCAATACACCGATGTCTACCTCATGGGTGTCTTGCGCGCCGAGTGGGAGGGGCGGGAGGGCCAATGAGCGCCCATCTCCATCATCACGAGATGAAGGTCTATGGCGAGATCAAACTCTTCGCCGGCAGCGGCTCGCTGGAGTTGGCTGCCAACGTTGCAAGCTACCTGCGCCTGCCGCTGTGTGAACACGAAGTGATCGAATTCCCGAACGAGAACCTGTTCGTGCGCTTGCGCCACAGCGTGCGCGGGCAGGATGTCTACCTCATCCAGCACACAGCCTCGCCCGTGCATCGTAACCTGATGGAGTTGCTCATCACCCTTCAAACCCTGCGGCTGGACTCGGCGGCACGCATCACGGCCGTTGTGCCCTATCTGGCGTATGGACGCTCGGACAAGAAGGATCAGCCGCGCGTGCCCATCACCGCCCGTCTGGTAGCCGATATGATCGAAGTGGCCGGCGCGGATCGCTACATCACCCTCGACCCGCATGCGGGACAGATTCAGGGTTTCTTCTCCATCCCCGGCGATGTGCTGACCACCTCGCACATGCTGATCGAATACGTCAACCGGGAACTGAAGCCGCGCCTGCATGATCCGGTGGTGGTGGCGGCCGATCTGGGATTCGCCAAGAAGGGCCGCAACTTCGCGGCCGGCGTGGATACGCCGATCGCCTTCGTCGAAAAGCGGCGGGCAGCCAATAATGCCAGCGCCGAGGCCCTGACGCTCATCGGCGAGGTGCGCGGCCGCGATGTGCTGATCGTGGACGACGAGGTGGACACCGGCGGTTCGATTGTGCAGGCCGTCCAGCTGACCCGCCGGGAGGGGGCGCGGAATGTGTATCTGATCTTCGTACACCCCATCCTCTCGCGCGACGCGGCAGAGAAACTGGCGGCCCTGCCCATCACGCACATCATCACCACCGATACCGTCCCCATCCCAGAAGAGAAGATGAAGCATCTGCGGGGACGCGTCACGGTTCTCTCCGTCAGCCGTCTGTTGGGCGAGGTGATCCTGCGTGCCCACGAAGGACGCAGCGTCGGCGAAATGTTCAATGAGTGATTCCCCCGATAGAAAGCGCCTCGCCGCCTTGTGCCCTCGGGTCTCTGGCGGAAGGGGCCAGAGCCTGTAAGATCAAGGAGCGATCCATGAAAGGCCACGAAAAGATCATCGAGCAACTGAATTTCTTGTTGGCCGACGAGTTGACGGCCATCAGCCAGTACGTCGTGCATTCCGAGATGTGCGCCAATTGGGGCTATGCCCGCCTGCATGCCGCCATCGAGAAGCGCGCCGTGGAAGAAATGAAACACGCCGAGAAACACATCGCCCGCATCCTCTTCCTGGAGGGCATGCCCATCGTCAACAAACTGAACAAGATGCACATCGGGGAGAGCGTGGAATCGCAACTCCGGAACGACCGCGAGGCGGAAGCCGGCGCCGTCCGGGCCTACAACGAGGCCATCCGACTGGCGGTCGAGGTGGGTGACAACGGGACGCGCGAGATGCTGGCTGAGATTCTGCGCCAGGAGGAAGCGCATATTGACTGGATCGAGGCGCAACTCGATCAGATCAAACACATGGGCCTCCAGGCGTACCTCTCCGAACAGACGGACTGAGAGCCGGCCGCAGAGGAGTTGCCGGGCAGGAGCGGCTGCCCGGCCGGCATCTGTATCTTCCCCTCTGGAGTCCCCCCGTGCCCGAACTGCCCGAAGTGGAAACCCTGGCGCGCGCCCTGCGCGCCCCTCTGCTTGGCAAGACCATCCTGGGGGCCGAGGTGCGCTGGCCACGCACGATTGCCCGGCCGTCTGCGCGCAGGTTCAAAGAACAAATTCGCGGCGAGCAGATTCTCTCCGTGGCGCGCCGCGCCAAGTATTTGCGCCTCCAACTTTCCACGCAGCATCTCTTGATTCACTTGCGCATGAGCGGCGACGTGCTGGTGAGCGCAGGCGAGAGCGAGGCCGGGAAGCACGACCGTTTGATCCTGCACCTCTCCGAAGGACATTCCCTGATCTTTCGCGACGCGCGCAAGTTCGGGCGCGTCTGGCTCACGCCATCCCCCGAGGAGATTCTTGGGCATCTCGGCCCCGAGCCGCTGAGCGCGGAGTTCACCCCGCAGTGGCTTTTCCAGGCTCTGCGTGCGCGTCGCCGCCTGCTCAAGCCCTTGCTGCTCGATCAGACGTTCCTGGCCGGCCTGGGCAACATCTACACCGATGAGGCCCTGCATTGGGCCTACCTGCATCCGCGCATGCGCTCCGATGCGCTCACCCCGCAGCAGGCAGAACGCTTGCACGATTCCATTCGAGCCGTGTTGGAGGAGGGCATTCGCCGCAACGGTGCCAGCATCGATTGGGTCTATCGCGGCGGCGAGTTCCAGCATCACTTCCGCGTCTATGGCCGTGAGGGTCAGCCCTGCAGGGAGTGCGGAACACTCATCCAGAGAATCGTGGTTGGCCAGCGCGGCACGTACCTCTGCCCGAATTGTCAGAAGGGCACGGAGGCGCCCGGAAATTTGCAAGAAAGGGACCTGGAGCGAACGCATGGGCGTTGAAATGGCTTTGTCGTTGGTCACGGTCATCTGTGGCTTGAAGCGCATCCGACGTAGATTGACGGCGTACATCCAGGCGCGGCTGGCTTTTGTCTTGGCCATGTTCAACGTGCTCATGTTGTGTTTACTGCCCTTGCGTTGATCTTGCCCCCCTCGGCCATCCGACTATCAGACTATTCGTCTATCAGCCCGTCCCCCGAAATCAACCCCAGCGAAACGGCGCGCATGACCGCTTCGGTGCGGCTGGAGGCTTGCAGCTTGGCAAAGATGTGCGCCAGATGTCCCTGCACGGTGCGGTCGCTGATACCCAACTGGACGCCAATGGCTTTGTTGGTGTAGCCTTTTGCGGCGAGACGCAGCACGTCCGCTTCGCGCTCGGTGAGCGGCTCAATGGGCGCCTGTTCGGGACGCTTGAACAGCGCCGCCATCAACTTGCGCGTCACGAACGGGTCGAGCGCCGACTTGCCCTCATGCACCTCGCGCACCGCCCGGACGAGTTCCTCGGTTCGGGCGGTCTTGAGCACATAGCCGTTGGCGCCGGCCTGCAAGACCGCCATGACATATGGTTCGTCATCGTAAGCGGTGAGGATCAGCACGCCCACTTCGGGCAGATGCGAACGCACCCAGCGCGTCACCTCGATGCCGCTGGCTTTGGGCATCCGGATGTCCAGCACGGCCACGTCGGGTTTATGCTGCTGGATGAGCGCCTGCGCCTCGATTCCATTCCCCGCCTCGGCAATGACTTGAATATCATCCGCGCTCTCCAGCAGCTGACGAATCCCGGCACGGACGATGTGGTGGTCATCCGCCAGAAGGACGCGGATCCCGGCTTTTGATTTGCTCGATGACTTTGGCATAGTTCAATTCATCCAGTTGTTGATTATACGCCTGGGTTTGAAAAATGTACGGGAAGGCAAGCCAGACGATGCCGAGACCAGCCAGAAGTCCGGTGATGAAGCGCATGAGGGAGTTGAACGAGCCGAGGGCGTCCCCTGCGTAGAACGTGGCGGGGAAAGCATCCTTCGTTAACATCCGCAGCCATTCGTTCGTATCGCGAAAGCCTTGACCGATTCCCGCCAGGTCGCTGATCAGGTGCGAGCTGCCATCGAGGGCGAGGGGCAGCAGGAACAGCACGAAGCCCCACCATGCCAGCGGGCGAACGCGGCGGCGCAGCGGATACCACAGTGCGGCAAACAGCCAGATGCTAGTGTAGAACGAAACCATGCGGTCCGACCAGGCCACCTTCCAGCCCAGCGACTCGTTCCCGATAAAGCGACGGAGAATCAGAGGGTTGAGCGTATCCTGCCAGGCGACCCGAATCTCAGCAAGCGAGTACATCGGTTTTGCGCCGAAGAGAAAGAACGAACGCTCCGGCAATTGGTGGCAGAAAAACGAGTAGAGGAAGTAGATCGTCTGTCCGGCGCCGTCCCAGCCGAGACGCATGAAGACGGGAGCGAGAAAGGGCGTGAAGACCCACAGGCCGTAGATGAGCAGGAAGAGTGCAAACCAGTGATCGCCAAGCCAGTGAGAGATGTTTTGACGGGGGCGAACATTCAGATCGAGAGCAGACATTTTGTCCCTTACGGCGCACTCGGTTCGGGAGCGCGGTTGAGATTGGCGCGGTAGAAGGCTTTGGCTTGTTCCGCGTCGAACGTTTCAAGGCGTTGCAATTGACCCCAGGAGGTCAGGACCAGCGGGACATCCAGCGAGGGCCAGGGGTAGGCGATCATCTTGACGCCGCCCAGATCGTCCATGACCGTTTTGATGTGCGATTTTAGTTCCGTGCACCCGGCCTCGTCGAGCAGGCGGCAGTTGTACCAGAAAATCACGTACCCATGCTCCAGGTTGTGGACGAGATAGCCCGCCGGATAGGTATAGACGTTTTCATCGTAGAAGCCGGCCCGCGCCTCCTCGGCGTAGTGCGGGCCCGAAGTGGGCGGATCGGAGTTGTAGGGGCCGGGGTCGCTATCGATGGGGATGTGGGAGGCGGCCATCGGCGGGACGGAGGCGCCCATCGCCGCCGGCTGGCTCCCCTGGGAGGCAACCAGGAAACCGATCCCCACCAGGACAAGGATGCCGATTCCACCCCACAGCAGATTGGTTTTCAACCTTTGGGCACGCTGCCGTTCCCGCATTTGCTGTCGTCTGGACTTTGAATTCACAGGATGCTCCAGATTAAGAGCAGGCGTCATGCTCACCTGACGCCTGCTTCACCCAGCGTATTCGTGGAATACGCAATCCATAACCCATTACTTGACGGTGATCCCCAGCTTCATGCCCGCTTCATAGTGACCGGGGATGTGGCAGGCAAATTCCAGCGTCCCGGCCGGCGCCGCTTCTTTAAAAGTGTAGTCAAAGGACGCTGTTGCCCCGGCCTGCAGCTGGTCTTCGCCGATGTGCATCAGTGCCATTTCGTCTAGTTTCTCCATGTCCATCCCCATCTGGTCGGCTGTCAAGGGCGGCATGATCATGATTTCATGCGGGAGGGCGCCGGCGTTGGTCACCACGAAGTGGTATGGGACGCCGGTCTTGAATTCGGTCACGGAAGACTGGATCCCAAATTCGGTCAACTTGATCTTCACTTCCGTCTGTGTCGTGGTGGCACGGCCCTGTGCGCCGCAGGCGGCCAACAGCAGCCCTGTAACAACCAGGATGACGAAAATTTTTTTCATGTTCTTCTCCTTGGCATGAGAGATTAATATTGACACAAGTATAGGCGATCTGACAGAAAAATTCGAGAGCAGGATACCGTATAGGGGTATAGGCCATTTGGCCTATAAGCGATTTGAAATTTGGGCAGGCAGTTCCTCCAGGGCATGGCGAATGGCACCCAGTAACTTCGCCGCGGCCTTGCGCCCCGCCTCTTCCGCAAAGGAAACCCAGGTGACGCCCTCATTGCCGTGCAAAATCAGGGTGAGCGGTTCATCCGCCGCGCCATAGACCAGCAGCACCACCATCTGGCAATCGCACTCGGCTGTGCCATGATGTGGGCAGGGACAATTGCCCAGCGCATGGCGCGCCATGTGCAGGTCGAAGGTTTGCATGGAACGCAGGCCGGCCCGCGCCAGTCGGGAGCGCGTCCACCGCAAGGCCTCGTCGCAATCACAGGTCAGGGTGAGAAAGTGGGAAAGCATATTCGCGGATGATTGCTATTTTAGTGGTTTCCCGAATAAACACGCAGGGCTACTTCACTTGTTTACCCATAAGCAAAATTGCCTATTGCGCTCCACCGCCATCTGGCGCGAGACGCCCGCCACCGAAGAGATTATAGTGTTGATGTGCACCATCTGCGGGAGGCAGGCATGACTCACAATCAAAACTTCAGCCGCCGCGATTTCATCAAAGCCGCCACGGCTTTTATTGGAAGTCTGATCGGAGCCGGCATCGGTCTTCCATCCATTGCGTATTTGCTCTCGCCCTCGCTCCGCAAAACGGAAGACGACTCGCTCGTTGATCTTGGCCCGCTTGACAGGTATCCCATTGGCATCCCGACTCGATTCGATTTCACGCGCACCCGAGTCAATGGCTGGGAGCGGACGGCGGTCAATTACGGCGTGTACGTGGTGAGGCTGAACGAGAGGGCGGCGCGGGTCTTTTCCGATATTTGTACGCATTTGGGTTGTCGCGTGAGATGGCACCCGGACATTCAGCACTACGTCAGTCCCTGCCATGACGGACACTTCGACATCCTGGGAAAAAACATCAGCGGTCCTCCCCCGCGTCCGTTGGATGAATTCGTCACCCAAATCGAGAACGGCAATCTCTTTATTCAGTTGCCAGCCTTCAGGCGAACTTCGTAATTAGAATCTTTCGAGGAAGAACCTGGCCGCGCCGGTTACCAGTCCGGAGGGTGCGCTCCCCGTGAGTCCCTGGCAGCCGGGCCGATGGAGCGGGTGCCCGCGGCCGGGTCGAACACGCGCTCATGGCTGAATCTTCCCCGCCAGCCCCAATTGCGGTGCGATGCGCCGCATGGCCATGATGACGTTGCCCACGTGCTCCCACAAATCCACGCCAAACTCTTCCGCCGCGCGCGCCATTTCCTCGCGGTCCGTGCCGGCCGCGAAGGCCTTGTCCTTCCACTTCTTTTTGACGGAGGCCGGCTCGAGGTCCAGGAGGGAACGGGAAGGACGCACCAGGGCCACCGCGGTCACCAGGCCGGTGATTTCATCACAGGCATAAAGGGCTTTGCGCCGCAGTGTGTCGCGCGGCACCCCCGTTCCCACACCATGACTCAGGATGTCCTGAACGACATCTTCAGGCACCCCGCGCGCGCGCAGAATCGGCGCGCCCTGGATGGGATGCTCCTCAAGGGTGGGATGAATCTCCCAATCGAAATCGTGCAACAGGCCGAGCAGGCCCCAGCTTTCAGGGTCCTGATCGTGCTTCTCGGCGTAGAAGCGCATGCACGCCTCGACGGCCAGCATGTGTTTGACGAGATTTTCGTTCCTCACAAATTCACGGACAAGGGCCAGGGCTTCATCACGCGTCATGTCGTTTCCTATCGATCTTTGGGGTTTTGTCGGCCACGCATCTCGCATCTATGACGGGAAAAGGGGCTGCGGCCTGCCCAGGGTGGGGCGCGGGTGCGTCAGGTGAACTTCGATCAGCGCGCTCAGGGTGGCAGGCAGCTCGCGCAGGTTCCAGAACAGGCGGGAGAGTTTGCGGTAGTACTGACGATCGGCCGGCACGCCCACGCCCTCGATTCCCAGGTGGTTGCACAGGTAGAGCGCGCGCGGCAGATGAAATCCCTGGGTGACCAGGATGGCCTCCGTCACGCCGAAGATGACCTTTGCCCGATAGCAGGTATCATACGTACGTCGCCCGGCATGATCGAGCGCCAGTGCTTCCTCTGGCACGCCCAGGGAGAGCGCGTATTGGCGCATGGCCTCCGGCTCATTGTAGTTGACAAAACGATTGTCGCCGCTGAGGAGCAGTATTTTCACCTTGCCCTGGAAGTACAACTCGGCGGCGGTGGCGACGCGATCGCGCAGAATGGGAGTGGGCGTGCCATCCCGCCACAAGCCGGCCCCGAAGACGATCGCCACAGGTTTGGCCGGAACGCTCACGGGAGAATAGAGGCGCGCCCGCCCGTAATAAAGCACGATCAGACGCGGCAGGAGCAGAACCAGGAGCCCCGCTGCGATCGCAGCCTGGGTCAGTTTCCACAGGAAACGCAGGAGATATCTAAGCATGAAGCGCTCTTGCTCCAGGGACGTTCGGGAACGCCCGTCACTTGGGGCGCTCGTCCTTCTCCCGCCCCGCAGGAACACGTACATTGTGCAGGTGACCGACCAGGGACTCGAACCCTGAACCAACTGATTAAGAGTCAGCTGCTCTACCGATTGAGCTAGTCGGCCGGCGATTGCCATCCTTTCACACCCCCCATTGTCGGGTTATGATACCCTAAAGGTTAAGGGGTGTCAATGCGAGTATAATTGAGCACAATGATCGAACTCAACATCCCTGGGCGGGGTATATTGCGACTGCAACATCTGGTCACGGATGTCAATGGCACACTGGCCGTCGACGGCGTATTGATCGATGGGCTGGCACGGCGCCTTGCTTCTGTGCGCGATCGCTTGAGCGTTCATCTTCTCACCGCCGATACCCACGGTCGGCAGGCAGTCATTGATCGGCAACTCAACCTCCGCGCCACCTGCCTGACGAGCGGGAACGAACAGGAGCAGAAACGTCTCTTCGTGGAAAATCTGGGCGCGGCCTCGGTGGTTGCCATCGGACAGGGCGCAAACGACGCCGGGATGTTGAAAGCCGCGGCACTGGGGATTTGCATCCTCTCGGCCGAGGGCGCGGCCGCGGAAACCCTCCTGGCCGCCGACCTGGTGGTGCCCGATATCTTCACGGCTTTCGATTTGCTCGACAAACCCTTGCGCATTGTGGCGAGTTTACGCAAATGACCTCCCCGGAAGATTCCTCTCGTTCGTCCGCGCGCCCCCCCCTCGCTACCGATCAGGCGGCGACACAAAGCCGCGCGCCACGCGCCCGCCGACGGCGGCGCGGCCGGCTGCAGGTCCCGCAAGAGGCGGGGGAACGCGCGGCGCTGCTTCAATCCCTGGCACGGCGTGCCTATCCCTCTTACGAGTTGTTTGTCTTTGCGGCCCTGTGCGGTGCCATCCTGGGCCTCGGCTACGTCCTTGACTCGCAGGCGTTGCTCCTGTTGGGCGTCCTGATGGCGCCCCTGCTCACGGCCTGGATCGGCCTCCTGCTGGCCACGCTGACCGCCTCGATACGATTCTTCCTTGAAACACTCATGGCCTTGCTCATCAGCGCGGCATTGGTGTTCTTCATCGGCGCGATGGCCGGCCTGACGGTGCGACTGTTTTTGCCGCGCACCCTCAATGAAGCCTTCACGCACAGCCGGCTGTGGTGGCCGGATCTGATTGTGCTGGCCCTGGGAGCGGTGATCCTCACGCTCTCGTTTGTGCGCTCCGAAGAAAAACCCTATTTACCCAGCGCGATCCTTGCCTACGAACTCTTCCTGCCGCTCAGCGCTGGTGGCCTTGGCCTCGGCAGCGGACTCGGCGGCCTGTGGCCTCACGGGGTGCTGGTATTCTTCGTGCACCTTGCCTGGGCCAGTGTCTTCGGCCTGCTGACGTTGATCGCCTTGCGTTTTCTGCCGAGCGGCGCGGGGGGTGCCCTGTTCAGCGCCGGCTTTCTATTGACTTTGTTTGCAGCCCTGGCGCTGTTGATGGGCGGAAACGCGCCCGCTTCCAGAGGGCCACAGGCGACGACGCTTGCCTCGCCGATGGCAAGCGAGCCGCGGCCTGCCTCGAACCCGTTGCCTGCTCCCTCCCCGACTCGGTCGCCTCCTCCCTCGTCCACGTCCTCCTTCGAATCCACCACGCCCGGCGAGACACTCCCTCCCACACCCGTGCCGTTGACCCTCGAGGTAACGCTGCCACCGACCGAAACGCCGACCATCACGCTGACCATAGAACCCACGCCTGTTTATGCAAAGGTGTTTGCCAACAAGGGAGGGGGCGTGGTTTTGCGCGAGACCCCCGGCGGAAAGGGCATTACCATCCTGGAAAACTATTCCATTGTTCAGGTGCTGCCCGAGACTCAAGAGCACAACGGCTACACCTGGGCTCACGTGGTGGCCACGCAATACGGCAAGCGACTGGAGGGCTGGGTTGTGCAGGTTTATCTGCAAATGGCCACGCCGTTGCCCACCTGGCAGCCTTCCGAAACCCCAACCCTTACTCCCATCCCCTAACCCCTTATCTCTGCAGGAGACTTCATGCCCATTCACTTTGGCACGGACGGCTGGCGCGCCGTCATCTCAGACACGTTTACGTTTGACAATCTGCGCATCGTGGCGCAGGCGATCGCGGATGCGGTCGCCTCCGAGTATTGGGACAGGTCCGGGAACGGCGGTCCCGCACCGGATCCAAGAAGGATGGTGGTCGGCTTCGACACGCGTTTCCTCTCCGATCGCTTCGCGGCAGAGGCGGCACGCGTCCTGGCGGCGAACGGCTTTACGGTCCTCCTGGCCCAGTCCGATGCGCCGACGCCGGCCATTTCCTACGCCGTGCGGCATCACCAGGCCATTGCCGGAGTGATGATCACAGCCTCGCACAACGCGCCGCGTTACAATGGGGTGAAACTCAAGGCCTCGTATGGCGGCTCGGCCCTGCCTGAACAATGCCGCCGCGTGGAAATCTACATCAGCGATAACGAGCAGCAAGGGCGCGGCCCGAACCTGATGGAGTTCCAACAAGCGCGCCAGGCTGGACTCATTCAGAAGTTCAATCCTCTTCCGGCCTACTTTGATCATCTGCGTACGCTCATCAACACCGATCTCATCGCGGAGAATCCCCAACGCTTCGTGGTGGATTCCATGTACGGGGCCGGGCGGGGGGTGATCAAGGCCTTTTTACAAGGAAGCGGTTGCGAGGTGGCCGAGATTCGTTCCGAGATGAATCCGGGGTTCGGCGGCATCCACCCCGAGCCGATTGGAAAATATCTCGGCGCGCTTTCGTCGGCCATCAGTTCGGGGATGGGGGATTTCGGCCTGGCCATGGACGGGGACGCGGACCGCATCGGAGCCATGGACGAACGCGGGGCCTTCGTCGATCCGCACAAGATCATGGCTCTGGCCTTGAAGCACCTGGTCGAACAGCGCGGTTGGAGTGGAGCCGTGGTGCGTACTGTTTCCACGACGCGCATGATCGACCGCCTGGCGGCGAAGTACGGAATGAAAATCTACGAAACCCCTGTGGGTTTCAATCACATTGCAGATTACATGCTGCAAGAAGATGTCCTGATCGGCGGCGAAGAATCGGGTGGCATCTCATTCAAAGGACACATCCCGGAGGGCGATGGCCCCATCATGGGTTTGTTGCTGGTGGAGATGCTGGCAGTGGCCAGAAAGCCGTTGGGGCAACTGGTCGAGGATTTGCTTGCAGAAGTGGGCCCTGCTTACTACGAGCGCGTGGACTTGCGATTGCGCCACCCCGTTGCCAAACAGGAAATGACCCATTTCCTGAGACGGCAGGCGCCGAAGGAGATCGGCGCTCAACGGGTGAACGAAATCAGTCAACTGGATGGGGTAAAGTACATCCTGGCCGATGACTCCTGGCTGCTCATCCGCCCGTCGGGGACGGAGCCGGTGCTGCGTGTATATGCAGAAGGCCGCACGCCGCAGATGGTCAGGGCCCTGCTCGATTATGGGCGCAGCGTTGCCGAACAGGTGGTGTGAAGCCGGCGACCGGGGCCTTGAGGACTGTTGGCTGTAGAGCGGTGAAGCGTGCCGCGACTGCCTGCGAAGACCCGCGAGTAGGCCAAAATGCCTATGGGGGGCGCGTAAGATGGCTCTCGCTTATCTGGTCGATTCAATGCATAATCATAACTACTACCTGCCTTCATGCGATGAATGACTTGAAGCCGGTTTCATGGCGAGCCCGTCCGGGCGAAGCAATCCCCAGGATACCGAGACAAAGCCTCACGGGCAGATGGCTTCAGCCGCTGGGCTCTTCGCAATGACGATGGGCAGGCAGTTACACATAATCAAAACAAATAAGGAGCAGAGCGATGACTACCGTACGTGATCCCGTTTGCGGCATGGATATCGATCCCGCCACCGCCGCGGCCAAGTCCGAATATAAAGGACAGACCTACTACTTCTGCGCCCCGGGCTGCAAGAAGGCTTTCGACGCCAACCCGGAGAAGTACGTGGGCAAGGCGGGCAGCGAACATCACGAGCACCACGAACATCACGGCCATCACTGATTCCAGAAAGCCCTCCCGCCCCTGGGAGGGCTTTTTGGATGGGGGCGAGATAATCTTTACGTTCTTTTCGCTCTGTCTTTACGCAATCTTTAAAATGGCGCGATAGGATCGTGCGTGGAAAGGAGTTAACCGATGATGTTCTTTATGTGGCTATTTCCATTGCTGTTCCTCTTTTTGATCGTTTACCTGCTCGGCGGCGAGCGCGTCTTCCAGGCTTTTCGTCCCGCCTCGGCGCGGGCGTGCGCCAACTGTCATCGCGCCGTGCAAAATGACTGGAGGGTTTGCCCGCACTGTGGGCAGGCACTGTAGGGCGAAATTTGTTTTGCCAAAGGAGAACCATGTGCGGATGTATGCTCATGCACGCGACGACGAATCAGGAGGGGCATCAGCATTCTGCCCCGCCAAGCCACGCGCCCGCTGCGGCGACGGTCTCTGCCCCAGCGCGGACGTGCGCTCACTGTGGCTTTCCTCTGCAGGCAGGCTTCGCGTTCTGTCCTGGCTGTGGCATGAGTTTGCAGGCAAAATGTCCCGCCTGCGGACAGAAAGTCCATGCCGAATGGCACGCCTGCGCCTATTGTGGCTATCCCCTCGGAGAGAGGGCGCACGCGTAACCTCCCTGCCGCGGTCACGACGCGCGAAGCGTGGCCACCACCTCGCTAAAAGAGCGCGGGCATGGTCTCGATGTGGCTGCGGTCGAGTGGCTTGTAAAGGCGTATCGAGAGGCGCCGAGTCGAGTTCATTTCGACCCCGCCTGCATCTCGACCAGCTCGATGCCTCGCTCGACCGGCGGCCCTCGCTATGACACAAATCTCGATTACAAACACAAGGAAGGTTCCCATGAAAAAAACGATCGGTTGGATTCTCGGCATTCTTGCTGTTCTCGTGCTGCTGGCCTTTGCCTTTGGCGGCTGGGGCTGGTGGCATGGCGGTTGCTGTGGTTGGGGCGGCTACGGCGGCTACGGTGGCTGGGGCATGGGCCCCGGCATGATGGGCTGGGGCTACGCGCCCTTCGGCTGGATCGGCATGATCTTCATGGCGCTCATCCCGCTCGGCTTCCTGGTGCTGACGGTGCTGGGCATCGTCTGGCTGGTGCGCGCCGTGAGCGGAAACTTCCCCGCGCCGGCTGCGGCCTCCACCTGTCCGAACTGCGGCCGGGCTGGGCAGAGCGACTGGCAGAACTGCCCCTATTGCGGGACGGCGCTGAAGAAATAGAAGCATATTTCCACATGTAGAAAAATCGGCCGGCAGAGATGTCAGCCGATTTTTTTTCATAATACAACCCCTCCGCTCCAAGGTTTTATAGCACTGCTCTTGAGAAACTATCAGAACCGTGAAGATCTTTCGCGAGGATGTCATGGCGAGCAAAACGCCTGCCCCGAGTGAAGCGTGGGGGAAGCCATCTCCTGGCGGGCGAGGAGACTGCTTCGTCGCGGAGTTTACGCTGAGCTTGGCGAAGCGCTCCTCGCCGGGACATTTGGTTGCAGCGGGAGGCCGCGCCATGACATTCATCATAAGCCATTTGGCGCATAGGTCGTTGCGCCATCCTGCGCTGGAGACAATCGAATGGTCAGACTATTATCAGGTCACCCTCGCACCCTCACTCTGGTCCCCCTCCCAAAGGGAGAGGGGAGATGAAAAGTTGGACGGGATGAGGGTGAAAAATGGTTTCACGGCAAGTGGAAAATGTGGTCGCCACAAAGCAACCGCGCAACATTGGCAATCAGGTTATTCCATCGCAGAGGCAATATGATTTCCGAAACGCGCAAACTTTTCCTTCTTTCTCTCATGGCGGTTTTATTGACAACCGCCATTTCTGCTTGTTCTCCTCAGAGCAATAGCGGCGATTTGAACATGATGCCCAAGGATCAATTGCCTGCACAGGTTCAGTCCGCGCCCATGATGGTTCAGCAGGCCTATCAATTCGCCGCCGCTAACCCTGACCGGATGAGGCAGATCCCCTGCTACTGCGGCTGCGGAAGTGTCGGTCATACGTCGAATTATTCCTGCTATGTATCCGCCGTGGACGATACAGGCAAAGTCACCTTTGACCATCATGCCCTCGGATGTTCCATCTGCGTGGACATCACCCAGGAGGCGATGAGAATGACGCGGCAGGGGAAAAGTCCGCAGGAAATCAGAGCTTATATTGACGCGACGTATTCCAAATATGGGCCATCGAATATGCCCTGAGAACGCAAGCGGGTACGCAGGATGAAGAGAAGGATGGCATTGATTTTGCTGGGGCTGGCGGCGGGGATGGTTGCCTTTGTCCCGTGGCCGTTTCCGGCCGCCGCGCCTCGCGCGCGGACCTTTCGGGTTGAGGCCCGCCAGTTTGCCTATTCTCCCTCCGAGTTGCGCGTCAACCCTGGCGACACGGTCACCCTCCAACTCGTCAGCACGGACGTGGTTCATGGCCTCTCCGTGGATGGCTATGACATCTCCGTCGAAGCCGAGCCAGGGCAACCCGCCACGCTGACCTTCCTCGCCGATAAGCGTGGCTCTTTTCGTTTCCGCTGCAGCGTCACCTGTGGTGCCATGCACCCTTTTATGATTGGCAAATTGACCGTTGGCGCCAACGACTGGCTGTATCGTTCCATGGGCTTTTCCATCCTTGCAGCCCTGGCCTTCTTCTTTTTCCCCCGCTCTCCCCGAATCGCCGCTCACCCCTTACCAACGCCCACCTCCTGATTCCGGCTCGCCCATCCCAAAATGGAACTTACCCGCCTGCCCATCCTCAAATCTGCCCTCAAGAGCCGCCACCCCCAGCTGGCGGTCTTTATCCTTATGCTGGCAGGCTACCTCTTTGCTATCCTGGCCGGACTCATTGGCACGCCTGTCGGCAGTCACAATTTCAGCATCGTCTTCGTGTGGATTGCGTGGTGGGCCGTTTTGATTCTCGTCGCCGTTCCCTTCCTTGGGCGCGGCTGGTGTGCGGTCTGTCCCATCCCGCTGGCGGGCGAGTGGATTCAGCGCGGCGCGGTTTTAGGGCCGAAGGAGGCGAACCGCGAGGACGAACAGCCTCTTTCAGGGAAGAATCTTCGCGCTCTTCGCAGGCCTGGTGGTAGAAAATGGCCTAAATTCCTCCGCCACATCTGGCTGCAAAATATTTCCTTTCTTCTGCTGGCGCTCTTCAGCAGTGCCCTTCTGACCACGCCCAACATCACCGCTATTGTGCTTGCTGGCATGCTCTT
Source organism: Chloroflexota bacterium (assembly GCA_037445475.1). Lineage (GTDB taxonomy): Bacteria > Chloroflexota > Anaerolineae > Anaerolineales > Villigracilaceae > Fen-1038. The sequence continues at coordinate 28,114 of JBBIKK010000038.1, forward strand.
CGCCGCCATCGGACTCAGCCTGCTCTTCGAGCGCCGCGCCTTCTGCCGTTACCTCTGCCCCGTTGGCGGATTCATCGGTCTGTATTCGCAAATTGCGCCCATCGCATTGCGGATCAAAGACAAACAAACCT
>JBBIKK010000039.1:0-27387 GCA_037445475.1 Chloroflexota bacterium
CCAAAGAACGGTACAAAGTCGTCAAGAAGGGCGTTTCAGAGGCAAGAACCGCTTGAAATTCGGTTGGTAAGGTGCCTATTCCCCTCTGACGTATCCGTCAGGGAAAAACGGTTTGTCTAAACTCGAGAATTACCAGGTGGCTAGAAAATGACCAACCTGCAAGCGAAGATTTCCCACTCTCGATACTTTCTTTTGATTCCTTTTCTGGCCACCCTGTTCTTCATAATTGCCGTCGCCCTCGTAAATCCGGCGGAATACCCGAACAGCGACTTTTTTACTTTTTGGCTAGCAGGGCGGCTGTTTTCTCTGGGACAAGATCCATACAACAGCCAGGCGTGGGTTTCAGGACATCACCGGTTTGGCGCAACCTGGATACCAAACCCGACTTTCGTTTATCCCATGCCTCTCTCCCTGTTATTTGCTCCGCTTGGGCTGCTTCCACTCTATCAGGCCTTTATCGCCTGGGATGTACTTTCCCAGTTTATGATGGCTACGTCCATCGCGCTGTTGTTTGCAATAAATTCGAAATACAACCCCTCCTGTAAACATTTCGTCCTTCCTGTGTTGTCGGGAGTCGCTCTCTTCAGGCCGACCATCCTTACATTAGTAAACGGCCAGTTGAGCGGAATGCTGTTGCTGATAATCACCGCCGTTATCTATTTGTGGGAAAAAGAGAAATGGGCACAAGGCGCCGCTCTCCTGGCCACCCTGGCACTTAAACCCAACCTGGGCGTTCCTGTCATCGGCTTGCTATCCATCTATTTGATTTTGCAAAAGCGAATATCGTCACTGGTTGCCTTGATGATTTCCGGTGTGCTTCTTGTTCTTGTGGGACTTGTCCAGAACTCCGACTGGATGATCGAGTTTTGGAGTGCGGGAAACGCCAAGGTCTCGCAAACGTTCTGGTTCACTCCCACCATATGGGGCGCGTCTGCTTTTCTTTGTAACTACAATTCCAGTTGCACTTTCGGATATGGAATATTCCTTAGCTTCCTTTTTCTGACAGGGTGTTTGTACCTGTTTGTGAAAAAACGAAACATTTCATCGCCATCATTAGCAGCGAGCCTGGCAACGGTTATTACATTGTTGCTCACACCTCATACCTGGCCGTACGATCAATTATTGCTCGTTATCCCCATTGTTACGATAATGATGCTGTTGGCAAAGGATGGGTATAGTTATTTACCCGTTGCTCTCCTTTTTCTTGCAATTGATGTTTTGGCATTCGTATTGCTGGGCATTAGCGGAATGATCCAAATGGAAATTTGGAACGTTTTTATCCCGCTGGCTGTACTCGGCCTCTTGATCGGGTATCTTAAAAAAACAACTACCCGCCCGAACCGGGCGGACTGAAGTCCTTCCTCAAGGCATGAAAAGTTGGATGAATCCGACTCTTGCGCCGCCCCGCAGGGCTTCCATGTACGGAGACAGGGCTTTAGTCCGCCGGGAAAGTGCAACCATGCCACAGGGCAGGCAATTGCCTAAAAAACCATTCCGGGAAGGATCGCCATTGCGCCCCGGCTGCCGCACGGCGGTGAGAGCCAGATAGTCTGAGGGTCGGCTGGTGAACAGGCTTTTTGTTGCTCCAAAATGCCTGCAACATGACGTAGCGCGGGATTTATTCCGCAACCCAAACGCGACAGTGCAGAATCTTTACGGTTGTGATAGATTCTCTCAAGAGCAGTACCACAGATGGGCAGTTACCCCATGAGCCAGAAAAGCGCCCCGCCAAAGACGGCCCCCCCCAGCGCGCAGGCCGTGTTGACCAGGTCGTTGCCAACGCCCTTCCAGCCATGCACGTGCTGGGTGCGCTCTCCGCAGGTGTGAAAAGGATGGCGCTCGGTCTCTTGCCGGCAGGCCGGGCAATAGTAAAGCGCTTGCAGAGCGGCGCCCAGGAACGAATCGAGCAGCGAGCCGAGCCATCCCCCCAGAGTCACCGAGAAGATGAAAGGGACGGGCGCCATGGCGGAGAAGGGGGCCGCCACCAGAGCGATCACCGCCGATCCCAGAAGGGCCGCGCTCGTCCCCCATAACGTCACCCCGCCCGAGGTCCCTCTCTCGACCCGACGGCCCAGACGGGTGATCAGGCGCGGAGGCCGAGAGCTCAGGACCCCGAGTTCGGTCGCCCAGGTATCCGCATTGACCGCGGCCAGCGAGGCCGCGAATCCCAGCCAGGGCCAGCCGGCCCGAGGAAGAAAGGCATGCACAATCACGAACGCGGTGGCCACCCCGCCATTGCCCAGGACCTGAGCCGCGTCGCGCCGTCCCCCTTTGGAGAACTTCCCCAGCAGGGAGCGCTTGCGTTCCTTGAAGACCTGTGTCCAGAGGGAGGACGAGGTAAAAAAGAGCAGCAACAGGAGCGCCCACGACCAGCCGCCCAAGCCAAGCGTGAAGGCGCCCACCAGCGCGGCCGCCAGCATGCCATCGAAACTCAGGCTGCCGAGACGATGGGCTGCGTAGGCAATGATCGAAGCAATCACAAATCCAGGCAAGAGTAGCATAGCTTCTCTCAGATGGGAGTCGCAATGATGAACCACACGGAGACGAGAAACAGGAGACTCATCAGCGCGCTGCAGGCCCAAACGGCAAAGGACAGGATGCGCTGTCCTTCCCAACGGTAGAAGTACAACCCTGCTCCCCAACCCGTCAACGCCAACAATGTGCTGACCAGGGGAAGGATGATCAGTTGGGTGGAGGGCACGACGGCGGGCGAACGATCGGGGCGGAAGCCGAGCGCCACGGCAGGCAGCGCGGGGATGAGCAGGCTAACCCATACGAACAAACCCAGATTGAGAAACAGCGCCGCCAGCCAGAGATAACGCACCAGCCCGGAACTCCAGGCTTCTGTCACAATGAACGATGGATAGACGGAGCGCGGTTCTGTGGGAGAGAGGCTGCCCATCTCGGTCGCGCGGGCAAACGCCTGCACAAACTCCGAGGCCTCGTGCGGCGAGATGGCATACACGCGGCGAGCCGTGCCCACCAGCAGGAGGTGCTTTCTCTCGCTGGCCAGGAATTCCACCAGACCCAGATCGGGGTGACGTCGCAAGCCCAACAGGGCGCCCGGCATGGAGATGGGCGGCAGGCGCAGCGGATGCGTCAGCGCACTCGCCGGGCGCACCCACTCAATATCGCCCAAAGGAATCTGCTCAGCGCGCAGCCCCCAGTGCAGATGCAATTTCTCGCGATCCAGTGTATAGACGGCTCCCCACAAGGCATAGGCGCGATAAGCCAGCAGCGGCAACGGAGCAAAACTCACCAGGCTGAGCAGCAGGTGCATAACGAAGGAAGGCCCCGCCGGAGAGCGAAGCAGAAAGTAGAGATTCCACCCCAACGCAACAAGCAACAGGATCAGCAGGCCGGCATGCCACACAAGCCCTGTGCGCTTGAAGGGAGGAAAGGGGATGGGGTTCACGTGGTCAGCCCGAGTGAGGCGCGTCAGAGTTCGGCGCGGATGGCCGCGCACACGTAGTCGACCTCCTCCTCGCTCATGAGGCCGGAGAAGGGCAGGGCCAGGCTGCGGCGCCCCAGGTCCTCGGTCACAGGGAAGTCGCCCAGGCGATAGCCGAAGCGTTCCACCATGTACGGCTGGAGATGGATGGGCAGGAAGTAAGGGCGGGCCGGCACGCCGCGCGCTTCCAGTCGTCTGGCCAACGCATCCCGATCGATGGCAGCCTCGAGGCGCACAACGTACACAAACCAGGACATGCGCGTGGTGAACGGTTCGAGCACAGGAGGTTCGACTCCGGGCATCTGCCTCAGGCGCTCGGTGTACCAGTCGGCCACCCGTTGGCGCTTCTGCAAGAGTTCTGCGAGACGCTTCATCTGAACTGTGCCCAGGGCAGCAGACATCTCGTCCAGGCGATAGTTATAGCCGAGGTAGGTATGCTGCAGCCAGGTATCGCCGGGGGCGCGGCCCTGATTGCGCAGGGCGCGCAGCAGCGCAGCCGCCTCGTCGTCGTCGGTGACGATCACTCCGCCCTCGCCGGTGGTGATTTGCTTGTTGGGGTAGAAGGCGAACACGGCGTAATCGCCGAAGGTGCCGGCCGGCTTGCCCTTGTACTCGGCTCCGAGCGCTTCACAGGCGTCCTCGATCATTTTCAAGCCGAATCGATCGGCGAGCTCACGCAGCGGCTCGAGGTCGGCCGGCTGGCCGAAGACATCCACCGCCAGGATGGCCTTCAACCCGCCTCCCCTCCCGGACCCGCGGCGGGGCAGCCAGGCGCGGGCTTTCTTCCCGCCCGCGGCCAGGTCCTGCGCCGCCCGGGCGACGAGGGCAGGGTCGATGTTCCCCGTTTGCGGGTTGACGTCCACAAACACCGGGACGGCGTGTTCGTACAGCAGCACGTTCGCAGAGGCCACGAACGAGAACGGCGTGGTGATGACCCAATCGCCGCTCCCGATGCCGGCCGCGCGCACGCACAGGTGCAGGCCTGCCGTTCCCGAGGAGACGCCGATGGCGTGTCGGGCACCGGTCAGGGTGCAGAACGCGTGTTCAAAATCCCGAATCCAGTGCCCCATGCTCAGGGTGGGGGTTTGCAAGACGCTCAGAACTGCCTGGCGCTCGGCGTCGGTCAGGTCTGGAGAGGACATCGGGATGCGAAAGGAGGAGGCAGACATGGGAGAAGGGCTATTCGAGCCCGAACCATAGCCGGGGGTGGCCCTCGCGGCTCGCAAGGGCGTTCCTGTCCATCTGGAGGGCGCCGGGGCGCTCAATGCCCGTCGTCCGCGCTGGCCCGGGCGAGTTTGTTTGTCAGGGCCGGGAAAGGAAGTCGTTCGCTTTCTTTGGCCGTGCGCGGCTTCAATTCTACCATCCCCTGGCGCAAGTTCTTCTCCCCCACCGTGATTCGGACGGGGCAGCCGATCAAATCGGCGTCGTTGAACTTGAGGCCGGCGCGCTGGTCGCGATCATCGAACAGCACCACCACCCCGGCCTCCTGCAATGCCCGGTAGAGTTCCTCCGCCGCGGCGCGCGTATCCAGTTCTCGGCCGGGAACATGCATGAGGTAGGCATCGAAGGGGGCCAGGCCGCGCGGCAGCGTCAACCCTTTCTCATCATGATACACTTCGGCCAGTGCAAGCAAGATGGCGTCGAAGTGGAAGCCCTGGCGATCGGCCAGGAGGATGGCATCCAGCAAACGCATGGGATGAGCGCAGCTTGGACACGGGTCGCCCTCGTTTGCGAGGGCCAGGTCGGCCACGATCTCGGCCGTGTAGTCGCGGCCGTGATTCACGTTCTTCCAGTGATAGCCGTCCTGGTTGGCGCCGGCCACTAGGTTGGCGGAGCGCGGGATGATGTCATCCACGACGATCAGGGCTTCCTTCAGGCCAATCGGCGAGGCATAGCCGGCTGCCGCGCCGGCGCGCCGGATTTCATCGCTGCTCGCGGGGCGCGCGGCGCCGATGCGCGCCTTCAATTTGGCTGCGCTCAGTTGCATATCGCCGCGCAGGACGACGAAGACGAACCGTCCATCCGAGAGGCGCGTGAACATCAATGCTTTGGCGGTGCGCGCCGGGGGGATGTTCAGGAAGCTCGCCAGGGCTTCGATCGTGTTGCAATCGGGGGTGAAGACTTTTTCCAGGGGCCGGGGCACTTCGGCCGGCCACGCCGTTTTCTGGAAGCGCGCCGTTTCGCGCCGCGCCGCGTAGCCGCAGGATGGACATTGTAGAACTTCGTCATTCCCTCCGGCCAGCCAGAAGAAGACCTCTTCTTCCTGGCTACGAAGGACAGGCAGAGCCAGGCGCTTGAAGAGGGCCTCGGGCTGGGTCTGGGCCAGGGCGCGCAGACGTTCCAGGGTGATCTGACCGAGCGTTGTGACTTGCCCGGCGCGCGTGAGGTAACCAGCACGCACGAGCAGAGCAAAGCCGGGCGTGCGCGCCTGGGAAGGGTTGTGCCGTTGAGTCTGGATCTGCAATTCGCTGTACTTCATCGGGTTGCGAGGCCGAGAGGATCGGCAGGTTCTCTCCCCGCAGGGAGCGCTCTACGCGGCGCGCCTCTTTTTCCTCACGACCGTTGCGGCCGCGTCCGTTTGCGGAGCCGCGCCGGGGACCTGCCGTTGGGTCAGGGATTCGGCCGTAGCCGCTTCGGAGGGCGTGCTCTCGGGAGCCGCTTCGAGTCCCAGCTCGACCGTCTCCTCCATGCGGATCTGTCCGCGCAGGAAAGCCCCCTCCTCGGTCACGAAGGCGGTAGTGACCACATCCCCCCACACGCGGCCGGTGGAGCGGATTTCCAGTTTTTGGGTGGTGATGTTGCCGCGCACCGCGCCAGCCACGATCACCGTGTTGGCACGCACATTTTCGCAGGTGACGCGTCCCGTCTCGCCGACGACCAGCAGGCCGCGCAGGGCAATCTCGCCTTCGAAAGCGCCCTCGATGCGCACGCCGCCTGAGCCGCCGATCGAGCCGTGCCAGACAATGCCCGCCCCCAGCACCGAGGTGATGCGCTCGACAGTCTGGAGGGAGGGCTCGGATGTGGTTTGGGCGGGAGGTGCGCTGCGTTTGAACATAACGCTCCGCTCAGCTCCTGGTGGGAAGCCAAGCCGGAGGTATTGTACCGTAAAATCATGACTCGCTCAGGCTGATCTGTACGCCAACGATGTTGAAGCCCGAATCGACGTAGAGGACTTCGCCGGTGATGCGCCGCGCCAGGTCGGAGGCCAGGAAGACGGCCGCGTTGCCCACGTCCTCGATGGTGACGTTCTCGCGCAGGGGCGAGACATCGGCGAAGTGTTTGTACATATCGCGAAAGCCCGCCACGCCGGCCGCGGCCAGCGTGCGAATCGGGCCGGCCGAGATCGCATTGACGCGAATCTTGCGCGGCCCGAGGTCATAGGCCAGATAGCGCACGGCGGCCTCCAGGGCGGCCTTGGCCACCCCCATGACGTTGTAGTGTGGGGCGACCTTCTCGGAGCCGTAGTACGTCATGCACATCAGCGAGGCCCCTTCGTTGAGGATCGGCTCGTAGGCGCGCGCCAGCGCCACGAAGGAATACACGCTGACATCCAGGGCGGTCTTGAAGCCCTCGCGGCTGGTGTTGTAGAAAGGCCCGCTCAATTCCTCCCGCCCGGCGAAGGCGATGGAATGGACCAGCACGTCGATCTTCCCAAAGGCCTGCGCACTCTTGCGGGCGATGGCCGAGATGTGTTCGTCTTGCGTCACATCGCACGCTTCGAGGAATGTGCAGCCCACCTGTTCGGCCAGGGGTTTGACTCGCCTTTCCAGGGCTTCGCCGGCATAGCTGATTCCGATCTTCGCTCCTTCGCGATGCATGGCCTGCGTGATGCCCCAGGCGATCGAGCGTTCGTTGGCCAGGCCAAAGATCAGGGCGTTCTTACCTTCCAAGAGTCCCATGCGAATCTCCTTGCAGCAGTGCGGATACTTTTGCGTGCTCAACGAGGAAGCGCCAGGGTTTCGACTTCCACGGCTCTGGCACACTATTTAAACCCACGCGTGGACTTTTCGTCACGAGCGCATCGGGAATGGAGAGGCCGGCCTCGATCCACAGTCCCGAGGCGGGATTCGTCAGATCGGCTCCGTTCTGGGCGCGGGAGATGTCCAGCGCCTGGGTCAGTTTGGCGGGCCCGTCGCAGCCGCGCCCCTTCCGCCGTCTTGACATGACCTCCAGGCCATCCAGCGGGTACAGGGCACGGATCAGCACTGCGGCCGGAAAGCCCTCCCGCTCGGTGACCACGTTCAAGCACCAGTGCATGCCGTAGGTGAAGTAGACGTAGGCGTGGCCGGGCGGGCCATACATCACGGCTGTGCGCGGCGTGCGTCCGACGCGGGCATGGCACCCTAAATCTTCTTCGCCGATGTAGGCCTCGGTCTCGAGGATGAGCCCGGCCAGAGTCACGCCTTCGGAGTGCCTCATCAGGCGCGCGCCGAGCAGTTGCCGCGCCACGATCAGCGTCGGGCGCGCATAAAAGGAACGGGGCAGGACAGGGCCGGCCACAGGCCGCTGCCCAAGGCGGTCGCTAGCGAAAGCGGGCATCGCGTTGCACGGTCAACCGCAAGCCGTCTTCCAGCCGGATCGAGGGGCGGTAGGATAGCTTCGCCCGCGCCAGGGTCAGATCGGCGCACATGCGCGAGACGCCGCCCGAAGATTGGGAGTTGTAGATAATTTGGGGTCTCGTGCCTGCCACCTCCAGCACCGCCTGCACGAGTTCGCGCACGCTGGTCTCCGTGCCCGAGCCCACGTTGATGACCAGGCCGTCTACATCGGGGGCGGTGGCGGCCGCCACCATGGCGCTGATCACGTCGTCCACATACACGTAATCCCGCGTTTGGTTACCATCCCCGTGAACGACCAGCGTGCCGCCACGCAGGGCCTGGCGCAGGAAGTACGGTACGACGGGTGGATGCGAGGGCGGCAGATGCTGCCCCGGCCCATAGGCGTTGAAAATGCGCAGGCTGACCGTTTCGATGCCCCACAGTTTTCCGATGGTGCGCACGTAAAATTCGGCCGCCAGTTTCGAGACGGCATAAGGCGAGCGCGGGTTGGGAATGAAGGCTTCGCGCAGGGGTTGCTCATCGATCTCTCCGTATACCGCGCCCGAGGAGGCCAGCACCACGCGCCGCACGCCGACATCGCGCATGGCTTCCATCAGGGCCACCGTGCCGCCCACGTTGACGGTGTTGTAGTCGCGCGGGTACAGCACCGACTCGGGCACCGAGACGCGCGCCGCCAGATGATAGACCACGTCCACGTCCTGCAGGAGCGTCCAGAGCTTGGGCCTGTCGCCGACGTCGCCGCGCGTGAAGTGCACATCGGGCGAGAGAGCCTGCGGGTCGCCGGCGGAGAGGTCATCCAGGCCGCGCACCTGATGTCCCTCGCGGGCCAGGTGGTTGGCCAGGGAGGAGCCGAGAAAGCCGGCTGCGCCGGTGATGAGAAAATTCATGGCGGGGAGATTATAAGCCAATTGATGCCCATCGCGCCTGGCTCCGGACGCGCAGCTAGCGAATGAAGCGGCACGGGGAGTATGGTTTTCTCAAAGTCACTTGACAAAATAACGATGTTATTGCGAGGGCAGTGTTTTTCTGCCCGAAGCAATCTCCAAAAGGTCAGCTTTGCCCGTTCTGTGGGAGACTGCTTCGCCAAAGAGCGGCTCGCAGTGACATTTCCCAGACTTTGAGAAGGCCATACACGGGGAGGTATGGGCATTTACCAATCGATGTAAAGATGGCAGAATCGTTATAATCAAGATATGGATATGGCCGTTGCCCGCCGCTTGCTGGACATCAACCGCGAGTTTTACATCGGCCGCGGGCGTGACTTCTCGGCGACGCGCCGGCGCCTGCAGCCGGGCGTGCGGCGCATCATCGAGGGGCTGCGCGGCGACGAGGCCGTTCTCGACCTGGGCTGCGGCAATGGCCTGCTGGCTCGGGCCTTATCGCAACGCGGCCATCGCGGCTTATACCTGGGCCTGGATTTCAGCCCGCCCCTGCTCGATGAGGCAGGGCGTCAGGCCTTCGCTTTTCCCGTTCAGTTCCTGCAGGCCGATCTCCTCCACCTGCCGGCCCTCCAGCCTCGTCTGGCCCGCCTCGCCTCCTGGTCGGTGGTCACGGCCTTCGCCGTCCTCCACCACGTTCCGGGCTCGGAAACGCGTCGGGGTCTGGTGCAAACCATCCACGACCTGCTCGCGCCGGGAGGGCTGTTTCTGCACTCCAACTGGCGCTTCTTGAAAAGCGCTCATTGGAAGGCACGCATTCAACCCTGGGAGACGGTCGGGCTCTCGGCCCAGGAGGTCGAACCGCATGATTACCTGCTGGATTGGAAGCATGGCGAGCGCGGGCTGCGGTATGTCCACTATTTCAGCGAGGCGGAGCTGTCTGAACTGGCCCAGGCCACGGGTTTCGCGATCGTCGAAACCTTCTACTCCGATGGGGAGAACAAGCAACTGGGGCTCTACCAGGTCTGGAAGAAAGCATCGACGTGAGGGCTTTATCTCACCATCACATTGTTTGGATTGGCAATGTACTGCCACCAGTTGTTGTGGATGCCGTTCTTGCGGCCGGCGCTCTTCGGAATATGGGCGAACCACCACAAGTGATGGGCGCGGATGTCGCCCCCGCCCCACTCCGAGGCCGTCACCATGCGAACATCGCCCTTGAAATGGGGGAAATTCAACCAGTCATAGCATTCCGAGCGAACAGGGGTGGGATTGCCCCAATCGTAGTCTCTGAGGCTGTTGGGAGCATGGTGAATCGTGCCAACGGCCGCCCGGCCCGGCGCGATCTGGTCGAAACACAGAAAACGCTGAAAGAGATTCAACTCGCCGCCGACCGTGGGTGGTTGGCGGTTGGGCGTATAGGCCCACGTGACGAAACTCTGGCAGTTGAACACCTTGCCCAGGATGCTTTCTGCCCGGTGGCCATAGGACTCCAGCGCCTCGCCGGGGCCGCGTTCGTAGGAGAAGCCCATGATGACAAAGCGTCGCGCGCAGCCCGCGGTATCTGGCAGGGGGGGCGCATTGCACCAGAACGCTCCGGATCCGGCCATGACCGACTCGTAGAAGCCGACGTGGGGAGGGGCCATGACCCAGACCTCATCGAGCTCTCCCCGCCCCACCCTTTGCAGGATGTCAAAGCGCTGGAGGAGGGCGCGATAGTCCACGCGGGCAGGGGAGTGCGCCGCCGTCCTGCCGCTCAATACATCCAGGTACGTTTGAGGCGTGTAGCGAAAGCCATCTGCCAGGACGGGGAATTCATCCAGTTCCAGGCGTTCCGCGATCTGGTAACGCACCAGGCCCTGGCTGGCGTTCAACAGATCAGAAGCGATCGTGTTGACCAGATCATCCGGACGCGACCAGCCCGGCCGATCGGCCAGCCTCTCCCCACCGGCAGCGTCCAGGACAGGGTTGTAGATGAGCAGCAGCACTTTGACGCGGGTGATCTGTGCTGGCTCGTCAGGACTATCGGCCGGAAGGCCGCCCGGTGCCGAGGGCGTACGCGGCTTGCGGCCAAACAACAGGTTCAGGAAGTCCAGAAAGAATGACATGGCATGCTCCGTTGGCCGAACTCATGGCAGATCGGTGGCAAAGTAGATTCGCCCCCCCACAGCAAAGTACAACACGTGATTGGGGCTGACCGTCATGGTGCTGACCGGCCCCGGCGGCAGGGGGTTGGCGCGCGCGGCCGGCGGGCGCCACTGATTCTGGAACTCCAGAGAGCGCGGCGTGAAACGAAATACGCCCTGGTTGTCCGCATCCAGCAGCAGCAGGGTCGTCTCCGGCAGCGGCGAGAACATCACCTGCGTGAAGTGCGCGCCGGCAAACAGATCCGTCTCCTGATAGGCCGGGAGATGGTTGTGCAGGGGGGCTGGATCCACGCAGCGCGTCGGCACGCTCTCCAGGCGGCTGTAGGAGCAGAAAGAGAGATGGCCATCGGCGTGCAGGATGAACAGATCCTCGTTCCGGACGGCCAGGCCAATGGCATCTTCCAGCTCCGGAATCTGCCCGCCGAAGAAGAAGTAAGGGCGATCCACAAAGGCACCGTCCTTGCCGGCATAGACCCACACAGCGCGGGCAGGCGCATCCAGCACGTACAGGTTGCCTCCGTCCAGCGTGAACGCCTTGACGCGCCCCCAATTGGTGTCGGGTGGGGGCAGGGGGACTGCCTGGGCAATCTCGCCCGCCGCGCAATACAGGAGGACGCCATTCCCATCTATGCCCAGCAGTGTGGCGCTGAGGGTGTTCGCCGCCGGCAGGATGAGAATGTCCACCAGCGGGCCCACCGTATACCCCCCATACGCGCCGGGCGAGCAGTGGAAGGCCGAATCGAGTTCGAACCCGCCGCCGGTCAAGGCCAGATGCAGCACCTCGCCGCGTTCGGCATCGAGCACGTAGAGGTCATTCTCGCCGGCCGCCATGCGACCGATCTCAATGCCCAGGCCACGGCTCAGCGCCGGCCGGAAAGACAGACGCAGGATTCCCTGCAAAGCATCGAGTTCAGCCTGCGCCTCCCGGCGTAGCGCGCGTGTCTCGCTCGTCTCGTTGTACGCCTCGGCTTTATCCAGATAGAACAAGGCGCGTTGCCAGGCCTCGCGCCGGGCCGCGGGTTCGCTCAGGCTGACGGCCTGGGCACGCGCTTGCTGAGCCTGGAGCAAATATTCCTCGTATTGCACGCTGCGCCCGTAGCGGAAATACACCACACTGGCAATGGTGACAACGATCAGCGGAATCAGGACGGCCATGAACGTCATCAGCGAGGCCGACAGGGCCGGCGGCGCCTCTTCGCCCGCGGGCAGGAGGCGCGGCAGGAAGTTCTGCACCCAGGCATCCACCCGCGCCACTCGGCGACGCCAGGCCTGTATGGCGCCGATCAATGTTTTGGCGATCGAATGCCCCGGCGGGGAGACGGGGCTCTCTCCTGCGGCTTCTCTCTCGGCAGGCGGGGGGCCCTCTTCCCCGGCGGACGGGGGAAGACCCTCGCTCGAAGGCCGGGGAGGAATGGCATACGCCGAAGGCTGAACAAGATGGGCGGCGGGCATGAGCGCCGGCGATGCCTGCGCGGGCGTGGCTGCCGGCGCCGGGCGGGGAGCCGGCTCGAGCGTGTGTTCAGCGCCTGGGGGTGTGGAGGCCCGCCCGGCCTCCGGGGGCGATGCGAGTGGCGGGCGTCGGCCAGCCTCCGGTCGCAGAAAGGTGAGCGCCCCGCGTCCCTCGCTCACCTGCAGCAAAACTGCGTTGAGGTCCTCCTCGGTGGTGGTCAGCAAGCGGCGACGCGTCGCTTCCAGCGAGGCCGGCGCGGCGTCCCTCAGGGTGGATTCCCACGCGCGTGGCATCCCGCTGCAGAACAACAGACGGTCGGAGGCCTGAAGAGCGGCTTGGAAGAAATAATGGGGCGGGGTCTGGCTCAGCCCCAGGCCTTTCCCGGAGAGGGGGTCGAACACCTGGCGTGCGCTCCCTGTGCTCCAGATCCAGACGTGCATCGGGCCGCTCAGGAGCAGCGTCAACTGGTTGCCTCGCAGGGCGGCCAGGGTGAGCAGTCCGACCACATATTGTCCGCGCCCGCTGGTGCTCATGTTGCGTTCGAGCAGGGGTTTGTTGATGGCTGCCGCGGCGGCGCGCAGCGCGGCCGTCAGCGTGGCGGGCGTTTCATAGAACGCGCTGGCGGCGCGCGAGGCCAGTTGGATGTGCTCCCCGCTGGACACGCTGGCATTCCCCATCATTTGCAGATAGACTATGAGGCGGTCTCGCTCGCGGCCGCGCGCCACCTTGCGCGGCGGTGTAATCGCCATCAATCCCGGCAGAGAGGCCTGTTCGCGGCCGTTGAGACGATAGAGAGGGGTGAGCGTCAGATCGAGCGGCATTCAAGATCGTTCCCATTATACTGGTAAAATCCGTGCATCCCATCCTCTCTATGGACTCGCATGGACTTCACACGGCACACCGATTTTTCCTCGATTCAGGCTCCCGCCTGGAACGCGCTGCTCGAGGCAGGGATCACGGACGTCCCCTTTTTGAGGTACGAGGTTCTCCATCAATGGTGGCAGACACGCGGCGGCGGGGAATGGCCACAGGCCGAACTGGTTCTGATCTCCGCCAGCGAGGGCGGTCAACGGATCGGGATTGCGCCTCTGTTCAGGGCCGAACACGATGGCCGGCCGGCCCTGCTGCTGGTGGGCAGCGTCGAGATCTCGGACTATCTGGACCTGATTGTGCGCGCCGAGCACCTGCCGTCTTTCCTTTCGGGACTGCTGGAATTCATCGCCCAAGACCGAGAGCTGGCCGGCCTGCCCCTCGACTGGTACAACCTCCCCGCGGCCTCTCCTACGCTGGCGGCGTTGCAAGCCATAGCGGAGCAACGCGGCTGGACTTATCATGCCGAAGTATACCGGCCGGCGCCCTACATTGCCCTGAACGGGGACTTCGAAGCCTATCTGGCCAGCCTCGACAAGAAACAGCGGCATGAGATTCGCCGCAAGTTGCGCCGGGCCGCAGAAAGCGAGTTGCCTGTACGGTTCTACATCGTGGATGAGGAAGAAGCCCTGGAGGCCGAGATGGAAGACCTGTTTCAACTGATGGCGCAAGACTCTCGCAAAGCCCGCTTTCTCACGCCGGCCATGCGCGCGCACCTGCGCACCCTGGCTCGTATCGCCTTTGAACATGGCTACCTCTGGCTGGCCTTTCTCACCGTGAACGGCCTCAAGATCGCCGCGGCGTTCAACTTCGACTATGGCAACAAATTGTGGGGGTACAACTCCGGCGTGCACCAGGATTTCCGCGATCTCTCGCCGGGCTGGGTGTTGCTGGCTCATCAATTGCAATGGGCCTGCGCGCAGCGACGGCGGGAATTTGACTTTATGCGCGGGGATGAGGAATACAAATATCGCTTCGGGGGAATCAACCGCTATGTGATGCGGGCCGTGCTCACCCCTCCTTCAGGCAGATGAACGGGAGATGTTCATCCATCCTGCCCACCACCAGGGCAGGGTGGCAAACAGGCCGGCCAGTGCGACGCCATCCAATCCCGCCAGGAAGGCGGCGACCACGTCAGCGGCCGCAGTGAGCAGATACAGGAGCAGGGCGAGGGAATCGAGGCGGAGGCGGGTGGAGGGTGAGGGCGCGCCGCCGATGCGCAGGAAGAGCAGAAAGACCACAAAGGTCGTCAGCCACCAGCCCCAGAAATTCTGCAGCGGGACGCCAAAGTACGCGCCTTGCACATCCCACACCCAATGGCCGGCATGCGCCATCAGGGGATCCATGACGAGATCCCAGGCCGTCATCACGATCCCACCAATGGTGGCCACGCTCAAATCGTATCGAAGGCCCACGCCCGGCGGGACCAGCCGTTCGGCCATCACCAGCGATGGATACATCATCATGAACCATGCCAGCGGAATCAATCCTGGCACCAGGCCCAAGAACAGGGGCCCCAGTTTATCCGTGTAATGATACGGGCCATAGATCCAGCCGGTAGCCACGCCCAGGCTCTCGAAGGTCAGGCTGATGACAAACACCAGGCCGAGCAACAGCAGGGCACGTCGCCCGCCCATCCGCTGGCAGGCATGCAGCCACGAAAAGGTGAAGCCGATCAGGGTGGTGAGCGGCGTCCAAAAGGGCGCAGAGTAGCCCCTCAGCGCCACAAGGACAAGCGTGATCACTATCAGGATGGCGTAGCCGCCTAGCAGCGAGAGGAGAACGCGCTTCATGGATATATTGTACTCACAAAATTCGTCAGGCAGGTCAGGTCATTGCGTGGAGATAATCAGCACGGTTTATCCCTTCTTCCTGCTTCGGTGTTATACTTACTAGGCAGCATTCGCAATAACCCTCATCGCCAGGGCACCGGATACACGGCCAATCCATGATGTTGCTTCATGTCCTGGCGATCATCGATCTTGAACAGGAGCCCGGAATGAAACGAGCAGTCAGCATCAGCATTGGCTCATCGAAGCGCGATAAGAAGGTGGAGGTGACCCTGCTGGGCGAGAAGGTCAGCCTCGAGCGCATCGGCACCGACGGCGACATGGAGGCAGCCGCCCTCAAGTTCAAGGAACTGGACGGAAAGGTGGACGCTTTTGGCGTGGGCGGCGCAGACCTGGGGGCCATCATCGAGGGCCGGTTTCATCCTTTTCACTCTGTACAAAAACTCGTCCGCTATGTTAAACAGACCCCCGTCGTGGACGGGGGCGGATTGAAGAACACCCTCGAGAACAAAGCGCCGGCCTTCCTGGATAAGACCATCGGCGAATACCTCCATGCGCGCGGCCGCAAGGTCATGATCACGGTGGGCGTGGACCGCTGGGGCCTCTCGAAGTCCTTCGTCGAGGCTGGATACGAGACCGTCTTCTGCGACCTGATGTTCGCCCTGGGCATCGAGATCCCCATTCGTTCCCTGCGACAGCTGAAGACGCTGGCGGGCATCATGATCCCTATCGTCACGCGCTTCCCGTTCGAGTGGCTCTACCCGACCGGGGAGGAACAGGAAAAGCGCCGGCCGAAATTCGTCCGCTGGTATCAGTGGGCAACAGTCGTGGCCGGCGACTGCCACTACATCAAGCGCCACATGCCCGACGACATGCAAGGCAAGGTCATCGTCACCAACACCACCACTTCCGAAGACGTAGAACTCTTCCGGAAATGCGGCGTGAAGTATCTGCTCACCACCACGCCCGTGTTGGAGGGCCGCTCATTTGGAACGAACATGATGGAGGCCGCCCTGGTGGCCGCGGCCGGCAAGGGCCGACCGTTGACCTGGGCTGAACTGGATGAAATCTTGAAGCAGCTCCATCTCGAACCCCAGTTGCAAATGCTCAATTAGATGGCCGCATCTCACAGTTCGGGAAATTATCCAAGGAGGTGATATGGACGCCATTGTCACAGCAGGAGGCATTCCTCAACCCAACGATCCCCTCTACAATCTTTCTCGGGGCGAGGCCAAAGCCTTGATCGATGTCGCCGGCAAGCCCATGATCCAGTGGGTGCTCGATGCCCTGGGTGAGGCCAGAGATGTGGATAACGTAATCATCGTTGGCCTCTCTCCCAAGAGCCATCTGCAATGCAAGAAGCCGCTCCATTATCTGCCCAACCAGGGAAGGATGCTCTCCAATCTGATCGCCGGCGTCGAAAAGGCACGGGAGTTGAATGCCGGGGCGCAATACGTGCTGATCGTCTCTTCGGACATTCCCACCATTCAACCCCACATGGTGGACTGGCTGATCGAGACCTGCATGCAGACCCAAGACGACCTGTACTACGGCATTTGCCCGCGCGAGGTGATGGAACGCCGCTTCCCGGGCTCGAAACGCACGTACACCCGCCTGAAGGGCATGGAAGTATGCGGCGCGGACATGAACATCGTCCACGTGAACATGGCGCGTCAACATCTTGACGTGTGGGAGGCGCTGATTGCCAACCGCAAGAATCCGCTTGCCCAGGCGAGAGTCCTCGGGCTGGACACGTTCTTTCTCCTGCTCACGCGTCGCATCACGCTGGAGGAGGCCGTGCAGCGCTTCAGCCAGCGGATCGGCGTGAAGGGCCGCGCCATCGTCTGGCAATCTGCTGAGCCCTGTATGGATGTAGACAAACCCCACCAGCTCGAGGTGGTGCGTGCCGACCTGACGCGGCGCCTGGCTCAGGCCCGGCGCGCCGCCGTCAAGAAGCCGGCCGCGGTCAAGAAAGTCGCCCGCCCCAAAGCCAGGGCCCGGCCGGGCCGGAAGGGAGCCAGGAAGTCCACGCCCGGGCAGAAAACCTCAAAGAAGAGGTAGCGCCTTTCCTTGTTCATGAAGTTGAGATTCGTCCTCGAATTCGACGCGCGCCTCTCCGATCTGCTGCGTGTGGCCGAGCAAGCGGGCCCCGTGCACTATGTGGCTGCCTTCTTCGCCCATTCGGGTGACTCCTGGTTCTGGGGAGCGGGATTGGGCCTTTTGTGGTGGCATGGCAATGTCTTCTGGAAGCAGTGGGCGATCGTGATCTTCGCCGGCATTGCCTTCCTGGCCGTGCTGGTGATGGCCCTGAAATTCAGCATCCGCCGCCGACGCCCGCAGGGCGAATGGGGGGCCATCTACCGGCGCACCGATCCGCATTCCTTCCCCTCCGGGCACGCGGCACGGGCCTTCATGATCGCGGTGGTGGCTGCCAGCCTGGGACCGGCCTGGCTGGCTTGGGTCCTATGGGTCTGGGCCCCGATCGTGGCTCTGGCGCGCGTCGCCCTGGGAGTGCACTACGCCTCTGACATTGCCGCCGGCGCGCTGGTCGGCATTCTGGCCGGGTTGATCGTCCTGCAGTCCTATCCCTTCCTGCTTGCGCGCCTTCCGTTCTGAGTTTAAAATGCGCTGTTGCAAACATGTCATTGCGAAGCATGGGGGGAAGCCATCCCCCGCCCCTTCGGGAGACTGCTTCGGGCGCATGGGCGCCCTCGCAGTGACAGCCTCATGGTGATTGCCACAAAGCAAGTTTAAAACTGTAAAGATTCTGTATCGCGACACATCCTCCCCACAGGGGATGAATCCCGCGCTACGGCTCCGGGTGGAAAGAGACCGCTACCGTCGGGTCTTCTTCACCGTCTCAAGGTGTTCTTCGATGTGTTTCAAGCCGCGCTCGACCCACGTTTGCAGCGTCAACCCGCTGCCCTGTGTTTGATGGCGCGACGGACGCGTCCACGCCGAAGGCGGCAGGTCACGCAAGAGGCGGATCGATTCCTCCACGCTTGTCACCAGTTCGGCCAGCACCTTCTCAAGCGGCTCGGCGGGATCGTAATGCTCCCGCATGTACGCCTCGCCATCGAAATTGGGAAACTCGGGGTTTTCCTCTTCGAGTGTGCGCCGCAAGCGCCAACCATAGACCCATTTGTCCACGTCTCGCGTGTGCACGGCCACTTGATGAACGCTCCATCCGTTCTCCTGCGTGGCCGCGTGAGGGTCTTCAACCGTCAGGCAGGCAGCGCGAAATTCCGAGGCGGCCTCCCCCAGCCTCTCTATCAACTTCTGGCGATATTCGAGCAATTCCTTCATTCTGCCTCCACATCGACGATCTGGCCACTCAACGGCGAGGCATACAGATGCATTACCGTCTCCACAAGATGCTTTCTGGGGAGGCCCGTTTCCGCCTGTTGAAATTCCGCCAGACCCGTTCCCAGAGCATGGACGTGAATCCCGAACGGCGAGAGCTCCACGGACGCGCTGCGCGTCAGCGAGAGCAAGGCCCACATGCTGGCGCGGTAGGCCGCATCGTCCTGGATCCCTGGCGGGGGCAGCCCGATCCAGTTGAGGATCACGCCCGAGCCCTGAGCGCGCATCATGCGCGCCACGGACTGCATCAACAGGAAGGCGCCGTTGAGGTTGACATCCAGCACACGGCGCCAATCCCATTCATCCATATCCAGCAGGCGTACGCGCGGCTGTACAGCCGCGTGGTGGATCAGCAGGTCAATGCGGCCAAAGTCATCCTCCACCTGCTTGAGCATGGACTGGACCGCCATTTTCCTGGCCACATCTTCCACGTAAGCCCGGATGCGCCCCCCTCCCGCGGCCACCAGAGCCTCGAGATTCACGGGTGAAACGTCGTTCACGGCCACCTGCGCCCCGCGCTGCGCCAGCCCCTCGGCCAGGGTGCGCCCTCGGCCCTTTCCCGCGCCGCTGATCAGCACCACCTTTCCCGCCAACGGATTCCCGTTCATCTCCTCACGGCTCCTGTGTGCAGGTCGGTATTTGATCTGGATTCTGTCTTGCGTTGAGCGCCAGCCCGAAATAGGGCGATGGATCGTAGGTGTTGCGGATGTCCAACTCGTTCAGGAATTGGCCCTCCCGGTCCTTGACGATGGAGAGGTGGAGATGCACCCCCACAGGATTGCCTGCGTTCCCGGAGTAATTGCCGCTGTAACCGAGGAGCTCGCCGGCCCGGATCGGTTTTTCGTGGGTGCCCGGTGGGAATTGCGGCGCGATGAAGGAATGGCCGTTCGCGTCCGCCATGTGAGTATAGTAAATCCAGATCTGCCGCCCGGGATGGAGGGGGTCCTCGGGCACGCGCACGATGAGGGAGGCCTTCCAATCCGCCCGCCGCGTCAGGTAGCCGGGGTAGACCGCGAGCACCGCGCTCACGCCTGCCTCGCGGCCGGAGAAGATATCGATGCCCTGGTGACGGTGGCCCGGACGGAACGAATCATCCCACAGAAAGCCAACCACGCCGCGGGTTGGAAAAATAAACGGGGCTGAGCCGCAACGCGAACCGGCGGCGATCACGAGCTCCGGGCGAGAGCTCGGGTCCCTCAACCACATCAGCACCTGTACGGCACGCGCCCCGGTCGGGCGATATATCTTGTAAACATAGAAGGCGGCCGCAAGGCCCACGGTGGCCAAAATTGAGATCGCGACGAAGGATTTTGACATGAAAAGATTATACCGCTTGGCCCG
This sequence comes from Chloroflexota bacterium, assembly GCA_037445475.1. Classification (GTDB taxonomy): domain Bacteria; phylum Chloroflexota; class Anaerolineae; order Anaerolineales; family Villigracilaceae; genus Fen-1038. Next base: position 19,850 of record JBBIKK010000039.1, read on the forward strand.
GCAACGACGGGGCCTGCCGGTGCCCATCCACCACTTCCGGGGCGGAGGTCCCGGCTCCGTAGAGGGCAGCCCTCGGCATCCATCGGGCAAGGCGGGCCGGCTAAGCAGTCACGGAAAATGACTATTCTCCTCCGATTTTGTGAAGTAAGACACATTGTCTGGCCTCCTCACCTCACTTATGATATACTTCCCACCCGGTGTGCAGACCGGCACAACCGTACCATTTGTCCCCCTGAGGTATCCTATGCTGCTTGAATACATCGCCATCGGTGTGATGATTGCACTGGCAACGCTGGTTGCGGCAATGGCTGTGGGGATCGGGGAGTTGTTCGGGCCCAAGAAAAAGGGCAAGGTCAAGGCAGAGCCCTACGAATCGGGGATGGTGCCTATCGGGCCGGGCGCGCGGCGCATGCCGGTGCGCTTTTACCTGATCGCCATGTTGTTCATTCTGTTCGACATCGAGATCATCTTCCTCCTGCCCTGGGCGGTCGTCCTTCGCCGCCTGGGATTGTTCGGGCTGGTGGAGATGATCGTGTTTATCGTTATTTTACTGGTGGGTTACATCTACGCGTGGAAGAAGGGAGCCCTGGAATGGGAATAGAGCAGAAACTCGGAGACATGGGCGTGGTGACCACCACGCTTGAAACAGCCGTGAACTGGGCGCGCACCCGCGCCATGTGGCCGATGCTATTTGGCCTGGCGTGTTGTGCGATCGAGATGATGGCCGCGCAGGCCTCCCACTACGATATGAGCCGTTTTGGGATGGAACTGATGCGTCCCAGCCCGCGTCAATCGGACTTGATGATCGTGGCCGGGCGCGTCTCGCGCAAGATGGCGCCGGTTCTGCGTCGCCTCTACGATCAGATGCCCGAGCCCAAGTGGGTGATTGCCATGGGCGATTGCGCCTCGTGCGGGGGCGTGTTCAACAACTACGCCATCGTGCAGGGCGTGGACGAGGTCGTCCCGGTGGATGTCTACGTCGCGGGCTGTCCGCCGCGCCCCGAGGCACTGATTCACGGTGTGATAACCCTATCTGAAAAGGTAAAAAAGCAAAAGTTCACCGATTTCGCCGAGGCCTAGCGCGTCATGTCCTGTCATTTTCCCTCTCCCTCCCGGTGAGGAAGGGCTCAAGGATGCTTCGTATGGATGAGAGATTGGCACGCATCGTGCAGGTGATGCGAGAGAGATTTGGGGCCAGCGTGGAGGAATTCCGCGGCGAAGTTCATCTCTTCCTGCGCCCCGAACAGATCGTGGCGGCCCTCACACAGCTGCGCGATCAGCACGAATTCGCCCTGCTCTCCGCGCTGAACGCGGTGGACTACTGGCCGCAGGAGAAGCCGCGTTTTCATGTCTTCTATCAATTGACCTCTCTCTCCCAAAACCTGTCGCTGCAGTTGCGGGTCGCGCTGGACGGCGAGCGGCCGCGCCTCCCAACGGCGAGCGGAGTGTACGCCAGCGCCAACTGGCGCGAGCGTGAGGTCTTCGACATGTTCGGCATCGAGTTCGAGGGCCATCCCGATCCGCGTCGCATTCTCATGCCGCAGGACTGGGAGGGCCACCCGCTGCGCAAGGATTACCCCCTGGGCTACGAGGAGCCCCAGTTCACGTTCAACTTCGACGAAATCGACCTGCGCAAGCCTTACGTCAAGGAATGAGCATGAGCGAGTTTCGCTTGCAGGAAGTTCCCATCGGCCCCTACAGGCATCTGGTCTCTGAACGCGCCCTGCGCGGCGAGACCCTGTTGCTCAACATGGGCCCGCAACATCCCTCCACCCATGGCGTTCTGCGTCTGCTGCTGGAGCTGGACGGCGAGACGATCGTCAATTGCATCCCGGACATTGGCTACCTGCACACCGGCATCGAGAAGAACATGGAAGCCAAGACTTACCTCAAGGCTGAGGTGATGACCGACCGCCTCGATTACATGAACAACATGGGCAACAATCTGGCCTATGTGATGGCGATCGAGAAACTGGTTGACCTGGACGTGCCGCCGCGCGCCCAGGCCTTGCGCGTGATCCTGACGGAACTGCAGCGCATCGCCTCCCACCTCGTCTGGCTGGGCACCTCCTCCCTGGACCTGGCTGCCATGTCGCTCTTCCTGTACTGCTTTCGGGAACGCGAACTCATCCTCGACATCTTCGAAATGGTCTCCGGCCAGCGCATGATGGTGACCTATTTTCGTCCCGGCGGTGTGTGGCGCGATGTGCCGGTGGAATTCGAGGCGGCGGTGCGGAATTTCATCCGCCTCTTTCCGCGACGGGTGGATGAGTACGAGGCCCTGTTGACGAACAATCCCCTCTTCATCGACCGCACGGGCGGGATCGGCGTATTGAGTGCCCAGGATGCCCTGTCGTACGGCGTCACGGGGCCAAGCCTGCGCGCCTCGGGCGTGGCCTGGGACCTGCGCAAGGCCCGCCCATACATGGGCTATGAACAGTACGACTTCAACATCCCCACGCATACCCACGGCGATGTATACGCCCGCTACCTGGTGCGCGTGCAGGAAATGCGCGAATCGCTCAAGATCGTCACCCAGGCCCTGAACAAACTGCCGCTCGGCCCCGTGCGCAGCGAGAACCGCAAATTCGTCCCGCCGCCGCGTTCCGAGCTGGGCACGAACATGGAGGCCCTGATCCATCACTTCAAGCTGTGGACCGAGGGCTTCCCCGCCCCCAGGGGTGCGATCTACTGCGCGGTCGAATCGCCGCGCGGCGAACTGGGCGTCTACCTCGAAGGCGATGGCGGGCCCAAGCCCTATCGCGTCCACTGGCGCACACCCTCGTTTGAGAATCTCGGCGTCTTGCCGCGCCTCGCGCCCGGCCACCTGGTGGCCGACCTGGTAGCCATCATCGGCTCGTTGGACATTGTGCTGGGCGACATCGACCGATAACCCTTCCCCGTAAGGGTCAGAACAGGACGAGGCCCCATGTTGCTGAAGAAATATCCCAAAGAAGTGAAGCAAATCCTGGCGAAGTATCCTGCCGAACACAAGCGCTCGGCCGTGATGCCATTGCTCTACCTGGCGCAGCGCGAGCAGGGTTATATCACCCAAGAGGCGATGCGCGAGGTCGCCGACCTGCTCGAGATCAGCACCACGGAGGTGGGCGCCCTGATCGGCTTTTACAGCCTCTACCACGACAAAAAAGAAGGCCGGTATCGCATACAGGTCTGCACCGATCTCCCCTGCGCGCTGCGCGGCGCGGATCAATTCCTCGAGAACCTGTGCGCCAACCTGGGCCTCCGCCTCGGCGAGACCACGCCCGACGGGCTGATCACGCTCGAAGCCGTGATGTGCCTGGCCGGCTGCGACAAGGCCCCGCTGTTCCAGCTCCAGAGCGCCAACGGCCTGGAGTATCACGAGAACATGACGGTCGAGAAGACGATGGAATTGATTGAGACGTTGAAGAAAGCCAACCATTGAGCAAGGTTACGGCCAAAACCTGCGCTTGCGCGTCAGCATGGCAAAGGGCGCGCAGGAAACAGGAAGAGGTGAGCGCGTACAGAGGTACAGGCGAACTTTGCATGAAGGCCTCTGCAGTTTCCATCGAGGTCGCTCACCGCGAAGGCCAGATCCTCCCTCTGGCAGAGTAGACACTATGGGTCAACACGTACTCTTGCGTCATCGCGATATCCCCGATATTCATCGCCTCGAAGTCTACCGCAGGCATGGCGGCTTCGAGGCCCTCGAACAGGCCGTGACTCGAATGAGGCCCCACGAGGTGACCGAAGTCGTCAAGGCCTCCGGTCTGCGCGGGCGCGGCGGGGCAGCTTTTCCCACCGGCGTGAAGTGGTCCTTCGTAGACCCCAAGAACTGGCCGCACTACGTGGTGGCCAATGCCGACGAATCCGAGCCGGGCACGTTCAAGGACCGCGAGATCATGGAAGGCAATCCCTTCCAATTCCTGGAGGGAATTGCCATTGCCGCCTATGCGGTGCAGGCGAGTACGGCCTACATCTACCTGCGCGGCGAGTTCTGGCAAATCGCGCACTTTCTCGATCAAAAGATCGCCGAAATGGAGGCCGCCGGCTTCCTGGGCCACCGCCTCTTCGGCCGCGATTTCTCGCTCAAGATCCACACCCACCTCGGCGCCGGGGCATACATCTGCGGGGAAGAAACGGCCATGCTCGAATCGCTGGAGGGCAAGCGCGGCCAGCCGCGCATCCGCCCGCCCTTCCCGGCCGTCAAGGGCCTGTATGGCAAACCCACCGTCGTCAACAACGTCGAGACGTTGACCAATCTCCCCCCCATTCTCCAACACGGCGCCGACTGGTACCGCTCGCTGGGCACGGCCGACAGCGCCGGCGTGAAGATCTTTTCCCTCTCCGGACGGGTGCGCAAGCCGGGCAACTACGAATTGCCGTTCGGCACGACCTTCCGCCAATTGATCTATGAACACGGCGGCGGCGTCCTGGAGGGGCGCCCGCTCAAGGCCATCCTGCCGGCCGGCGCTTCCTCCTCGCTGATGCGGGTGGACGACAGAGCGCTCGATACCCCCATGGATTACGCCAGCGTCCGCAACCTGGGCTCGGACCTCGGCTCGGCCTCGGTCATCGTCATTGACGATACCGTCTCGATCGAATGGGTCATCCGCAAGACCATCCGCTTTTTCAAACACGAATCCTGCGGCAAGTGTACACCCTGCCGCGAGGGGACGTACTGGATGTTCCACATCCTCGAACGCCTGGAGCACGGGCGGGGCACGAGCGAGGACGTGAACTTGCTGCTCAACGTCGCCAGACAGATGCAGGGCAAATGCCTGTGCCCGCTGGGCGAATTTTCCACCATGGCGGTGGTGACGGGCATCGAGCGCTTCGCGCAGGATTTTCCAGCTGGAGAGACGGCATGACGAAATCGGTTACGCTCACCATCGATGGCAAGCCGGTCACCGTCCCCGAAGGGACGCTCGTGGTGGACGCGGCCAGAATGGCCGGCATTGACATCCCCGTGTTTTGTTACCACCCCAAGATGGAACCGGTCGGCATGTGCCGCATGTGCCTGGTCGAGATCGGACGCCCGCTGATCGACCGCAACACCGGCCAGGCCATCCTCGATGAAAAGGGCGAACCCAAACTCCAATTCATGCCCAAGCTCGAGACGGCCTGCACCAACCCGGTTTCAGAGGGCATGGTGGTTCTGACCCAATCGGAGAAGGCGCGGGCTGGACAGAAAAGCACGATCGAGTTTCTGCTGACCTCTCACCCCCTGGATTGTCCGATCTGCGACAAAGGCGGCGAGTGTCCGCTTCAGGACCTGACGATGGCCTACGGGCCGGGCAAGGGGCGCTTCCTGTACGACGAGAAGATGCACCTGGCCAAGAACGTGCCGCTGGGCAATCTGATCTATCTGGATCAGGAACGCTGCATCCAGTGCGCGCGCTGCATTCGCTTTCAGGATGAGATCGTGGGCGATGCCGTGCTGGGATTTGGGGAGCGCGGCCGCGCCATGCAAATCATCTCGCTCTCGGAGCCACCGTTCGATTCGGTCTTCTCGGGCAACACCACCGACATCTGCCCGGTCGGGGCGCTGACCACGGCGGACTTCCGCTTTGGCGCGCGTCCCTGGGAATTGAGCGCCTCGGCCTCGATCTGCGCCCAGTGCCCCGTCGGCTGCAACCTCACCTTCAACACGCGCCGCGAGGCTCGCGCCGCGGGGCGGGTGGTGATCAAGCGCGTCATGCCGCGCCAGAACGAAGAGGTAAATGAAATCTGGATCTGCGACAAGGGCCGCTTCGCCTATCACTACACGGAAAGCCGCCAGCGCCTGACGCGCCCTTTGATCCGCAAAGACGGCAAGCTGGGACGCGCCTCGTGGGAAGCGGCCATCCGCCTGGCCGGCGAGGCCTTTGCCCAGGCGAAGAAGAACCTCGTCGTGCTGGCCTCGGGCCGGCTTTCCAACGAGGACCTGTTCAACTTGAAGGCCCTGGCCGATCACGTCGGCGGAAAGGCCGTGCTCTATTCCGATATGGGCGGCGGCGATCTGACTGCCCTGGTCGGCGTGGGGCCCGGCACAAACTTCGGCCAGATGGGGCGGGGCACGGCCATCGTGGTCGTGGCTTCAGACCTGTACGAGGAAGCGCCCATCTGGCATCTGCGCCTGAAGCAGGCCGCCGAGCGCGGCGCAACCCTGATCGTCGTCAACCCGCGCCCCACCCGACTGGAGCGCTTTGCCTCGTTCGTCGTTCGCTATGCCTACGGGGACGAGGTCAAGACGATTCAATCCCTGACGAAGAAAGGCAAGAGCGGCGAGGCCCTGCTCAGGGCGCGCAACCTCGTCATCCTGTTCGGGAGCGAAGGCCTCGGCCTGGAAGGCTCGACGGCACTGGCCACCGCCTGCGCCCGCCTTCTCAATGAGAGCGGACACGTTGGCCGGCCCAACAACGGGCTGATCGGCGTCTGGCCGCGCGTCAATGACCAGGGGGCCTGGGAACTCGGCTTCCGCCCGGTGGGGAATCTGGCCGCGTTGCTGCGCGGCAAGGCCGTCTATGTGGTCGGCGCCGATCCGGCCGGCGACGACCCGCGACTGGCCAAAGCCCTGCAATCGGCTCGCTTCGTGGCCGTGCAAGACCTGTTCGAGACGGAGACGGCCAAACTGGCCGACGTTGTCTTCCCGGCCCAGGCATACACGGAGCGGGAGGGCACGTTCGTCTCGGGCGAACGCCGCGTGCAGCGCTTCTATCCAGCCGTCCCGCCGCTGGGCGAGTCCCGCCCCGACTTCGCCATCACCTCTCAGGTGGGCAAGCAAATGGGCATCATCCTGGAGGGTACCTCGGCTTCTGTGGTGTTCGAGATTCTCTCCGCCGATCATCCCTCCTTTGCCGGGTTGACATACGCCGGCCTGGCCGAGGTCAGGCCGCAATGGCCAATCGTGGGCCGCCGTGACCTGTATTATGGTGGCACGACCTACGAAAACACCCAGGGCCTGGGGAAACACCTCTCGAACGCCGCGCAGCGTGGTGAAGCATTGCACCTGCCGAGACTTCAAAGGAGCGTCGCCCTGCGTCCCAAGGCAAGGGGCTTGCTGGCCGTGCCGGTGACGAAACTGTACGACCAGGGTGTGACGGTCTCCTCAGCCGGATTGCTGAAGCCGAAGATCGGTGAGACGTTCGTAGCCTTGTCCCCCGCGGCGGCCCAGAGGCTGGGCATCGAGGATGGGGCGCGTGTAACGTTGAGTCTGAACGGCGTGAGCCGCGAAGTTCGGGTGAGAGTCGATGAGGCCATTGCCGCGGGCTTTGTGCTGGTGCCGCGTTCCATGGGGCTGTCCATTCGCCGCCCCATGCTCGCGAGGGTGAAGATGGTTAAATCGGCAGCGAGGTCATGATGGACTGGACGCTCTGGCTGGAATGGATCATCAAGTCGCTGGTGGTGATTTTCGCCCTGTTGATCGGCTTCGCGTACCTGACCCTGTACGAGCGCCGGGCGCTGGCGCGCATTCAGGTGCGCATCGGCCCGAATCGCGCCGGCCCGCAAGGGGTGTTGCAACCGATCGCCGATGCCGTGAAATTGATGTTCAAGGAGGAACTCACGCCCGCCCAGGC
>JBBIKK010000040.1:0-27002 GCA_037445475.1 Chloroflexota bacterium
GTGCGACGCCTCCGCCTTTGAAAATTCCAGGCGGCAGGTGTGTTCAGACCTGTCCCTTTTTTCGCTTGTAAAGGTGCTATTTTGCCTCTTGACTTTTACCGCACTCTACCCTGCCAGCAGGGAGACAGGTTGTTGAGCAAACAAAGCACGCAAGAAGGCAAAAACGTTGCGCTCTTGCTTGTGGCATTAATGCCACTTGCGGCAAGTGGAAATGACCGCCTGTAAACGAGCATAGACATCCGCACCGTTTTGGGTGCGAAAACAGCCGCTGACTTTCTGCTTCACCTTGGCCGGGCGAATAGCGCGTTCGGCCTGGTTGTTGGTAAAGGGCACTCCTTCGATGAAGGCAAACGCCAACACCGCCTCTTCCTGCTCCTTCAAACGGCGGAGCAGGTTACGCCCGGGCGTGTTTTTCGGGCGTCTTCGGCCCACTTTCGGCTCTGGGGACGGCTCTTCTTGTTCGGCTTGAGAGAGAATGTGCCGGTAACGCCGGCGCACGCGTGCTTGCTCTTCCTCGGGAGTGGACGAGGCCCGGCATACAGTTCCAGCAAAAGGACGCGCATCTTTTCAGCCCAGGCAGAGCCGTTTTCCACCAATCCTTGTAATTCGCGCAGGACATGCGCCTGCAAATTTGAAATAGGCTGGGAGGAAATCATGAATCGCTCGTCCGCGGAAGTCTTTCAATACCGAAGCCTCACTGCGCAGCGCTTTTTCCCCGCGTTTTTCATGCACAAACAGCAGGGTGTACCACGCATTGCAGGCCGTATGCAGCCATTGCCGCTTCCTAGCAATCCGCAAACCGGTTTCGTCAAAGTGCACCACCTCCGCCTCTCGCAGCCGTGAGCGGATGGGATGGTTTCTTCCAGCGCCTCGGCCAAGCGATAGCCTTCTTCCCGGACGCTTTCGACCGTCTCACTGTTCAAGGCATATCCGTAAGGTCGGCGAACAGCATGCTGATTTGCTCCAGCGGCATTTTGTGGTCTACCGACAGTTTGGTCACTAAAGCATGTACCCCAGGCCCGTATTGCACTACATTCGTCACCCCAGCCGGGTACTCCCCACGCTGTTTCTGCCCACAGCACTCCACTTCTCCCAAGCAGTGCTCGGTGACTTCCAATTTCGGCTCCGGCAGATCAAACACCTGCCGTTTGTGGCATTAATGCCATTTGCTCACCACCGTATACGGCTCTTCGGCGCCAATCTCCCGCCCGCAAGCCCGACACTGCCTGGGCAAATGCACCACCACTTTGTCCGCCCTTTCTACCTGACGCAGCGTCTTGCCTTTGTGTCCCACTTGTCCGCCTGCAGCGCGTTTTTCCTTCGGCAAGGCAGAGCGTACCCGCTTTTTCCGATAACCGTCGCTGCTCGGCGGTTTGTGGCTGTTGCTGCTGTTCATCCCCAACCGACGACGCAAGTCGGCATTCTCTGCTTGCAGGCGAGCATTCTCCGCTTGTAAGCGAGCATTCTCTGCTTTTAAACGGGCAACTTCTGCTTCCAAAGCAGTCAGCCGTTTGAGCAGGTCAGCAATCGGCAGCGAGGTTTCAGCCATACGCATAGTTTACCCAATTTCTGGTAAGATGGGTAGGTAGTTACTTCTCTTCCTGCTCCTTCCCGCGCTGTTGATCCTCGCTGCCTGTCAGTCCCAGCCTGCCGAGGCGGGCGGTGAAACCGTGAATGTGCCGGGCGGTTCCTACACCAACGTCACCGCCGCCGAATTGAATGCCATGTTGAAGAACAAGGATTTCGTCTTCGTCAACGTGCACATCCCCTTCGAGGGCAACATTCCCGGCACCGACCTCTCCATCCCTTACGATCGGATCGCCGAACCGGCCAACCTGGCGCAGCTGCCCGCCGACAAAAATGCCAAGATTGTTCTCTATTGCCGTAGCGGGCGCATGAGCGCCATCGCCGCCGAAACGCTGGTGAAATTGGGCTACACCAACCTGTGGAATCTCAAGGGCGGTATGGTGGAATGGGAACGGGCAGGTTACGAAATACAACCGTAACGCAATCCAAGGGGCTGTTGGGCGCGGTTCTTCAAAGTGAGGCTTTGTGGTATTGCATGGCCAATCGTACACCAGTAACCATTGGTGCTAGTTTTTAGAGCGAGAACTCAGCAATGCTCATCTTGTAGGGCTCTGCATCAGGATGAAGACAGCGGAACAACCCCAGCAGCACATTGAGCATGGCCGAGACAAGAGCCAGCCGCGCCTGGATGTACTCTGCCAGTCTGTGTCGGATGCGCTTCAGACCACAAATGACCGTGACCAGTGACAAAGCCGTTTCAACAACCATGCGTTCATTCCGGATCCCTTTCTTGTAAATTTTCATGTTCTCCGGAACTCCATCCCGGTCGCGAAAACCATAGTCGGCCAGGACAATGGTTTTACCAATCAAAGGTTCAACCAGGTGATGGAAACGCTTGTCATAGACATTCATGGTGTCCCAGGCCACAATACAACCAGAGGCGTTCAACAGCCAACACAGTTTGATACCCATGCTCCAACTGCCTTTGTCTTTGCTCTTTTTGCCCGTTTGTTGGGGACTCCGCCTGGCTTGTGGATGTTTCGGAATAGGGGCAAGTGGCCATCCACAAAAGGGAAAATGTGTAGGATAATATGGCCTGTAGTCATGGGGTGCCTCCTCAATTTTGGTTTCGTAACTTTGAGGATACCCCATGACTCAACGAGCACAAAAGGTTATGAGACTCTATAAAACTGCGAGACTATTCGACCAACTACAGGAGGGTACCCCATGGCTGATTACCTGTTTCGTGGCAAACTGGCCGAACTCGACCCGCACGTGTTTGAACTGACGCAACTGGAGGCCGAGCGCCAGGCTCGCAAGTTGATTCTCATCCCCAGCGAATCGACCGCGCCACTGGCGGTGCGCGAGGCGCTGGCTTCTGCCTTCCAAAACATCTATGCGGAGGGCTATCCGCCCGAAGAGACGCGCTGGATGAACGAGGAGGAGCTCCTCGATTATCCGCTGCGCCTGGCGCACTATCGGCGTTATTCCGACCCGCGCTATTACAAAGGCGTGGAGTACGCCGATATCGTGGAGGCCCTGGCCCGCCGCCGCGCTGCCGAGGCGTTTGCGGCCAATGGTTTCACCGCCGATCAGATTTACGTCAACGTGCAGGCGCTTTCGGGCGCGCCGGCCAATAACGCCGTCTATCAGGCGTTGCTCAACATCGGCGATACGGTGATGGGCCTCAACCTGCTGCATGGCGGCCATCTCTCGCATGGCTCCTCCGTCAACCGTAGCGGCAAGTGGTTCAAGGCGGTGCATTACAGCGTGGATGCCAACGAACGGCTGGATTACGAGGCGATCCGCAAACTGGCGCTGGAAACGAAGCCGAAACTCATCATCGCCGGCTACTCCTCCTACTCGTGGGTTCCCGATTGGAAGAAGTTCCGCCAGATCGCCGATGAGGTGGGGGCTTACCTCCTGGCCGATATTTCGCACATCGGCGGGTTGGTGGCAGCGGGCGTCGTCCCCTCGCCGATGGGCATTGCCCATGTGGTCATGTCCACCACGCACAAGACCCTCGATGGGCCGCGCGGGGCGGTGCTGCTGACGACCGAGGCCGAGATGGCCAGAAAACTCGATAAGGCCGTCTTCCCCGGCGAGCAGGGCGGGCCGCACGTCAACGTGTTTGCCGCCCTGGCGCTTACCTTCAAACTGGCGCAGACGCCGCAGTTCAGGAAGTTGCAGGCCCAGACGATCAAGAATGCCCAGGCCATGGCCGATCAGTTCCAGCAGCGCGGCTTGCGCATTCCCTTCGGCGGGACGGATTGTCACATGCTCAATATAGATTGCCGCACGATCCAAGGAGAAGATGGCACCGCGCTGAGCGGCGACCAGGCGGCGCGCATCCTTGACCTGGTGGGAATTGTGGTCAACCGCAACACCATCCCCGGCGATAAGAATTCGCTCGATCCCAGCGGCATCCGCCTCGGCACGCCGTGGATCACGCAGCGCGGCTTCGATGAGAAGAAGTCACGCGTTTTGGCGGATATTATCGCCGATGTATTGCTGGCCTGCGCGCCGCATTCGGTGGATACGCCGCGCCAGGGACGCGTGCGCCGCGCCAAGCTGGATTTCCATACGTTGAACGAGGCTCGTTTGAAGGTGCGAAAACTGGCGGAGAGCGCCGGCCTTGATTTCAGGTTCAAGCCGCATGGGTATCCGCATTTCTATTTCATTGACGATAGAGCGCGGACGACAGACCATGCCGTGTTTGAGTTGAGTGGCAAGAGAGTCAGGCAGGTGTTGGATTACGCCGCCTCGAGCGATCTTTCGGCGTTGAAGACGGGTCGAGCGCAGGCCACTTCGATTGCGACTCCCAAAGGGGTGATCAGGGGGACACTTGCCAAAGTGGACGACTTCACCTACCGGTTGCAGGTCCCTGCGGCCAGGGCGGGCGTGGTGGGAACATGGCTGCGCGACCTCTCGGACGGATATACCTCGCTCAACCTGAACGGAGAGAAGGATTTTTCGGCAGCGCGTATGCCGGGGCCGTTCGTGGTGATGGAGATCAGAAAAAAACTGAAAGGGGCGACGGGGAAAGCCGTCAGCGAGGAGAAGCCCTGGTTTATCGGCGACCAACCCGAGGTCCAGAAAGCAGCGCTGCCGCCCTTTGAGTGGGTGGAGCCAGCCGAAGGGGCGTTGAAGAAAACTCGTTTGAATCAGGTCCATCGCGACCTCGGCGGAAGAATGGTCCCCTTTGCCGGTTGGGAGATGCCGGTTGTTTATACCAGCATCTATGAGGAGCATCTGGCGACGCGCCAGGCGGCAGGCTTGTTCGATGTCTCGCACATGGGCGTGTATGAGGTGCGTGGGTCCGACGCGGCTTCGTTCCTGGATGCGATTTGTGCCAATGATTGCGGCGGGTTGGAACCAGGGGAGAGCCTGTACACCCATTTCCTGACGCCCGATGCCGATGTGATTGATGATACCCTGGTTTATCGGCGTGGCTGGGATAAGTATCTGGTGGTGGTGAACGCCTCCAACGATGATAAGGATCGGACGTGGTTCGAAGCGGTGCGGGATGGCAAGGTGCGGATTGACAACCGCAAGCCGTGGGCGCGCACGTATGGTTACGAGGCCGAGATTCGCAATCTGCGCGATCCGAAGGTGGGCGACGACATGCGGATCGACATCGCTCTGCAGGGGCCGCGCTCGCGGGATATCCTGCTGGCAATGGGGGTGGATGAGGAGACGCGGGCGCGCATTTTGAAGTTGAAGCGGACGGAGTTGTGCCATGCCGTTGTGGGAGGCTTTGATTTGATTGTTTCCCGCACGGGTTACACCGGCGAGAAGATGGCCTTCGAGTTGTTCATTCACCCCGACCGGGCGGTGGAGTTCTGGAATGCTGTTTTGAAAGCCGGCGAGCCGTTTGGGGTGAAGCCGGTGGGGCTGGGGGCGCGCGATTCGTTGCGCACGGAGGCCGGCCTGCCGCTCTACGGCCACGAGATGGGGCTGGGATCCGGTAAGTTTGGGGATCGGGACCTGGGAGTTGCAGAGGGTGGTTTCGGTTCGTATGTGAAGGTGTACAAGCCGTGGTTCATCGGGCGCGAGGCGTATCTGGCGCGGGAGAAGGAGCGCAAGGGGGTGGTAGTGCGCTTTACGTTCGACGAACAGCGGACGCGCATGGCGCACAACGGCGACCCGGTGATGAATGCCGGTGGGGAGCGCATCGGTTGGGTGACCTCGTGCGCGATTGATAGTGCTCGCTTCATCACCGGCCAGGCGTATGTGGAGCTGGCATATGCACAGGAAGGCACGCCGATCTTCATCCATCAGGGCGGAGTGATGGAGCGCCCTGCAGCAAGCGCAAAGGTGGTGAGCCGGTTTCTGAAAGGTTAGTGATTGGGAGGAGCGCAACGACTAAGTCACCTCCGGCCCAAAGGGCCTTCTTCAATTGCCAGGAGATTGCTTCGGCAGCAAAGGACGCCGCCCCGCAGGGATATGATCAAACTGTCGGGCGGTTAATCCATCACGACCGCGAAGATTTTTCGCGAGGGTGCCATGGCGAGCAAGGCGCCTGCCCCGAGCGAAGTGTGAGGGGAAGCAATCTCCGGGCGGGAGAGGAAACCGCCCTGTCGCGGAGTCTACGCTGAGCCTGGCGAAGCGCTTCTCGCAGCGACATCTGGTTGCGGCTGGAGGCCGCGCTACAGCATTGCTCTTGAAAATCTATTACGACCATAAAGATTCTGCACCGCGACGTGGATGTGGCGTTTGGGTTGCGAGATAAATCCCGCGCTACGCGCGGATATTTCTTCCGCAACCTTTTTCAGCCAGTATCTTCCCATCTTCAAAAGCAACTTGTCCACGCAGAACAACTTTTCTCACTTTGCCCTTGACCTTCCAGCCCTCGAACGGCGTCCAGCCGCACTTCGAGCGTAACTCGTTTCCCCGAATCTCCCAGCGGGCGGCTTCATCCACTTCGACCCAGGTTTCAGGCTGCTCCGGCAGGCGGAAGATGCGGCGAGGATTGGTGTGCATCTTCGTGATCAGGTCCTCTATGGTCAGACGGCCCTCGTGCAGCGCCGTCAGGAACAGGGGCAGGGCTGTTTCCAGGCCGGGGAAGCCGGGTGGGGGGCTATCGCCATCCTTCTCGGCCAGAGTGTGCGGGGCGTGGTCGGAGGCGAAGCAGTCGATGACATCCAGGTTTTCCCACAGGGCATGCACATCGAGTTGGGTCGCCAGGCGCGGGCGAACTTCTAAGCGTCCCTCGCGAGAGGGGGAAGCCAGAAACAGATGATGCGGCGTGACCTCACAGGTAACTTTCAGGCCGCGCGCCTTGGCCTCTTTGATGAGCAGAATTTCCTCGCCCAGGGAAACGTGGGCCACATGCACAGGCTGGTCGAAGAGTTGGGAGAAGAACAAGGCTGCGGCCAGGCTGCGCCCCTCGGCGTGGACCACGATCGGGCCGGGGCCGCGCCAGTGGCGAAAGTGCTCCAGCCAGAGGCTCATGTCGTTCAGGCGCAGTTCGCCGAAGGTCGAGTCGAGGTACATCTTCAGGCCCGCCACTTTTGGCGCCAGGGAGGCGGCGCTCGCGGCATTGTGAGGGCCGGCGCCGAGGAATTGGGCATAGTCACAGCGCGCCTTCGATTTGGCCGCGCCCAGCGCCAGGTCCAGGGTGGAGGCGTCGCAGATGGGCGGGCTGGTGTTGGGCATGGCCAGGATCAGCGTCACGCCGCCGGCCAGCGCCGCCTGGGTAGCCGTATCCCAGTCCTCTTTGTGAGTTTGTCCGGGCTCACGCACGTGGACGTGCGGGTCGATCAGAGCAGGGAGTTTGAGCATGGAACCTGATACGAGAGCCATTGGCGGCTCTCTTCTGAGGAATGAGCAGGGCCGAGGCAGAGGGAGTGAAGATCACATCTTGCATTCGGGTTCGGGCCGAATTCTATGCAGGCGATGGATACTGTCAAGGGTCACGCGGGCCGAGGCGCTCAAACCTCAGCAGTTGCAAGATGTCCTCCAGCGCGGCGGCAAAGATTTCGTGCAGGATCTCGTCGCCGACGCGATAGGGCCCGCCGAAGGAGCCATCGCCATAGACCTGACGAGCGGTTTGGGCGTCCATGATGGCGCTCGGAACGAATGGCGGCGCTTTGTTCCCCTGCGGCATTTCGCTCACGATGGTGAAGGGAAAGGCCTCCAGCCAGTTGGCGTGAGCCGGCTTGAGATCGTGCTTATGGGCGATGGCTTCGACCGCCTGGGATTGCCACCAGTCGTACCAGTTGAGATGCAGAGCCGGCAACTCATTGCTGAGGCGGTGGAGATGGGTGTGGGCCGGCGCGTTGCCGCCATGTCCATTGAGAACCAGCAGGCGGCGAAAGCCGACGGCATGGGCCGAACGAACCAGGTCCTCCACGGCGGCGATCAACGTCTCGACGCGCAGGCTCAACGTGCCCGGATAGGCCAGGAAATACGGCGAGCATCCGAAGTTCAACGGTGGGGCGACCGGCACACCGCTGGCCTGCGAGGCGGCATCGGCCAGCGCCAGCGGGATCTTGATGTCGGTCAGCAGGCTCAGATAGCCGTGCTGCTCGGTAGCGCCCAAAACCAGCATCAAACGATCGTCGTGCTGCAGGTATCTTTCAACGTCCATCCAGTTCAGGTCTTCCAGACGCATGGCGGCTCCTAAGGGGAGGGGGTGTCGCTCGGGCCCGGCGGGAGAGGGGTCTCGCTCGGGGTGGGCGGGAGGGTTGGGGTAAGAGTGGGGGTGAGGGTGGGCAGAGGGGTGAGGGTCGGGCTCGGGGTGAGGGTGGGCGGCGGGGTCGGGGTCGGCAGGCGGAGGGAGAAGCGAACGATGCGTTCGGCGTGGCCCTGCCTCCCCTCCAAGTAGAGGCGCAGGGAGATCGTCCCGTTGGGCAGGTTCGATAAATCCCAGTGGAAGAGGATCTCGTTTTTCACCGCCTGGTTGCCCTGTGCCAGAAGGGTCCAATCGTGCGGCTCATCGCCGAGGCCGAATTCAAGCCGCCAGGATTGGATTCCTCCGCGGGCATCCGCCGTGCCGCGCAGCATCAGCGTGGGCTGGGTGACCACCTCGCCCTCGTTCAGGCTGAGTTGAAGTTGGGGGTGCGGGTCGTTGGCCGTGCACTCGCGCTCCGGCGCATAGAGCGGCGGGGTCGGGAAATCGTGATCTTCCAGCCAGCGGCGCCCGTCGCGGGTCTCGAACCACTGCCGCGCCCAGGGATCGCTGACGTGGATGACGAACTGCTCCTCGGTGAAATCGTCGCACTCCGGCGAGGCCTCCAGGCCGGTCCAGGTATCGAGCCTGACTTTGCGGCGCAGGTCCTGGCCGGCCGGCAGGGGAGGTTGATCGGAGGCAAAGACCTCGCGGCGCTGTTCCCGGCACCACCGGGAGGGCTGTGTGCCGGACAAGGAGCAGATGACCTGCTCCACGATTCCGGGCGGGCGCACGAACGGGCTGGGATTCCCGTTCGTCACGTAGGGGACCGCGTATTGCATGAACTGCGACCAGATAGGGGCGGCCCCGCTCAGGCCGCTGGTGTTGACCATGGGGGTGTAGTCCGCGTTCCCAACCCATACGCCCGTGACCAGGTCTGGGGTGTAGCCGAGCGTCCAGTTATCGCGGAAGTCGTTGGTGGTGCCGGTCTTGGCTGCAGCCGGGAAGGGCAGGTTCAAGATCGAGTTGGCTCCGAACATCCACGCCCGCGCTTCGTTGTCCGAGAGAATGGAGGTGATCAGATAGGCATGTTCGGGGCGAATGACCGCCTCGCCCTGCGGAGGTCTGTACTCGTACACCACGTTGCCGCGGTAATCGACGATCTTCAGGATCGAAACGGGCGGGAGGCGCACGCCGCCGTTGGCGAAGACGGCGTAGGCGGCGGTCAATTCGAGCAGGCTGACATCTCCGCCGCCGAGCGTGAGCGAGAGGCCGTAATCGTCGCGGTTGAGCGAGGTGAGGCCCAGGCGCCTGGCCATGGCCAGCATGCCGTGATCGCCGTAAATGCCCACGAACTGCAGCGTCTTCACGGCCGGAACATTGAAGGAGTTGGCCAGCGCCACCCGCACGGTGACCGCGCCGTGGAACTTGCCGTCGTAATTGACTGGCTTGTAGGGCTCGCGCGCATCGCGCGGGTCGCCGGAGGGCGGGAACTCGGAGGGCACGTCCCAGATGAGGGTGGCCGGCGTCCAGCCCTTTTCAAACGCTGCCACGTAGGTGATGGGTTTGATGGCCGAGCCCGGCTGACGCGTGGGGCTGATGGCCATGTTGACCTGGCCGGAGATGGCGGCGTTGTAGTAGTCCGCCGAGCCCACCATGGCCAGGATTTCGCCGCTGGAGGGGCGAATGGCGACCAGCGCGCCATTGGTGGCATGTTTATCGGCCAGGGCCGCCACCTGACTCGTGACCACCTGCTGGGCGAAGTCCTGCAGGCCTGGGTCGAGTGTGGTGTAGACGGTAAAGCCCGAACGATAGATCGTCTGGGCGTCGTAGTTGGCTTCGAGTTGGGCGCGCACATAGTTGACCCAGTGGGGATAGCGCATGCGGATCTCGGGAGGATGAAATTCCCACGCGCGCATCTCGGCCGCGGCCGCGGCCGCGGCCGGCGGGTCAACGCAGAGCGGCGCGGCCGCCGAGCCGACGTGGATGCAGTTTTGTTCGGCGCTGGCCTCCACCATCAGCCGCAGCACCTGCTGCTGACGGGCGAGGGTGACTTCGCGATTGGTGTAAATATCGTAGATGGCCGGCGACTGCGGCAGCCCGGCCAGGAACGAGGCCTGGGCCAGCGTCAGCTTGTCGGCCGTCGTCCCAAAGTAGGTCTCGGCCGCGGCTTCGATCCCATATGCCAGATTGCCGTAGTAGATTTCGTTCAGGTACAGTTCGAGGATTTGATCCTTGCTGTAGCGCCGCGTGATCTCGGCGGCCAGGAGGATCTCGCGCGCCTTGCGGAAGTACGTGCGCTGACTGCGCTCCTGCGGAGAGAGCAGGATGGCGCGCGCTAGTTGTTGCGTGATGGTTGAACCGCCGGAGACCGTTTCTCCATGGGTGTAATTCTGCCACAGGGCGCGCAGGATGGCCCACAGGTCATAGCCGGGGTGATTGTAGAAGTCTTTGTCCTCGGTGGCGAGAGTGGCCGCGATCAGGAGTGGTGAGACCTTGTCCAGGGTGACGTAGGTGCGTCGCCCGGCGCGCGGATCCACCAGTTCGTAGAGGAGCCCCCCATTGCGGTCGAGGATGCGCGTCGTCTCGAACTGCGAAGCCCGCTGCTGCAGGTCGCTGACGGAGGGGAGCGAACGGGCGATGGCATAATACTCATACAGCGCCCACGAGCCGAGGCAGAGGCCAAGCAGGACGAACAGGAAGGCTGCCAGGACCAGGCCGCGCAACAAACAGCCCCAGGGGCGCCGCGCCGGGGGGGAGCGTCTGCCGGCAGGGTGGATGGGGGGCGGGACGGCGCCGCGAGGCGCGGTCTTGATCTCACGGGCTGCCGGCGGGGGGCGCGTACCCTCCGGCCCCATTTCGTCCACGCGGCGCGGCAGGGGCATGTTATCTCGATCGAGCGCCGGCCGCGCGCGAGGCGGCTTCTCGTGGCGGGGTTGAGAGGCCGGCTCGGCCTGCGTTTCGTCTTCAGAACGCAGCAGTCTGCGCAGACGCTGACGGGGGTCTTCTGTGCTCATAGGCTTTTCCGCGCCTGTAAGTTTTGCTCTTGAGAAACTGTCACAACCGTAAAGATTCTGTGCCGCGAGGCATCGTCCCCGTAGGGGATGGATGTCGCGTTTGGGCTGCGGGATAAATCCCGCGCTATGGAGTGGACCTCACCAGCGCCGTCCACGTTCCCTTCATCACGGTCTCGCCGTTCTGATTCTTCACCTCCAGGCTGATGACGATGGCCCCGCCACCCAGGCGTGGCAGGGCTTTGGTCTCGGCCACCTCCATCTCGACGTGGAGCGTGTCGCCGATGAAGACTGGCTTGACGAATTTCCAAGCGTTGATCTCACGGAAGGCCATCACGGTGCCTTCCAGCACGCCGGTGCGCATGGCTAGGCCAGAGGCGATCGAAAGGCCCAGCAATCCATGCGCCACGCGCCGGCCGAAGGGCGTTGCTTTGCTGAACTCGGCGTCGGTGTGAATCTGGTTGTAATCGCCGGAGAGGCCGGCAAAGGTCACAATGTCGCTCTCGGTGATGGTGCGACCGGCGCTCACGATCTTCTGTCCGACTCGAAACTCTTCAAAGTACAAACCGCGTGGATGAGACGAGAGAGGAGCCATGTTTTTCATTCTAGCACAAAATTCCAAAACGCCTTTGACCTGGGGGGGAATTTCCCATACAATAGTCCCATGCGTGAATGGAATCTCAAGGCCGGAGATCCGCTGGCGCTCACCCTGGCTGCCGATATGCGCCTGGGTGAAACGGATTATTGCAACGACCACATCTGGGAATTGAAACTGGGTAGCGGCCACCCTGCTGCCCTCGCCGTTCACACCACCTACGGCCTGCGCGCCCGCGAGATGTGTCTGTTCCTGCGCTTCACCGAGGCAGGTAAGAGTGTTCTCCGCCCCGCCGAGTTTTCCTCGCCACCGCGCCTGCAACATTTTTATCCGAATTTTCTGCAACTGGCCTTCGCGCCCTTCGAGGACCTGGAGGTGATCGCCGAGTACTGGGTGCCCGAATCACACGTCCTGGCCGGGCGACTGATCTGCGTAAACCGCACGCCCTCGCTACGCAAGATGCGCCTCGAACTGTGCGGAGTTCTGAAGCCCCTGGAAGGGCGCCCGCTTGCCCCCGCGCAGCATCAGATGGTCAACGTGTTGAGTGGCCAGAGCGGCGGGCTGGAGCCGCTGGTGTTCATGAGCGGCGGCGCCGTCTTTGGCCCCGGTCCTTATCCCTCCCTGGCACTCGATCTGGATTTCGAGCCCTTGGCCAGGCATGCTATCCTGTGGGGAGCAGCCGCCGAGGCTTCGCCGGAGGCCTCGTTCGATCGGGCGCGACGCGCCGCGGTGCGCGCCTGGGATGCCGAACGCGCCCGCATCGAGTTGAGCGACGCCGGCCAGGTGCTTGATGTCCGCACCGGCGACCCCGATTGGGATGCGGCCCTGGCGTTCTCCCAGCGCGCCGCCCTGGCTCTGTTCTACCCACCCACCTCCCATCTGCCCCACGCCTCCTTTGTCCAGACGCGACAACCCGATCAGGGTTACTCGCGCAGCGGCGATGGTCGCGACCATCCCCCATCCTGGAGCGGACAATCGCCCCTGGAATCGTACTATCTGGCCAGCCTCTTGCCCGGCGCACCTCATCTGAAACGCGGCCTGCTGGAAAACTTCCTTCACCTTCAAACGGAGGAAGGCTTCATTGACCATCGGCCCGGCCTGTGCGGACAAGGCGTGAAGTTGCTGGCCATGCCCATGCTCGCCAGCCTGGCCTGGTCGTATTATCAAGAGACGCAGGACAGAGCCTTTCTGGAGCGGGTTTTTCCGAAACTCATGCGTTTCTTCTGGTGCTGGTTCTCGCCCGAACATGATGAGGATGCCGATGGCCTCCCAGCCTGGAGGCATCCGCTGCAAAGCGGGTTCGAGGAGAACCCCCTCTTCGATATCTGGCACCCCTGGTCGCAGGGGATGGATCCCAGCCGGGTGCACCACCCCGCCCTGGAAGCCATGCTCTACCGGGAGGCTGCGCTCTTGCTGGATATGGCAGCCCTTCTGGACCAGGAGCAGGGCCTGGGAGCGCTGCGGGCGCAGGCCGACCTTCTGCGCGCCTCTGTGGAGGCCGCCTGGGATGAACGCCGCAATCTGTATGCCTATCAGGATAGCCTCACACACCTGAGCCCGAGGGGCAGGATCGTGGCGCGGCACACGGGCGATGGCAATCTACGCCCGAAGATCGTCTTCGAGACGCCGCTGCGCCTGCTGGTGGAGGTGCACAGCAAGAGTCCCGCGCCGAAACGTCCGCGCCTGGAAATACGCGCTGCCGGCAGCAAGGAGGCGGGAGAATCCGAGACTCTCGAGGAATCACAGTTCCGGTGGCGGAGCGGCGGGTGGGTGGCCACCAGCCGCAGGGTCTACTCCAGGATTGGGGCGATCCGCATTCGAGGGCTGGAGGAGAAAGACAGGCTCGTGGTGCGCGTCGCGGACTTGAGCGGTGAAGACATGACGCTCTTCACTCCGTTATGGGCCGGCATCCCGTCACCGCAACGCGCCCGCGCTATTCTGGAGCGCCTCATGGACGATGGGCGCTTCGCCCGCCCGTTTGGCATCCCGGCCCTTCCCTCCGCTCCGCATCCGCGAGCGGAGGCGCTGGCCATGAGCGTCTACCTCCCCTGGAACCACCTGATCGGCGAGGGGTTGCTGCGCTATGGATTCCGCCGGGAAGCCGCCCGCCTGACCGAGCGCTTGATGAACGCCGTCATCCAAAACTTGAAGCAACAGCACGCTTTCTATGAGCGCTATCATGCCGAAAGTGGACAGGGCCTGGGGGAACGCGGCGCGCTGAGCGGGCTGGCCCCGCTGGGTCTGTTTCTCCAGGTGCTGGGCGTGCGAGTGATCTCTGCGCGGCGGGTCTATCTGGAAGGGCAGAACCCCTTTGCCTGGCCCGTGACGATTCAGTACAGGGGGCTGAAGATCGTCCGCGGCCTGGAGGCCACCCAGGTTGTCTTTGCCAATGGGAAAGCGGTAACCATCAACGAAACCACACCGCTGGTTGTATCCCTCGATGAATGATGGTATCCTTGAGTGTGGAGTGAGAGATGTCCCAGGCGGAGGTACTGGTGCTGGCAATCGTGCAAGAGCAGGATGCCAACGCGGCGATGCGCGCCCTGGAGAAGATGGGGGCCTTTGTGGTCTACCTGGCCAGCACGGGTGGTTTTCTGGGGCGGCAGAATGCCACATTGTTGATCGGCCTGGCACAATCACGCCTTCCAGAGGTGTTGAACGTGTTGCGCCGGATATGCCGCCAGCGCGTCGAATACCTGACCATGCCGCTCGAGGGAGCACCCCTGCCCATGCCGGCGCCGGTGCCGGTGACCGTTGGCGGGGCCACGGTTTTCGTCTTGCCCCTCGAATGGTTTGAACAGCTCTGAATCCATTCTTCCAGGGATTTGACCTTGCAGAGAGGCGCCAATGAAGATGATCATTGTGATCGTCAAAGACCAGGAGGCGGATGCCGTCGCGCGCGCCCTCACGACGGCCGAATACCGTGTCACGCGCGTCGCTTCCACCGGTGGGTTCTTGCGCAGCGGAATGGTCACCCTGCTGGTCGGCGTGGACGATGCCCGACTGGAGGCGGCCATCGCGCTGATTCGCGAGGCGCTCCCGGCCGCCGAGCCCGGGGAAAAGCGGGGGATGCTCTTTGTCGTCCCGATCTTGCAATACGAGCAGGTGTGACATGCCACCCCGTATAAAAGCGCTCCTCTCGATCGGCGCAGGCCTTGTGGCGCTGCTGGCTTGCGATCTCTCATCTCTGACTGTGCCTGCCCCGGCCGGTTCAGCCGCCACGCTCATGGCCCAGACGTTGCAGGCGCTGACGCCCCTTGCTACCCCGCTCTTCACGCCGACCCCGCTGCCTTCCACGCCCTCCGCCACGACCATCCCCGCTTTGCTGCCGCGCGCGCTCTACTTCCTGGCCAACGACAGCACGGCCGGCTACGTGCAGGTCTTCCGCCTCGAACGCGATGGCCAGACGAAACATCAGGTGACCTACGAGCCGGCGGATGTGAAGGATTACGATGTCTCGCCTCGGGATGGCAGCGTGGTGTACGTTTCCGGCAACCAGTTGCTCCTGGTGGAGGCGAATGGCGCGGGGCGCCGTGTGCTGGTGGATGGCGGGGCGGTGGACGCGGCCAATCCCTGGGCCACCGCGCTCGATGCACCGCGCTGGTCGCCCGATGGGCAGACGATTGCCTTTCATCACGGCGGCCTGAGTTTCTACGCCCTGAGCAGCGGGACAATCGATCAGGTCTTGACAGACCAGCTCGATACCTCCACCGGCTTCCCCATCGTGCGTGAATTGTACACCCCCGAACGGTACTCCCCGCAGGGGAGCAGGTTGCTGGTTCGCATCACTTTTTATGAGGGCGGGTCATTCGGAATCTATACTCCCTCGGAGAACACGCTTGTGCGCTTCCATCGCGAAGACGGCGGCGCGGTGTGCTGCAACGCTTTCTGGATTCCCGATGGGAGCGGACTGTATGCTGCCAACCCGAGCATGGGTATGTTCGATTCGGGACTGTGGTACGTCGATGCGACCAGCGGGAACATGACCACGCTGCTGCCCGGCGCCGCGCCGGATGGCACGTATAACTTCGCCGACGCTCCGCATCTTGGCATGGATGGACGGCTGTATTTCTTCTTCAACAATTTAGAGGAGATACCCTCTTCCGGGCGCACCCCCCTGTACATGGTGCGCTCGGCTCCGAACGGCATGAGCGAGCGCGTTCCGTTGAGGCCGGAGGCGTTCGAGGATGTCAACGAGATTCTCTGGGCGCCGGATGCCAGCCTGGCTGTCCTGGCCTTCGCCTCGAGAGAGGACGTGCTTCAGGGCGGGATGGCCGAGGTCGTTTATCCTGACGGGCGGGCCGGCGTGCCGTTGGTGGAATACGCTTATCGGATGAAATGGGGACCGTAAGCCTCCGCCTCGCTGCGACCGCCTGCCTGACCATCCCGGCAAAGCACCCAGAAAAACCGAAACTGTGAGCATCCTGGAAACATGGAAGGCAGCATGAGAGCGACAAAAAGCCTGTGCGCTTTCCTCCGAACTATAGTCGCACTTGGGTTGCGGGATAAATCCCGCGCTATGCCATTCGAAAACGAGTTTGGAGGTGCCGTATGAAGACGTTCGAGTCGGGCTGGCAAAACCGGCAGGGAATCAAATTCTATGTCCGCGGCTGGGAGCCCGATGGCCTCCCGGAAGCAATCCTCCTGCTCATTCATGGGCTGGGAGAGCATACAGGACGCTACGCTCATGTTGCTCAGGCCCTCCAGGCAGGCGGCTACGCTCTGGCGGGCTTCGACTTGCGGGGGCATGGCCAATCGGGGGGGCCGCGCGGCCACTTCCCCTCGCTCGAAGCGGTCATGCAAGACATTCAGGAATTTTGGGACCTGCTGCGGGGCCGCTATCCGGGATTGCCGCTCTTCATCTACGGGCACAGCCTGGGCGGCCTGCTGGCGCTGACCTTTGCCCTGCAGAGGAAGCCGCAGGCAAAGGGGGTGATTGCCAGCGCGCCCGGCTTGCGCTCGGCGCTGCAGGAGCAAAAGGTCAAGATCGTGCTGGCTAGGGTGCTCGGTTCCCTGGTGCCTCGCCTGACCCTGCCCAGCGGCCTGGACGCGAACATGCTCAGTCATGATCCTCGCGTTGTGGAAGCCTACATCCACGATCCATGGGTGCATGATAAAACGACCACGGCCTTTGGAAAAACCGCACTGACTGCAATCGACTATGTCTTCGAGCACGCGGCTGAGTTCCGCCTCCCGCTTCTGATCATGTACGGCCGCGAAGATCGACTCACCTACCCCAGCGGCGGGGAAGAACTGGCCCGGCGCATCCCCGGTGACGTGACGCTGCGCTTGTGGGAGGGAATGGCTCACGAAGTCCACAACGAGCCCCAGAAGGCGGAGGTGTTTCGCTTCGTCCTCGAGTGGCTGGATTCACATCTCAAATAGAGGACCACAACCTCCGCCCCTCCCGCCCGCGATCCCGGAGCCGATGCGGCGGGTTGTTCTTGCAGAAAGGCGGATGGGTCTCTTCGCGCCGCCCCGCGAAACGGGGGCGTGGCACTGCCTTCGCCGACTTTGTGCGCGTCCCAGTCGCAGGTTAATTTACTAGAAAAATATGATAAATATTGACTTTTCTTGCCGACCCTGCTATAATACCGTTGCCTGGAGACCAGGCTCCGTTTTGCACTTCCGGGCCAAGGAGCATATTTCATGTCACAATTAGAAATCAGAGATTTACACGTCAGCGTGAACGACAAAGCGATCCTGCAAGGTGTCAACCTCACCATCCGGCAGGGCGAGATCCATGCCGTTATGGGCCCGAACGGCACGGGCAAATCCACGCTGGCATATACCTTGATGGGCCATCCCGCCTACACGGTGAGCGGCGGCGAGGTGCTTTTCAAAGGGCAGAACATCCTTGCGCTGGGGCCCGATGAGCGCTCGCGCCTGGGCCTCTTTCTGGCTTTTCAATATCCGGTAGCTGTTCCCGGCGTGACGGTGGCGAACTTCTTACGCACGGCGCTGAACGCCCATCGGCGCGCCCTCCATCCCGAGGATAAGGGCATTCCCGTCCCGGAGTTCCGCAGACTGCTGAAAGAGAAGATGGACCTGCTCAAGATGGATCCGTCTTTTGCCACGCGCTACCTCAACGATGGCTTTTCGGGCGGGGAGAAGAAGCGCGCCGAGATCTTGCAGATGGCCATGCTCGAGCCGGAGATCGCCATCCTGGATGAGACCGATTCCGGGCTGGACATCGATGCCCTGCGCGTGGTTGCCGAAGGAGTCAACGCCCTGATGGGCCCCGACCTGGGCGTCTTGATCATCACTCACTATCAGCGTTTGCTCAACTACATCAAACCCCATTTTGTCCACGTCATGATGGATGGGAAAATTGTCGAATCGGGCGGGCCCGACCTGGCCCTCTCGCTGGAGGAGCGCGGCTACAGCTGGCTGCGCGAAAGGGCCGAAGAGGCCGCCTGAGGTTTCTGAGGCGAGGCCGTCTGCTCGCGTTTTGTGGAGATTTGCTATGAGTGACGAAAAAATCCTGGAAGGCATCGGTGAATATAAGTATGGCTTCCACGACCGCGATGATTACTACATCTTCAAATCGCGCAAGGGGCTCGATCGCCAGGTGGTGGAACAGATTTCTTACATGAAGGGCGAACCCAAATGGATGCTGGAGTTCCGCCTGAAGGCGCTGGAACACTTTCTCAAGCGCCCCATGCCCACCTGGGGGCCCGACCTTTCCGGCCTGGACCTGGACGACATCTACTATTACGTGCGGCCCACCGAAAAGCAGAGCCGCTCCTGGGATGAAGTGCCGGAGGACATCAAGAAGACCTTCGACAGGCTCGGCATCCCGGAAGCCGAGCGTAAGTTCCTGGCGGGGGTGGGCGCCCAGTACGAAAGCGAGATGATATACCACTCCATCCAGGAACACCTGGAAAAGCAAGGGGTCATCTTCCTCTCCATCGAAGACGGCCTGAAGCAGTACCCCGATTTGTTCCGCGAATATTTCGGCACGGTTGTCCCGATCGAGGACAATAAATTCGCGGCACTGAACTCGGCGGTCTGGTCGGGCGGGTCGTTCGTGTACGTCCCGCCGGGGGTGAAGGTGGATTTGCCCCTCCAGGCCTATTTCCGCCTGAACACTGCCAACGTTGGCCAGTTCGAGCGCACGTTGATCATTGTGGATGAGGGTGCCTCCGTACACTACGTCGAGGGCTGCACCGCACCTCAATACACTACCGATTCCTTCCACAGCGGCGTGATCGAGATCATCGTCAAGCGTGGGGCGCGCTCGCGCTACACCACCATCCAGAACTGGTCGCACAACGTCTACAACTTGGTGACCCAGCGTGCCAAAGTCTACGCCGATGCCAGCCACGAATGGGTGGATGCCAACATGGGCTCCAAGATCACCATGAAGTACCCCTCCTGCTACCTGATGGAGCCCGGCGCACGCGGCGAGATGCTCTCGATGGCCTTCGCCGGCGCGGGGCAACAGCAAGATGCCGGCAGCAAGATGTATCACTTCGCGCCGTATACCACCTCGAAGATCACCTCCAAATCCATCAGCAAAGGCGGCGGGCGGGCTTCGTATCGCGGCTTGCTCAAGGTCTATAAAGGTGCACAGGGCGTGAAATCCAACGTCGTCTGCGATGCACTGTTGCTCGATCCGCAATCGCGCTCCGACACCTACCCCTACATTGAGATCGACGAAGACGATGTAACCATCGGCCACGAGGCCTCGGTCAGCAAGGTGGGCGAAGAACAACTCTTCTACCTGATGAGCCGCGGCCTGGGCGAGGAAGAAGCCACCACCATGGTGGTCTCCGGCTTCATCGAGCCGCTTGTCAAAGAACTGCCGATGGAATATGCTATAGAAATGAACCGCCTCATTCAACTTCAGATGGAAGGTTCCATTGGGTAGCCTTGGGCTACAGGAACACACGATGTCCGAGAAACCCAAAGTCGTTGTTTCGAAGAAGACACGCCGGGCCGCACCGGCCCCGAGGGACTTCCCCTTCACCTCTGCCGACATTCCCTCCGGGAGCGGTGCTCTCGCCTCGTATCGCACGCGGGCCTGGGAGGCCTTCCGGCGCCTGCCCCTGCCCGACACGACTCAGGAAGCCTGGCGGCGCACCGATCTGCGTGCTCTGCCCCTCGATGCGCTCCGCATCCCGGCGGCTGAGGCTCACCTCGATCTGCCGTCTGTGCCTGAGGATTTGCTCAAGCCGCTGGTGGCGGACCAGCATGGCGGGCAGATCGTTCTGCTGCCCGGAGGCTCCCGAATCGACCTCGATGCAGCGCTGGCCCGGCAGGGCATCATCTTCACCGATCTGAAGACGGCCCAGGAAGAACACGCCGACGTGCTCGAGAGAATCCTGGGTCAGACGGTGAACCCGGAAGAGGGGAAATTCGCCGCGCTGGCCGGTGCCCTTGCCCAAAACGGCGTTCTGCTCTACGTGCCTCGCAATGTGCAGGTGCGGCAGCCTCTTCACAGCGTGATGTGGGGGGCGGGGGCCGGCCTGGCTCACTTCACCCATCTGCTCGTCCTGGTGGATGAGGGCGCGCGTGTGACGTATGTCCACGAATCGGCCTCGCCCACCGAGGCGAGCGAGGCGCTCCACGCCGGCATTGTGGAGATTCAGATCATGCCGGGCGGCAGCCTCCAGTTCGTGGAACTTCAGTCATGGGGCCTGCACGTCTGGAATTTCACCCACGCGCGCGCCCGCCTGGAACGGGATGCCAGCCTGGATTGGATCTTCGGCTCTGTCGGCTCCAAACTCACCAAGAGCTTCTCGGAACTCGATCTGGCCGGCGAAGGCGCCACGGGACGAATGTCTGGCTTCTACTTCACGAGCGGTGATCAGCATCTCGATCACGATACCCAGCAAAATCACCTCGCCCCGCACACCACCAGCGACCTGCTCTTCAAGGGCGCTCTGAAAGGCAGGAGCCGCTCCATCTGGCAGGGCATGATCTACGTCGCGCCGCAAGCACAGAAAACCGATGGCTATCAGGCCAATCGCAACCTGGTTCTGAGCGAGGGGGCACGGGCCGATTCGATCCCCGGCCTCGAAATCCTGGCCGACGATGTGCGCTGTACGCATGGTGCCACGGTCGGGAAACTGGAGGAGGAAACCCTCTTCTACTTGCAGAGTCGCGGCATTCCACCCCGACAGGCGGAGCGCCTGCTGGTGGAGGGCTTCTTCGACCCGATCATGCAACGCATTCCCTTTGAGGGCGTGCGTGCCAGGTTCCGTCAAATCATCCTCGAGAAGATGGAATGAGGCGCGGCGGCCCGGAGACCTTCGTCCGGGCGAGGGCACGAGAGGTTGTCCGGATTCGAGATGTTAGAGATTACAACGGGCAGGTAGACCTATGACGACAAGAACGAAATCCAGGAACAAAACTCCCAAGGTGCATGCGCTGGGAGGGCGGATGGCGTTGGCACCTGTATTGGAGAAGCGTCTGCGTGGGGAGGGGCGGGCTTCGCAGTTCTCTTACATGAAGAGCCCGGAAAAGCAACATTCTTTTGACGTCGGCGATGCCGTGGAGGTATACTGCGATCACGAGAAGGGCGGCCAGCGGGTGCGTGGCTGGCTCAAAGGCGTTGTCGTCCAGGTGGATAACAAGATGGTCGCCGTGCAGTTCCGTTCCAACGTTTTTCTCACCGATGGATGGATGGTGCCCGACCGCATCCTGTGGTATCCACTCACCTCGGATCAGATTCGCCCCGCCAGCAATGGCCAGAAGAGCAGCCGGCGGGCGACGGCTCGCTGAGCCCGGATGGGAAGGGGCGTTCGCCCTGTATTCTCCACCTCTGCCTATGACTCTCGACGTCCAGCAGGTTCGCCAGGATTTCCCGATCCTCGGCCGCGAAGTTCGGCCGGGTGTGAGATTGATCTACCTGGACTCCACGGCCACCTCGCAGAAGCCCCTTCCCGTGATCGAGGCGATGGAGGTGTATTACCGCCGCTTCAACGCCAACGTCCATCGTGGCATTCACACTCTGGCCGAAGAGGCAACGGCCATGTATGAAGCCGCGCGTCAGAAGATTGCCCGCTTCATCAACGCTCCCTCGGAACAGCAGATCATTTACACGCGCAACGCCACAGAGGCCATCAACCTGGTTGCCTATACATGGGGGCGCGCCAACCTCAAAGCGGGCGAGCGCATCATCCTGACCGAGATGGAACACCACAGCAATCTGGTCCCCTGGCAAATGCTGGCTGCCGAGCGCGGGCTTCAACTCGAGTTCATTCCGGTCACCCCGCGAGGCCTGCTCGACTTGGAAGCCTACCGTGCTCTTCTCGAGCGCGAACCCAAACTCGTGGCGTTTACACACATGTCCAACGTCCTGGGCACGATCACGCCTGCCGCCGAGATCATCCGCCTGGCCCATCAGGCAGGGGCGGTTACTCTGGTGGACGGGGCGCAATCCGTGCCCCACTTCAAAGTGGATGTGCAGGCTCTGGATGCGGATTTCATGGCTTTCTCGGCTCACAAGATGTGTGGGCCGAGCGGGATCGGCGTGCTCTACGGCAAAAGGGAGCTGCTGGAAGCCATGCCGCCGTTCCTGGGGGGCGGTGATATGATTAAGGAGGTGCATTTGCGCTCCTTCCGCCCCAACGTCCTGCCGTACAAATACGAGGCCGGGACGCCCGCCATCGCCGAGGCGATCGGGTTTGGTGCGGCCGTGGATTACCTCAGCGCGCTTGGAATGGAGAACATCCGCACTCACGAACAGGAAATCACGGCGTATGCCCTGGAGCGCCTGGAGGAGGTGCCGGGCCTCAAGTTGCTCGGGCCGGCAGCGATCCACAAGGGCGGTGTTGCCGCCTTCACCTTCGACGGCGTCCACCCTCACGATGTAGCCCAGATTCTGGATCGGGACGGAATCGCTGTCCGCGCCGGACACCACTGCGCTCAGCCGCTGCACGAGAAGTTCGGCATCCCGGCCACGACGCGTGCCAGTTTCTACCTGTATTCAACGAGGGAAGAGGTGGATGCCCTGATTCAGGGCCTTTATAAGGTGAAAAAGGTTTTCGGGTAGGTCGCCCCTATAGAGAGGCAACCCCGCACGGGAGACAGACCCATGGACGATTTCTATCGAGAAGTGATCATTGAGCATTATAAGAATCCCTCATACCGCGGCCGCCTTGACCCGCATGATATTTCGTTTGCGGATAGCAACCCCCTCTGCGGCGATCACATTCAGATCGATCTGCGTGTGGATGGAAACGGCAAGATCAGCGATGCCCGCTTCGATGGCCACGGCTGCGCCATTTCACAGGCTTCTGCAGATTTGTTGCTCGAGTCGATCATCGGGAAATCGCTCGAGGACGTCAAAAAACTCAACAAACAAGATGTGCTCGATATGCTTGGCATCGATTTGGGACCGGTGCGCCTGAAATGCGCTTTGCTTTCCCTCAAGGTGTTGAAGGCCGGGATCTACGGTCTGGGGGAGGCCGGCGATGAACTGGTGGAAGGGTGATGTTCAATTACAGGCAGGTGGATGAGTCGAAAGTGGAATACATTGAGATTGCGCCTCTGGCCGAACTTCCCGGCGGCGAACGCCTGTTTGTCGAAGTGGGGGGCAAACCCATTGTGGTCTTCAACGTGGCAGGCCAGTTGTTCGCCATTGCCGATCGGTGCAGCCACGATGATGGACCTGTGGGAGAGGGGGACCTGGATGGGTATACGATCACCTGCCCGCGGCACGGCGCGCAATTCGACATTCGCAGCGGCAGGGTGTTGCAAATGCCGGCCGTGGTGGACATCCCGGCCTATCCCGTTCAGGTCCGGGACGGAATGATTTACCTTGGCATTCCGAAGGAATAACTGCTTGCCCATGGCCATTTCAACGGCCGTGTGGCAGACCAGGGCAGGTCATTACAGGAACAGACTGCCTGCCTCCCAAGGCGCTGTGTTCACCCGCATTTCTCGAATCTCCCCACAATCCTGAGGATATCGAAGCCTTCGGCAAAGGGACGCTCAGCCAGCGCGCCGTGGCGGATCATAATGGAGCGCGTCACCTCGCGGCTGAAGTAGTAGCGATCGCGGTAGGTCTCGTATTGGGCCAGCGATTCGATCTTGGCCTGGACGTCCGCCTCGTCCACCTCCACCAGAAAGTGGGGGAAGAAACCATAGGAGGAGCGCACCACGTCGAAGCCCAGGACGGTGATGCCGCGAAAGGCGCGCAGGGCCTCCTCGGTCATGGCGTTGTGATCTTGATGAACGTCCTGCCGGCTGTGAACGAAGATCACCTCGGGTTTGAACTCATTGCGCAACTGGAGAAAGTACTCTAAAATCTCCTGCCGTGCCTCATGGAAGAGGCGCGTCGTGAAGGGCCCCAGAACGATCTTTTCGGGGGGAACGCCCAGGATGGCCATGGCTCTGTAGTGTTCCTGAACCAGGTTCTTCAACCTGGGATTCTTCTGGTTATCCGATAAGGTCACGCACAACAAATCGCTGGTCTGGGCGATGTGGTGAATCAGGGCGCCGCATCCCAGTTCGATGTCATCGGGGTGAGCGCCGAGGAAAAGCACGCGCTGGCCAAAGAAGTACATGGGCGGCTGCTCCCTCTTCATTTGGTTGCCAGGATGCCGCCCACCACCTTCGTCATGACGAGCCGGCCGTCGCGTTCGAGCCGCTCTCTGGCGAGTCTCTCGATGCGTTGGAGCAGCGCCTCGAATTCCTCATGGGTGTTGAACAGCGATGTCCACAGCCGGCGGTCTTCGGAGAGCGAGGCGCGCGTGTAGTCCAGGAAGGGCTCCACGGAAGGAAAGAGGATGGGGTTTTCGAAGACGAGCAACTCGGTGCGAGAAAAGCGGCGTGCAATGGTCTGGTAAATCTCGCTCTTGAAGCGAGACGAACCCGGCATGGGGGGGATCGGCTTTTGGGAGGCCTCCTTGATGATCTCGTAGAACATGCTCTTGTTTTCGGGGAGCGGGCCGGCGACGAACAGCCGTCCGCCGGCCTTCAACACGCGGCGGGCCTCCCCGAAGGTGAAGTCCAGGTCCGAGGCGTAATAGATGGCGAAGGCCGAAGAGACGATGTCGAACGTATCGTTTGCGAAATCGAAGGGCTGATTGAAATCCAGGAAGACAAAGGTGCAGCGGTCTCCGCGCTGGGCATTGCGGGCGCGCGCCTGATCCAACAACTCGTTGGAGATGTCCCCTCCGATGATCTCGGCTCCCCGTTGGGTGGCGTCGCTGTACAGGAAGCATTGCTTCCCGTTGCCGCAGCCCACGTCGAGGATCTTCATGCCTGCCCGGGGCTGGAGGACCTCGATCGTCCACTCGTCGATGTTGCGTGTGCCATACTTCTCGTGAATGTCGATGCGGGTCTGCAGGTCTTTGGCGGTTTCCCGATAGTTGATCTTCATTTACAACCTCTTCTGTCGAATTTGGCGCAACTAATATACCACATCCCTGGAGATTGTTGAACGATTCAAGATGTGCTACAATGCGGGGCATTCAACATGGAGTCGTCTGGATGAAGAACGTGATTCAAGCCGTCAAAGGGACGCGTGAATTTTATCCGCAACAGATGGCCGTGCGCAATTACATCTACGAGAAGGTCCGCGCCGTTTCACAGGCCTTTGGCTATCAGGAGTGGGACGCGCCCTTCATCGAGTCGCTCGAGTTGTACGCCGCCAAGTCCGGGGAGGAACTGGTCGAGAAGCAGTCCTTTGTCTTTGAGGATCGCGGCGGGGAGCGGATAGCCCTGCGCCCCGAACTGACCCCTTCGCTGGCCCGCATGATCGCCGCCCGCCATAACGAACTGACGTTCCCTGTGCGCTGGTGGTCCTTCGGCCCATTCTGGCGTTACGAACAACCGCAACGCGGGAGGACGCGCGAGTTCTTTCAGTGGAACATCGACCTGTTGGGGGTGGCCTCTCCCCAGGCGGATGCGGAACTGATCGCTGTGGCGGCCGCCTTCTTCCGCTCGGTCGGCCTGGCCCCTCAACAGGCGGTCATTTGTGTCAACAATCGCCGCCTGATGGATTCTCAGTTCGATGCCCTGGGTATCCCGATCGAGAAACGCGTTGAGGTCTCGAACCTGGTGGATCGCCGCTCGAAGATGAAACCGCAGGCCTGGGAGACGCAGGCCATGGCGCTGGGGCTTTCGCAAGGGCAGGTGAATGGGTTGAAGGCCCTGCTGAGCAGGTTCGACCTGTGGGAACAAAGTGAGGAGCTGGTGCAACTCTTTGCGGCCGTGCAGGCCCTGGGAGTGAAGGAATATGTGCGCTACGATCCGAACATCATGCGCGGCCTGCTTTACTATACCGGCACCGTCTTTGAGGCGTATGATCAGCACGGCTCGTTGAAGCGCGCCATCCTGGGCGGCGGGCGTTACGATAACCTGCTGGCCGATGTGGGCGGGCCGCCCCTCTCTGGCGTGGGCTTCGCCATGGGGGATGTAGTCATCGGCCTCATCCTGCAGGAGAACCATCTGCTCCCGGAGTTCGTTCCCAGCCCGGCGCCCGTTCTGGTGACGGTGTTCGACGAGGATCTGTGGCTGAGCGCCTATGCCTTTGCGGCCGAATTGCGGGCGGCGGGCTTGAACACGGCGGTGTATCCAGAACCGGCCAGGCTGGCGCGGCAGTTCAAATTTGCCGACAGGATGGGAATGCGCATTGTGGCGACCCTCGGCCCGGAGGAGGTCGCAAAGGACTGCGTGGCCATCAAGGATCTTCGGGAGGGGAGTCAGCAGATCGTCGCCCGCCAGGCAGCGCCGCAGATTATCCGCCGCATCCTTGAAGGTCAGCATTTGGGATGATATAATTCATTTGCTGAAAATACGGTGCCTGTAGCTCAATGGCAGAGCGCGTGACTGTGGATCACGATGTTGTGGGTTCGAGACCCATCAGGCACCCTGATCACCCCTGGCGCGGGATTCATCCCTTGTGGTTCCTGGTGCGGCGCACTGCGCTTGCCGCTGGGAGCAATGGAATCTGGAAGGCTGCACGCAACCGGCGCTCTTCGCCGTGCGCGGAGGATATGTGAGGTAAAGGGAGAATCGGTCAGCGTGAGTGATGGGGTAGTGCGGGCAATCACCAGTATTATGGCTTTTCTCAAGAAAGGATGTATCGCTGCGAGGAGGGCGCTTTTTGCCCGACCGAAAGTCTCCTCGCCCGGCGGGGGATTGCTTCGCCCCTGCAAAGAGCGCGGGGGGTTCGCAAAGACACGAAAAACCAGATTTGTCAATCAATCTTGAGAAAACCACATCACCAGCATCCTCCCTCTTGACATCTGCGCCGGATTTCATAATGAGTCTCAAACGCCCTCGGCTATGGGGG
>JBBIKK010000041.1:0-26845 GCA_037445475.1 Chloroflexota bacterium
ACACGGTGGCAGGTTTCTTCCCGCTTTTGGCTGCCGGCAGGTAGTTACCCGGAATCCAGCGGGGAAAGGGAAATGGATGCCAACAAAAATGCCCAGGCAGTTTTCCCGCCTGGGCAAGGGGACGGCCTCTTCACGGAATGCTCAGGCTCTGGCCGATCTTCAACGTGGCCGAGAGGGGCAGGTTGTTGGCTCGGGCAATGGCCTCCGGGAACACATCTCCGTAGTAGCAGGCTATGCCGTAGATCGTGTTGTAACTGTTGAAATCGGCCGTCGAGCCAACGATGAAAGTTGCCGGGTGAGCATGCAGGGAGCGCTCGCCGGGCCACGATCCGCTTTGAGGGATTCTCAAAACCAGGCCGACCTGGAAGAGGTTGCCATCGGAGATGCCGTTCAGCGAAAGCAAGTCCTGTGGATTCACGTTGAAGCGGCGGGCAATGCAATAAGGCCACTCGCCCGATTGCAGAGTATAGGTGGCGGGCCGCGTGACGGGCACGGTGGGAATCACCACAGTGGCCGGCGTGGGCGTGGGGCTGGAACTCCCCGGCACTACCGTGATCGGAGCCGGGGTGGTGGCCGCCGCGGCCGTCAGCGGCGTTGCGAGAGTTGGGGTCGGAGAAATCTCCGCAGCGGGGGTGGCCGCGGTTCCCGTAGTAGAAAGCGTTGGCGTGAGAGGCGTGCCCGCGGCCGTCTGAGCGGCCAGCGCGGTCTGAGTCCCCAATTGAGCCACGATCTGCATCGGGTCCTGCCCGGTGGGGAAGGGAGAGACAAACAGGCTAGTGGGGATCAAGGTCGGAGTGGCGAGAGGCACTTGGGAATAAAAGCGCGTACAGGCGGGGGCAAGGAGGATGGAAAGCCATGCAAGAGCCGCCAGTCGAATGCCCGTGTTCCGGTTCATAGAGTCTCCTTCAAGTTACGTGGGTGAGATGGTAGCATAAGCCCGATAAAGCGTCAAGCGGTGCACGTCCGCGTGCACCCTCAAAAGTTATCAGGAAGGCCATCGGCTTCAGGGCCCACAACTCATCTCTGTCAACAGCCCGGCTGCCACGCTCGCCGCAGGCGCGTCGAGGGCTTGGATGCGCCTCCAGAGCGCACACAGCCCGCGCCGCAGCCTGGGCTCCTGTTCCCAGGCCTGGCGGGTAAGCGCGCCGGCGGCCGCGAGCTCTCCCGTGCGCGCATACGCCTCGATGAAAGGCAGCCACTCGAAGGCATCCTGGGGGGCAAAGCCCTGCGCGGCTGCCTGGCGTCCGAGTTCCGTTATTTCCTGCCACTCCCTGCTTTGACGCGCCTGTTCGGCCTTCTCGTAAAAATAGCACCAGCTATGCGGCGGCTCCGCGCTGAAAGGCGGGCTGGGCAAGGAGCGCGCTTCGGCCTCGAGCACAATCCGCGAGGGGTCGGAAAGCGGGATCGGCCTGGAGAGCGCTTCGGGGAAGCGCGCATACGTCTCGGCATCGCCATAGGCAGGGTCGAGCACACGCAGGCAGCCGTTGGGCGGAACGTAGACGACGATGGCCTGGGAGGTGTTGCCGGTGAACGTCAGGGTGCGGTATGGCAACCGAATCGGGCTGCCCGCTCCGAGGTGCGGCAAGACCGCCCCGCCCAGGCGCTTTTCGGTGTAAATCAGGGCATAGGGGAGGCGCGGCGGATCGATCCGCTCGACATACATCCAGTTCAAGGAGGCTGTCATCGAGAGGTCGGTCTCATAGTCCAGCGGCATTTGATGGGTGAGGACCACCGTGTCGGGCTGCAGGGCCGGCATGCGCCAGGCGAACTGCCAGTAGATGGCCTGTTGCCTTTGCCAGTCGCGGCGGAAGATGTTGGCATTGAAGAATTGCTGACCCACACCCAGCGCGAGCAAAGCCGCAAGCAGCGGGAGGCGCATGCGGGAGCGACCTGCCAGGAACTCCACGGCCCCGGCCATCCACAGACTGCCCCCCAGCATCATCGAGATCGTGAGGCGATCGTAACTGGACTGCAGGGTGAGCGGCAGGCCGGCCAGGAGCGAGGGCAAGCGCCCCAGGAGAATGCCCACCAGACCGATGCCCATGGCAGGGACGGCCGGGGAGCGCGAGGCACGCGCGTTGAGATCGAGCCGCGCCAGATAAAAATTCAAGAGCACGAAAGCCAGAAGGGTGAGCAGCAGGCTGGCCAAGGTGGCCGGCGCGGGGATGGATTGAATGCTCAGGACCAGAATCTGCACCCAGGCGTAGAGGCCGACCTTCCACAGCGCATCGCCCAGGGTGAGCAGAATTTCGAGCACGGAGGGCGGCGCGTGCACGATGCTCACCTCATACGAGACGTAGGCCCCGGAGCGGTAGTAGTAGGCCAGCCAGGCCGCATTCGCGGCCCAGATCAGCAGGTAGGGCCAGGCGCGCCGGAGCGTGCGGAGGAGGCGCGGCCGCACGCCTGGCGTCCCTTCCGCCACAACGACCCAGAGCAGCAGCCAGCGCAGCGGCTCAAGCCCGAAGAAATATTCGGTGGGGAAGAGCCCCCCCACCTGAAGCAAAAGGGCGCAAACGGTGTAGGCCATCGAACGGCGAGGCTCGCGCAGGGCGCGCACGCTGAAGCCAAAGGAAAGGAGATAGCCGAGAAGCGGAATCCATTCCTGGTTGATATGCGTGAACGCCACCCAGTGTTGACTGTAGGCGGGGAAGACCAGAAACAACAGGGCCGCGCTCAGGGTGTGACGGGGATGGTCGGGCCAGAGCGCATTCAACGTAAACCAGACCGCCAGCCCGGAAAGAAAGCGGATGAGCAGGGCGAAGACCTGCCACAGCAGGGGGTGGGGTGGTATCAGACTGGTGGTCAAGAAGAAGATCGGCCCCAGAAACGGACGAAAGCCGGCAAAGGCCGGAATGAACTGGCGCGGCCCCAGGAAGCGGGCCAGGAAGGCAAACGGCCAATCGTCCCAATAGAATCCGGTGAAGGGCAGGAGCAAGCCGTAGGCGACCAGCGTCACGGCGGCAAAGGCAAAGGGCAGGCTGCGGCGGCTGAAGGTGAGGGGTTTCATCCCAGGCATTTCACAGGAGCGAGTCCTCGTCTCCGGCAGGGCCGAACACGCGCCCGAGCGCGGCCTCAACTTGCTCTGGAGAGTGCTTCTCACAGGCTACGAGCGGACGCTGCCTGTCCATGACGCGCCTTCCACCGGCGCTCATGACTTTACAATCCACGAACTTTCCGCTCGCATCGTATACGACGTACAGTTGATAGAGCCGGCCGCAGACGATACAGCCGTGCATTTCCCCGCGAGTATGGTCTTCATTCATGGAAAGTGCCTCTCACCTCACCGCCCGATCCGTGATCTTCAGCGCCTCATCCAGGATGGCGAACCCTTCCCGCAACTGCTCCTCGGTGATGATCAGGGGCGGGATGATCAACACCGTGTGCCAGTGCGTGTACAAGAACAACCCATGATCGAGGCAATACTGACGCAGGGCGCTCATCTCCGGCGAGGTGCCGTTCCAGGGTGTCATGGGCTCCTTCGTCTTCCGATCCCGGACCAGCTCGAGGATGCCGAACAGGCCGATGGAGCGCACCTCGCCGACCGAGGGGTGCGCCTCGCCCAGGTCGGTCAACAAACGCTTCAAAACCGGACCCATGGCGGCCGCGTGCTCGACAATCCGCTCCTCCTGCATCACCTGGATGTTGGCAATGGCGGCGGCCAAGGAGAGGGGATGCGAGGTGTAGGTCAGGCCCGACTCGAAGACGCGCTCATCGAACGCCGCCGCGATCTCCGGCTTCATGGCCACGGCCCCCAGCGGGGCATAGGCCGAGGTCAGCCCCTTGGCCATCGTCATGATGTCGGGGACGACGTCCCAGTGCTGGACGGCAAACCAGCGGCCGGTGCGGCCAAAGCCGCTCATGACCTCGTCGGCGATCAGGACAATGCCATACCGATCGCACAGGGCGCGCAGACCTTGCAGATATCCCTGCGGTGGAATGAGGATGCCGTTCGTGCCCGTCACCGGCTCGATCAGGATGGCGGCGATGGTCTCGGGCCCTTCGTAATGGATGATCTCCTCCAGGTGATTCAGGTAATCCTGTGCAAAGTCAGCTTCGGAGATGGCGGGGTTGGTGCGGTGGAAGGTCGAGCGATAGCGATAGGGGTCGAGGAAATGCACCACGCCGGGCATCACGCCCGGTTCCCAGGCCGTGCGGCGCGGATCGCCGGTGGCCGCCAGAGCGCCTGCCGTGGCGCCGTGATAGGAGCGATAGCGCGCCAGGACTTTGAAGCGGCCTGTGTAGCCGCGCGCCAGTTTGATGGCATTCTCGTTGGCATCCGCCCCGCCCAGGGTAAAGAGCACTTTGCTCAGTGCGCCGCCGGGCGAGATCTCGGCCACCAGCTTGCTCGCCAGGGCGCGCACCCGCGTGGTCATGCCAGGGGCCGCGTAGGGCAGTTCCGCCGCCTGGCGCTGAATGGCCTGGACCACGCGCTCGTTGCCATGCCCGATGTTCACGCACATGGTCATGGAATTGAAATCCAGGTAACGCCTGCCGTTCACATCCCAGAAGTACACCCCTTTTGCCGTCTTGACCGGAATGGGGTTGACTCTGGCCTGGGCCGACCAGGTGTAGAAAACATGCTGCCTGGAGAGAGACAGAATCTCGGAATCGGGAAGATCAAACATAGAACCCTCGGGAAACGTGTAGCGAAGGGAGCACGGGCGGGCATTCCTGGAAGGAGATTGGCCGGCGCCTTCTGCTCTCACGATACAAGTCGGGCATTGCCATTATAACTCCAGAGCTTCGGGGGCTTTGCCCCCAACAGGTCACGGCAGAGAATCTTCGCGAATCGGCGTGCTTTGTGGTTTAATACACCCTGTGTATCCCAAAACCCTGATGCGCGGCCTGGTCTATCGGGGTGAAAAAATCGCCCAGCGCCTGCGCTTTGTTGGCCTGCCGGAGCCGCCGGGCGGGTGGCCGATTCTGCTGGGCCTCTCCTTCCCCAAGAGCGGCACGCACTTGCTGGACCAGATTCTGCTCGGCTTCTCCAGGGTGGCGCCCTTTGCTCGCCGCCTGCACTCGTTCTATGCGGAGTACGAAGGCGCGAGCGGACGAAAGCGCGCCCCGCAACAGGCCCTGGCCTGGCTGGATTCGCTGCGCCCGCTCGATGTGGCTGCTGCCCACCTCTTCGCGCGAGCAGAAGTGGTGGCACGCGTCGCCTCGCCTGTCTTCGTCGCCTGTTTCATCTTTCGCGATCCCCGCGACGTGGCCGTCTCCCATGCCTTCTACGTGAGTGAGCTGGCGCCCCGCCACGTCCACCACGACTACTACGCCTCCCTGCCGGACTTCGAGGCGCGTTTGCGCGTCAGCATCCTGGGTCGCCCCGAAGCCGAAATCGAATTTCCCAACCTTGCCCGGCGCTTCGATCCCTATCTGGGATGGCTGGAGCAGCCCGCCGTCCTGAAGATTCGCTTTGAGGACCTGGTTCAGGACCGAACGCGGGTCCTGGGCCGCATCCTCGATCACTTCCTCTCCCGCACCCCCCTGCCGGTCTCCCGCTCCGAGATGTTGGAGGCCCTCGCGGCCGCGATCGATCCGGCGCGCTCCCCCACCTTTCGCTCCGGCAAAACAGGGGAATGGCGAAAATACTTCACCGCAGAACACAAGAGAATGTTCAAAGAGGTGGCGGGGGATTTGCTGATCCGACTGGGATATGAGAAGGACCGGGACTGGTAGAATGCTTCATCACCTCGATTCGAAAGCGAGGCCGAGGGCCCAATTCGAATGCGTGCGCTGAACTTCCAGGAGCGGCTGGCGCGCTTCACAGCCTGGGCTGTTGCCGCCGTCATCCTCCTCGATACGCTTTCATGCCATCGCTCCAGACCCGAGGCGCTGCTTCGCCTCCTCGAGGCATTCGTGCGCGACGGCCTCCTGCCCGATATGGCCTGGATTCTCGTGGCGATGCTGACGCTGGCCGGGCTCCTCTGGGCCTCCCGCTGCAACCCAGGGAGGAGCGATAGCTTGCGGACCTGGGCCGGGGCAGTGGGCGTCTTCTTGTGCA
Source organism: Chloroflexota bacterium (assembly GCA_037445475.1). GTDB lineage: Bacteria > Chloroflexota > Anaerolineae > Anaerolineales > Villigracilaceae > Fen-1038. The sequence goes on from JBBIKK010000041.1 coordinate 6,002, forward strand.
CCTGGCTGCTGTATCTCGCCTCGGCCTACTTCGTGAGCATGAGATGGAACACCCCAAAGGGCAACGTCTACTTTCCCGAGCTCGCGGCAGCCTTCCTGCAGGGACGCACCTACCTGGAAGAAGCCCCCTCCAGCCGCGATCTCACCTTTTTTCAGGGGCGCTGGTTCGTGGCCTTCCCGCCGTTGGCCTCTTTGCTGATGCTGCCGCAGGTTGCACGGGGTGGCGTCGAAGCCGTGAACAGCATAAAATTCTCGATCTTCTTCGGCTCTCTGAACGCGGCCCTGGTATACCTCATCCTGGAATCCCTGCGCCGAAGAAAATGGGTGCAGTTGGATGCGCGCGGCAGCCTCTGGTTCGCGGCTTTATTGGGATTTGGAACGGTGCACTGGTATATCTCCCTCTCCGGGCAGGTGTGGTACCTCAGCCAGGTTCTGACGGTCACGTGCGCTGCATTGGCCATCTACCTGCTGCTCGAAACCCAGGCCCTCTGGGCGGCCTCGCTGGCCCTGAGCATGGGCATGCTGGCGCGGCCGAACATCGTGCTGCTCTGGTTCTTCCTGTTGGGAATCTATATCGAGTTGAAATCCATAAACAGAGCCAATGCTCTGCAGAACCTGCTGCGCCCCTTGCTGCTCTCAGCACTGCCTCTCGGACTGGCTACGGGGGCGCTGCTCTGGTACAATGGAATTCGTTTCGGCAATCCGTTGGATTTCGGCTACCGCGCCATGAATGCGGGTGGCGTTCTGAGATTCGACCTGGCCGCGTATGGCCAGTTCAGCCCTCACTTTCTGCCTCGCAACTTCAAGATCGCCTTCCTGGCCCTTCCACGTTGGACACCCTCCTGCAAGTGTTTCGCCCCGTCTGAAGATGGCATGAGCATCTTTGTCACCACACCGGTGCTCTTGTGGCTTTATAAAGCCCGCAGGAACACCGCCTGGGTTTGGAGCGCGTGGATCAGCAGCCTGCTGTTGCTCCTCCCCTTGATGCTATACTTCAACACGGGCAGCGCCCAGTTTGGATATCGTTTCCTGATGGATTTGATACTCCCTCTGCTCTGCCTGCTGGCGCTCGTCCCGCGCCGACGCCTCCCGGCCATGATGCGCCTCCTGATTCTGGCCGGGATCCTGATCAATTACTTCGGCGTGGCATGGTTCTCTGCCCACCTGCCCATGCCGCCCGATTCCTCCGTGTTCTTCTCGCAGTAACCCATGGCTGCCTGCTCTGTGGTGATTCGTGCCTACAACGAAGGGAAACACATCGGCCGCCTGCTGGAAGGAATTCGGCATCAGACCATCAAAGATGTGGAAGTGATCCTGGTGGATTCGGGCTCAAGCGATGCAACGGTTTCGATAGCCGAATCCTTCGGCGCCCGGGTGGTACACATCCGTCCCGAGGAGTTCACCTTTGGGCGCTCGCTCAACCTCGGCCTCGGCGCGGCGCGGCGGGAGTTCGTTGTCATCGCCAGCGCGCATGTTTATCCGGTCTACCCCGACTGGCTGGAGACGCTCCTGCGCCCTTTTGAGGAGGCGCGCCTCGCGCTGACCTACGGCAAACAGCGCGCGCCCCGCCAGGCTCATTTCTCTGAGCAACAAGTTTTCTATCAATGGTACCCCGAGACCAGCCGGCCACGGCAGGCGACCGCCTTTTGCAACAACGCCAACGCCGCCATCCGCCGCTCCCTGTGGCAGGAACACCCCTACGACGAGACCCTCACCGGGCTGGAAGACGTGGCCTGGGCTAAATGGGCGCAGGAACAAGGCTATGCTGTTTCCTACGTGGCCGAGGCGGAGGTGATCCACGTCCACAACGAGACGCCGCGCGGCGTCTACAATCGTTACCGCCGCGAGGCCATGGCCTTCAAGCGTATCTACCCCGAAGCGCATTTCAACCTGTACGATTTCCTCCGTTTGACGGCGGCCAACATCCTCAGCGACCTGTGGCATGCGGCGCACAGCCGGGCGCTGAGGCGCAATCTCGCCTCCATCCTCTGGTTCCGCACCGCCCAGTTCTTGGGCACCTATCAGGGCTACCGACAATCCGGCCCGCTCACCCCACACTTGCGCGAGACGTTCTATTACGCCCGCGAGCGCAAGCCCAGGCCCGAGGCGAAGAGGCCGGTCAAACCAATTCAGTATAATCCGTGAGTGTGAAATTTGCCGCCCTCGTCCCCATGCGTCACCACAGCCAGCGTGCGCTGTTTTCATCGGTATAATGGTTTCGCGAGGCTGCCATGACCGCTCCCGCCTTGCGTCGCGATCTCGATGCTGTCCACCGCCTTGTGCTGGAGGGGCTGAAAGGCTACAAGGCCAAAGTCTATCTGTTCGGCTCGCAGACCACAGGTACAGCGCGTTCCAAATCGGATATTGATGTGGCCATCCTGCCGCTGGAAAGAATTCCGCGCTGGGTGTTTGCTGAAATCCGTGAAGCGCTTGAAGAAAGCAGCATCTTGTATTCCGTTGACCTTGTGGATTTATCCGAGACCGACGCGTCCTTCCGCCGGCGCGTGATGAGGGAAGGTGTGCTATGGAAAGGGTAAAAGAGAGGATCGGGGTTGCAAAGCGGGCCCTGGCGACGCTTGAACAAGTCGTCGGCAAGTCCTCTCCTACCGACATCGAGCGCGACGCCGCCATTCAGCGATTCGAGTACACCTTTGAAACGGTCTGGAAGGCTGCACAGACGTTTCTGCGTGAGTTTGAAGGACTTGACAACGCTTCTCCACGCGGGGTTATTCGGGCTTCTTTTCAATCGGGTCTGCTGGACGAGAGAACATCCCGCGCCGCGCTGGAAATGGTGACAGACCGCAATTTGACCGTCCACACGTACAACGAAAAACTGGCGCGGGGAATTTATCGTCGCCTCGCAAAACATGCCAAAATCATGCGAGCATGGCTCACAGCCATGGAAAAACGGTTAGCAGAGCGATGACACGCCTTGCCGCCCTCGTCCCTATGCGTCACCACAGCCAGCGCTTGCCGGGCAAGAACTATCGGCCCCTCGCCGGCAAGCCGCTCTTCCATCACATCCTCGAAACCCTGCACGCCGTGCCCGAGATCAGCACCATCGTTGTGGATACTGACTCCGAGCCGGTGATGGACGGCCTGCGCCAGCATTTCCCGCAGGTCCAGATCATCCATCGCCCCGAACATTTGCGCGCCGACGCTGTCCCGATGAATGAGATCCTCATCTACGATACCGCACAAATTCAGGCCGATTTTTACCTGCAGACCCACAGCACAAACCCCTTGCTCAAAGCCGAAACGATCGCGCGCGCGATTCAAATCTTTCTCACCCATTACCCGACTTACGACTCGCTCTTCTCTGTGACGCGCCTGCAGACACGCCTCTACGACCAGCACGGACGCGCCCTGAATCACAACCCGACGGAACTCATCCAGACCCAGGACCTGCCGCCCGTCTACGAGGAGAATTCCTGCCTGTATCTGTTCACCCGTGAAGGCCTGGTGCGCAGACATCATCGCATCGGCGAGCACCCGCTGATGTTCGAGATTCCGCCGGCAGAGGCCTGGGATATCGACGAGGAGCTCGACTTCGCCATCTGTGATTTCCTGATGAGGCAGAAGCCATGAAGAGAGGCGTCGTCTTATTCTCCGCTCCCTACATGATTCCCTTCCTCGAGCGCTTTCGCCCGATCTTCGAGCGCTATGGCATCGAGTTGATCGTCCCGGAGGTACGCGAGCGGATGGAGGAAGCCGACCTGTTGAAATACGCCGGTCAATTCGATGGCGCCATCTGTGGCGACGACCGTTACACGGCGCGTGTGCTGGAGGCCTGCGCTCCACGCCTGAAGGTCATCTCAAAGTGGGGCACGGGAGTGGATTCGATTGACTTGGAAGCCGCGAGCCGCCTCGGGGTGCGGGTGTGCCGCACGCCTAATGCTTTTACCCTCCCGGTTGCCGATACCGTCATCGGCTACATTCTGGCTTTCGCCCGCCGCCTGCCGTGGATGGACCGCGCCATGAAAGCCGGGCACTGGGAGAAACTGGCAGGAAGATCGCTCAGCGAGTGCACCCTCGGCGTGATCGGAGTGGGCCACATTGGCAAGGCCGTCGTGCGGCGGGGGCGCGCCTTCGGCATGTCGATCCTGGGCAACGACATCGTGGAGATCGACCACGTCTTCGTTGCCGAGACGGGCATCCGAATGACGGATCTCCATGCTCTGCTCTCCGAGTCCGACTTCGTCTCCCTGAACTGCGATCTCAATCCGACCAGTTATCATCTCCTCAATGCGCGCACGCTGGCCCTGATGAAACCGGAAGCCGTTCTGATCAACACCGCCCGCGGCGCGGTCGTGGACGAGAAAGCGCTCATCGAAGCGCTGCAAGCCAAACGTCTCGCCGGAGCCGCATTGGATGTCTTCGAGATCGAGCCGCTGCCCGCGGACAGCCCGCTGCGGAAAATGGACAACGTCCTGCTCGCCCCACACAACGCCAACTCCAGCCCGGCGGCCTGGGAACGCGTGCATTGGAATACGATCAAGAATCTGCTTGAGGGGTTGGGAATTTCGCAAGGGTAATTGTTTCAGACACGGATTTACCCTTCGGGTACGATGTCACGGACAACACGGAGAGCTTTCGATCCAGGAAAGATCAACCTATGACCAAAACCGTCCTCATCACCGGTGCCGCTGGCGGAATAGGCCGTGCCACAGTGAGGTTGTTCTTCGAAAAGGGCTGGTGCGTCATCGGCGTGGATCGAAACCCGTTCGGCGAAGGCTTCCCCGCCAACGGCCTCTTCATCCAGTCCGACATCTCGCACGCCGACGAAATGGCCGCCATCTTCGAGAAGGCGCACCGCTTCACCAACTCGCTCGATGCGTTGGTCAATAACGCCGCCCTGCAGATTGCCAAACCCTTGCTGGAAACCACCGTCGAGGAGTGGGATGCGATCATGGCCTCCAACCTGCGCTCCGTGTTCCTGGGTGTGAAACTGGCCTACCCTCTGCTCAAGGCGCACGGCGGCGGGGCCATCATCAACGTCTCCTCCGTGCATGCCATTCAGACCTCCGCCAACATCGCCGCCTACGCCGCCTCGAAGGGCGGCCTGCTGGCTCTGACGCGCGCCATGGCCATCGAATTCGCACCCGATAACATCCGCGTCAACGCCGTCCTGCCCGGCGCCGTGGATACCCCCATGCTGCGCGCCGGCCTCGGGCGCGGCCACGCCGGACACGGCGCTATTCACGAGCGGCTCGAAAACCTGGCGCGCAAGACCGTCAACGGGCGCATCGGCCGGCCAGAAGAGATTGCCCACGCCATTTACTTCCTGGCCGACGAGGAACAATCCTCGTTCATGACCGGCCAGGCCTTGGTGATCGATGGCGGCGCGACCGCCAGGTTGAGCACAGAATGAGCGCGGCTCAAGCGAACCCGATCCTCCGGCGCACAACCGCCCAGCGTGAAGCCAGATGCACCCACGGCGGCGACCAGCGCTTCTGGAGAAGGGCACCCCGCAGAGCCCGCCGCAACCCCTCCGCATCCTCGAAGGAGTCAAGCAGGAGAAACGAGCGTCCCACCTCCCAGGCCGCGTGGGCGTCTGAGCCAACCGTGCCGCACAGGCCATGCCTTTGAGCAAATCGATCGGCCTCCCGGTTAAACTGAGGAAGCAGACAACGCGAGTTGTACACCTCGATCGCATCTATGAAGGGCAGGATTTCCAGCAAGTCTTTCTCATCCCAGCCCCCCTGGCGCAACCTGTCGAAGGGATGCGAGACGCTGATGAACGCGCCCTGCTCTCTCAAACGGCGCAGCGCTTCCCCTGGGGGAAGGCCGGCCGGCACATCCTCGCTCACAAAGGCCGCCAGGAGTTCCCCCCGGCGCGTCAGAATCTCCTCCCCCACAATGACCCGCTCGGGGTCCAGCGCTTGCGCCGCGCGCGCCCCGGCGATGGTGTTATGGTCGGTCACCACCACACGGTCGATCCCCCGGCGGCGGCAGGCCTCCAGCAGAGCACGCGGCGAGGTGAGCGAGTCCTTCGAGAAGGAAGTGTGGCAATGAAATTCCACGCGCCACATGGCTCGATTCTAACAGAGCGCTGCACTCCGCGCCGGTGATTGCCCATATCTTATGCATGGCCTGCTTCTGAAGCCCTGCCTCCGTACATAAAAGTCGGATAAAACCGACCGCTTGCGCCGCCCGGACGGTTTCCGCATGCACCGAGAAGCCAGCCTCAGTCCCGCGATTCCGAATTTATGGGCCATCACCCAACTCCGTGAGATTGCCCGATTTCCCACTTTCGTTATAAAATCATAATCACATGGACGAACTGCCGTTTTACAGAAGGCCGGGCTTTCGGGTGGCGTTCTGGCTCATGCTCCTGCTGGGTCTCTACGCCTATCAAATCCTCACCCAAAAAACGGCTGCCAGCCTGCTGGCGGCTCTGTGCAACGCCGGGCTGCTGGCCGGGCTGCTGGTCTTCTGGATGGCCTTTTACGCTCAGTTCATCCTCCCGCTGCGCACGCTGGATCAACGGCGGAAGATCAGCGCGCGCCTGTGGAGTTTCGTAAGCAAAACGCACGGGCCGGCCGTCTTCATCGAGAATGGCCGCCTGCGCGCCGAAGAAGGAGAACTGCAGCGAAGACAGGCAGGGCTGGTCTGGCTGGATACGGCCAGCGCGGCGCTGACCCGCACGGCGACCTCCTATCGACGCGTCTTGGGGCCAGGAGTGCACTTCCTGGAGCGCGGCGAATACCTGGCCGGCTGGCTCGACCTTCACGTTCAGGTCCAGAGCATTGGCCCCAAAGAGGGCGACCAGCCGTTCCGGCCCCTGGCGGAGAACGCCGATGAGCAGAGCCAAGCGCGCTACAGAGAAATGCAGGAACGCCGCCTGGCCGTCTGCGCCCTCACACGCGACGGAATAGAACTCGTCCCCAAAATCTCGGTGAAGTTCAAGCTCGATGCCGAGCCGGCGCCATACGGCCAGCCCGGCTCACACTTCGGATTCGACGAAGAGGCCGGTTTCAAAGCCATCAGCCACGAGGGCGTGAATCCCTCTCCGACGGGAGAAGCCCGCCGCATAGCCTGGAATCTGATCCCGGCCCTGATCGCGGTCGACTTGTGGAGGGAATACGCCGCCAAGTTCACGCTCGACCAGTTCTTCGAGCCCAGCCAGCCGCCATTGCCCGAAATTCCACAACCGCCGCCGTTGAGACTCAAGAAGACTCCTCTGCGCCTGCCGCCCGCCAGGGTCAGCCTGATCACCGGCCTGCTGCGTTACATCAACCGGCGCCTGGAACTGCATCTGGAGAAGATCGAGACGGAAAGCCGACCGGCCGCCGCACCTGCGCCGGCCCCTCCAACAGCCGAAGCCCCTCCCCCCAGGGAGGCGCGCCCCCAGACGGCTCTGCAGATCATCGCCCAGATGATGCGGGCGCGCATGACCCAGGAGCGCGTGCCGGCCCTGGATGAATGTGGCCGCCTGGTCGAAGGCAGCGATGGTTATGTGATCAGCGAGGAGTATCGAAAACTGCAAGCGCGCGGCCTGAGGGTGCTCGATGTGAGCCTCGACGCCCTCTACCTGCCGCCGGCTGTGGAGGAACATGCCATTCGAGAATGGAACGCCAGCTGGCTGAGCAATGCCAAAGCCGAGCGCGAGCGCATGGAACGACGGATGGCCTTCGTGGCCGAGGACGGACGGCGCACGGCCCTGCGCGACTATGCCCTGGCGTTGGGAAAGGCCCTGGTCAAGGGAGATGCTCGCGACCCCAGGAGCGCTTTGCTATCCCTGCTCGAACGCTCACGGACCGAGGTGGTCCGCGATGACCGCTTGCGTCGTCTGCCGGGCACGGAGCCGCTCAAGCCGCCGCCCCCTCCAGCCGATACCACCTCGGCCCTGACGGCAGCCCTGAGCCGTGTTCTGAAAGAAACCTCCCGCGAGACTCAACCTTCTGCAGGCGCTGCCGCGCCGCGCCCCAGCGTGCCGCCCGCCCACCCCGGAATAGACCTCGAGGCCCTCGATCAACTCATCAAGAAGGCGGAGGCAAACGAACTATGAGCGCCGCGCCCCCTCCACGCGCCTTCAAAATGGAATGGGATCGCTTCTGGGGCCTGTGCGGCAGATACCTCGAGCACGGGCTGAACTGGTTCTTCGACCTCTCGCCTCACGCCCCCCGGCGGCGAATGAAGGGCGTCGGCCTCGTCTTTCTAGGTTTCGTCTCCATCAACCTGCTCGTCAACGCCCCGGCGCTCCTGGCGCATCTGAGGAGCGTGCTCCCCGCCATCCTGCGCCCCGGCTCGGTGGAGATAGAAATCCGCCGCGAGGTCTTTTTCTTTCTCTCACTGGCCGGCTATCTGCTCATCCCCTTCTTCCTCTCATCCTATTTTGCCTTGAACATGGCAGCCGGCTATCTGGCCGATATCTTTGAACTGGAGCCTGTGGGAATCGCCCGCGAGTTCATTCGCCGTCTGGCCCTGGCTGGCGGGGGATTCGTGCTCCACGTGCGCGAGGGGAAGGTCCCCGAAGAGGACCTGGACTCGCCCATCCTCCAGATTGGCGGGCCCGGCCTGGTGATCGTCGAACTCGATTCGGTTGCCGTCTTCGAGAAGCCCGATGGAACGCCCCATATCGTCGGCCCAGGCGCAGGCTCCTCGATTGCGCTCCTGGAGGGCTTCGAGCGCTTCCGCGCCGCGCTCGACCTGCGCGATCAATACCTCGGAGCATCCCCCGCACCCCCCATGAGTGTCACCGGCCGCAGCCTGGACGGCTTGCCGATCAGCGCGGTCGAAGTGCGCGCCGCCTTCAGCGTACGCCGCAGCGATGACGGCGCCCCTCCGGAACCATCGAAGGAACGGCCCTACCCGTACTCCCCGCGCGCCATTGAGAACCTGATCTATCGTTCCCCGGTTCAGGTGCTGAGCGATGGCCCTCACGCTTCGGACCTGCCGCGCTCCTGGACCGAGACGGTGCGCGCCGCGATCCACACCACCCTCCAGGAGTTCCTCCGCGAGCACAACCTGAGCGAATATCTGGCCAGTTTCGGCGCCCCCGAGGTGGAGAAAGCCGAGAGCCAGGAACGCACGATTCAGTTCCAGAAGTTCGAAATCACGGCCGACGTGTCCTCCACCGCCCGTCCGCCCCTGCTTCGTCCGCCCCGCTTTCACCCGCGCACCGAGATCAGCCGCATCTTCAGCCACTTTTCGAATCGCTTCACCCGCCTCGCCGATTATCACGGCTTCGACCTGCATTGGATCGACGTCGGCACGTGGAGGATCCCCGATAAGATCGCCCATGACATCATCAGCGGGCAGCACATTCAGGCCTGGCAGATCACGCGCGAGAACGCCGCGCGCGGCAGCCGGGAGGCGTTGAGCAAGGTGTTCGAGGAGGCCTACCTCGCCCACAAAGCGCGCCTGATACAAAGGGTGCCCATGGCCGCCTCCAGGCCCAACGAGAAGTCCGATTCCAGGAACCTCGGGCGGGTCATCCTGGCTGCCTATTGGGAATTGCTGGGCGAGGCCGCCGATCTCTACTACAACGCCGGCGAGCCTCTGCCCAAAGAACTGGAACAGGCCATTCGAAAACTCGAAGCCCTGCTGTTTCGCGGCCAGCACTACGTGGGCAAAGCCCCCACCCGCTTGCGCCCCCCTCTCACGCTGGAAGCCCATACCCCCCCAGCGCCGTCTTCCTTCAAAGAAGCCCGCCTGTACCTGCAGTTGCTGCGCCGCCTCGAGGGCGATCACCGCAAGGCAGAATGGCTGATCGAATACGAGAGCCAGAAGTTTCCCGACCTCAAACGCGAGCAGGTGATCCAATACCTGCTCGATCATCCCGAACTGTGTCACCTCTGATATGCACTCGCCTCACACCCTGATTTCAGACGAAATCCAAACCGCCCTCCGTTCGGCGCGGCCGGTCGTGGCGCTCGAATCCACCGTGATCACGCACGGGCTGCCGCATCCTGAGAACCTGCAGCTGGCACGCGACATGGAGGCTGCCGTGCGCGCCGAGGGCGCCGTGCCTGCCACGATCGCCGTGCTGGATGGAAAGATTCGCATCGGACTCTCGGAGGTGGAACTGGCGCGCCTGGCACAGGCTGAATCCCCGCTGAAGGTGGGACCGCGCGACCTGGCCACGGCCGTCCTCAAACGCTCCTGCGGGGGCACCACCGTGGCGGCCAGCCTGCTCCTCGCCCACGCGGCCGGCCTGCGCGTCTTCGCCACCGGCGGGATCGGCGGGGTGCATCGCGAGAGCCGCTTTGACATCTCAGCAGACTTGCCGACCATGGCCCGCACGCCAATGCTTGTCGTCTGCGCCGGCGCAAAAGCCATCCTCGACCTGCCCGCCACCCTCGAATATCTCGAAACGATGGGCGTGCCGGTCATCGGCTATCAGAGCGATGAGTTCCCAGCCTTCTATTCTCGTCACAGCGGACTGGGAGTGAGCCTGCGGCTGGATTCGGCGCAGGAGATCGTCGCCTTCGCGCGGGCACACTGGGCGCTGGGCGCGCCGAGCGCGGTGCTGGTCGCAAATCCGCTTCCCGAATCCGAATCCCTCCCCGCGTCCGAGATCGAACCGCTGATCGAGCAGGCCTCACGCGAGGCGCAATCCCGCCGCATTCATGGCCCGGCCCTGACGCCCTTTTTGCTCCAGCGCCTGAACGAGTTGAGCAGCGGACGATCGCTGCGCGCCAATCTGGCTCTGCTGCTCAACAATGCACGCCTGGCGGCCACGCTTGCCAGACTCGGCTTCGCCGCCCAGCGCACGAGGGAAGCATGATCTCGAGAAATGGGAACGCCGGCACACGCCTTGACCGCAGTCCGCTTGCATACTACAATGCTCCTCGTTCGCATTGCCCTTGAGAATGACAACCGTAAAGATTCCACACCGCGACGTGGATGTCGCCTTTGAGTCGCGGCATAAATCCCGCGCTACGGGCTCCCATGTTTGAAACGCTCACCTCGCACCTCAATCGCATCTTCGAGCAACTCCGCCGCCGCGGCAAACTGAGCGCGGCCGATGTGGAGGCCGTCCTGCGCGAAGTTCGCCTCGCGCTGCTCGAGGCCGATGTGCACTTCAGCGTCGTCAAAGCCTTCGTTGCCCGCGTGCGCCAACGCGCGCTCGGCGCGGAGGTCTCGAAGGCTCTGAACCCGGCCCAACAGGTTATCAAGATCGTGCACGAGGAGTTGATCGCCACGCTGGGCGAGCCGGCCGCGTTGAATCTTCGCGGCCCGAAGCCGCGCGTGGTGATGCTGGTTGGCCTGCAGGGCTCCGGCAAGACCACGACCGCAGGAAAACTGGCACACTGGCTTCGCGCAAAAGGGGAGCGCGTCTTGTTGGTGGCCGCCGACCCCTATCGCCCGGCCGCCGGACAACAGTTACAGCAGTTGGGTGAGCGCCTCAACGTGCCGGTGGAGGCCGAGACCCACCTTGCACCCGCCGCGCTGGCCAAAGGCGCTCTGGAGAAGGCAACCAGGGGCGGATTCAGCGTCGTGATTCTGGATACCGCCGGCCGTTCGCAACTGGATGCAGGGCTGATGGATGAGTTGAAGTCGCTCGCAGCCGCAGCCGCTCCAGCCGAGACCCTGCTGGTCGTGGACGCCATGACGGGCCAGGAAGCCCTGAACATCGCTCAGGGCTTCCATCAACATGTGCCTCTCAGCGGCCTGATCCTGACCAAGATGGACGGAGACGCGCGCGGCGGCGCGGCCATTTCGATCCGTGCCGTGAGCGGGGTGCCGATCAAGTTCATCGGCACCGGCGAGAAGCTCGAGGCGCTCGAAGTGTATGACCCGGCACGTCTCTCGGCGCGCATCCTGGGCATGGGCGACGTCATCGGATTGATCGAAAAAGCCGAGGCCGCCTTCGATGCCGAACAGGCTCAGGAGAAGGCCGAACGCCTGCTGAAGGGGCAGTTCACCCTGGAAGACTGGCTGGAGCAGATGAAACAAATCAAGCGGATGGGCCCCTTGAGCCAGATTGCAGAAATGTTGCCAGGCCAGTTCGGGCAGATGGCCCGCCTGTCCGATCCGCAGGAGATCGAGCGCAATGCCAGGCGCTTCGAAGCCATCATTCACTCGATGACGCCCGGCGAACGGCGCAACCCCGATCTCCTCAACGCCTCTCGCCGGCGGCGCATCGCGGCCGGCTCCGGCACACAGGTTCAGGACGTGAATCGCCTGCTCAAGCAGTTCCGTGAAATGCAGAAGTTGATGAAGATGTGGCAGAAGACGGGCGGGCGCGGGTGGCCGCGCCTCCTCGGGTAAACATCCCTGCACTTTCCAGAACACCTGGGACCCGTAGGGGGTGGCTATGCGCCTGCCACGTTGCTCTCGATCCACGCCGCATACGGGGCATAGGTGTGTTCCAGGGCAAGGGCGTAGATCGCGGGCAGTTCGTAGGAGTGCCGTTCCCGGATGGCGGCCTCGAGCGCCGGGTAGCGTTCGTCGGTGGTTTTGAACAGCAGGCGGAATTCCTTCTCGTTTTGCACGCTGCCCTTCCACACGTAAAAACTCTCGATCTCGGAGATCTGCACGCAGGCAGCCAGGTTGCACTCCACAGCGCTGCGCGCCAGGGCGCGTGCCTCCTCCAGGTTATTGGTGGTCGTGAAAACGGCCAGATACTTCATCCCTGCCTCCGTGTGAATCCGTAGCGCGGCCTCCGCCGCATCCAAACGTGGGCAAGTCGCGCTCCCCCTTATCACCGGGCCGGGGTGAGGGAAGAGCGCGGTGAATGGCTGCCGGGCGGGCCGTTACGAGTGCACGGGGTCTCCATGCGCTGAGCGGGGCTTCCGTCCCGCCACATGGAATTGTGGGGCATTGCCGGGACGGTCGCTTACCTGCCCAGCCTCTTCTTGAACGCCTCGGTCAGGGCCGGCACGATCTGGAACAGATCGCCCACCACGCCGTAACGCGCCACCTTGAAGATGGGCGCTTCCGGGTCCTTGTTGATGGCCACGACCAGTTTTGCCGTGCGAATGCCCACAATGTGCTGAATAGCTCCGGAAATGCCGCAGGCGATGTACAAATCGGGCGAGACCACCTTGCCGGTCTGCCCCACCTGATGGGCATATGGAATGTAGCCGGCGTCCACGGCCGCGCGCGAGGCGCCCACCGCCCCTCCCAACACGCGGGCAAGTTCTCCGATCAGTTTAAAGCCCTGTTGGGCGCGCCACAGTTCGACCTGCTTTTCATCCATGCCATCGGGCGGTGTCAGCGCAGAACTGGTGCTCACCCCGCGTCCCCCGGCAACGATGACGCTGGCATCGCCGATGTTGACCTTGCTCTCCGATTCGGCGTAGCCCTCCACGCTGGAGAGGCCCTCGCCCTTTACGCTCACTCTGGTCACCGTTCCGTTGCGCCCCGCTTCCTGGCTGGGGCGCGGGAAAGCGCGGGCGCGCAGCGTCAACATTTGGGGCCGGGCCTCGCAGACAACTTTCTCGAGCAACTTGCCCTCGTAAATGGGGCGCGTGGCAATCACTTTTTCGCCCTGCGCTTCAAGGGCAATCACATCCGGGATCACGCCCGTGTTCAGGTCGATGGCGGCCATGGCAGCCAGTTCGCGGGTGCGCGCCGTGGTCGGAAACAGAATCAGGTCGGGGGTCGAGGCCGAGGCAAGCGCGGCCAGGGTCGCGGCAAAGACTTCGGCACGGTAATCCGTCAGAGCGGCCTCGTCAGCCAACAGCACCTCGTCCGCACCGTACTCAAACGCGGCCTGCACAATCGCCTCCGTGTTGGCCCCAAACACCACGGCGCTCACCGAGCCGAGCGTCTTGCCCAGGCCCAATGCCTCCCACGAGGCGGGCTGCACTTCGCCTTTGAAGTGGTCAATGTAAACCAGCGTTTTCATAACACCTTCTCCGCCAGAATTTTCTCGACCAGCACCTCGGCCACAGCCTGGGGGCTGTCGCCTGTGATCATCTCGCACGTCACCTCTCGGCTGGGAGGGTTGATCAGTTCGAGGCGCCTCACCCGCGGCTCCGGAGCGGAGATGCCCAGCTCACTCAGCGACCAGAGCGGGATGGTGGCCTTGGACGCCTTGCGGATGCCCATGAACGAGGGATAGCGCGGCTCGCCGATGCTTTGCACCACGCTGAGCACGGCCGGCAGTCTGGCCCTGACGATCTGCCGGCCCTCTTCGATAACGCGCTCCACCGTCACGCTTCCCGCCTCGACTTTGATCCGCCCGGCCAGGCCGAGCATCGGCCAGCCGAGCAGGCGCGCTGTTTGCGCGGCGGTCAGGCCGGAGCCGCTATCGAGGGTCTGGCGGCCAAAGATGACCATGTCCACGCCGCCGATCTTTTGGATGGCCGCCGCCAGCACGCGCGCCGCGCCCTGCGTATCCAGGACCTCGAGCGCGGCGTCGGAGATCAGGATGCCCTCGTCGGCGCCCATGGCCAGGGCATGCTTGATGGCCTCCCTGGCCGATTCGGGCCCGAGGCACAGGGCAATGACCGTGCCGCCGCCGGCCTCTTTTTGCTGCAACGCGCCCTCGACGGCGTATTCATCGAAGGGATTGATCACCAGGGGCGCGTCCCCCCACGAAACCTGCCCGTTCTCGGCCTTGACCTTTGCTTCCGTATCGGGCACTTGCTTGATACAGGCAACGATTTTCAAAGCGTCCTCCGTAAAATCAAGTTTCGCTTTCCCTGGCAGAGGAAGTCAACTCTGCCAGAGCTGTTCATCATAGGCGGGCAGTTCACAACGCAATGGCTTATCGGAGCGCAGGCCGAGTGCATAGCCGGCCTGAATCAGGGTCTGGATCTCGGAACTGCCCTCGTAAATCATGGCGCCGCGGGCATTGCGCAGGTAACGTTCGACATCGTACTCATCGCTGTAGCCATACGCGCCGTGAATCTGAATGGCATCGTTGGCAGCGTGGAAGGAAGCCTCGGTGGCGAATTTCTTGGCATAGGAGGTCTGGAGCGTACAGCGCTTGCCCTGATTCTTGAGCCAGCCCACCTGCAAGTAGAGCAGGCGTGCGATCTCGTAATCCTGCGCCATGCGGGCGATCTTCTCTTGAATCAACTGGTGCTCGGCGATCGGCTTGCCAAACGTGTGGCGCGTCTGGGCATACTTCACGCTCGCCTCCAGACAGGCACGGATGATGCCCGTGGCGCCCGAGGCAACGGTGTAGCGCCCGTTATCGAAGGCCGACATGGTGATCTTGAAGCCCTCGCCTTCCTCCCCAATGCGGTTCTCCACGGGCACCTTCACATCCTGAAAAGAAATCCAGCCGGTCGAGCCGGCTCGCACTCCCAGCTTTCCATGAATATCCCCGCGCTGCACCCCGGGGCTGTGTAAATCTACAATGAAGGATGAAAGCGCCTCAGACGGACGCGCCGCGGAGGGATTGGTCTTCACCGTGACCAGCGCCAGGTCTGCTTTGGAGGCGAGCGAGATCCACATCTTCTCGCCGTTGAGGAGGTAATGATCGCCCTGACGCCTGGCCGAGGTGCGCATGGCGGCCACATCCGAACCCATGCCGGGTTCCGTGAAGGCCCCGCAGCCGATCTTCTCTCCCCTGGCCAGAGGGATCAGGAACTTCTGCTTCTGCGCCTCGCTTCCCCACTGGAAGATGGTCATAGCGCACAAGCCGACATGCACAGACATCACCACGCGCAGATGCGTGTCCACGGCTTCCAGTTCCTCGCACGCCAGCCCCCACGAGATGTAATCCATGCCCTGCCCCCCATAGCGAAGCGGGAAGGGCAGGCCGAGCAGGCCCAGCTCCCCTAAACGCGTGAGCACCCAGGGAATGGACTCTTGTTTGCGCTCATACTCCTTGATCACGGGCGCGACCTCCTTTTGAGCAAAGTCACGCACCATCTTCTGGATCATGTGGTGTTCAGGGGAAAGAGAAAAATCCATGGCTACGCTCCACGCAGAGGTTTGGTGTATTATATCCCAACTTGGGCAAATCTACCGACTGGTCGGTAGGCCGGCCGGACAACAAAAATGCCCGAGGCGCCTTCCGCACGCCTCGGGCTCACAGAAATGGGGCGTCGTTCATCATGCTTTCCTCTCGATGCCCATGTTGCTCAGCTCATCGGCATTGGCATCTTCGACGAGCAATTCCGTTCCGGCCAGCAGCAGGAACACCAGCAAAAAACCCGCAATCAAGATCGTGAACACAGGCACCTCCTTTCGTATCGCATCTGTTCCGCCGCAGATCCTCGCGGACGATCACGGAACTCATCCAAAGCCGCGAGGCGCAACGATGCATTCTTTGCTTTCTATGACAGTATAACCATTCCGCGTTCCAAAGGATACTCCCCTAACAGTACTGTAACCGTACAGTTATGAAAGGGGCCATTCGGTGCACCCCGATATCTTTGTTGAGACGGGGCCGGGTTTGTGCTACACTCAAACAGAAAGCCCGCAGGGTGCCGGGCATCCCGTCCCAAGGTTCCAAAAAGCCTTGCCCTATGACGACCCTTCCTGCCACGCCAAAGCCTGGCTTCAGAGCGAGCCTCTTCTTGCTTTCCGCGGCCACCCTGATCTTCGAGATCAACCTGACGCGCCTCTTCTCGGTGGCCCAGTTCTACCACTTTGCCTTCCTGATCGTCAGCATGGCCCTGCTCGGCCTCGGAGCCAGCGGCACGGCCCTGGCCATCTTTCCGGCCTGGCTCCAGGCCGGGCCGGGGCGCGCCCTGCGCGACGCGGCGCTGGGGATGGCGGCCAGCCTCCTCGGCTCCTACCTGATCACGAATCACCTGCCCTTTGATTCCTACAGCATCGCCTGGGACCGCCGTCAGATCTTCATCCTGGTTCTCCATTACCTGGTCCTGGCGGCACCGTTCTTCTTCGGCGGGATGGCCCTCGGAGTGCTGCTGGCGACCTTCCCTCAAGCGGCGGCCAGCCTGTACGCCGTCAACTTGCTGGGCGCGGCGGCCGGTTGCGTGATCGCCCTCCTTGCCCCTCCCCTCCTCGGCGCCGAGGGCCTGCTCACCCTGAGCAGCGCCATGGCCGCACTCGCCACGCTGACGGGCGAGAAGCCACGCCCCGCCCTCACGACCCTGGCTTCTCTCTGCCTGCTGGCCTTCTGCCTCTTCGACCTGTCGGCACGCCTGGTGGGGAGACCTCTGCCCTTTCTCAACCTGCGTCTCTCCCCTTACAAAAGCCTCTCCTACGCCTTGCAATACCCCGATGCCAAAACACTCTCGCAACGCTGGAACGCCTTTTCTCGGGTGGACGTGGTGCGCAGCGCCGGCATCCACTCCCTGCCCGGCCTGAGTTACCGCTACACACAACCCCTCCCCGCCCTGGATGGCCTGTTCGTGGACGGCGATGACCTCAGCCCCTTCCCGCAAGCGGAAACCGAAGCGGACTTTGTGGATTACCTGCCCAATGCGCTGGCATTTCATCTCCGACCCGCAGCCGCGGTGCTGATCCTCGAACCACGCGGCGGCCTGGACGTGTTCCTGGCGCTGCACTTTGCTGCGCGGCAGGTGACCGTCGTGGAGGTGAACCCGCTCATTGTCGAGGCGGTGCCTGTTTATCGCGATCCGCGCCTGCAGGTGATCGTCGAATCGGATCGCAGCTATCTCCGCCGCGCCGCCGCTTCTTATGACATCATCCTGCTCTCCCTGACTTCAACCTTCCACCCCGTCGCTTCGGGCGCCTATACCCTGACGGAGGACTACCGCTACACCCTGGAGGCTTTCCAGGACGCTCTGGCGCATCTGAAGCCCAATGGTCTGTTTGTGGCCACGCGCTGGCTGCAAGACCCGCCCAGCGAGGACCTGCGTCTCTTCGCCCTGGGAGTGACCGCCCTGGAAAGCGCCGGGGGCAGGCCGCACGAGCAACTCGTTGCCCTGCGCGGCTACAACACGGTCACCCTGTTATTGAAAAACCGCCCTTACACCGCCGAGGAACTGGCCCGCGTGCGTTCCTTCGCGGCGGAGCGCGCCTTCGATCTTTCTTACGCTCCCGGCATCCGACCCGAGGAAACCAACATCTACAACATCCTGAACGTATCCAGGTACTATCAGACCTACCGCGCCCTGCTCGAAGCGCAGCCCCGCCAGGCCTTCTATGCTGCATATGAGTATGACGTCCGCCCACCGACGGATAATCACCCCTTCTTCGGACATTACTTCAAGTGGAGGCAGGTGCCTCGAATCCTGGCCGAGTTCGGTCAGACCTGGCAGCCCTTTGGAGGCGCAGGCTACCTCGTCATCCTGGCCTTGTTCCTTCTCTCGACTCTACTGGCCGGCCTGTTGATCTTGCTGCCGGTCGGCTGGCGCCGGATCAAGCGAGGGCACGCGGCGCCCTTTGCGGCTCGTCACCTGCTCTACTTCGGTTTGTTGGGGATGGCCTTCCTGCTGGTGGAAATGCCCCTGCTGCAGCGCTTCATTCTCTATCTCGGACAGCCGGCCTACGCCTTCACGCTGGTTCTGTTTTCGTTGCTGTTTTTTTCGGGGCTGGGCAGCCGAATGAGCGCCCGCTTGCGTCTGCAACACGCGCTGCCGCTGCTGGTGGGAATGCTCGCGCTCCTGCCCCTGTGGCTCCCCCGCCTCTTCGCTCTGAGCCTGGGCCTGCCCCTGGCCCTTCGGCTGGGCCTGACTGTCCTCGTGCTGGCCCCCTGCGGATTTCTGATGGGCATCCCCTTCCCGGCGGGCATCCGTCACATGACGCATCGCCTGGGCCGCCAGGCCTCCCCCCTTGAGATCGCCTGGGTCTGGGCCGTCAACGGCGCGGCCTCGGTGCTCGCCTCGATCCTGGCTGCCTGGCTGGCCTTGAGCTTCGGCTTCGCTCAGACGCTCTACGCGGGAGCGGCATGCTATGCCGGGGCGTGGCTCACGGCGTGGGCGTGGCGCGATGCGCCTCCACCCCGCGACCCGTCAGCGGCACGAAAGACACCCCGCCCAGGTTATAGGCCTTCAACTCCCCGTTCTGCTTGACGAACTTCCACAGAGTCTGATACCAGCCCGGCGGTCCGATCGGAATCACCAGGCGGCCGCCTTCGGCCAGTTGCTCGGCCAGCGGAGGCGGGAGATGATCGGGAGCAGCCGTGACGAGGATGGCATCAAACGGAGCCTGTTCCGGCCAGCCGTAATACCCATCGCCCTGCCTGACGTGCACCTGGCCGTAGCCCAGGGCCTGCAAGCGCGCCGCGGCCAGCGCAGCCAGCTCGGGGATGATCTCGATCGTATACACCTCGACATAACCCAATTCGGCCAGGACAGCCGCCTGATACCCCGAACCCGTGCCGATCTCCAGCACCTTCTCGCCGCGCCGGAGTTGCAGCAGTTCCGTCATCCAGGCGACGATGTACGGTTGGGAGATGGTCTGGCCGAACCCGATCGGGAGCGGATGATTCTCATAAGCCTGCTCGATGTACTCCGCCGGGACGAACTGATGGCGCGGGACGGCGCGCAGGGCGCGCAGGACATCGGCGTCGTGCATGCCCTCTGCTTCGATCGCCCTGACCAACTGCTCGCGCGCCTGACGAAAGGCCGCTTCTTGGGGAGGGACGGTCGCCGTGCCCTGCTCTGGAGTAAGGGCAACAGGCTGCAATGGCGCGCAGGCGGAGAGCAGGAGGAACAGCCAAAGCCACAATCGCAGAAGGAGGGAAAACCTCATCATCAGCCGGGCAACTCAACTCCGTTTGCGAAGCGAAAAGAAGATCGGGATGGAGAGGCACTGCGCCGCCATCGAGAAGGCCACCACGCCGGCCAGGGAGCGGTCATACAGCGCGCCGATCAGAACACTGCCCGCGAACCAGAAGATCCCATAAGCAGTGTTGAAGACGCCGTAGGCGAAGCCGCGCCGTTCGAGCGGCGCCATCTCGGCGACGGCGGCGCGCAGGATCGATTCCTGCGCGCCCAGGCCAATGCCCCACAAAGCCATGCCGACCGCCGCCAGGGGCAGGTTGCCGAGGAACACCAGCGGGGCAAAGAAGGCCGAGAGCAGGGCCGCCCCGCTCAGGGTCAGGAGGCCGAGGCGATCGAACAGGCGCCCGAAGCCAAGCGCTGAGAAGGCGTCCACGCCCATGGCGGCCGCGTACAGAATCGGGATCATGGCCGGGGCAGCGAGGGAGGTCTTCTGAAAGTGATAGGCGATGAGCGGAAAGTCTGCAAAGCCGGCTGCCACCAGCCCCGCAGCCAGCACGTACAACCAGAAGCGCCGCGAGAAGCCCTCGAACTTCAGGCCCGGGCGGCTGATCTCCAGTTCCTGCGGGCGCGGATACAACAGGCGCGCCGCGCTGAGGGAGACAAGGGCCAGCAGGGCCGGGATGAGCAGCAAGACATATCCGGCCTGATAGTTGCCGCGCTCACGGAGCACGACGGCCAGAATCAACGGCCCGAGGATGGCTCCGATCTGGTCGAGGGCCTCGTGCAGGCCGAAGCCCCAGCCGCGCCCCATCCGGTGCGTGGCGTAGGAGAGCATGGCGTCGCGCGGCGGGACGCGTATCCCCTTCCCCACCCGTTCCAGGATCATCAGTGTCGCTGCCCATGGCCAGTTCCCGGCCAGGGCCAGCAGAGGCACGGCGATCAGGTTGATGGTGTATCCAAAGAAAGTGATTGGCCAGTAGCTGCGGGTGCGATCGCTGACGTAGCCGGAGGCCAGGCGCAGGACGTAGCCGATCAACTCACCCAGGCCAGAAACCACGCCCACGGTCACCCCGCCGGCGTTCAACACGGCCAGATAAGGGCCGTTGATGCTGCGGGCGCCCTCATAAGTCACATCAGCCAGAAGGCTGACGAGGCCGAGCAGAACCACAAAGCGCAGCGCCGTTCGAGTGGAAAGAGAGAGGTTCACGGGACCTCCGGACGAGCAAGCGGGCGGCGGCACAAGGCAACGCACATCCGCTCCGCGCTATGGGCGTATTCGCAACTGCCTGCCATTTGTGTGTCTTTGCGCGCCCCTGCGCTCTTTGCAGGGGCGA
>JBBIKK010000042.1:0-26235 GCA_037445475.1 Chloroflexota bacterium
GGGCATGACGGGCGAGATCACCCTGCGCGGCCGCGTGCTGCCGATCGGCGGCGTCAAGGAGAAGGTCCTGGCAGCCCATCGCAACGGCCTGCGCACGGTCATCCTGCCCAAGCGCAACGCCCAGGACCTGGACGATGTGCCGGGCGAAATCAAAGAGTCTATGAAATTCATCTTCGTCGAAACCGTAGACGAAGTGCTGGCTGCTGCCCTTGAAACCAACTCACGCAAGGCCAAAGCCGCAAACCGCAAGCGCATGAAATCAACGAGCAAAGGTAAAGCCAATGGCAAAGGTCATGATCGCCGAAGATGACCACACGATGGTCGGCCTGTTGACCACCCTGTTGAAGATGAGCGGCTTCGAGGTCGTGGCCCTTCAGCCGGATGCGGATATCCCGGCTTCGGTGCAGCGCCAAGCCCCCGATGTTTTGTTGCTGGACGCCCACCTCTCACGACAGAATGGCCTGGAGGTGCTGGATGCCCTGCGCAAGAAGGACGGCTTCAAGACGCGCGTGGTGATGATCTCCGGCTTGGATCTTCGCGAGCAATGCCTCGCGCACGGCGCCGACGGCTTCCTCCTGAAGCCCTTCATGCCAGATGACTTGATTTCGCTCTTGAACACGACCCTGGCGCGGTAGGTGCTTATGCGGCTGCGGGTCGGGATCCTGACCATCTCGGATCGTGCCGCGCGCGGCGAGCGCCCCGATGCCTCCGGGCCAGCCCTGGCACAGCTCATCACAGGACAGGGATGGGAGGTGCCCCGCCGGTCGGTCCTGCCCGATGATCTGGCCCTGCTCAGGGAAACATTGATCTCCTGGAGCGAGCAGGATGACCTGGATATCATCCTGACCTGCGGCGGGACCGGCTTCTCTCCGCGCGATGTGACCCCCGAGGCGACGCGTGCGGCGATCGAGCGCGAGGCCCCCGGTCTGGCCGAGGCCATGCGCGCCGCCAGTTCGTCGAAATCGCCACACGCCATGCTCTCGCGCGCCGTGGCCGGGATTCGCTCCCGAACCATCATCATCAACCTGCCCGGCAGCCCCCGTGCCGCGATCGAGAATCTCCAGGTGGTGTTGCCGGCCCTGGAACACGCCGTGAAATTGTTGCGGGAAGACCCCACGGCCGAGGCCGGACATTGAGTTGTAGTATAATCCCGCCCGCTGTTTCGATCCCTCTTCCCGGAAAGATGCTATATGATTGATGTAAACGATCTGCGCAAGGGCGTGACCTTTGAACTGGACGGGGTGCTCTATAAAGTAGTGGAATACAGCCATCATAAGCCCGGGCGTGGC
Source organism: Chloroflexota bacterium (assembly GCA_037445475.1). Lineage (GTDB taxonomy): Bacteria > Chloroflexota > Anaerolineae > Anaerolineales > Villigracilaceae > Fen-1038. Next base: position 1,290 of record JBBIKK010000042.1, read on the forward strand.
AACGCCACGATCCGCATCAAGGCCCGCAACCTGTTGAGCGGCGCCAACATCGAACGCACCTTCACCTCCGGCCAGACCGTGCAGGAGGCCAGCCTCGATTTCCACAACGTCTCCTTCCTGTACTCCGACGGCGAGTTCTACCACTTCATGGACAACCAGACCTTCGAACAGCCCGCCATCCGCGCCGAAGTCCTGGGCGAACAAGCCCTCTACCTCAAACCCGGCCTGGAGGTCAAATTGACCTTCTACAGGGGTGAGCCGATCGACATCGAACTGCCCACCTCGGTCGACCTGGAAGTGGTGGAGGCCGAGGTGGCCGTGCGCGGCGATACCGCCACCGGCGTAACGAAAAAAGTCAAGACCGAGACCGGCCTGGAAGTGCAGTGCCCCCAGTTCGTCAAAGTCGGAGATGTGATTCGCGTCGACACCCGCACGGGCGAGTACGTGACGCGCGTCTAGAGGCAAGCCAGCGGCGATGCGCACTCCGGCAGGCAGGGAATGCCCTTATTTCTACGGGGACTATTTTCGCGGGCGGAACGTAGAAGAATGCCGCCTGCTCAAGGCGGCCCATCAACGCTGGACGAGGGATCTGTGCCGCACCTGCCCGCTGCCCTCGATTGCTCAGGCCAACGCCTGCCCATACCTGAAATTGCACGCGGCCATCGAGCGCCCCGGACGGGCTTTGTTCCGGCGGCGGGTGCGGATCACAGCGTATTGCGAGAAAGTCCATCGCCCCGTCGCCGAGCCCCACATCGGTTGTGGAGAGTGCCATCCCCTCCCGCCCACCTTCGAGGCCCATTCGCAACCTGCGGAGTAGAGTTGACGCTCACCCTCTTGCTCGACCTGGACGATACCCTGCTCGAATCCAACATGCAGGCCTTCCTGCCGGCCTACTTTCAGGCGCTGGCCGGGCACCTGGGCCACCTCGTCCAACCTGAGCGGATGCTGGCGGCACTCATGGCAGGCACACAGCGCATGATGGCAAACGACGATCCCTCCCGCACTCTTCAACAGGTGTTCGAGGCCGATTTCTACCCCGCTCTGGGCGTTCCAAAAGAACGACTCGAGACGACCATCGAGGAATTCTACGATCGCCTCTTTCCAACGCTGGGACATGTGACGCGCCCGCGCGCCGGGGCCGCCGAGTTGGTGGAATGGGCACGGAGGCATGGGGCTCGCCTGGCCATCGCCACCGACCCCCTCTTCCCGCGCAAAGCCATCCATCACCGTATTCGTTGGGCGGGACTCGAACCGCAGCAGTTCGAACTGATCGCCTCGTTCGAAACGTTTCACTTCGGCAAGTCTCACCCGGCTTACCTAGCCGAGGTGCTCGGACGGTTAGGCTGGCCGGAGGGCGCGGTGGTCATGGTGGGGAACGATCTGGAGCGGGATTGGAGGCCGGCGCGGCGACTGGGGTTGGCCGCCTATCTTGTAGAGACCGCGTCCGCCTCGGCCTCTGGACCCGAGGCCGGGCCGCGCGGCACACTGCTGGATCTCCGCTCCTGGCTCGCATCCACCCCTCTCGCCTCCCTCGAGCCCTCCTTCGCCAGCCGCGAAGCCATCCTCGCCATCCTGAGCTCCACCCCGGCGGTGATGGCCGGCCTCCTGGCGGAGCGCCGCGCAGTCCACTGGTCACGCTCCCCCGCGCCGGACGATTGGGCGCCGGTGGAAATCGTCTGCCACGTGCGCGATGTGGAGCGGGAGATCCACCACGCTCAGATCAAGACCCTGCTGGAGGCGCCCCATCCCTTCATCCCCCGCCCCGACACAGCCGTATGGGCCAGGGAGCGAAAGTATCTGGATGAAGATGGGCCGCTGGCCTTACGCCAGTTCATGGAGGCGCGCCGAACAACGCTGGACATGCTCACACAGGCCGGGGAGGTGGAATGGTCGCGCCAGGCACAACATGCCATCTTCGGGCCGACGAACTTTCAAGAAGTGATCGGCTTCATGGCCGAGCACGATCGCATGCACGTCCAGCAGATGTGGGAAACGCTCCACAAGCTTGTCTGAATATCCTTCCCCCCGAAGTCCCCGAGAGCCGCGAGGGGGCAGTAACGCCTTGGGGGATGGAGTGTTGTAACACCCGAAAACCCACGCCACAGGTCAAGGAGATGTAATGCAGAGACGAGTCGTGGTGACTGGCATGGGATGTGTCAGCCCGCTTGGATTGAATGTGGAAGAGACATGGCAGGCCTTGCTGGCAGGCCGATCGGGGGTGGCGCCGATCACGCACTTCGATGCCAGTCAGCACAAAACGAAGTTCGCGGCGGAAGTGAAGGGTTTTGACGCAGTGAAATTGTTCGGGGCGCGCGAGGCGCGCAAGATGGATCGCTTTACGCAATTTGCGGTCGCCGCGGCCCAGGAAGCCCTGGCTCAGGCTGACCTGCGGATCGACGCATCCAATCGGGATCGCATCGGGGTTGTGATCGGCTCCGGCATCGGCGGCATTGCGACGCTGCTGGAGAACTACGATGTGATGCGGCAGCGCGGCCCCGAGCGCGTCAGCCCGTTTCTGATCTCCATGATGATTCCCGATAGCGCGGCCGGCACGCTGGCGATTCGCCTGGGCGTGCGCGGCCCGAACTTTGCCATTGCTACCGCCTGCGCCACAGGCAATAACGCCCTGGGCGAGGCGGCCGGCATCATTCGGCGCGGCGCAGCGGACGCCATGATCGTCGGCGCGGCGGAGGCGGCCATCGTGCCACTGGCCATGGCCGGCATGAATGTCATGACGGCGCTGTCCACTCGCAATCAGGCTCCCGAAAAGGCCTCCCGCCCCTTCGATAAAGACCGAGACGGTTTCGTCATGGGGGAGGGCGCAGGGGTTCTGATCCTGGAAGCACTGGAGAGCGCTCAGGCGCGCCGGGCGAAGATTCTGTGCGAGCTCCGCGGCTATGGCGCCTCGGACGATGCTTACCATATCACCGCCCCGGCGGAGAACGGAGCCGGCGCCGTGCTGGCCATGCGCTGGGCCCTGGAAGATGCCGGCCTCCAGCCCACCGACATCGGTTATATCAATGCGCACGGCACCTCCACCCCGCTGAACGACAAGAGCGAAACGGCCGCCATCAAACAGGTCTTCGGCGAGCATGCCTATCGGCTGCCGATCTCCTCAACGAAATCCATGACCGGACATCTGCTGGGAGCCTCCGGCGCCGTGGAGGCAGCGATATGTGTGAAGGTGTTGCAGGAAAACATCCTGCCTCCCACCATCAACTATGAGACGCCCGACCCCGAATGCGATCTGGATTATGTTCCCAACGTGGCGCGCCCGGCTCGCCCCGCGCACGTCATGTCTAATTCCTTCGGCTTTGGCGGACACAATGCCACACTGATCTTCAGCCGCTTTGAGGCCTGACCTGTAGTAAGGAGAGAGTATGCCGTACGCTCACATCACCGGCTGGGGAATGGCCGTGCCGGAAGCGGTCTTGACCAACGATGATCTGGCGAAGATCGTGGATACCAACGATCAATGGATTCGCGAGCGCACCGGAATTCGCGAGCGCCGCATTGCCGCGGAGCATGAACATTCCTCGACTCTGGCGGTCAAGGCTGCGCTCAAGGCGCTCAAGGTGGCCAATTTGCGGCCGACCGACCTGGATTTGATCATCTGCTCCACCTCCAGCCCGGAATACCTCTTCCCGGCCACCGCCTGTCTGATTCAAGATCAACTCGGAGCGGTGAAGGCCGGCGCTTTCGACCTGCTCGCTGCCTGCACCGGCTTCATCTACGCCGTGAACATGGCCGCCCAGGCGATTCGCTCCGGCTCGATCCAGAACGCCTTGGTGATCGGCACGGAAACGCTCTCCCGCTTTGTGAACTGGAAGGACCGCAGCACGTGCATTCTGTTCGGGGATGGGGCCGGAGCCTTCGTCTTGCAGGGCAGCGAGCAGCGCGGAGGGATCTTGTCGGCCGTGATGCGCTCAGATGGCTCGGGCGGCGACCTGTTATCTCTGCCGGCCGGCGGCAGTCGTTATCCTGCCAGCCTCTCGACCGTTCAGGAGGGCAAGCACTACATTCACATGGACGGCAAAGAGGTCTTCCGCTTTGCGACGCGCGTCATGGGGCAGGCCACGAAAGAGGCCCTCGAGCTGGCAGGGATTCCAATCGAGGAAGTGCGCTGGATCGTTCCTCATCAGGCCAATTACCGCATCATCGAGACGGCGGCGCGCTATCTGAAGATGCCTTTGGAGCGGTTCATCATCAACGTCGATCGCTATGGGAACACTTCCACTGCCTCCATCCCGATCGCAACGGTGGAGGCGGTCGAGAAAGGATTGATCCAGAACGGGGATAAACTCGTGATGGTAGCCTTCGGCGCCGGGCTGACCTGGGGCGCCCTGGTGGCCCAGTGGACGGGGCCGCTGCCCATCGTGCGCAAGGTGTATCCGGAAGGCTATCGCACGCGAGCGCGCCTGCGCTCCATGCTGCGGCGACTCATCCGCTTCATCGAGGGCCTGATTTGGGGCCGGAATTCGTGATCGAGCCCGGATGGGCACGCCCTCCGTCTGACCCCGGCGAATCGCGGCGCGCCTCCCGGCCAAAGCGCGAAGCGCCCTTTTGAGGCCGGAGCGCGCTTCTGTCCAGCCGGGCACCCGCGCCGCAGTGGCTATCTCGAAATTGATTGACAAATCCGATTTTTCGTGTCTTTGCGAGCCCCTGCGCTCTTTGCAAGGGCGAAGCAATCCCCCGCCGGGCGAGGAGACTTTCGGTCGGGCAAAAAGCGCCCTCCCCGCAGCGACACATCCTCTCTTGAGAAAGCCATACCCGCGCCGCAAAAGCCAGTAGCCGGTTTGCCTTGATTGTGGTAAAGTAATAGCAAAGGAGAAACTATGCCACTCTTTCGTGATTTCGGCCTGCCCGAACTGCTGATCATCCTTGTGATCATTGTGCTGCTCTTTGGTCCGGGGCGCATCGGCAAGATCGCCGGCGAACTCGGCAAAGGCATTCGGAACTTCCGCGAGGGGTTGAGCGGCAAGGAAAGTGAAAAGAGCGCTCAACCAGAATCTCACGGTGATTCCCAAGGCAAGACCTGATTTCGGGGCCCGGACCCGCAGAAACCCAAACACATTGGGGGGTAACGACCTGCCATCCCTCTTCCGCCCGGCAACCGAAGTGGCAAGCTGCTTCCACGAAGTCAGCCTGCGCCGACGGCCCGACCATCGTCCGCCTATCACACTCTCAGACTATACGGCATTTCAACGGCCGTGCGGTTGCCAGGGTGGATATCCCCATTGGGGTTGGAATAGCCATTGAACTCTCAGACACGTGTGGGTCAAGTGTCGAATAATCTTGTAGTCTCAAAACCTGGAAGTGGCCCGCACCCCGGTTGGCGGGCAGAGGTACCAGAGGGTATGGCAGATAGTCGCGCTTTATTGCATGATGTTGTAGGACGGGAAAGAGCAGGGGTCAGGTGAGAAAAAGCGCTTCCAGGCGTGAGCGCCCGACGCTACCGGGTTGCTTTTCCGGGGAGCGCTTTCCAGCCACCTGGAAAGACTGCGAGGATAAAAACTGGTAATCTTTCCAGTAGCCATTTCGAGGCAAATGGTGTAGACTCAAAACAGATTACAAATGCAAGGCCGAATGCTCATTCCCCACGTTCGGCCACCCACTCGGAGAAAAAGCGAGGGAGACTACTACCCCCCAGGGAGGAAGCCATGAAAATTTCGCTAAACAAATTAAGAAATATTCTGTACGTATTAATCGGGACAATTCCCTTCTTACTGTATGGGAGTGTATCAGCTAGCAGGCCCGCTGCTGGTCTTTGCTACGATACTGGCTGTCGGTCGTATGATGTATATGATATGCAGTGTGCCGGCAATATTGGTACAATAGCACAGCGAAGTTCCCCAAACGGGTATGTTACTACCTATCTGCGAAAATCGTATGACTGTAACTCATTATGGTCTAAGGCAGTCAAATCAACATCGTATTCAGGAAACTGGATGCTTTCAGAAGCATTAGAATGTGTCAATAATGACTGTATATATACTGACACGACTCCTCCCCCTAATCCATCCACTTATTATTACTACTATCCCTGGAGCGGAAACAAACAGACGGCAGCTCCTGGGCAATCCACTTACTGGTATAGTGATATGGTGGCGGGAAGCAAAAAGGTCTGCGCAAGGGGATGGGTTTACACTTCAAATCCGCCCGATTATGTAACAAACTCAAATGTCTACAAAAGTTGGGCGTGTAATGATCCAGGCACTTAGCGGGCGGGTGTGATCCTGATGAAAGGAGATGGTGATGAGAACGAAAGTATTGATTTCTGGAATCGCCTTCTTCGGCATAGCTACTTTAGCGGCGATGGCATGGCGGTCATGGCCAGACAATCGCCCCTCTACGCTGCACAGAGAGGTCCCAAATGCCGCTATAGCATCTCAAAACGAAAAGCCGGGCGGTCCTTCTTCCAGCCCGGTTGCGGAAAGTTCACTCAACGCAGTAGTTCCTGGCTTAAAAGAGACACGTGGCGGCTTGACGGTTGAAATTCGTGGATATGACCTCAACCCTGATCACCCAACCATAACTGTCTGCGCCGATCTGCCCTCGGTAGCGGATTGGTTGCCACGTTTCTCCGCAATTTACAAAGGTCAGCCGGTTGATGGAAACAATGCGTGGATGCTGATTGACCCGGATAATACTGCTTATCAGGCGGCGAATCGGTGCTATCTGGTGATGCTCCCCGGAGGTGTCTTCGATACAAATCCCTCCGGCAAGCTGGTCTTTTCTCTGGACTATTTTGAGATGTCATTGCCAGAGAGATTGCCCGCGGATATCATTGCAAAGGCAAAGGATCAACTTGCCTCTTCAGGAACAGGGATTGATTTTGAAGTGCAGACCATCTCTCATGGACAGAATTTGATCATTACGAAGAAGCCCGATTCTGTCAGCCAAGAAGATGCATTGCAGGCTGTAGAAAAGGCCATCGAGTCTGTGACGGACAAGGTCTATGGCCCTTGGGTGTTTACAATTGATCTGTCTCAGAAATATAGTGATTAAGAAAATGATTCTGAAAATTATGCCGACACTGGATCAGCCATATGTTTAGTGTAGATACCCATCAAGCGCAGGATTTCCTCCGTCTGAGAGGCCAAGACTTGAAGCGCCTCTTCCACGTTGTGGACCAACTTGACGAATTCGGCAAAGTAACGGTTGTGAGTGGCTTTGGTTTTGACCTTCTTCCACAGATACTCAATCGGGTTATAGTCCGGTGAATAGGAAGGCAGGTTGTAGACGATCAGGCGATCCTGGTGTTGTTCGAAGAACGCGCGGGTGGCCTTGCTGGTGTGATAGCGAGCGCCATCCTGGATCAGGATGATTTTGCCCGGCACCTGTGAAAGCAGATACCGCAGAAAGGACTGATAGCTGCTACTTTGAAAACGCTCCTCCGTTCCTTGATAAATCAAGCGACCACTGAAGAACTCAATCGCACCAAAGACTTTGTAGCCTTTGCGCAGGCCGGTGGTTTTCACCTGCGGCTGGTGTCCTTTGCGAGCCCAGGTGTAGGAGAGCGAGCCCCATAGGGCAAAACTGGCTTCGTCGCCAAAGAAGATTGGCGCTCCCCATTGCCTGGCCTGGCTCAAAATCCTGGGCCATGCCTCCTGCATCCAGCGTTTTCGGGCTTCTTCGTCCAGATGGTCGGACACAAAGCGCGCTTTCTGAAACGAGAAGCCCAGGTTGCGCAGCAATTCGCACACGTAAAAACGAGTGTACAACACATGAAACTGCCGATAAATCAAATCCTGGATCAAGAGGCTCGTCCAACAACCGCTGGGATAGCCGCACGCCTCGGGCCCCTCTTCGATCCACTGCGCCAGCTGGCGCTTTTGGCTTTTCGTCAAGCGCGGCGGACGCCCAGGCGCCTTGCCGTACTCCAGGCTTTTCCAGCGCCGCGTGACAAACTCCTTCAACCAGGTGTACACTGTCTGTGGCGAAACATTCCAAACCGAGAGAATGGCTGCCAGGCTCATCCGTTCTCCTACCATCACCAGCACAGACAGGCGGCGCACCGCACGCAGATCGCCGCGCCCATACGCTTCCTTCAACTCCTGTTTCAACTGCTTGACAGTTTCTCTGGAAAACGATATTCTGAACATGCGACGTCTCCTTTGGCCTTGAGTGTAGTCTTTGGCTTAAGGATAGACGTCCCTCTCGCTTTTTTCAAGGTGCAAAATTCCAATTCTTTTTCTTAAGGTCTATCAAATCGACGTCTTCTGTGTCTTTGCCAAACAGAAGGAGAACGTGCAACTTGTCCTCATCGCCGCGCAGGATGAACAAACCAGGCAGACCAATGTCTTTTTCCTGCGTCTCCAGGCGTTCGTCACACCCACTCCGTGAGCGAGGAGAGCATGAGTAGGAATCGCATTTTTCAATCCCTTTCCATCTGCATCGCTGTGGTTGTCTCACTGGCCTGTGGAATCTCGGGCGCCGCCTCCACGCCGAAACAGCCGATTGTCCCCCTGGCGCCGTTCCCCCTCGGCAGCGATCTCACACAGCTTGACGTCTGCAAACTCATCCCGCCCGAAGATATCGAGGCGATGATGGGTGCCAAACTGAGCGCCGCGCCCAGGCCCACGGTTCACGACGAGATCCCCGGGGAAAGTGGATGTTCGTATGAGAGCGCCAAAGATTCAAACGGAGATGCCCGCTTCGGTTACGTGGTTTTCACTCCCATTGAAGCGTACAACAGCCAACCCCTTTATCAAGATGTGAAGGTGAGCGGACTGGGCCAGGAGGCCTATTTCAACAACGGCGCGGCGGCGCGCGAGCTGTGGGTCAAAGTCAACGACAACGTGGCTTTTGTCGTGGCGTTTGGCGATGCGCCTAACGAAGACGGATGCAAAGCCATTGCCAAATGGATACTCGCCGCGATCCGCTAAACACTCTTGACAAGAGGTCAATGATGAAAAAGACTTATGCTCTAACGCTCCTCCTGGTTGCGCTGGCCCTATCGTGCAATCTCCCTGCCACGATCAGCCCGCCCACGGTCACCCCCATGCTCCCTCCCACCGCGCTCAGCCTGCCGGCGGCCTCGCCCAGCCTCCCGGTCAACCATCTTCAGAATCCATCTCTCGATGCCGGCCGCGGAACGATCTTCTACGACACCGATTGCGCCGGCACGGCCGCCGAGAAGCGCGCTCCCTATGGCGATGCATACAACCTGAACTTCCTGGAGCGCCCCTTTTCCCAGGATATGGGCTATATTCCCGACCTGGACATCCGAACATTTGGCCTGAGCCAGGATGCAATCTGGTACTACGTCTCGCTCAAGACCATTGGAGGCAACCCGAACGCATCGCCGGGAATCCTCTATGCCGTAGAGCTGGATATGGATAAGGATGGCTTCGGCGATTTCATCATCGTGGCACAACCGCCCTACGCTGCCGCGTGGACGACGCAAAACGTGCGCGTCTTCGCCGACGAAAACCACAACACCAGCGGACTTTCGCCCACCAAATCCGATGCGCCCTTCGAAGCCGATGGCTACGAAACTCTGATCTTCGATGGGGCACGGGGCCTGGGCGATGACCCTGATCTCGCCTGGGTGCGCATGGTGAACAACGAAGAGGCCACCCTACAATTCGCCTTCAAGAGGTCCTGGGCCGGCTCGGTCTTCCTGTTCGGCGTGCTGGCCGACGCGGGTTTGAAAAGCGTTTCTCAGCTCGATTACGTGGACCGTTTCACCGAAGAACAGGCCGGCTCCCCTGTTCGCAGCAAAAAGGAGTACCCACTGAAGGCCTTGTATGCTGTGGATAACACTTGCCGGCAAGCTGTGGGCTTCGTTCCCAGTGGTTACGAGCCGATGATCTGCCCAAAGATCACCCCGCCGGTCGCCTCCCAGACTAAACAACCACCCGGCGGCGGTCAGTGCGTCGGCATAGACGGCCAGTTGTACTCCCGATGCTCCTTATTTCTGGCCCTACCCGCATTGTGCCTGTTCCTCGGTGCCGTATAAGCCGTAACGTGGAGCCCATTCCACAATCCAACGGCACACATTGTACTTTTCCAAGCTGTTGTCACAACTGCGACAATGATTTTTCAAGGCGCAAAATGTTGCGCTACGAGATTTGGGCGCTCGGCGCAAACGGTTCGAACCGAAGAGGGCCGTTTGCCCGCCGAGGCGAGAGGGGAGAGCCCTCATCCGCCTTTCGTTGCAGGTCTCACGGTGTTCGGAATTCAAAATGCCAGTCCGTTCCATCGGACCAGCTTCTGGAGGTTTCCCCCAGCACCTGGTAAAAGGTGGTGCCGGGCTTGAAGTACATGGGGAGGCCCTCCAGGGTGGTGAAGAGCAGCGGCTGATCGATGTCCGTACGCTGCCAGCGGGACGGGAAGGCCAGTCCATCACGAAACACGAAGGCATATCCCGAATCGACCAGGTTGATGTGATATATCTCGTCTTCCTGTTCGAACTCATTGGCGAAGGTGTGCGAGACGAACAGGACGACCACGTTGCTGGCTGTCACCTGCTGGCCGGTGAGATCATCAAGCAAGGGCGCGTAGGAGGCCGGCCGGCCCTCGCGGCGGTCGTTGGCTTCCTGATAGCGCAGATAGCGGCCGCCGGCAGGATCGTATTCCCAGTAGTTATAATCGTCCACCGAATAATAGGTGAAGATGCGTTGCACCGCAAAGCCGCCAGCCGGCGCCTCACGGCGGAAGAATCCGCCGCGCAGGGATGGGCGGGCGTTATCCAAACCCTGCTGCGTGGCGCAGGCCTCCCAGCGCGTGGTGTCGAAATAGGCATTGTTGTACGATTCGATCCCTCTCTTGCCGGCCAGGAACGGCGGACAGGGGCCGAAGCCCGGCACAACGACATACCTGGCGAAATCGCCGCGAATGAAATACACATACTCGCGCGGGTCAGCGTACTTGAACACGTAGAACGCCTGATACATGCGCGCCACATGCTCATCGAAATAACGTCCCGAACGCACAGGCCCCACCCGTCTGGCATCGTTGCCGTAGAAGATGGCGATGAAACGAGTGAGCAGATCCTCGATGTAGTATTCAAAGACGACATCCGCCAGGCTCAGCCCGGATTGCGGCCGCACGTAGCGCGGATAGTTGGCCACTTTGATCGCCAGCGGGCGACGATGAAGACGAGTCGGATCGGGAGCGGGCAGGCCGGTCAACGGATTGATCTCTGGCAGCGGGAAGTCGCTCGGGAGGGCTGTCAGCCGCGGCGTGGGTGCGGCGTTGCCCAGCGGTTGCGCCAGCGGATAGGGCGTGAAGGTCACTACAGCAGGCGGCGTAGGCCATGCGCCGGACGGCAAAGTCGCCTTGCCCGGCTGAAAGGGAGTCGGGGTGGGAATGTTCTCGATCACGGATGCCGGCTGAGGGTCCAGGTGTGAGGCGCAGGCACTCAACAGAGCCAGCGCCAGCCCGCAGAGCGTCCGCGAGGGGCGTGACAGCATGCTCCGATTGTACCAAAGGGCGCTCCAAAACTGATACAATTACCTGACGCCATGTTGCTCCTGCTCCCTCCTCTGTGCCTGTTCATTACAGCTCTGATCCTGATCGTCCTGCGTTGGCGAGTGCCCCGCTTCCGTTTCGGATGGCTGATCGCGGTCGGCGGGACGTGCCTGGCGTGGCTCAGCCTGTTTCTGTGGCAGGGGCGCATGCCCATTACCCTCTCCCTGCCGGCCTGGCAGCCGCAGGCCCTGCTTTCAGAAGCCCCTCTGTTCGTAGCCGACGGGCTTGGGTGGCTATACGCATTTACCCTGGTCACACTGGCGCTGGCGATCCTGCTCACGGCTACGGTGCGCGAGCCCTTCCCCGCCGATCTGGCCTGGGCCGGAATGCTGGCCCTGGGCGGGCTGGGCCTCCTGGCAGTCACGGCCGGCAATCCGCTCACGCTGGTGCTCATCTGGGCTGCGCTGGACTGGGTGGAGCTTGGACTCATGCTGAGATCGGTGCGCCAGCCCGCCTCCGCTGAACGCGCCGTAGCCGCGTTTTGGGCGCGCGCCACGGGCCTGGTGGTGTTGCTGCTGGCGAATGTTGTCAGTGTGGCCGCGGGGGCAAACATGAACTTCATGACCACCCCACCGCAAGCGGGCCTGTTGCTGGTGCTGGCTGCGGGTCTGCGCCTCGGCGTACTGCCCCTGCACCTGCCTTATACCTCTGAAACATCCCTGCGGCGCGGTCTGGGGACGATGTTGAGGCTTGTGGCAGTTGCCTCAAGCCTGATCTTGCTGGTGCGCATCCCCCCTTCCGGCCTGGCCTCTCCCTTCACGCCGTTCTTGAAGATCCTGGTGGCCATGGCAGCGCTGTATGGCGGCTGGATGTGGCTGCGCGCTCCAGACGAGCTGGCGGGCCGCCCCTTCTGGCTGATCGGCCTGGGCGCGCTGGCCAGCGCGGCGGCCCTGCGCGGCAACTCGCTCGGCGCGGCGGCATGGGGCGTGGCTTTGATTCTGGGGGGCGGTACGCTCTTCCTGGCCTCCGTGCAGCACCCATGGCTGAACCGTCTGATGCTCGTTGGAGCATGGGCGCTCTCCTCCCTGCCGTTCTCCTTGAGCGCCGCAGCCTGGGGAAGCAAGGCAGTCGGGCTCGATCTCACCCAGCCGCTCTTCCTTGTAGCACAGGCGCTTCTCATGGCCGGCTTCATCCGTCGCGCCTGGAAGCCCTCGCCTCGCGCCTCGCTGGAGTCGCAGCCGGTGTGGGCCAGAAACATTTATCCGGCCGGCATCGCAACTCTGCTCCTGATTCAATTCGGATTGGGATTCTGGGGATGGGAAGGCGCGCGGCAGCGCGGCGAACTCACCGCCGGCCTGACCGTCTCACTCCTGACCCTTGGGCTGGTGTGGGCCACGCCGCGCTTTCCTCTGCTCAATCCTCCGCGCGCGCATTGGGTTCAGCCCCCGCGTGCTTCGCGGCTGGAGCGGGTGTATCGGAACATGTGGGCTTTCTATCACGGAGTGGCGCGCCTGGGGCGGGGAGTTTCGGATGTGCTCGAGGGCGAAGGCGGCCTGATGTGGGCCTTGTTATTCCTGGTGCTCCTCGTCTCTCTGTTAACACAAAGGACACCGCGATGATCGTCACCGGCCTCTCCTGGATCGCGGCGGGGATGCTCCTGGTCACTTCCGGCGGCCTGCTGCTCCGCCGCACATGGCGCTGGCAGGTGGGGCTGCTGGCGGCACAATACCTGAGCGCGGCCTGGCTGGTCGGGCAACACTGGTCATTGGGTCTGGCGGCAGCAAAACTGGTCGCGGGCTGGATGGCGACGGCCACGCTGGCCATCACATTCAGCGAGCAGGCCCTTCCCCACGAGGCCCTCCGCGAAAGCCCAGGAGAGGAGAACCGGGCTTTTCGATTATTTCTGATCGGGACGATCCTCGTGTTGACTGCCTCGGCGGCGCCGCGCCTGGAAAGCACCTTCCCGGGCATGGGGTTGCCGGTGGTGACGGGGGGGATTCTGCTGTGCGGCCTCGGTCTGTTACAGATCAGTATGAGCTCACAAGTCACAGCCGTGATTCTGGGCCTAATGACGATCCTGACCGGCTTCGAGATTCTGTACGCGGCTGTAGAGAGTTCGGTTCTGGTGGCCGCCCTGCTCGCGGCCATCCACCTGAGTCTGGCCCTGGTCGGTGCCTACCTGCTCACTTCCTGGGAGGTGCAGTGAGCGCGCCGTTCCTGTGGATTCTGTTCCCGCTCATGCTGGGGGGTGGGGCCATGCTCTTCCCGCGCTGGCGGGCGGTGGGCGTTCTGGGTGGCTTCGCCTGCCTGTTCTTGAGCGGAGTGGCCCTCCTGATCCCCATTGATGTGGCCATGCGCTTCGGGCCGTTCTCCTTGAAGATCGCCTCCACGACCTTTGTCCTCGGGCGAAGTTTCGTGCTTCCGGCTGCCGCCGCACCCTGGCTGGCCATCGTCTTTGGTCTATGCGCGTTCTGGTTCTTCGGCGCCGCCATCGTGGATGGGGTCATGCACGTCGTGCCGCTGGGGCTGATCGTCACCGGGCTGCTGGTGGCCTCGATTACCGTCCAGCCGTTCCTGTTTGCGGCGCTGTTGATCGAGATCGCCGTGCTGGCTGCCGTGCCCATGCTCTCGCCGCCGGAGCAAAGAGCCGGGCGAGGCGTGTTGCGCTTCCTGGTATATCAGACGTTGAGCATGCCATTCCTGCTCTTTGTCGGCTGGCTGCTGCCAGGGGTGGAGGCCAGTCCCGCCGACCTCGCCCTGACAATCCAGGCCATGTCCCTGCTGGCCATTGGATTTGCTTTCCTGCTGGCGATTTTTCCGCTCCACAGTTGGATGCCTCAAGTGCTGGAGGAAAGTTCGCCCTATGCGGCCGGCTTCCTGCTCTGGATCCTTCCCACTCTGGCCGGCCTCTTCGGGATGAGTTTTCTGGATCGTTACGCCTGGCTGCGCTCGTCGTCCCAGGTCATGGACGGTCTGCGCGTGTTGGGGTTGATCATGCTGGTCTCGGCCGGCTTGTGGTCGGCGTTCGAGCGCCACTTCGGGCGGATCATGGGCTATCTGGTGATGGCAGAGACCGGCTTCTTTCTGCTTTCCCTCAGCCTGGTCATGCAAATCGGCAGCGACCTGGTCTTTCTGTTTCTCATCCCACGCGGGCTAACCACGGCCCTGTGGGCGCTCTCCCTCTCCATTCTGGGAGGGCGGGACAGGACACTGCGCTTTGGTTCGATGCAGGGGCTGGGGCGCATCTATCCCTTCGCCTCGCTGGGTTTGGAAATGGCAGTCCTTTCGTCGGCTGGTTTCCCCCTCCTGGCAGGCTTTCCGCCCCGTTTGGCTCTATGGCAGGAGCTGGCCCGTCAATCACCAGGCCAGGCCGTCTGGTTCCTGGTGGGCTTGTTGGGTCTTCTGGTTGGGGCGACGCGCATGCTGGCCGTTCTGGTGAGGGCTCAGCCGGAGATCGCATGGACCTCTGAAGAAAGCCTGCCTCAACGCGCTCTGCTGGCCTTCGGCGCTCTGAGCCTGCTTCTCCTTGGGGTCTTCCCTCAGGCTGCGCTCCCGATCGTGGGCCGGTTGCCGCTGTTGTTTCCACACCTGGGGCGTTGAGGGCCCTGCCGTCTGTTCGCTCACAGATAATCGGAATGCTGGCCGCCATGTTTCCGTTCCCGATCGGCCCAGTGCACGACCAGGACGGCATGGGCATGCTATAATCGAGCCACGCTTCGGAGGCTGGCATGGAATTTGAGCAAATCGTACAGCGCCTGGAATGGCTTGACGAACAGCAGAGGAAAAACAAACTTTCCATAGAGGATTTGGGGAGCCGCCTGACCTCCCTCGAGACCAGCGTCAACGCCTTGAATCAACTCGTCAGAGACCTGACGAAGGAACTGGGCGACCTGAGCACGGCAGCGGCGCGCCTCGATCAATTCGATCAGATCATGACCAGGCATCGCAGCGAGGTCAGCAAAGCGCTCGAGGCGGCCGAGAAACGCGCCCTCAAACGGGAACAGGATGCAGCCACACTCCATCGCGCCGAGATCTCGGAACTCCGGCAGACCCTGACGAAACTCATGGATACGGTTGGCCCGCAGGAAATCGAGCGCAAGTTCCGTGAGCGCATCCTCGAACAGCAACGCCTGAACCTTGCCGTGCAGGATATGCGCGCCGAGGTCGAAGGAGTGGTGCAGAAAAACAAGGAACTTCTTGAGACGCACCGCATGGTGGAGGAATCTCAGCGCCAGAACACGAAGCGCCTGACCGACCTGCAGGGCGAGTTCACCGCCGTCCGCAAACGCCTGGACGAGATGCGCGAGAAGAGCGTTCTGCATGCCGACAATCTGCGCAACCTGGAGAACCGCCTCAACGAACTGGTGCAGGGCGAGGCCGCGCGTCAGGAGGCGCACGCCTCCTTCCTGCAAGAACAAATGGCCGCTCAGGCCGAGCGCGACCGAGCCTGGCGGGATTGGCGCGAGAAGTACGAGGCCTTCAAGAAGCAGGCGGAAACCATCGAAGCGCAGGCGGCCGCCCTCGATGAAGCCGTTCGGGCCGCCAGACACGCTCAAGATACCTATGCAGAACTCAATCAGAAGTTGGAAAAGCGCATCGCCGAGATCAGCGAGGTGCAGCGCCTGGCCGAAGATCGTTTCCGCCAGGAGTGGGCCGCCTTCAAAGCCGAAGAGCAGAAGCAGTGGACGAACTTCTCGCTTGGCCAGGAAGAGACCCTGCGCGAGGCGCGCAAGCGCCTGGATAAGATGGAACAGTCGCTCGTCGCCCTGAACGATGCCGGCCAGACCCTGCACGACCAACTGCACCAGACCACCGAGACCACAGAAAAGCAACTCCAGGAACTCATGAACATCGTTGGGGATTGGGTGGCGGCATACGAGCGCATCATGGGCCACCAGAAAACCAGGGCGAAGAGAGCAGTCCACTGAGCGGCCCGGTTCTCTCCCTTCCCTGGATGGAATGTATGCGTGTGATTGGCACAGCCGGCCATGTGGATCACGGCAAATCCACGCTGGTGGAGGCCCTGAGCGGCATCCATCCCGATCGTTTGAAGGAAGAGCAGGCACGCCAGATGACGATCGACCTCGGCTTTGCCTGGTTCACGTTGCCCAATGGAGAGGAAGTCGGCATCGTAGACGTGCCGGGGCACCGCGATTTCATCGAAAACATGCTGGCAGGCGTGGGAGGGATTGACGCAGCCTTGTTGGTCATCGCGGCCGATGAAGGGGTGATGCCCCAGACGCGGGAACATCTTGCCATCCTGGACCTGCTTCAGGTTCCGGCCGGCGTGATTGTTCTTTCCAAGGTCGATTTGATCTCGGATGCCCACTGGTTCGAGTTGCTGGAAGCGGACGTGCGCCGCATCACGCGCGATACGATGTGGCGCGAGGCACCCATCGTGCGCGTCTCCGCCCGCACGCGTCGCGGCCTCGACGAGCTGGTGGCAGCCCTGACCAAGGTGTTGCAGCACACCGCCCCCCGTGCGGACCTGGGCCGGCCGCGCCTGCCCATCGATCGCGTCTTCACTCTGAGCGGATTCGGCACAATCGTCACCGGAACGCTTCTCGACGGACACCTGCAACTGGGGGACGAGGTCCAGATTCTGCCGCCTGGCCTGAGGGGACGGATTCGCGGCCTGCAAACCCACAAAAAGAAAGAGGAACGTGCCCTGCCCGGCGCGCGCACGGCGGTCAACCTTGCCGGCCTCGCCGCGGATCAGGTGCGACGCGGCCATGTGCTCACTTTGCCCAACCAGTATTCCGCCACGCGCCGCCTGGACGTGCAAGTGCGCCTGCTCAAAGAGGCGACCGCGGCTCTGAAACACGGCAGTGAGGTCAAGTGCTTCCTCGGCACATGTGAGGTCATGGCCCGGGTACGCCTGCTGGGGGCCGAGGAACTGGCGCCTGCAGCCCAGGGCTGGGCACAACTCGAACTGCGCGAGCCGATCGTGGCGGTGCGCGGCGACCGCTTCATCCTGCGCCGCCCCTCCCCGGCCGAGACCCTGGGCGGGGGCGTCGTCGTGGAGGCCCAGCCCAAAGGGCGCTACAAGCGCTTCGACGAGAAGGTCTTGCAAACGCTGACCTCTCTGGCGCACGGCTCGCCCTCCGAGGTGCTGCTGGCGGCGGCGCTAGCCCTCGGCGCGGCGAGCGTGAAGGATGTGGTTGCCCGCTCGCGCCTGGAGGCCGCCTCCGCCTCGCAGGCCCTGCGCGAGCTGCTCGAACGCGAACAACTGATCGCCCTCGAAGAAGGCCCGCTCTCGCCAGAGAGCGAGCGGCTGGTAATGCCCAACACCACCTGGCAGGAACTGCGCCAGAAAGCAGTGCGCACTGTGGAGGCCTATCACGAGTCTTTCCCACTGCGACGCGGGATGCCGCGCCAGGAACTGAAGAGCAAACTCGACCTGCCTCCGCGCCTGTTCAACGCTGTGCTCCACAGACTGAGCACCGAGAATCGGCTCACGCTCGGCGAGAGGTGGGTAGCCAGGTCCGGGCACAGTCTCCGCTTCGAGGCGAGAGAGCAGGCCATGGTCGAGGCGCTGATGCGAAAGTTCAGGCAGAATCCCTACAGCCCGCCCGGAATCAAAGAGTGCAAAGCCGAGGTCGGAGAGGAAATCTTCAACGCCCTGATTGAAATGGGAACGCTGATGCCTGTTTCTGATGAAATTGTCTTCCGCAAAGAGGATTATGATTCCATGCTGGCCGCCATTCGCTCCGCTCTTCGACAGAAAGGCCGGATTACGCTGGCTGAGGTGCGGGATCTGTTTCAAACCAGCCGCAAGTACGCCCAGGCCCTGTTGGAGCATCTGGACGCGCTCGGCGTGACGCAGCGCGAGGGCGACTATCGAACATTGAGGTCATGATGTGTGGACGATTTACGCTCAGCGTGAGCGCAGACGAGCTGGAAAGAGCCTTCGCCGGCTTTACTTTCCCGGCCGCATATGCCCCGCGCTACAACATCGCTCCAACCCAGCCCGTGCTGGCCCTTCCCAACGACGGCTTGCAGCAGGCCGATTTCTTCCTGTGGGGGCTGATTCCATCGTGGGCGAAAGACCCATCGCTTGCCAGTCGTCTGATCAACGCCCGCGGCGAGAGCCTGGCCGAGAAGCCGGCCTTTCGCGGCGCATTCAAGTACAGGCGCTGCCTGATCCCGGCCAATGGATTTTATGAATGGGCTGCCCGGCCCGGGACGAAGGCCAAAATCCCCTATTTCATTCACCTGAAAAACGGCGCGCCGTTTGCCTTTGCAGGATTGTGGGAGGAATGGCGCGCCGCTGATGGCTCTGTGGTGCGCAGTTGCACCATCATTACCACTGCTCCCAACGAATGGCTGGCCGCGCTGCACAACCGCATGCCCGTTATCCTCCCCCGCGAGGATTACGAGGCATGGCTGGACCCAACTCCCCAGACGCCTGAACGGTTGAAACGGCTCCTCCGGCCCTTCCCAGCAGAACAGATGGAGATGTACCCGGTCTCGAACCTGGTGAACAACCCGGCGAACGACCGGCAGGAGTGCCTCACGCCTGTCTCGCGGGACTGAAGGGTTAACGCCGGGTGAGCGTTGGATGGACCCGCTTGACGCTCGATTCAACGCATGTTATCATGCCGCGCCGGAGAACGAATGCCTGAAAATTTCAACGATAGCCCTCTGGCTCCAAGAGGGGAGGAAGAGCGGCCTCCAGATCCAGCAGCTCAGCCCATTTCAGCCACGCCTCTCTTGCGCTGGATGCAACGCCTGTTGCAGATGGGCCTGGGCGAATCCCTCTTGCGGGCCGCCACGCATCTTCTTTCCGGTCTGGCACTCCTGACGATCATCTGGCTGCTTCAGGTGTACATTCATCAGCCGGGCGCTCAGGCCCAGGGAAGCGGCCAGCCTCAACCCACAGCCAGCGCGCAGACTGCACCGCTTTCCACCTCCGCTCTCCCGGAGGCGTGGTTCTCGGAAGGCATCCTGCGCCAGGCCAATCTTCACACCAACATTCCCACCCGACCGCGCAAGGAGATCATCACCTACACGGTGCAGCCCGGCGACACGGTCTCCGGAATTGCGGACAAGTTTGGCCTTCAGCCGCAGACGATCTTCGCCGCCAATTTCGGTCTCCTTCAAGACAACCCGCACAATTTGTTCCCGGGCCAGGAATTGAAGATTCTGCCGGTGGATGGAGTGTACTGGGAATGGCTGGGGGGCATTCCCTTCGGACAGTGGGCGGCTTACTTTCAGGTGAAAGCGGAAGACATCATCAACTACCCGCTCAACAAGATCGATCCGACCGCGGTGGGGGATTTCGCCAACGCCAACATCCCGCCGGGCACCTGGCTGATCATCCCCGGTGGGGTGTACCAGTATCACCAGCCGGGCTCGGTGCCGCTGGGCGTCACGCGCACCAACCCGGCCTCGGCGCGCGTGCTCGGCCCCGGCTACTGCGATCCGATTACAGGAGGGGCGATCGGCACCGGCACGTTCGTGTGGCCAACGGCCAAGCACATCCGCTCCGGTTACGATTACTCCACAAAGACCAACCATCTGGGCGTTGACCTGGCGGGCAACTTGGGCGAGGGCGCTTATGCCGCAGACAGCGGCGTAATTGTATATGCCGGCTGGAACACATACGGCTATGGCAACATGGTGATGATCGATCACGGCAACGGCTTTCAAACCCTGTACGCCCACTTGAGCGAGATTTACGTGGGATGCGGACAGAGCGTCAATCAGGGTCAGGCCATTGGCGCGATCGGCAGCACCGGACGATCGAGCGGGGCCCACTTGCACTTCGAAGTGCTGACGGCCACCACCCGCGTCAACCCGTGGGACGTGTTGCCGCCGCCCTAGCAGGATGGCCGGAGGGGATGAAGCCCGTCCTGCATTCTCCGCGACTCCGCATCTCTGTGCCGGTGTGGGTTTCATCGTAACGACCCGCCATCCATCTGGCGCTTCCGCCCGACTCGGGTTGCGGGCTGCTTTCACGAAGTCGCCCTGCGCCGATTGCCCTGTCCACCGCCCGCCCCTCCTCCGCCTATCAGACTCCAGGCTATCAAGACTATCAGGCTATACGACCATTTCGACAGCCGTGCGGCAATCGCAGGGCAGGTAATTACGTTTCATCAATCCCTCAATCGGATCGTCCTCAATCCCTCAGCGCGATAGGCTTCAGGTATGAATCGAGCAAGGCGTCCATCTGTTCGAGCGATTCGCACACGAAGAGCATGGGATTGAAGGCATAGACGGTTTTCGGAATGCGGGCAATCGTCTCCACGTCGAACGGGGCGATGATGACTTCGCCGCCAAACAGGCCCTCTTGAGCAATGCCCAGATTCCGATAGAGCGAAAGAACGACATTCCATCCCTGGTCGGCGGAAGACATTTGTCCTTTCTGATGAAGCGAGTTCACCCCATCTATGATGCGGTAGAGATTGCTCTTGCTGGCAAGGAAATGCGCCTGAAGTTGGGGGAAGATCGGGCGGGTGTAATCAATCACATTGTCGCGCCCGAGGCGGTAGAACTCCATGATCGTGCGCGTCAATTCCTTGCGCCCGGAAATGATCCCGGCGCCGAACACTTTGAAACGGTTGTCCTCAACCACCAACCCGAACTCGGTGCTGTACCAGGCCAGGCGTTTGATGACTTCCTTTTCGTCCGGCGTCGCCTTGTGATAGGCGGGGGCAAACCCGTCCTCGATGCGCGCGTAGAACTCCTGGGTCAGGAAAGGCAGGTGGCCAAAGATGTCGTGGAACATATCCGGCTCCGGCGTGAACTCCATCTGATCGCGGGTGCGCAGGTAATCGGTGATGAGGAAAATGCGTCTGGCAAACTTCGCGTACCAGTCATCGGCGGGCGTGTAACGGACGACGGTGCGTTCGATCCGCCAGCCGGTGCGCGGCGCGATGCGTTCGTTGAGGTGTTTGACCGTGGGGATGCGATGCGGATCGAGTTGTAGCAATTCCAATCCCTTTTTGAATTCGCGGCAGATGTGTTCCAGCAAATAAGGCTGGTGAATTCCGGCGAACAGGTCCGCCCAGACGGCGTGCTGTTCATCGGAGAAGACGATCTCCTGCGTCTCGGCCGTGTACTCACGAGCAAGGTCAATGTGCTGCTCGGCAATGTCACCCGTGTACCTCGGTGCGG
This sequence comes from Chloroflexota bacterium, assembly GCA_037445475.1. Lineage (GTDB taxonomy): Bacteria > Chloroflexota > Anaerolineae > Anaerolineales > Villigracilaceae > Fen-1038. Next base: position 22,827 of record JBBIKK010000042.1, read on the forward strand.
TCGGCTTCTGGGCCATATTCTCGCTCCTCTCCGTATTGAACTGCAAGCAATGTTATCACCCTCAAAATCAAGCGTCAAGAAGCAGATAAACTGGATGGAAATTGGTTGAATTTAACCGCCCGTTTGGTTTATCCCTCGTTTTGAGTCTCAAAATATTCGTGGCAACTTTCGGGGCGTCTTGCTCATCGCCGGAGCTCAGGGGTAGGAAACGTGACATTCTTCCCTCGCCTGTAGGGATTTCCCCGACAGCCCGCCAAAATCTGGCGGGTTTTTCCCGCTTTTCGGCCGCTCTCAAAAAAGAGAAAATATCGGTGAACTTTTCGGGGTTCCTCCGAAACTCGATTCTCACAAGGAGAAGCATGATGACAGAAGCAACCTTGCTCGAAAAGTATGCTTCCGAGGTCTTTGCCGGGCTGGTGGCGCCGGTGGCGGAGGGACTGGAAATCTCTGCCGCGCCCGCCGATGACCCACTGGCAAAAGAGGACGTACTGGTTCGCATGGAACGCGAACTGAAGCGCGCCCTCGAAAAGCCCGCCTCGGAACGGCGCTGGGTGATGGTGATTGACCTGCGCAAATGCGTGGGCTGCAACGCCTGTACCATTGCCTGTGTGGCCGAAAACAAGCTACCGCCGGGCGTGGTCTATCGCCCGGTCTTGCAGCAGGAATTCGGCACGTACCCCAACGTGACTATGAAATTCCTGCCGCGCCCGTGCATGCAGTGCGACAACCCGCCCTGCACCCCGGTCTGCCCGGTCTACGCCACCTATAAAAACGAGGAGGGCGTGGTGGTGGTCGACTACGATCAGTGCATCGGCTGCCGCGCCTGCATAGCCGCCTGCCCCTACGCGGCGCGCACCTTCGACTTCGGCCTGACCTACGCCGAGCCGTTGCCGGTTCTCGATGGCGTCACCATCGGCGGGAAAACGGCGGGTGCCTACGAACACACCAGCCAGGAATACGGCGAGAACTGGAGGCGCAACAGCATCCACGAATCGCCCGTCGGTAACGTCCGTAAGTGCCACTTCTGCCTGCACCGCATCCAGGACGGCATTCTGCCGGCCTGCACAACGACTTGCATCGGGCGCGCCACCTTCTTCGGCGATGCCAACGACCCCGATTCGCTGGTCAGCGAGTTGATTGCCAGCCCAAACGTCATGCGGCTTAAAGAAGACCTGGGCACCGAGCCGCGCGTCTACTATCTGGCTTAGGAGGTCGCCATGCTCAAGAAACTGACTTATGCCTTTGGAGCGCTTGCCTTGTTATTTGGGATATGGGGCTTCTACGATCGGTTCGTCTTCGGCCACACCAACGCCAATTACGGCTCCTACGTGGTGTGGGGATTGTGGGTAACCATGTACCTCTTCTTCGCCGGCACCGCCGCGGGCGGCTTCATGATCGCCACACTCGACCTGCTGTTTGGCATCCCCGTCTTCAAAGGCATCGGCAAAGTTGCCTTGTGGGGCTCGCTGGCCAGCCTGGCGGCGGCGCTGCTCTCCATCTGGCTCGACCTCGGCCATCTGGAGCGCGTCTGGAAAGTGTACCTGCAGGGCAATCCCTTCTCGCTGCTCTTCCAGATGGTCTGGGGCTACACCCTCTTCGGGCTGTTGACGCTGGTCGCCCTCATTCTGGAGATTCGCAAGCCTGGCCGCCGCGCCTTGAAAATCATCATGGCAATCGGACTGCTGCTCTCGCTGTTCATCTCCGGCGCGGTGGGCGCCCTGCTCGGCGTGAATGCCTCGCGCCCCTTCTGGCACATCGGCCTGTTCCCGGTGCAGTTCCCGGTCTTCTCGCTGGCCTCGGGGGCGGCGATGATGCTCGTGGCGCTCGGCCTCTTCGGTTCGCGCGACGACCCGCATCGTCCGCAGCAGTTGTGGATCCTCAGCCTGGTCACCGTTGTCCTCCTGGTGGTCAAACTCTACTTCATCTGGGCCGATTACTCCCAGAGCATGTACGGCAACGTGCCGATGAACGTGGCAGCCATCCGTCAGGTGCTGTTTGGACGCTACTGGTGGGCGTTTTGGATCGCCCAGCTGCTGATCGGCTCGCTCATCCCACTCATCTTCCTCAGCCAGCCAAAATTTGCCAGACATAACGGCTGGGCCGGTTGGATGGGTCTGCTGGTATTGATCGGTTATGCCTTCGCCCGCGGCCTGATCATCTTCCCGGCGCTGACCGTGCCCGAACTGAGCGCGCTGACCTCGGCCTTCAGCGGCCCGCACCTTTCGTTCGATTACTTCCCCAGCCTGATGGAATGGGCGGTGACCTCCGGCACAATCGGGATCGCCGTGCTTGGCTTCCTGATCGGAAGCGATGTGTTGAAACTCTTCCATCAACCGGGCAAGGAGGCGTAACATGACTTCCAAAAAACAACAACTCTCCCGTCGCGACTTCCTCAAAGTGAGCGGCGCAACCGGCGCGGCGGCGGCTTTCCTCGGCAGTCTGCCGCAGGCGCAGAAAGCCATCGCCGGCGCCATGCGGGAAGGCGCAGCCAACTTCGAAAGCCTGCCCGAGAATCAACTCTACACGGTTTGTTTGCAGTGCAACACCGGCTGCGGCATCAAGGTCAAAATTTTGGATGGTCTCGCCGCCAAGATCGAAGGCAATCCTTACAGCCCCTGGACGCTCTGGCCCCACCCCGCGTATGAGACTCCCGTCAAGGAGATGGCGACCGTCGAAGGCGCGCTCTGCCCCAAGGGTCAGGCGGGCATCCAAACCGCGTATGACCCGTACCGCATCGTCAGCGTGCTGAAGCGCAAGCCCGGCACCAAGCGCGGCGAAGGCAAGTGGATTACCATCCCCTTCGAGCAAGCCATCGAAGAAATCGTCGAAGGCGGCGATCTGTTCGGCGAAGGGCCTGTGGATGGTCTGCGTGCCGTGCGCGCTCTGACCGACGCGGAACTCTCCAAAGAGATGAAAGCCGAAGTGCAGAAAATTTGGGATGAGAAAGACCCCGACAAGAAAAAGGCGCTGGTCAAGGAATTCCAGACCAAGTTCAAAGACCACCTCGACGCCTTGATTGACCCCGAACACCCCGACCTGGGTCCCAAGAACAACCAGTTCATGTTCGTCTGGGGACGCATGAAGGGCGGGCGCGAAGACGTAGTGGACCGCTTTGTGAAAGAAGCCTACGGCTCCATCAACATGAACGGGCACACCACCGTCTGCCAGGGGTCGCTGTACTTCACGGGCAAGCAAATGTCCAGCAAGTGGAACGCCGCCAAAGCCTCCTTCGACAGCGGCGACAAGTTCTACTGGCAGGTGGATACCGCCAACAGCGAGTTTGTCATCTACGTCGGCACGAACCTGTTCGACTCGAACTACGGACCCCCGCAGCGCGTGCCCAAAGCCACCGACGCCATCGTCAACGGGCGCAAATTCGCCGTGATTGACCCGCGCCTGAGCAAACTGG
>JBBIKK010000043.1:0-26184 GCA_037445475.1 Chloroflexota bacterium
AAAATCCAGACCAGTAAATGGCTCAGGGATAACTTTCAGCCCACTCGGGCAATTGCCTATCAATATCTGGTGTTCGACATTTCGCCGCAGGATTTGCAGCGACTCTGTTCGCAGACAAGTTACTGCCGATGAGTAAAGGAGAGCAAAGATGGAGATCAAAATCGCCGATCGGACAATTGGTCTGAAGCACCCCACCTATTTCATCGCCGATATTGCCGCCAATCACGATGGCTCGCTGGAGCGCGCCAAACAGCTCATCCGCCTGGCGAAAGAGGCCGGCGCCGAGGCCGCCAAGTTTCAGAACTTTCAGGCCCCCAAGATCGTCTCGGACTACGGCTTCAAGGCCATGGGTGGGCAGGTCAGCCATCAGGCTGCCTGGAAGAAATCGGTCTTTCAAGTGTACAAAGAGGCTTCCATCCCCTTTGAGTGGACGCCCATCCTCAAGGAAGAATGCGAGAAAGTGGGCATTCACTACTTCACCTCGCCGTATGATTACGAGGCCATCGAATACGTGGACCCCTACATCCCCGCTTACAAGATTGGCTCGGGCGAGATTGATTGGCTCGAGGCCCTCGAACACATGGCCTCCAAGGGCAAGCCGGTCATCCTGGCGACTGGCGCCTCCACCATCGGCGAGGTGCAGCGGGCTGTCCATGCCATTCTGGCCATCAATCCGCAACTGGTGCTGATGCAATGCAACACCAATTACACTGCCAGCCCCGAAAATTACGATCACATCCATCTCAACGTTCTCAAAACCTACGCCACCATGTTCCCCGATGTGATCTTGGGGCTTTCCGATCACACGCACGGCAATGCCACCGTGCTGGGGGCGGTTGCGTTGGGGGCGCGCGTCGTCGAACGCCATTTCACCGACGATAACAACCGCGAAGGCCCCGACCATAAATTTGCCCTCAATCCCGAGGCCTGGGCGCACATGGTGGAAGAGACGCGCCAGCTCGAACGCGCCCTCGGCTCGGCCGATAAATTCATCGCCGGCAACGAACGCGAGACTGCCATCGTGCAACGCCGTTGCCTGCGTGCCGCCCGCGACATCAAGGCGGGCGAGGTCTTCGCCCGTGACATGATTGACGTCCTCCGCCCGGCCATGCCCGGCGCCATCAAACCGCACGAGATTTCCAACGTGATCGGCACGCGCGCCCTGCGCGACCTGAAATACGGCGAAGAATTGCGCTGGACGGATTTGGGTAGATAAGCGTGAAACTCCTCTACTTCAGTCTCGACTACACTCCTCACGATCATCGCTTCCTCTCCGCTCTGGCTGGCACGGAACATCGGGTGTATTACGTCCGCTTACAGCGCGGCGCGCGTCAATTGGAAGATCGCCCCCTCCCGCCGCAGATCGAGCAGGTGCCATGGACGGATGCCGGCGAAGCATTGCGTTGGCGTGACCTGCCGCGCCTGGTCGGCGGCTTTCGGCAGCTTGTCCGAAGAATCCGGCCCGATCTCATCCATGCCGGCCCCATCCAGTCCTGCGCCTTTATTGCCGTCCTTTCCGGCTTCCGCCCCATTCTCACCATGTCCTGGGGCTTCGACTTGCTGGAGGATGCTCATTCATCGCGCTGGATGGAATGGATTACCTCCTACGTTCTACGCAACTCCACTTTCTTCACCAGCGATGCCGAGGTGACCCGCCAGAAAGCCATTCGGTATGGCATGGACCCTCAACGCACCATCGTGTTTCCCTGGGGCGTGGACCTCCAACACTTTTCACCCGCCACCGATCCCTGGTCACTGAACACCGATCACCTTACTTTATTCTGCAATCGCTCCTGGGAGCCGCGCTATGGTGTAGATGTGCTTGCCAGGGCGTTTGTGCGCGTGGCGCAACAGGATCCGCATGTGCATTTGATGCTCCTTGGGGGCGGCTCGCAAGCACAGGTGATCCATCGCATTCTGCGAGAGGGCGGCGTGTGGGAACGCGTCTCTATGCCTGGACAGATCTCACAGAATGACCTGCCGCGCTGGTATCATCGGGCGCACCTTTTCATCTCGCCCGCTCATGTGGACGGCTCCTCGGTTTCGCTGATGGAAGCCCTGGCCTGCGGCCTGCCGTGTCTGGTTTCGGACATTCCGGCTAATAGAGAATGGATTCGCGAGGGCATCAATGGCTGGCTGTTCCCGGATGGAGAGGCAGAGGCGCTGGCAGCCAGGCTCACAACGCTCATCGCTCAGCGCGAGACCTGGCCCGAGATCCGCCGCGCCGCGCGACAGCGCGCCGAGGAGCGTGCAGACTGGAGGAGGAATTTTTCCATGTTGCTCACGGCATACGATCAGACCCTGCGGCTGCACAGGGGAAGCGGACAGAGATGAGACGCGTGATTGCCATCATCCAGGGACGCATGAGTTCCTCGCGCCTGCCGGGCAAGGTTCTGGCCGACATTGCCGGCCAGCCGATGTTGCAACGCGTCTTCGCGCGGACCTCGCGGGCGGCCACCGTTACCGAGACGATCTTTGCCACGACGCGCCATCCCTCCGACGATCCCATAGCCGAGTACTGTGGCTTCAGCGGCATCCCCTTCACGCGCGGCAGCCTCTATGATGTGCTCGACCGCTACTATCAAACTGCAAAACGGATGCACGCCGAGGTCGTTGTTCGCATCACCGCGGACTGCCCTCTCATTGACCCTGTGTTGATCGATGAAGTGGTCAACACCCTGCTCGAAGGTGAGCACGACTTTGTCTGTAATCGCCTCCCGCCCCCCTGGCATCGCACCTACCCGATCGGCCTGGATACTGAAGCCTGCACCTTCGCCGCGTTGGAGCGCGCCTGGAAGGAAGCCGGAGAGCCCCAGCACCGCGAACACGTCATGCCGTATTTCTATGAAGGGAGCACACTGCAGCCGATCTCTCCAACGATGGAGGTTGGGCTTTCGCCGCGCGGCTTCCGCCTGGCCCTGCTGAACCACACCACCGATTTTGGTGACTACCGTTGGACGGTGGATACGCCCGAGGACCTGGAGTTTGTGCGCCAGGTCTATGCTCGCTTCGATGGGCGCGATGACTTTACCTGGAAAGAAGTGCTTGACCTCGTCCACAACGAGCCTGACTTGATGAAAATCAATGCAGGTGTTCAGCACAAGACGCTCAAGGATATTGATGAGCGCGCATTAAAGTAACCTCGCCATGGCGCGCCGTCACTGGTCGAGCAGCGTTCTTGCGCATCGAGACCGAGGCGGCGAAGCAATCTCCTCCACGACGCCGGGATTGCTTTCCGGGAAGAACGCCCTCCTTGCCATGACGGACCGAACACCGATTACTGATGCCACGGATAACCCTCTTCTCTGCTCCCAAGCCCTTCACCGATCCCTACATCGCGCTGATTCAACACAACGCCATCAAATCATGGACGCTGCTGCCTGATGTCGAAGTTCTCCTCTTTGGTGAGGAGAAGGGTCTTGTCGAGGCGGCGCGTGAACTTGGCGTGAAGCATGTCCCGAATGTGGAGTGCAATGCCATTGGCACGCCGCTCATCTCGTCCATGTTCCGCTTGGCGCGTGAGAACTCGAACAGCGGCTTGCTCTGCATCATCAATGCTGATATTATTCTCATGCCTGATTTCATCGAAGCGGCAAAACAGACTCTCCAGCTCAAAGACAAATTCGTCCTGCTTGGCCAGCGCTGGGACATGGACATCTCCCATCTCCTTGATTTCACCGCAGGTTGGCAAGACCGTCTGCGGTCCGCCGTTCATCGTCAGGGTTCCCTTCATCGCCCTGCCGGCTCTGATTTCTTCCTCTTTCCATCATCCTGTTATAGCGAGGTGCCGCCCTTTGCCATTGGCCGCGCCGGCTGGGATAACTGGATGATCTGCAAAGCACGCCGCGAAGGTTGGGCCATCATTGACCTGACCCCCTCGGTGATGATCGTGCACCAGAATCATGATTATCGCCATCTGCCGGGTGGGCAGCCGCATTATGCCCTGCCGGAGACGGAAGAGAACATCCGCCTGGCCGGTGGGCCGGCGGCCATCCGCTACACGATCCTAGATGCCACCCATCAACTGGTGAATGGCCGCCTTCTCCGCCCGAAGATGACTCGTTTGCGCCTCCTGCGCGGCCTAGAATTGTTCCTTCGGAGAATTTTCTTCTTCCTGCCCGAAGATAGGATCGAAGAGATCGCCAGGCCGAAGCGCTGGAAGAAGCGAATTCAAAAAATACTCAAGTAATTTCGTTGCTCGAGCGAAATATCGAGCTTGTCGAGATGCAGGCGGCGGTCGTGGCCGCTGCCTCGAGGCCAACGGGTTTCAAGGAAAGAATTGTTTCAGATTATGGCTGGTCTCGATGCATGGCGCGACGTACATGCATCCCTGCTCGACCAGCCGAGCGCGGTGAAAATGCGAAAAGGTCAAAATCCTGCCAAGTTCGTCAAAGATGTTGCCCGCCCGCAACGGATCACCGTGGCGGTGCTGAATTACATCCCTTTCCTCAGCGGCTATTATGCCGAGAGCCTGGATGTACTCAAGGTCTGTCTGGAGAGCGCACGGCGCGACCCCGGCCTGCCGTTTGACCTGATGGTCTTCGATAACGGATCGTGCGCCGAAGTGCGGGATTACCTCGTCCAGGAAAAAGAGTCCGGACGGATTCAGTACCTGATCCTTTCGGAGAAAAACCTCGGCAAGGGCGGGGCGTGGAACATCATCTTCGGCGGTGCGCCGGGGGAGATCATTTCGTACACGGACAGCGATGTGCTATTCCATCCGCAGTGGTTGAAAAAATCCGTCGAACTACTCGAAACCTATCCGAACGTCGGCATGGTCACGGCGCGTCCGTTCCGCACGCCGCCCGAATTTTACAGCGCCACGCTCGATTGGGCGCGGAAAAATGCGATTCTCGAGGAGGGGCAGTTCATTCCATGGGAAACGTTTCTGGAATTCAATCTCTCACTTGGGCAGACTGAGGAAGAGAACAGGAGAGTGTATGCAGGGACGAAAGACTGGAGAATAACGTATGATGTGCCATTGCGAGGAGCCGCTTCGCGGCGACGAAGCAATCTCCCGTCGAATGAGGAGACTGCCTCGCAAAGTGCGCTCGCAGTGACATCTAAACCGATTATCGCCTTCGCGGGCGCCTCGCACTGGCAATTCACCGCCTACAAATCCACCCTCCAGCAATTCCTGCCCTTCGACATGGACAAACCTGTCCATGTGGTCCGCCAGTTGGACCAGCGCATGAATGACGCGGGCTTGCTGCGTCTGATGGTCAGCGAGCCGCTGGCGATGAACATGTCGAATACGCTGGGGTATTTGAGAGGGGAGTCGGGAAAAGAAAGTAAAAAGCGAAAAACAGGCTTTAGAAAGCGCGTGCTGGAATTGCCGCCGCTCAAGAAGGTGTTGCTGGCAGTGTATAACAAGATTTTCAATTGGTATTACTCGTAATTTACCGGTGATGCAATTATGAGAGGTGAGCCGATGAAGTTCATGCCGAATTGGAAAAAGTGCTTGAGGCGCATGACGAAGATGAACTGGCGAAGTCATTTGTGGTGGTGGAAAGGGGACGTCACCGTGTTCGCAGAATAAGTCTTGGTATTGGCATGTTCCATACGCTGGAAGAGCGCTTGAACACTGCCGCATCAGCGACAGCGTATCGCGTGGGGTCGAAGGTGAGATACAATTTTTAGAAACAGTATCAACCCAAAGCAAGAAACCACCCGCCTATGTGATTATCAGACTACATGACAAAAAATCTTCATCTCCGCCGATCACGGCATGGCCATCACCGCACGGACGTAAACGTCCATGCTGCATCTGTGAAGCCGACTAAAGTCGGCTAGTTCGCTTGAGCGGACTTTGTGAAAGCAGCCCGACGGTTTATCGTCGGGCGGGTTTGAAGATAGGATAAAATCCATCGGACATGAAAAGAATCTTTATTAGCGCCGATCACGGCATGGCCATCATCTACTTCCTGCAAAGCGACGTCGTCCCGACATTGCTCAAAGCAGGGATTGAAATCATTCTATTAACCGACGACGAAATCGTCCCTCAACTCAAATCACGATTTACGCATCACGGATTAACCTTCGAAGGGCTGCGCCTCAAACAAGCGGGCGACTACGCCAAAAACGTTCAGCCAAGATTCCAATGGCTGCTCGCCTACCTGCGCCGCGTCGGCGGCTCGCGCCGCATCAACACCGCCGCCATGGACAGCCACATCTGGGAAGTGTGGGCGGAGAACTCGTGGAAGTTCCGCCTGGGGATTTGGATTCCCTCTGCGCTGATGATTCTCCTGCTGCGGAATTTCGCCCGGGCGCGCAAACTCCTCGTGCGGATGCAAAATCGCTTCACCCCCGACCCCGGACTCTACACTGACCTCTTCGATAAATATCAGCCCGACTTGGTCATCGCCTCCACCCCCGGCTGGCGCATGGACCGCTACCTCCTGCGCGAATCCGCCCAACGGGGAATCCCGAATATGACCGTCATCGTCGGCTGGGACAATTCATCTTCGTACAACATCTCCGGCGCCGACGTGCAATGGGCAACCTGCTGGTCTCAACTCCAAAAGGACGAACTCGTCCTCGGCTCGGATTGGGACCCGCAGCGCGTCCACATCGGCGGCATCCCTTCGTATGACGGGTACTTCCGCAAGCAGTGGCTCATGCCGCGCGAGGCATACTTCAAACTACACAACCTCGACCCAAACCGCAAGTTAATTTCGTATGCCAGCAGTTTCGTCCACTTTGCGCCGAACTTTCCCAACATCGAAGCGTTGGCAAAGTTGGTTTCGTCCGACTCGCTGGTGGAACCTTCGCAGTTGTTGATTCGTTTGCACCCAAGCCACTTTCAAGACAGGCCGAAGATCTTCGCCGAAGAACGCCGCCGCGTGTTCGAGTTGGAGAAGCAATACCCGCACGTGCACGTTGTCCAGCCCAAGCCGCTGGGCGGCTCGCTCGGCTACTACGGCGGCGAAGACATGGACGAGAAGGCCTCCATGCTGGCCTATTCGGACGTGTTCGTGACGGTCTACTCCACGATGGTGGTCGAGGCCGCCGTGCACAATACGCCCATCGTCGCCGCGGTGATCGACTCTCCAAATGGCTGGAATCACCCGAAGAAGTTCTCCCTTTCTCTCAAAGAGATCGGCAACTGGCCCACCCACCAGCGCTTTCGCGCCGCCAGGGCCGGGCGCATCGCCGAGAACGCAGAGCAACTGCGCCAGGTGCTCAACCTATACCTGAAAGACCGCTTTCTCGATTCGCAAGCGCGTCGCCGATTTGTTGAACAAGAAGTCACCTTCACCGATGGAACGTCCGGCAGGCGCACGGCGGAGTTCATCCTGCAGGTGTTGCATGCGCAAGGTGGCCGGGCCTGAAAATACTGATCCCTCTCTGGCCCGACTCGTGGTAAAACTAACCCTACCATGATTGCTACGTTACGCGGCGAAATCATCCAGGTCGAGGACCATTCCCTGATTGTCGAGGTAGGAGGGGTGGGGTTGCGCGTCTTCGTCCCGGTGCCCCTGCGCGAACGCCTCCGCGTCGGCGAGGCCGTTATGCTATTCACCCACCTCGTGGTGCGGGAAGATGCGCTGGTGCTCTATGGCTTTGAGACGCAGGCCGAGCGTGAACTCTTCACCATGTTGCTCGGCGTGGATGGCGTTGGCCCGAAGGTGGCGTTGTCGGTGCTGTCCGCGCTGACGATCGAGGCGGTGCAGCGCGCCGTCTTCGCCGAGGAGAGTGATATCCTGTCGCGCGTCCCCGGCGTGGGCAAGAAGACTGCCCAGAAGATCGTGCTTCACCTGCACGATAAACTGAAGCCCAGCGAGGCCCTGACCAGGGTGGCGCTGATGTCCGACGTGGATAGTGAAGTACTGGCCGCGCTGACGACGTTGGGTTATTCTGTGATCGAAGCCCAGACCGCGATCCAGTCCATCCCCAAAGATGCCCCGCAAGATACGGAGGAGCGATTGAGGCTGGCCTTGCAGTACTTCCAATGAAGAACGCTCGTGGCGGGACATAGCCTGTTCAAAGGAGTGCCATGCTCGAAAAGCGATTTGCCTTTATTGGCCCTGGCGTGATGGCCGAGGCGATGATCGTCGGTTTGTTGCACAAGAAACTGGCTGCTCCCTCAGACATCCTCGTCGCCGGCCCCCGCCCGGAACGCGGCGAAGACCTGCGCCGGAAGTACAACATCGGGGCCACGACCGATAACGCCGCGGCCGCCCGCAGCGCGGACGTGGTCGTGCTTTCTGTCAAGCCACAGCGCCTCAGCGAGGTCATGAAGGGCATCAAGGGTATCCCGCCCGAGGCGCTGGTGCTCTCCATCGTGGCCGGCGCGCCTATCGAGAAGATCCGCAGCGGGTTGAAGCATAAACCCATTGTGCGTTCCATGCCCAACACCCCCGGACAGATCGGCCAGGGCATTACGGTCTGGACGACCTCCAGAGAGGTCAGCGATGAGCAGCACGAACTGGCACGCACCATCCTCACCGCTCTGGGCGAAGAGATCTTCGTGGAGGATGAGACCTACCTCGATATGGCCACGGCTCTTTCCGGCACCGGGCCCGCTTACGTCTTTCTCTTTATGGAAGCATTGATTGATGCCGGCGTGCACATGGGCCTCCCGCGCCGCATCGCTGAACAACTGGTCTTACAGACCATCAAGGGCTCGGCCGCGTTCTACGAGCAGGCCCGGCTTCATCCCGCTGCCCTGCGCAATCAGGTGACCTCGCCGGGCGGGACATCGGCGGAGGCGTTGTACTATCTTGAAAAAGCAAGATTGCGCACGGCCATATCACGCGCTGTGTGGGCCGCCTATCAGAGATCGCTGGAATTGGGGCGGGAACAGACGCACATTCCCGATACGAACCCCCAGGGTTGACTTCGGCTGCGGGTGCGCCTCTGCGGCAGGCCGGCTTTACGTCCCGGCCATCTCGAGCGGTTCGACGTGGACGGTGACATCGGAATCGGGGAGCAATTCCTGCACCCTCTTCTCGATTTTCTCCGTCAGGGCATGGGTGTCGTGCAGGGAGCGAGTTCCATCCATGGTGACGTGTAAATCCACAAACCAGCGTGCGCCCGAGGAGCGGATGCGCACCGCGTGGCAATCGTGCACGCCTTTCATCCTTTCAACCCTGGTCACAATTTGTTCCGTCATGCCGGGGGGCGCGGCATCCAGCAGGGCCTGGATGGTGCGTTGTCCCAGTCGGGCGCTGACGTAGACGACAATCAGGGCCACGATCATGGCCGCCACGGCATCCGCCTCCCCAACCCAGGCCAGGCCCGGCATGACCTTGGAGAGAGTGACACCGATCAAGCCGAGGATGACGACCGAGGAAGACCAGATGTCGGTTGAGAAGTGGAGGGCATCGGCCTCCAACGCCTGAGAGTTGTACGCGTGGGCGGTGCGATAGAGGATACGGGAGCGATTGTAATCGATCACGATCGAGGTGCCCATCACGACGAATGACCAGATGGACACCTCCACCTCCACTTTCTTGAACAGCAGCCGCTGGGTGGCCTCGTTGATGATCCAGGCCGAGGTAGCCAGCAGGAGGAGCGTCTCGAAAAGCGCCGAGAGATTCTCCACCTTGCCGTGTCCGAATGGATGTTCTCGATCCGCCGGCTTGTCGGAGACGCGCACGGCAAAGAAGGTCATCAGCGCGGCCGCCAGGTCGAGAGCGGAATGCGCGGCCTCGGCCAGGATTCCCAGCGAGTTTGTGAGCAGGCCGACGATGAGCTTGAAGGTGGTCAGGCCGATGGCCGCCACCAGCGAACTGAGCGCCGCGGCCTGTTTTACCCGTTGTGCTTCTTCGTGACTCATGGTTGGAATGATGCTTGCAAGGGTTGAGTATGGATAAGGGCAGGGAACCGCTAGCGGATGACTCCCAGCGCCCTGCCCACTCTGGCAAAGGCGGCTAGCCCTTGATCCAGGTCGTCCTTCGAGTGCGAGGCCGAGATCATCACGCGAATGCGTGCCTTCCCCTTGGGCACGGTGGGGTATCCAATTGCCATAGCGAACACGCCGTTCTCGAACAACGCGCGGCTGAATTGCTGGGCCAGCGGCGCTTCGCCCAGCATGATCGGCGTAATGGGTGTCTCGCTGGCGCCGGTATCAAACCCCAGGCGCTTCATCTCGGCCTTGAAGTAGCGCGTGTTCTCCCATAGTCGCTCCACCAACTCACTGGATTTCTCCAGCAGGTCAATGGCCGCCAGGCAGGCGGCGGCGTCCGGTGCCGTGACCGCGGAGGAGAACAGGAATGGCCGCCCGCGCTGCCTCAGCCATTCGATAATGACTTTGTTGCCGGCTACCACTCCCCCCACGACGCCGAAGGCCTTGGAAAGCGTGCCGATTTCGATGTCTACCCTGCCGTGCAGGCCGAAGTGATCCACGATGCCGCGCCCGCCTCTTCCCAGAACGCCTTCCCCATGCGCATCATCCACCATCAGGAGCACATTGTGCTTCTCCGCCACTTCCACTAGGGCGGGCAGGGGCGCAATGTCTCCGTCCATGCTGAAGACGCCATCGCTGACGATCAATGCCCGGCGATACGTGCCGGCGTTTTCCTGAATGGCACGCTCCAGCGCAGCCGGGTCGTTGTGTTCGTAGGCCACGATGCGCGCCCCGGAGAGGCGACAGCCGTCAATGATCGAAGCGTGATTCAAGCGATCGGAAAAGATGGCGTCCTCCTTGCCGACCAGAGCCGGAATGGTGCCCAGATTGGCGTTGAAGCCCGACTGAAATGTGATCACCTCCTCGGCGCCCTTGAACTTTGCCAGACGCCTCTCCAGCTCAACGTGCAGGTCGGTTGTGCCGGCAATGGTGCGCACGGCTGCCGGTCCCACGCCGTATTTCCTCATCGCCTCCTGCGCGGCCTGCACCAGGCCCGGGTGATTTGCCAGCCCGAGATAATTGTTGGAACAGAAGTTGAGCACCTTTTTCCCATCCACCACCAGCCAGGCGCCCTGCCCCGAACCGATCGTGCGGATGCGGTTGTACAGGCCCTGTTCTTGCAGGGCAGCGAGTTCTTGCGCGAGCCAATCGAGTTTGGACATAAGCGACTCCGTTTGAAATTGAATTCATAGCCGGACGCATGTCCATTATAGCGTATCATTCGCCGTCTTTGCGTTCTTCTGCCATCAGGCCCAGTTCGATCAACGCCTCGATGACCTTCGAGCGCGCCCCTTCCTTGACGATCACCACCGTTGGGCTGAGCCTCTCCCCTAAAAAGCGACTGGCCCTGGACCTGCGCAACTCTTCCAGGACCTCGGGCCGGCTGACCCGCAAAAGGGTTCGCTTCTCCACCCGCGCCTCGCTGCCATAGGCCTCCCAACGATGGAGGGCTTTGACCAGCGAGGGCGGCACGCCGGCCCGGCTGTGTTTGGCCAGCAGGGTCAGCAGATGTTCGACCTGGATGCCCTGTTGCCGGGCCCGCTGCAAGGAGGCGGGGGTGAGTCTGTATTTGTACTCCTCCGGCCCTTCCTCTTCCCGTTCGCAGCAGCGGGCGATCTGATAGCGCACCAGGCGAGGCGTCATGCGAGGCACGCGGATCTGGCCGCGCGCGGAAAGATGCACTTTTGCTTCTTCATTTGGCGTTGTGCGTGTCTCGGGCGAAACGAGGCGGAAGGCGGTGATCCCCTTGTCTGCTTGAGGGGCGGCCAGGTCGGCCAGCGCCAACCAGTGCAAGATGTCAACGATGAAGAAGCGAATGAGCGCGCCATCTACCTCATCCCACGTCGCAAAGCCGCGCAGATAGGCTCCATCGGCCTTGCGCCGGATGAACCATGAATCATAATCCCCTGCCGGGCGTTGAAAATCGGGATGTTTCTGTTTGATGTCGTCTATGAATGCCTGCAAGCTCCACCATTGCCCTGGCGGGAGAGCATCCAACGCACGGAGCAAAAATTCGCGCGCCGCGCGTGGCCGATTCTCCCATCCCCCCTCAAAGGTTAGGGAGGGAATGAGCCGCAGCTCATTGAACATCTCTGAAGTCTTCCAGGCCTGGATAAGCCATGCCAGAGCAGACGGACGCGGGCTTTCGAGAAAGGACTTGATCGTTTCTGCCTGGAGCGCGTCCGCGGATAGAAAGCCGGCGGCATGAAGGAGGGCAAGCAATTTTGGAGGGAGCGCGCTGGCTTCTCCTGTGCGCAACATAACCAGGGCGCTTGTGATCTCATCGAGGATGCGGTCGCCGGCGGGGATGGGGTGCGCGTGCTCGGCGGGGGTGGCGGCGCGCCCGAATAGGGGAGGGAGTGCGCTGGCGGGAGATGTTTGCAAGAGCGGCAACAGGTCATCAGGAATGTAGGCGAATTCCTGGGGGCCGGCGGGTGTATCGAAGAAGGCGCGCGCCAGCAGGGCACGATAGTACAGGATTTCGGAGGCCGAGGCCGGATGGAGATGTGGCTTTTCGCGGTCGCGCCTGGCGGGGCCCATCTGGCGAACGTCGCCGAAGCGGCGGGTGAAAGTGGCCCATAACATGCGCCCACCTTGAAGGGCGAGGGCGCGGAGGGCAGAAAGCGCCGGGGCCGGCAGCGAGGCCGTGAGTTCGGCAACCCGCTGCGGGTCCAGCAGCCAGGCCGCGAGTTCCCTGGCTGCCTGTTCTGCGTCGCGGGCGCGCAGTTCCATTCCCCACAATTCAGCCACGATGTGTAAGTGTCCAAGGTCGTGATATTGCAGAGAGTGCAGGAAGTCCGGCATGTCTTTCCATACGGCTATAGTATAGTAAAGATTCGGTGCCGCGGTATGGAGGTCGCGCTTGGGTTGCGGGATAAATCTCGCGCTGCGGGAAGCAGGTGCGTCTCATCCCCGCACCACCCGCAGGGCGCCGGGCAGGATTTGGAAGTTGACCTGCCGCAGGTTGCTCCCAAAACTGGTCACAATCTCTCCGTCGGCGTGGATGTACATTGGGCGATCGGAGCGGACGCTTATCTTTTTGCAGGCACCTAGCCTGACCTGCTTGAAGCGGCCATGCGTGCCTTTCATGACCTCGGGAACGAGGCGCAGCATCATCAGGCGGTTGATCTTCTGGATCATGGCATAGTGTAGAAGGCCATCATCAACCCGGGCTTCCGGCGCGATGAGAAAACCGCCGCCCTCGCGCGGCCCGTTGCACAGGGTGAGCATCAAACTGCTTTGTTCCCACTGCTCTTCGTCGGCCTCGATGTGCATTTGAGCCGGATTGTGGTTCAGGAGAATGGTTTGAAGAACAGCGATCAGGTACATCAGGAAGCCGCGCACGAGCGGCAGTCGATGAGAGCGGATGGTCACGATGGCATCGAAGCCGACCCCCAGGGTGTTGTCGAAGTACTCCTGGCGCCCATGTTCATCGATCATCAGGCCGACGTCGATCGGAGAGGACGTGCCTCGCAGAGCGAGGGCCAAGGCGTGGTCTGGTTGTTTTGGCACACCAATGGCATGGGAGAAGTCGTTGCCCGATCCAACCGGCACCACGCCGAGCACAGGGCGCCTTTCCTCGGGCAGTTGCATCAGGCCGTTGATGATTTCGTGCACCGTCCCGTCTCCGCCAATGGCAACCACCCTCTCATACCCCTGCTCGCCAGCCATCCGGGCGAGTTCGGTGGCATGGGTGGGGTAGACCGTGCCGCTCCAATCGGCCTGGCCGTACTCCTCCACGATTGGGCGCAGGTCACGCGCCACGCGCCAGGCATGGCCCATATCGGCCATGGGGTTCAAGATGATTTTGACTTTGCGGGGCATGGGGTATCTCCTGAGTCATGGAAATTGTGAAGATTATACCCTCGCAGCAGGTATCTCATCTTCCACGTTGAAGGGACGGAGGCACCAAAACGTTGTTGGCCGCTGCTGCCTCTGCCACAGTTCGCTCTTGCCTGCGTTTTCAACCCCGTTTCCCTCTCTCCCCTCCGGATTGGGCAAGTTGCGCCGCCTTCGCCATCAAGTCAGGCGATTACGTCTCAGCCCTGACGCGACTTGTCGCAAGCAGGGGCGAAGCGATTTTTCAGGATCAGGTACAACGGCAGCAATGCCCAAACGGCGTTTGTGTGCATTGCCTGTGACAGGGGCAGTGCCAGCCAACTGAGGAGGATGACTGCCCAATCTACCTGATCGAACAGGATGGCCAAGCTGTATATGTTGGCAATTGGATTGAACAGCGAAACCCATTGCCAGAAGGCGCGTGGGGTTCGCGGGCGGAGCAGCACAAAACTGAATATGGCGAGGATTGAAATCCCAATGGATACAGCCGTGTGGGAGAAAGGCAACACTTTTGCCAGGCCAAACAGGGATGCGGATTGTGCGTTGTATTGCCATGCAACTTTTGGCGCGTTGGACCATTTCGCCCACCAGTCTGGCTCAAGGAGTGTCGAGGCCCCATATAAAATGAGTGCGCCTGATGCCGCCTTCCAAAACTGGTCGTGTTTTTTGGACTTCCACCAATTCCATGCTGAAAATGGAACGATCCAGATGGCTAGTTGTGGACGCACGGTGCTCATCACAACCCCAAGCCAGTTCGATCTTATAGCGAGGATGAAGATCAATAAATCCAGTTGACCCTGTAACAGGTCGAAGGCTACAGGAAGGAACAAAATGGCCTTTATGAAGCCCCAACGCTTTCCCGATTTTGCCAACAGCAGCAATTTCAATCCTGTCCACAATCCATAGGCCGTTGCAAAAGGCAGGAATGCGAAAGGCAGCAGTAAAAGGGCTAATGGATATGGCGAAAAGAAGCCTCCAATACTGTACGGTGATTGGCCGTGCAATATCGCATTGGCCGCCCTCCAGAAGAAACTGAAATCAAATCCGAACATTTGTTTTTCCACTTGGGTTATGGAAAGGCGAGAACGTCTTGATGGAACAGGGTGGGAAGAGGCTCAATGCGTCCATGCAGCCGGCCAGTCATTGATCAGATTCTACCCTCCTGGTGGAGAGTTTCGCGCCTGGCAGTTCGCTTCTGGTCACAAAATCTCATTTTGGTTGCCGGCACCCTCTCCTTTTGGGAGAGGGCAGGCAGTTTGGGTTGCGGGATAAATCCCGCGCTACGGATTGAGGCGAGGACTTCAGTCCGCCGGGAGCCGGGAAGATGACAACCTTCGAGGACTTGACAGCGTCCTCGGCCGCGCTTAGAATTAGAAACGAACGTTCGTTCATTTCTGTGTCCAAGACGATGGCGAAAGGCGAAAACACGCGCCGTTCTATCCAGGAGGCCGCTTACGAATTGTTCATGCGGCAGGGTTTTCATGCTACCTCCATGCGGCAGATCGCCCAGCACGCCGGGCTGGCCCTGGGGGGGATTTACAACCATTTCGCCTCCAAGCAGGAGATCTTCGAAGCAATCATCTTTGAGAAGCATCCGTATCAGCAAATCCTGCCCCTGTTGGACACAGCGGAGGGCGAAACCGTGGACGAGTGGGTGCGCAGCATCGCCCAGGCGCTGCTTGCCGAACTGAACAATCGCCCCGAATTCCTCAAGTTGATGTTCATTGAGATCGTGGAATTCAATGGCCAACACGTTCCCCGACTCATGCGTCAGGTCTTTCCCCAGGCCCTGCCTGCTTTTGAGAGAATGGCGGCCCATCATCGTACGCTGCGACCCATCCACCCGGCCGTGTTGATGCGTTCCTTCATAGGGCTGTTCTTTTCCTACTATGTGACGGATGTGTTCATTCGGCACACCCCGCTGGCGAAATTCATGCCCAAGAATAGCTTTGAGGTCTTTGTGGATATTTATTTGCATGGAATCTTGAAGGAGCCCTCATGAATTCGCGCCTGATCTCCATCATTCGCAAGGAATTTATCCAGATTGTGCGCGACCCGCGCACCCTGATCATCTCACTGGTCATCCCAATTATGCAGTTATTCCTGCTGGGCTACGCCGCGACCACCGACGTGAAGAACATCCCCCTGGCTGTGTGGGACCAGAATCGCACGCCGGCCTCGCGCGCCCTGCTGGACGCCTTTCGTGCCGCCGATTATTTCGTGATCGCCTACGACATTGGTTCACAACGTGATGTACAAACCCTGATCGAGAGCGGCAGGGTGCGGGCGGCCCTGATCATTCCCCCGGACTACGACCGCCGTATTTTGAACGGAGAGGCCCAGGTCTCGATCATCCTCGATGGCTCCGATGCGACCAGCGGCTCGACCGCTCTGTCCGCCGCCCGTTTGATCGGCCAGGCCTACGCCACAAAGGTCCTGATGGAAAGCGCCGCCCGCCTCGGCCGAGCGGCGAGTGCCCAGCCCCCGCTTGAGGTGCGCACCCAGGTCTGGTACAACCCCGATCTGATCAGCGCCTATTTCATGATCCCCGGCGTGATCGGCATGATCCTGTATGCCCTGACCACCATGCTGACCGCTACCACTATCGTCCGCGAACGGGAACGCGGCACGATCGAACAGTTGATCGTCACCCCCATTCGTCCATGGGAATTGGTGCTCGGAAAGATCCTGCCCTATGTGGTGCTGGCCTTCTTCGATACGTTCGAAGTGCTGGTCATTGGCCATTGGTGGTTCGGCGTCCCGGTGCGCGGCGACCTGGGGTTGACCATCGGTACTTCGGGCCTGCTCTTGCTTTCCAGCCTGGGAATCGGGCTGTTCGCCTCGACCATGGCCAACACCCAACAGGAAGCCATGCTGACGGTATGGATGACGCTCCTGCCGAGCCTCTTCCTCTCCGGCTTCTTCTTCCCGCTGGAAGCCATGCCACAGTTTCTTCAGATCGTTTCCTACCTCTTCCCCCTGCGGTATTACCTGATCGTGATTCGCGCCCTCCTGCTGAAGGGTGTTGGCGCGACACCGATCCAGGATCAGATCATTGCTCTGGCCATCTTCGGCGTGCTGATCATGCTGGCTGCCGCGTTACGCTTCCGCAAGCGCCTCGACTAGAAATTCTACCCAAGGAGTACCCCCATGCAACACAAACGCCCTCCTCTTCCGGTGCTCATCCTTCTTTTGCTCTTGCTGGCCGTGGGGATGTATTATGGCATTCGTGCTCTGTTCAATTCTACCAATGGCCAGCTCCGAGCCTCCGGCGCGATCGAGGCCACCACGGTAAATATCTCGCCCGAGCTGGCCGGCAAAGTGCGGGAGGTTCTGGCGGCTGAGGGCCAGAGCGTCAGGGCCGGCGAGGTGCTCCTGCGCCTGGACGACAGCCTGTTGCGTGCCCAGCATGCCCTGGCTGCCGCTCAGGTCGATTCGGCCAGGGCGGCTCTGAGCGCTGCCCAGACGCAATTCGAGTTAACTTTGCAGAGCGCCCTCGCCGCGGAGCAGAAAACCACCGCCAACGCCTGGCGTTTCTCGGCCCCAGATGAGTTTCATCAGCCGGCATGGTACTTTCACCAGGCCGAGCAGATTGCGGCTGCCCAGCGCGAGGTCGAGGCCGCGAAAACCGCCTGGGACGAGGCAATCCAGAATCTGACCCGCCTCCTCAACGACATGAACAACGCCGAATTCCTGCAGGCTGAAAAGCGCCTGGCGGAGGCGCGGGCGGCCTTCCTGACCGCCGATCAGGTGAAGACCCAGGCCGATCAGGCCGGAGCAGGAGAGGGGGGCGGCTTGCAGAACGCCGCCTATGATATATATAACCAGGCCCTGGATGAACTGCAGGCCGCCCAGCGCGCCTATGATTCCTTCCTCACCAGCAAGAGTCGCCAGGATGTGCTTCTGGCGCGCGGCAGGGTGGTGGTGGCACAGCAGCGCTACGATGCTGCCTACGCGCGTCTGCTCTCTTTGAAAACGGGCGCCGAGTCGCCAGCCGTGCTCACGGCCCGCAGGACTCTTGAGCAGGCCGAGGCCGCCCTGGCTCAGGCGCAGGCCAACCTGGCCCTGCTGGATACGCAGATTGAAAAGCTGACCGTCTACGCTCCAATGGACGGTGTGATCCTCACCCGCAACGTGGAGGCCGGTGAATTCGTTCAACCTGGCGCCATCGTCATGAAGATGGCAGACCTGAACTCGCTGACCATTACGGTGTACGTCCCCGAAGACCGCTATGGCCAGATTCGCCTCGGGCAGCAGGCGCTGGTCAACGTGGATTCGTTCCCCGGCGAGACGTTTCGCGCCGAGGTGGCCTTTATCTCTGACCAGGCCGAGTTCACCCCGCGCAACGTCCAGACCGTGGAGGGGCGCAGTTCAACGGTCTATGCTGTGAAACTGAGGGTGGCCGATCCGCAGGGAAAACTCAAGATCGGCATGCCGGCCGACGTGACCTTCACCCCGTAGCCAATTTGTACGTGTGACAGCCCCTCACCCCACAGACGCGACCATGATCGAAGCCAGACACCTGACGAAATCTTTCGGCCCCGTGCGCGCTGTCCAGGACGTCGGCCTGAGCGTCAGAGCGGGCGAGATCTACGGCCTGGTCGGCCCGGATGGAGCCGGCAAGACGACCACCATGCGCCTGATCGCCGGCGTCCTGAGGCCCGATCAGGGCGAAATCGCCGTCTGTGGCCATGATGTGCTGCGTCAACCCGAAGAGGCGCGGGCGCAGATAGGGTATCTCTCGCAACGCTTCTCGCTCTACGAAGACCTGACCGTCCTTGAGAACATTCGCTTCTTCGCCGAAGTGCGCGGCCTGCGAACCGACGAATGGTTGCCGCGCAGCCTCGAGATCCTCGATTTCGTGGGCCTGCTGGCGTTCAAGGACCGTCGCGCCGGCCGTCTTTCCGGCGGCATGAAACAGAAGCTCGGCCTGGCCACAGCCCTGGTGGCGCGCCCGCGCCTGCTTTTGCTCGACGAGCCCACCACCGGCGTGGACCCGCTGACGCGTCAGGATTTCTGGCAATTGTTGATCCACATCGTTCATGCAAAAGACGCAGGCGAGGGGGTTGCGGTTCTGCTTTCCACTCCGTACATGGACGAAGCCTCACGCTGTCATCGCGTTGGATTTATGCGACAGGGGCGCATCCTGGCTGAAGGCACTCCTTCGGAGCTGTGTGCTCGCTTGCTGGATCGGGTGCTTGAACTGCGCGGTGCGCCTTCATCCGTTCTGCGCCGCGCGGCGCATCAGGATCAAGATGTAGAAAACGTACAGGCCTTCGGCGATCGCCTGCATTTGCGCGTCAGACAAGGGAAGGCCGAGGCGGTACGCCGCCGCATCCCGTCCAGAGTCCGCGAGGCGGGTGGACGCGTCGAGGAACTGCGTCCCATCCCACCCGCGCTCGAAGATGTTTTCATTGCCTTGAGCGAGGCCAGCCATGCGTGAATCCGTGATCGTGGCCGAGAATCTCACG
Source organism: Chloroflexota bacterium (assembly GCA_037445475.1). Taxonomy (GTDB): domain Bacteria; phylum Chloroflexota; class Anaerolineae; order Anaerolineales; family Villigracilaceae; genus Fen-1038. The sequence goes on from JBBIKK010000043.1 coordinate 19,162, forward strand.
CGTCGTTTCGGGGATTTCGTCGCTGTGGATCATGTCAACTTTGAGATTCGCGCCGGCGAGGTCGTGGGCTATCTTGGCCCCAACGGTTCCGGCAAGACGACCACAATTCGCATGTTGCTCGGCTTGCTCAAACCCTCCGATGGCCAGGCCAGGGTCTTGGGTTTCGATGCTTTTTATCAATCCGAAGAGGTGCGGGCGCGCGCCGGGTACATGTCGCAGAAATTTGCCTTGTACGATGATCTGACCGTACTGGAGAATTTGACCTTCTACGGCGGGGTCTACGGGATTCGCGAGGCGGGACGCATCAAACGGACCCTGGAACGGCTCGGCCTCGAGGAGCATGCCTCCACGCTGACGCGTTCGCTTTCCACCGGCTGGCGACAGCGCCTGGCGTTGGCCATTGCCTGGGTGCATCAGCCAGCCCTGCTCTTCCTGGACGAGCCTACCAGCGGCGTGGACCCCACGGCGCGGCGCGCCTTTTGGGATTTGATCTACGAACTGGCCGATGAGGGGGCGACGGCTCTGGTGACAACGCACTACATGGACGAGGCCGAGTATTGCGAACGCGTGGGCATCATGCGGGATGGGAAATTGTTGGCGATGGACACGCCTCTGGCTCTGAAGCGTCAGGTGATCCCCGGTGAGGTGTGGGAGGTGTTCACCCCTTCTTTGCAGGCCGGGCTGGATGTGTTGCGGCATGCGCCGCAGGTGTTGCGTGTCGCTCTGAGCGGTGATCATCTGCGCGCCATCACGCAGCCGGGCCTGGGCGGCAAAGCCCTCCAACGTGCCTTGCAGGCCAGCGGCGTGCCTGTCGAGCGCCTCGCGCCCGGCGAGCCGTCGCTGGAGGATGTGTTTCTATCCCTGGCTCGCTGAGGCTCGACCCGGTTTGCGGATCTTTGAGCCCCTGACCTTGGTGAAGGGCGCAAGAGTCTCGTGTATAATCCGGCCATGCGGAAGGACCAGGCTAAGGACGAACAGCCTCTGCGGAAAATCCCTCTTCGTGTGCTGTTGGCTGACGATCACCCCGTTGTCCGCTCCGGCATTCGCAACGAACTTGCGCGCCATGCGGATATTGAGGTGGTGGGCGAGGCGGTGAGCGGCGATGAGGCGTTGCAACTCGCAGAGGCCCTGAGGCCGGATGTGCTCATCCTGGATATTGCCATGCCGGGCCTGAAGGCGGCGCAGGTGATTCGCCGGTTGCGTGCACGTTCGACCTCGCCCGGGATCCTGGTCTTGACCGCTTATGGAGGGGTGGACAATGTCCTGGGAATGTTGCAGGCGGGGGCCAGCGGTTACCTTTTGAAGGATGAGGATCCGACTACGATTGTGGAAGGGGTGCGGGCGGTGGCGCGTGGCCGGCCATGGTTGAGTCCAGCGGTGGCCCAGGTCCTGGCCGGACAGGCGATGAAAGGGGGGGCGGCTTGGGCGGGGGAGGCGTTGAGCCCCCGCGAGCGAGAAGTGTTGCGCTTGCTGGCGCGCGGGTGGGATAACCAGCAGATCGCCGTAGAATTGAACATCGGGACGCGCACGGTGCGCTACCACTTGCGCAACATCTATGCCAAGTTGGGGGTGAGGGGGCGTGGAGAGGCCATTGCTCGGGCAGTGCGCAGCGGATTGGGGGAGGAATAAAGCCCCCTGCCGGGTGGTTGACCTTTCCATTTGTTGATTTGTCCTCTCGCCTGGCTATCCGATCGGGCTCTTCTGGTGAACAATTTGGGTGGCGAAGCGCTGGACATGGTGCTTTATTCGCTTCATGTGGATGGATCGGGGATGCAAAGGATCGGCCTCGGGCGCTTCTTGACGACGTTGCCTGAGCCTCTCATGCTCTCCCCTTGAGCTGGCAGCGATGCACCTTCCTATCGGGCGCTGACGGCAATGCTGGAGCGAATTTTGTAGCCACGCCAACATCTTCTAGAAAGGCCGATTTCCACTCCGAGATCACCTGGGGTTTGAGGTTGTGTTGACGACAGATTTCCGCAGCGCTTTTGGCGCCACTGATAACTTCGAGAACCAGCTGGGCTTTGAACTCAGGTGTGAACTTCCGATGCTTGCTCAAAAGTTTTTTGTGATTTCACGCTCATAAGAAGTGAGATTGCGGATTAAAACTTTCGCTCTCATCCCAATATCTGCTGGCGGTTTAGCCTTGTTTTTAAAAGTGCGTCGACCATGGCTGAGGATAACAGGCTTTGTCTTGTTCGGACTTGGGCTATTCGCCTTGTTATACCTTCCTGCCTGGTTGAGGTCAATTCAGGCCGGGACGATATGAGGCCGGGGGTGGCTTTCTATTGCGGGGATTGGATTTGCTGCCTTGTCATGGGCAGTATGAGCTCACTTTGGATTGCGCCGAAGTGCCGTATGAGTTATAGGCCGAGATAGGTGATTGAACCGCCTGGCAGGCCCGGACCGTAATGCTCATATCTTGTGCTTTGTTGCTGGGAAACGAGATTCCCATTTTGGTAGACGTAATAGCCATCCGCACCGCTGACGCCATCCCACGTCAATAAGACGTCGCGACCGAGCCCTGTGCAGTCCGTTTGGATTGACAGATTGGGTGCGGAGGGAACGAGAACGTTGTACATGCTTGAGTTGTCGTTCTGCAAAGGATTCGGATTGACCGCGACCGTAGCGACCGTCATATTTTGCAGAAGAAGGGCCGGAGCGGCTTCATAAGCCGCGCCCTCTGCGAAAGGGGCCCGGCTCCCGATGGAACAGCCCTACGTCAGAATAACTTGGCCACAGTAATCGCACCTGTCCATGCCAAGTTGCAGGGTTCCGCCGCAGTTTGGGCATTGGAAAGTCTCAACTTTGATGGAGAAGCCCTGGGCCTTGAAGGCAGCCTCATTCTCGGCCAGTTCGGCGCGCAGTTGTTTGAGGCGCGCCAGGTAGGCCTCCCCGCTGACCTCGCCGGACTGCCGCAGGCGCTCTACATCGGCAATGCTTTCCTTGAGCATGCGACGCTCTGCCTCGAGACTCTCGCGACTCTTATCCTGGAAGGTGGCCTTGAGTGCCGGCTTGGGAGGGATGGAGGCCAGGATGGCCGCGATGATCAGAATCACGGCCGATACAACCACTCCAACGATCAGGGGGGTGTACTCAAAGCCGGGCAGGGAACGGAAGCGGAGCGTGCTTCTCTCCACCCGGGCGCCATCGGCGATGATGACCTGGCGCTGCCCGGAGAACTTGCCAATGTCAATTCGGGCGATGCCGCTGGGGTGCGTGGGGAGGTTATAGCGTGAGCCGTTGGAGGTGAAAATGACTACGCCGCCGCCATCGTCCCCGACGAGCGCCTCTTCTGTACCGTTGCCGTCCACGTCTATGCCGGCGATCTCGGTGACTTTGTCGGACATCGAGCCGGCCCAGATCAGATCGCCGTTGTGCGCGAACGCCCATACGCCGCCATCCTTTCCGCCCGCCACGATTTCACGTGAGGATGGGTCGCCGTTCAATTCTACAGTGCGAACTTCGCTCACTGCCTGTCCGAGGGATTTTTGGAAGAGCTGAGCGCCATTGGCAGCGTTCCAGATATAGAAGTCGCCGAACTCGCCACCGGTGATGATCTCGCCGGTGCCATCGCCGTTTAAGTCGAAGGCGCGCATGCGGCGGATCGGGCCGGGGTTGTTTTGCCACACCACCCGCCCGTTTTCATCGTAGACGGCCAGGTTGCCATCATGGTTGGCGACAGCCAGATAGGTCTGGCCGTTGATGCGGACGTCGTCGAGGCCACGTGCTTCCTCCGAGCCCAGATTCGCTGTCCACAGGGTGCGCCCGTCGGGGGAGAGGGCCAGGAGTCCGCCGCGCTCATCGGCGAGCACGATTTCGGGTCCGGAGGGGAAACGGAGGAGGGCAATGCGGCTGGGGGTGCCGGTGTTCAGAGCGCTGGCAATTGGGGTGGGCTGGCCCTCGAGGATCACGTCCACGGATGTTTCTTGCCCGGCAGGCACGCCCGCGTAGTAAACGAGGATGTCCTCCACGCCATCGCCATTGAGATCGCCCAGGGTGGTCTTGGGTGAGTCGTAGTTGATGTTGATGAGCGTGTTTCCATTTGCATCGAAGACGGTGATGTTGCTTGGGTTTTGAATGAAGAGGTCGTCCTGTCCATCGCCGCTGAGGTCAATGGCCTTCATGCTCTCGGCGCCGGCATAGGGCTGTGCCCAGGCGAGGGCGCTCTCGAACTTTTCGGCGCTCACCGCGCCGCCGAGGGCAAAGAGAGCCGAGATGGCCATGATCAGACACACCAAGATGAAAGCCACGCTAAAGGGGATGATCTTGCGGCTCATTTATGCCACCTTTCTTTTGAGGAGGGAGTAGGCGGATTTCAAGACTTCCAGGATGTTCTCGGATTTCACCTCTTCGATCGAGGATGTGGCCACCGTCTCGATGATCCCGCCCTGGGTATTGAGGGTCGCGATCGTGAAGTGGCCGATCTTCCGGCCGGCGCGGAAGCGCGCGTTGGGGACGATTCCGTATACCTGCGGATTGACGGCAATGCGCACTTTGAGTTGCTGATCGATGCCCTTGAGCTTGGCCGGCTTGAGTTTCATCTTGCCGCTCACCCGGCCTCGCTTCCAGTAGGACTTGCGTTGCTTGATGCGCTCGATAGCAGATAGGCGCAGGATGTTTCCATCATAGAGTTTGGCTTTGAGGTTCAGCCACTCGTCACGGAAGTACTGCGTGGTGCGATTCTGCGAATCGTGCGCCTCGCGCGCGACCTTGCTCGGCAGCATGGTGCCGCTCAGGTCGAGGTGGCCGAGGAAGGTGGAGCCGCGACGCAGATCATCCCTTAACGTGAACAGCATCTGACGTACTTCCTGATAACGGGGCGGGAAGGCCTGAGCGCGCTTTCTTCGCAGAGCGATGGCCATGACGAAAGCGGCGATCCAGATCAGGATGCCACCGCTCGTAAAAACGATGGATGTATAGCCGAACAAGTCGAACAGGCCGTCAATCCAGATCAACCCCATGCCGCCGGCAAAAAGGATGAGCGGTGCCCAGCGCCAGCGTTGGGCGGCCGTCCCTACCTGCCGGGCCTGCTCGAGGAGGCTGTCCATTCCACTCAAGATGCGGTCCGGCTTATCGGCAAACGTGAGGTAGACGGGCGTGGCTTCATGGCCTTCCTCTGCTTTGGCAGCCGGCTGTTGACGGCACAGGCTGAGCAAGACAAAGAACAAGGCTATTCCAATGCCGCTCAGACACAAGGCGATCATGCTACTCTCCTCATACGTCTTGATGGCTGGTTTTGGGTTTTGGGCAGGGAGCCTCTCCGGATGATGACTTGCCTTCGACGTGCGGTCTTGTCCATGCTCGGTTCCAAAAGAGTGCTTGTGTCCAATTGTCCACTTTTTATGCGCTCTCGTCAATAGCTAGTTTGGGCAATTGTCTACCCTCACCGTGACCCTTATCATCCCCGAAGGGGGCTCCCAAAGGGAAGGGAATCGGCAGCCAAAAGCGGGAAGAAACCCGCCACCGTATGTCATTGCGAGGGCGCAGCCCGAAGCAATCGCCAGCATTTGCGAGGAGACTGCCACGCTCGCTGCGCTCGCTCGCAGTGACAGGTAGGTAGTTACGATTTTGTGCCTCTTTCCCACCGGGAGATGGGCTGGGGGTGAGGGGCGTATCTTTTTCAAGTCGCGGCTGAAACTCCGCTCGAAAAGCATCTGCATCTTTTACCTTGCGAGAGGCAAAGTAATTTCCTCCCTGCTGACGGAACCATCCTTAGTACAATATGTGCTTTAACATTCCTCCAATTCCCCTCCAACCTTTCTCCAACACAATCCGCCTATACTCTACCCTGAACTGCGTGGGACAGGTCTCCGACCTGTCTGCCACACATGCTTTGCAACAGGAGAACGACCATGAACCTCGATAAATTCACCCAAAAATCACAAAAGGCGATTTTCGCTGCCCAGCAAATCGCCCAGGAATACCATCATCAGATGATTGAACCGATTCACCTCGAACTGGCGCTGATTCGTCAGGAAGGCGGAGTCGTCCCGGCGATTGTGACCAAAGTGGCCGGTTCCACCCTGGCCCTGCGCGAAGAGTTGGAGAAAGAACTCGCCAAACGCCCGCAGATTCAGGGCGCGAACCTGCAGGTTGGGCTTTCGCAAGCCGCCGCCGATGTGCTGACCGCTGCCGAGCGTTACGCCAAAGGCATGAGCGATGAATACGTCTCGGCGGAACACATTTTGCTGGGGCTGACCGATTCTATCGAAGGCAAGCGGCTGGCTTCTTACGGTTTGACCAAAGATGCTATCCTGAAAGCCCTGCAGAGTGTGCGCGGCTCGCAGCGCGTCACCTCGCAAGACCCCGAATCCACCTATCAGGCGCTCGAAAAATACGGGCGCGACCTGACCGACCTGGCGCGCAAAGGCAAACTCGACCCGGTCATCGGGCGGGATGAGGAGATTCGGCGCGTCATCCAGATTCTCAGTCGCCGCACCAAGAACAACCCCGCCCTTATCGGCGAACCCGGCGTGGGCAAGACTGCCATCGCCGAGGGGCTGGCGCAGCGCATCGTCAACGGAGACGTGCCGGAAGGTCTGAAGAAGAAGCGCATCGTCCAGCTCGATATGGGCGCGCTGGTGGCCGGGGCCAAGTACCGCGGCGAGTTCGAGGAGCGGCTGAAAGCCGTGCTCAAAGAAATCACCGAATCGGCGGGCGAAATCATCCTGTTTGTGGATGAAATGCACACCGTTGTCGGCGCGGGCAAAGCCGAAGGCAGCATGGACGCGGGCAACATGCTCAAACCCATGCTGGCGCGCGGCGAACTGCACCTGATTGGCGCGACCACCCTCGACGAGTATCGCAAATACGTTGAGAAAGACCCCGCCCTGGAGCGGCGTTTCCAGCCGGTTTTGGTGGAAGAACCGAGCGTGGAAGACACCATCAGCATTCTGCGCGGACTCAAGGAGCGTTACGAAGTCCATCACGGCGTGCGCATCACCGACCCGGCGGTTATCGCCGCGGCGACTCTCAGTCACCGCTACATCCCTGATCGCCGCTTGCCTGATAAGGCAATTGACC